>NZ_JBDSCA010000048.1:0-27350 GCF_039921305.1 Mucilaginibacter sp.
CAATCCCTAACTGTACAGGGCGAACTTGCATAGTTTGCTTGTCCTAAAGAGATTGCTTCGTACCTCGCAATGACGCGTGGGGCCATGATCGTTAGTTTTCAAAAATACAATATTGTTTTATACTCACCAGCCCACCCTATACGCAACTTTAAGCCCGGTGGTTTGGTATTGGCTTTGATCGTAATTTTGGTAGCTGAAGCCGATATCTATCCCGCTGAATTTATTTACGGGGATGTTAAAACCAAAACCCAATGAGTAAACCAGCATATTACTAACGCCGCTATTGCTTTGCACAGTTGATCCTATTTCGCCCGCGAAGAAAAAATTAGAACCCGTATAATATTTTAACCCTGCCTTTAAGGGGATAAACGAGGGATGTTGTTGGGTATTTGCACCCATAAACAGCGTGTTTTTGTAATTATAGGCAATGTACTCGCCCGTTAAGGTTAAACCCAGGCTGTTAATGATCTTCACTTCGGCTTGTGCCGATGCACCATACGTGAAATTGTAAGGTGTGCTTGATGGCGCGCCTATTTCGCCACCGGCGCTGATGAATATTTTTTTATCATTACCCTGCTCCCGGTACTGGGCGCTGGCGGTTTGAATTATGAATAAGGTTAAAGCAGCAAGTAGTAATTGTTTCATGGTTTAGATATGTAGCAAAAAGACGTTGGAATTGCCAAAATATTATGCAAGTGGCGCAGAAACTGCATTGGTCAATTCAATAAAAATTTGTTCGAGTGTTTTGTTCTGATGCTTTTGGCGGAGGCCGGTTAAGGTATCATCGGCCACAATTTGGCCTTTGTTGATGATGATCACCTGATCGCAAACGGCTTCAACCTCTTGCATGATGTGGGTAGATAGGATGATGGTTTTGGTTTTGCCGAGATCTTTAATTAACTGCCGGATACCAACCAGTTGGTTTGGGTCGAGGCCCGAGGTGGGTTCGTCCAGTATCAGCACCTGCGGATCGTGAATGATGGCTTGTGCCAACCCTACTCGCTGGCGATAACCTTTGGATAGTTGACCGATCTTTTTATGCTGCTCGGGACTTAATCCGGTTAGCTCGATAACTTCGGCAATACGTTTAGCAGGATTATGTATTTTATGGATATCGGCAATAAAGGCTAAAGATTCTTTAACATACATATCCAGGTACTGCGGGTTGGTTTCGGGCAGGTAGCCTATATTTTGGCGCACCTGTAAAGCCTGCGTGCTCACATCAAAACCACATACCGATGCTGATCCCGATGTTTGCGGGATAAAGCAGGTAAGCATTTTCATGGTGGTGGATTTACCTGCACCATTAGGGCCTAAAAAGCCAAGCACCTTACCCGGCTGCGCGGTAAAGGTGATGTTGTTTACCGCCTTTTGGGTTCCGTAAAGTTTGGTGAGGTTGGTTACCTGGATACTCATGCGGCTAAATTAGATATTAGATGTGAGATTTTAGATAAGAGACAAAACGTGTATATGTTGATTTTAGTACCATCCGGATTTGCGTTAGGGATAGTAGTGGAAAGCCCGGAATGAGCTTCTATCAGTGAATGAGGACTTGTAACGGATAGCCCGGGCCGGAGGCAACGCCCTGATTTGTTTAATACTAATAACACCATCCTTCTAAATATCAAAAACACCCACCTAATTAAATACCCTACAAAATCAGTCTAAATTCTCTCTTACCGTCTTTCGGACTTTCGGACTAAAAACTATCTTTGCCCCTGTTATGAGTAAAAATACCGACGAGCTATTTAAAAATGTCATCTCGCATGCTAAAGAGTATGGCTTTGTTTTTCAATCAAGCGAAATATACGATGGTTTGAGCGCTGTTTATGATTACGGTCAGAACGGTGCCGAACTGAAGAATAATATTAAAACATACTGGTGGAAAGCCATGGTGCAAATGCACGAGAATATTGTGGGGATTGATTCCGCGATATTTATGCACCCGAAAATTTGGAAAGCCAGTGGCCACGTAGATGGTTTTAACGATCCGATGATTGACAACAAGGATTCGAAAAAACGCTACCGTGCCGATCAATTGATAGAAGATAAGATAGCGCAATACGATACCGATGGTAAAACCGACCTTGCCGAAGCTTTACAGCACGACATGGACGAAGCCTTAAAAGGCGACAACCTGCCACGCCTACGCGATATTATTATTGAGCATAACATTGTATGCCCGATATCAAAAACTGCTAACTGGACCGATGTTCGTCAGTTTAATCTGATGTTCAGCACTCAGTTTGGTGCTATGGCCGAGGGTAGCGAAGAGGTTTACCTTCGCCCGGAAACGGCGCAGGGTATTTTTGTTAACTTTTTGAACGTGCAAAAATCGGGTAGAATGAAAATTCCGTTCGGGATAGCGCAAATTGGTAAGGCTTTCCGTAACGAGGTTATCGCCCGTCAGTTCATTATCCGCATGCGTGAGTTTGAGCAAATGGAGATGCAATTCTTTATTCGCCCTGGCACCGAGATGGAATGGTACGAGTACTGGAAAGCTGCCCGTTTAAAATGGCACGTAGCTTTGGGTACCGATCCGGCAAAGTATCAATATCACGATCATGCTAAATTAGCGCATTACGCTAACGCTGCCGTTGATATTGAATACCAGTTCCCGTTTGGTTTTAAAGAGGTTGAAGGAATCCATAGCCGTACTGATTTTGATTTGAGCCAGCACCAAAAGTTCTCTGGCAAAAAAATGCAATACTTTGACCCGGAAATTGACCCGGCAACTGATAAGCCTTATGGTAACTATATCCCTTACGTGATAGAAACTTCTATCGGTTTAGACCGTATGTTCTTGCTTACGCTGATGAACGCTTACGAAGAGGAAGATCTGAGCACCGAAGAGCGCCAGGATAGCCGTACCGTATTAAGGTTACCGGCAGTATTGGCACCGGTTAAGGCGGCCATATTCCCGCTGACCAAAAAAGATGGTTTGCCAGAGAAGGCCCGCGAGATTATGGATAAACTAAAATTAGAGTATAACGTACAGTACGAAGAAAAGGATGCCATAGGCAAGCGTTACCGCCGCCAGGATGCTATTGGTACGCCAATATGTATCACGGTAGATCACCAGAGTTTGGAAGATAATACGGTAACCATCCGCCACCGCGACAGCATGGCGCAGGAACGTGTTTCGGCAGATGATCTGACTAAGATATTGGGCGAGTTGGTGAGCTGGAAGAAGGTTTTAGGATAAAAGTTAGTCCATAGACGATGGTCGATAGTCCATGGTTTAGAAATATGAAAAGCACCTGTTTATCGGGTGCTTTTTTGTTAAGTTAGCTTATGGAAAAAAGAAAAACCCGAACTAAAATTAACGAGGTGAAGCAAATCACATTAAAACTTGCAATAACTCCTACTACTGGTTATGTTTCTTTACCAAATCACCCACATACCGTTGGCTGTGTTGATAACACAATACAATTAGATCAATTAATAGAGGCATATAAAGGACCTTCTATATATTTAGATTTCAATAAAAGTGGAGAATTAATAGGAATTGAAATTTTGGGTTAATATAAATTGGGGCGTTGCCTTCGGCCGCGCTTTCCGCTGCAATTCCTCATTCGCTGATAGGAGCTCATTCCGGGATTTCCACTGCAATCGCTAACGCGAAGATGGAAAATCGGGAGCTTTTCCAAAACTTTCAAATAACTCCTTTACTTTGATTTTTTTACCCATTGGTGGGGTTGGGTATGTATCGGCATTTGCATTACCAACCTCTACAACAATCACTTCCACTTTTTTGCCAAAAAATTTTTCAGGCATTTCAATGGTATGATTCTTTTTATCCGGAGTTAAAGTCTGTTTATACATTTACTCAAATATACTAAATCTGTAATTAATATTGAGTTTGTTATGCGGTCACACTTTATTTAGTTTTTACAAAATTTATTAAAGCATACCCTTTACTTGCTATGAAACCAATACACCAAACATTAGTTAATCCCTTTAGAAGCGTAGCGTCGTAAAAATCATCATTATCAATAGCCTTTGCTTTATCGGCTTCTGAAAATCCTTTTATTTCGCTTATTTCTAAATTTACTATCCAAACTTTTATGGCTTCTTTATGATCCGCAGCTTCAACCTGCGAAATATAAGTACCACCCCAATATTCCATTATAAAAGTATATAATTCAGTCTTCATAGCTTGTTTAATAACTCATCTCATCCAGCTTCACTTTCCCTTTAAAGGTGATAAATACGAATGTGGTATAAGCTACTACCAGCGGTACACCTATGGCGGCTACTACCAGCATAATGCCTAAGGTTTTTTGCGATGAACAGGCGTTGTAAACCGTAAGGTTATTAGCCGGGGATTGTGTAGATACCAGCATGTTGGGGTATAATTCCATCGCCACCAAAATCATTAACAAACTAATGGTTACCGCTGATGAGATGAAGGCGTAGAGGTATTTGCGTTTGGTGATCTGTCGGGTGATGTTGGCTACGGCCAATACCATCATTACCGGAACTACAAATAGCTCCGGATAATCGCGGATCACGGTGGCCATTTTGGGCAGGTAAAGCAGGGTATAGAACGAGGTAAGTAGTATCATGATCACAAAAAAGATGGTGGTATTTTTTACGATGATGGTAAGTTTGGCGTACAGGCGGTTCTCGGTTTTCATTACGAGGTAGATGGCGCCGTGCATCATTAATAAGGCTACCGTGGTTACGCCGGTAAGCAGGGCATAAGGGTTTAAAAACTCCATAAAACTTCCGCGAAAAACGTGATCGGGCCCCATGTTGATGCCTTCGGTTACGTTACCTAATATTACGCCCAATAAAAACGCGATGAGCGTGCTTGAGCAGGTATAGCTAATATCCCACATCCGCCGCCACCAGAGCATAGGCTCCTTACTGCGGAACTCGATGGAGATAGCCCGGAAGATAACGCCCAGCAAAAACAAAATAAAAGGCACATAAAAGGCGGATAGCAGCGAAGCATAAACTTCGGGGAAACCGGCGAACAGCGATCCCCCTCCTATTACTATCCAAACCTCGTTACCATCCCAAACGGGGCCAATGGCATTTAGGGCTATGCGGCGGCTTTCTTCTTTGGCCAAAAACAGGTGCACCATCCCCGCGCCCAGGTCAAAGCCATCTAAAATAATATAGCCGGTGAATACGGCTCCTACGAGCAGGAACCAACAGGTTGGGTAGTCTATGCCTAAAAAATGTCCCATATATTTTATATAATCATTATAATTAAACTTTGTCATTTCGAACGAGGTACGAGAGAGAAATCTTCTGCGAGTGCCTGGTGTAGATGATGCAAATCGCAGACTTTTATATGGCAGAAGATTTCTCGCTATCGCTTCGAAATGACATTTTTACTTTAACTCAACTCTCCACCTATAAGTGAATCTGCCATTTCAATGTGCCTTGGGCTGTGATCCAGGTTTTCTTCATCAAAAGGGCCGTGTTTTATCTTTTTGTTCAGCAAATAAATAAACAATACAAATAACACCAGGTACACCCAGGTGAACAGGATCAGCGAAAATATGATATGCCCCGCCGTTACTGCCTGCGATAAGGCGTGCGATGTACGCAGCAAGCCATAAACCACCCAGGGTTGACGGCCAACTTCGGCGCTGTACCAGCCTACCTGGTTGGCTATCTGCGGAAGCAATACCGAGAACGAAAATATCACCATGAGCCAATGTTTGTTGAACAGCTTTTTACGCCACCACAGGTAACTACCATAAAGGGTTAAGGCTATCATGAGCATACCACAGGCTACCATTAAGTGATAGGTTTGAAAAACGAAGTTCACCGCGCTGGGGCGATCTTCTTTTTTGAAGTTGTTTAATCCGGTGATGGGTTGTTTAAAATCGCCTTTGGTTAAAAAGCTTAGTCCGCCGGGGATGTAGATACCGTGGGTTTCTTGTTTCTTTTGGTCTACGTAGCCCATCAGGTACATATCGCCGGGTTTGGTGCCATCATAATGACCCTCTAAGGCGGCTAATTTGGCGGGTTGGTATTTGGCTACGATATCGGCAGATTGATGGCCTACAAACAACTGTGCCAATGCCGAAACGGTGGCCACCACCAAAGCTATTTTAAATGCGGATTTAGAAAATTCGATATAACGCTTGCGGCGCAGATAGTAGGCCGAAATACTCAACACCAAAAACGATCCGGAAAGGAAAGAGCCCAACCAAACATGCTCCATACGTGATATAGATGATGGGTTGAAAACCATGGCCCAAAAATCGGTGATCTCGGCGCGGGCGTGTAAACCTTCGCCTACGATGTGATAGCCCGCCGGGGTTTGCTGCCATGAGTTAGCAACCACGATCCATACAGCCGAAAACATACTGCCCAGTGTAACCATTACGGTTGCAAAAAAGTGAACGCCCGGCCTAACTTTGTTCCAACCGAAGAGCAATACGCCTAAAAAGCCGGATTCTAAAGCGAAGGCAAAGATGCCTTCGGCGGCGAGGGCGCTGCCGAATACATCGCCAACGTAGCGGGAATATACGGCCCAGTTGGTACCAAATTCAAATTCCATTACGATACCGGTGGCTACGCCGATGCCGAATATTAATGCGAAGATGCGGATGAAGAAACGGGTCATCTGCTCGTAGAGCTTTAATCCGGTTTTGAGGTACATGCCTTCCATGATACACATCACGAGGCCAAGTCCGATACTGAGCGGCGGATAGATGTAGTGGAAAGCTATTGTAAAGGCAAATTGTATGCGGGCGAGTATTTCTACATCCATAATCAATTCATTTAAAATGCGTATTCGGCAAATATCGGCATTGCATGGCCTGTTATGCGGCAAATGCAACACATATTCGCAATTTAGAAAAAATATGAATTGTAACCGGCATGTTACGGTATGGAAATTATTGTTATAACTAAATAGCTACTTTAGATTTATGAATTGGGTAATCAGGAAAAGCAATAAAATATTATATCATACTCATTTAAATGAGATTCTTGAACCTATAATTGATGAAGTAAAAAATTATAATTGGATACTCGCTGATATTGAGCATGGTGGTTCCCTGGTGGAACTTCCGATAAATATGGATGAGGAATATTGCATCCTTACACCAGATAAATTTGACGTAATATTAAAGGCAGATGTTCAGTTTTATTGGGGAGTAATTTTAGGAATACCTGCTAATAAAAACATAACGATTGATGAAAATAATATCCCTTTTGCGGAAGGAAATGAATTCATTTGGAAGAATGATAATATTCAATACCCCGACGCAGAAATTGAAATTGTATGTTTTGATAGCGGTTACACTATTGTAAAATTCAAAAGTGAACCGCTATCAAATCAATTTCGCGCTTATTTTCCGGAAGCTATCGAATTGGAAAAGCTCTTAGATTAGTACTATATAAAATCTTCCCGCATCGGCGCAAAAGCATCAACCAAAATACCTGCTTCAAGGCAAACTACACCATGCACTACGTTGGGTGCTGCGTAGAAGCCGTCACCATCTTTTATAATGCGCTTTTCGTCGCCCATGGTGACTTCAAACGCGCCGCCCCTTACATAGGTTACCTGCGTGTGCGGGTGACTGTGCAGCGTTCCTATGGCGCCCTTTTCAAATTTGGCTTTTACCAGCATAATTTGATTGTTATAGCCGTATACCTGGCGTTGGATTCCGTTGCCCTGGTCTTCCCATTCAATTTCGCTCTCTATCTGGAAAACTGCGCTATTTGGTTTGCTCATTATGGTTTAGTTTTAGTGGTGTCCGTTTTAAGTTTTAGTCGTTTTATTCTGTCCTGCTCTAAGGATAGCGTATCTGGTTTTGATTTTAATGCACTATCGGCTGGCAATTTAACAGACGGTATTATGGCTTTCTTTTCTCCTGTTTTGGCAGGTAGCTTTTTAGGAGGAGCCTTTACGGGCTGCTTACCCGTTTGCACCTTGCTTTTTCCGCTGCCAATTACATCTTCTTTTGATACCGGCCTATCCTGCGGTTTCCAGATAAAGTTTTTCAGCAGCTTATCATCATCCTTTATTTTACTAATTGGGATAATGCGGGCATCGGCTTTTACATATTCGGTAAAACTTTGTGGTTCGTTATTTTTAAAGTTGACGCGTATTTTGCTGGTGATGGTGCGGTGCATACGGGTTACCTTACCACTATCCCTGTCAAAATAAATGGTTTCGGCATTGCCGTAAACAAACATTTTGGCCAGTTTGCTATCTTTAAAAAAGCCCCGCATTTTTCGCCCGCCAACCTGGTTAAAGTGCGCGGTATCGCTCCGCTCAATATTAACCACCATGGCCGATGGCATGAGCTCCATATTATCCAGTTGTTTATGCTTCATCTGCAAATTGATGGTATCGGCAGAGAGCTGTGAACCCTGTACCCAGATCATGGGGTGCACGTACATCCGGGCAACGGAATCGCTGTAGCTAAAAAATATGGAATCGGCCTTGGCCTGTAAATCCGACTTGAATATTTTGGCATGATGCGCCGCGCTCAGAATACGCACCCGGGCAGTATCGCTCAGGATCACCTCCTGACTGATGTTAACCGAATCAATACCCATATACTTTTTAACAGCGGGTTTCGCTTTTTTAGGAGCGCTTACCACAGGCAACTTACTTTTCGAGGTATCCTGCTTTGCGGGGCGCTTGTTAAAATAATCTTTATGGAAAATTGTGGTATCGCTACGCATGCGTAAAGGCGCAATATCCAGGTGCTTTACCGGTTTGGTGTAAACGATGGACGGGCGGTTGGTTGTATCGTGTATTCCCTCCAGCCGGCGTACTTCTTTTAAATCTTTGAGTTCTTTGTAGGTTACTATGCGGGTTTCGATGGTATCGCCCGAAAAGAAGATGGAATCTCGCTTAATACGACCGGCATCCTTTTTACCCAGCGAATCGGGTTTTAGTACCGGTGCCACATTGGCCATCGCTTTTTTATCAGCCTTCTTTTTAGGCTTATAAATTACCGGAATTGAATTTTTTGGCGGTAAAATGGCCGGTTTATTCACCAACGCCGATTTAACCTGATTAGCAACCGAATCTTTTTGCGACTGAGGTACCTGGTTGAGAGCAACGGTTGCCATATCCTTAGCCATTTTAATCTGGGTGGGATCAATCACCGGCATTGAGTTTTTTGGCGGCGCTATACCCGGCTTGGCTACAATACCGGTTTTAGCTTTTGCAGCGATGGAATCTAATTTTAGCGAATCTTTTTTAGATTGTTTGGTAGTATCCTTTTCCTCGGTCACAAAAACTACGTAGGGGTGATCGGTCATCATCGTCCGCTCGCCTTTTTTAAAGTTTTCGCCCAGGCCGCCGTACATCGCTATTTTTTGTTCGGAGTCTTTAAAAACTACATTCTTAACAGCTTTGCCATAGCCCACTATCCTATCATAAAACAAACTATCGCCTTTAAGGCTTTTGGTGCCCTGCTTGTACAAATTCTTTTTACCGAAAAAGGCTTGCTCGGTTTGGGTATTGTAACTCCCGTTTTCGGTATACAGGGTATCTTTATCTTTTTTACCGTAAATATTAGTTGGGCCTAAAAAAAACGCGATGCGTGAGCCCGAATTGTAGCGCAACGTATCGGTTTTGATAATGGCATCGGGTGTGTTTAAAACTACATCGTACCTAAAATAAGCGTCGCGGGTTGAGGCAAAGTAGTAGCCGTTTTTACTGGTGAGCGTATTATCTTTACTTACCAGTTTACCGCCGCCGGTGTAGGTGCCGTATTTTGTAGCGGTGCTATAGGTGAAATAATTGGTAGTTAAAATGGCATCTTTATCAATCAGGCGTACATTATCCGTCATGATGGCTATTTTGGTATTGCCCTGGTAATTCAGTTTATCGCCAAAAACGTGCAGGGTATCGCCCTGGGTAATAATAACGTGGCCAAAAGCATCAACTGCATTTTCGCTTGTATAAAAGTACGCGCTATCAGAACTCAGTATGGTATTATCCTGTTGAAAAACGGCTTTATATACCTTCAGCAGCTCTTTACCGTCTTTTTTACTACCATCAGCACTTTCCGATTTAATGATATACACCGGCGAGGCTTTCTTTTTTTGCGCCCAAACCGTACCCGCGAGCAGTAATAAAAGGATGATCAAAAAATATTTATTCACAAAGCAAAATTAGTTTTTTGGTTGAGGTAATTAAATTAAATAATTTTGACGAATGCTGCCTGTACAACAATTCGAAAATTTCATTACGCAACACCGGCTTTTTGAGCCCGGCGGGCGCGTACTTGCGGCAGTTAGCGGCGGGCGCGATTCTGTTGTATTGGCGCACCTGCTTAAACAGGCCGGTATTGATTTTGGCATTGCGCATTGCAATTTCCAACTCAGGCCAACCGAAGCCCTGGCCGAACAGGAATTTACCAAAAACCTGGCCAAAAGCCTCGATGTGCCATTTTACACCACCAATTTTGACGCTGCCGGTTATGCCCATCAAAAGGGTATATCAACCCAAATGGCTGCCCGGGCTTTACGTTACGAGTGGTTTGAGCAAATAAGGTATAGTTTTAATTATGACTGTATTGCCGTAGCGCACCATCAAAACGATTCGGTTGAAACTATATTGCTTAACCTTACCCGGGGCACCGGTATTGCCGGGATGCATGGCATTTTACCAAAGAATGGCTTGATCATCAGGCCGATTTTGTTTTTAAACCGTGATGAGGTGGATGCAATAGTTGCGGATAATGGACTGCAATACATGGAAGACAGCTCGAACGCTTCGTCAAAATACGCCCGGAACAAATTAAGGCACGAGGTTATTCCGCGATTAAAAGAGTTGAATCCTAAGCTCGAAGAAACTTTTGATAATAATATTGAGCGTTTCCGCGAGTTGGAGCAGTTACTTGATATCCGCTTAAATGAATTACGCCCCCGGCTTTTAGTACCTTACGGCGATGAGATCCATATCAATATTGCTGCGGTTAAAAGCTTATCGCCACAACGCTTGTTATTGTTTGCTTTGCTTAACCCTTATGGATTTAGCGAAACTGTAATTAATGATATCATCTCGTCGTTAGATAAACATTCGGGTAGGGTTTTTGAAGCTCCGGGTTATGTGATGGTGTTGGATAGGAATAAATTGATATTGAGCAAAAGCAAAGCGGCGGTTGATACCGTTTTAATAAACCGGGAAGACAGCGAAGTTACTTACGGCAATTATAAAATAAACCTGCTGCATGATGATTCGCCACTTATTGTTAAAGACAACCCGATGGCCTTATCTGTTGACGCGGAAGCTTTGATCTATCCATTACAGGTGCGTAGCTGGCAACACGGCGACTATTTTATACCGATGGGAATGACGGGCCGTAAAAAGCTGAGTGATTATTTTGTAAGTGAAAAAATACCGGTAAATCAAAAAGATCAAATACCTATATTAGTTAACGGAAACGGCGATGTGATATGGATTGGAGGCTATAGGCCCGATGAACGATATAAAGTAAGCGCACTCACCAAAAAAGTTATTATCTTCGAACTGTACATGTTGAATTTATGAGCGACGACAAATCAGCTTTTTCTGAAAAACAATACCTGGGCCGCGAATGGATACCTATAACCATACGGTTGGTGCTGGCTATTTTTTGCTTCGTGATCTACTTTTTTACCGGCGACCGTGAACGCAACAGCGATTTACTGCTGGTAGTTGGTTTCGGCATCCTGATCATATCTATTATTATGGGCTTTTTGCTCCATTTTCGCACTACAGTGCGAAACAAAAGCGTTGTACTGAATGGTTTATGGACCACCAGATTGGTTAAAATTGACCTGAATAGTATTGTAAAAGTTGAAAAAGGCAGTTACAGCCGCTATTTATTTAACAACCCGGTTTATAATCTTCATAAAAAAGGCACTATACGTTTCTTCACATCCGGTAACGACGCGGTGCATTTAACCGACCGTGATGGCCTGGAATACATTATTGGCTCGCAGCATGTTAATGAGCTGGTACGGGCAATTAAGGAAGAGATGAAGAAATAGCTTTAATCGGCTTACTTTTCCACTGCAGAAAATACCTCTAATAAGATATTCCAACGGTGGCTGCTATCAATATCCCAGATGCGGACGTAATTATAATCGCTTGTTAGATTTCCTTTTTTAATTTGTGCAACACCGTAGCTATAAGCCAGATCGCCACTGGTTGAGCGGCCCGCGCTTGTTGTTTTGGCGGTGATAGAGATCCCTTCGTTATTGATGAATTTCATGATCCTATTTTTACCGGTAAAGGGTTCAAAGCCGGGAAAATAATACCGGGCCTCGGCATCCAAATACTCTTTATAGGTAGCCAGGGCAGATAAGGTTAACGAATGGTTAACCTGATCATCGGCACCCAGAATTACGCGTTTATTTTTAAAGGGATCGTTACTTATCGCGATGCCTTTGGTTTCAGGTTCCTTAAAATCAACTACTTCCTGTTGCTCTGGCTCTGGGTGTTGGATGCCAAGATCTATCAGAAGTTTGAGTTTGCCTTCGCTGTTTGCTCTCCAAACAGATACAAAGTGGCCGTAAACTTTATCAGTATCGGTTTTGCTGCTTTGGTAAGTATAGGGGCCGGCGGTAAAAGCCAGATCTCCGCTTGCAGATATGCGGGCAAATTTGGGGTCGCGGTTTACTAAAGCCTGCAATTTATCAATGGTTGTGTAAAACTCTTTACCGTTAACGGCATTGGGTTTAAAAATCACACCTTCTTCATCTAAAACAGATAAAAAGCCATCCTTTATCCCCTTGCGGGCAACGGTTTTATTAAATGCTTGCTCGGCATCAACTACAGTTTTAACTTCTACTTTTTGTTGGGCTAATACCATCCCCGAAAGGCATGTCATTAAAATTGTACCTGCAATAAAATTTTTCATAGTGATCAATAAATTAAGCTGTATGTGTTAGTTAAATATACCTGCACAGCTTTTTGTATATAACGCAGTTGATGTTTGTTTATGATTTTAGCCAGTAATTAAGCTTAGATTTTGCTCCATGTGGTTCCATCTTTACTATCTTTTAACTGGAAACCAATTTGTTGCAATCCTATCCGTATTTTATCGGATGTGGCGTAATCTTTATTAGTTTTAGCTTCGGTGCGTAAGTTGATAACAAAATCCATCACGTTGGGCAATTCGTCATTAGCGGCCTGTTCGTTTACCAAACCCAATACATCAACCACAAAATGCTGTATAATGTTTTTGATCATCTGGTAATTTTTATCATCAATGCTGGTTTTACCATCGTGAACGGAGTTGATGATCTTAGATAATTCAAACAATTCGGCTATTAAAACCGGGCTGTTAAAATCATCATTCATGGCGGTATAGCAACCTTTTTCTATAGTCGAAACATCAACATCGCTCTGCGCCGATACTTTCAAACCATCTACCAGGGCAAAGGCATTCATTAAACGTTTAAAGCCTTTTTCTGAAGCTTCCATGGCATCGTTCGAAAAATCGAGCGTGCTGCTGTAATGGGTTTGGAGCATAAAGAAACGCACCGTCATGGGGCTGTAGGCCTTTGTTAAAATATGGTTGTTACCGGTAAACAATTCATCGGGCAGAAAGCTGTTCCCTAACGATTTTGACATTTTTTGCCCGTTAACGGTGAGCATATTGGTATGCACCCAATATTTGGCCGGGTTTTTACCGCAGCTGGCTTCGTTTTGAGCGATCTCGTTGGTGTGGTGGGTTGGTACTAAATCTATACCACCTCCGTGAATGTCAAACTGTTCGCCTAAATATTTGTTGCTCATGGCCGAGCATTCCAGATGCCATCCTGGGAAACCGATACCCCAGGGCGAAGGCCATTTCATCAGGTGCTCTGGCTTGGCTTTTATCCAAAGGGCAAAATCAAGCTTGCCGCGTTTTTCGTCCTGTCCGCCTAAAGTACGGGTGTTGTTGAGCATATCATCCAGGTTGCGGCCGCTCAGGGTTCCATAATCATTATTGTGGTTGTATTTTTCCACGTCAAAATATACGGAGCCGTTTACCTCGTAAGCGTAACCTTTTGCCAGGATAACTTTTACCAGTTCTATTTGCTCAATAATGTGGCCGGTTGCTGTGGGCTCAATGCTTGGTGGTAGGGTATTCAATATCCGCATCACATCACGGAAGCCTACGGTGTATTTTTGTACGATCTCCATAGGCTCTAACTGCGCCAGTTTAGCTTTTTTTGAGATCTTATCTTCGCCCTCGTCGGCATCACCTTCCAGGTGGCCGGCATCGGTTATGTTACGTACGTAGCGTACCTTGTAACCAATATGGGTTAGATAACGAAAGATTAAGTCGAAAGAAATATAGGTACGGGCGTTACCCATGTGGGCATCGCTGTAAACGGTTGGGCCACAAACATACATACCCACATGTGGGGCATTAAGGGGCTCAAAGGCTTCTTTTTTACGGGTTAAGGTGTTGTAAACAAACAAATTTTGTTCCATGCGGCAAACTTACAATTTTTCGGCAAACTGTTAATCAGCCGTTTGTTATTACTTTATTTTATGAGTTTTTATGGGAGAACCAGATCACTGCGGATAGCGTAATGATCGGACAGCTTCTTTTCGATCACGGTATAATTGATGATATTGAAGTGAGTGCTGGTCATGATATAATCGATCTGATAATTGGGCACATCGCCATTGTAGGTACGCCCTAATCCCCTGCCCTGCTCCCTGAATGCATTTTTTATCCCTTTAGCCATTTGGTTTACGGCGTATGATGTTGGTGTATCGTTAAAATCGCCGGCTACGATGTATGGGTACGGGCATTTGGCCAATTCGGCTTTCATTATTTTAACCTGTTCGCTGCGGCGCAAAAAGCCCAGTTTAAGTTTGGCGCCAATACGACGGGATGCTTTGATGGTGGTTTTGCCTTTTTGGGCGATACTATCCATGGTGCTATGATCCTGAGCGTTTAACAGGAACGATTGGAAATGCACGCAGTAAACGCGGACGATCTTATTCCCGATCTTCACATCGGCATAGATGGATTTGGTATCGGAAAGATCGGCGGTAAGCTTAATAACGCCTTTATTTACGATAGGGTATTTTGAAAAAATTGCCAAGCCTACTCCATTAACCTGATCACCGGCAAAGGGTTGGAAATAATAATTATCAGTTTGAAGTATCTTTTTAACAGAATCGCACATGGCGGTTTTGCCTTTGCTTGTTGAATAAAACTCTTCGAAGTTCACAATATCGGGCTGCTGATCTTTGATGATCTGTAATATATCGTGCCGGGTTGATATGTTATAGTTTTGGGGAGAGTTAAAGCTATGCACGTTATAGGCCATCATCCTGATCTGGCCCGAATCGGCTTTGGAACGCTCGGTATCGGTAGTTTTATGGAAGCCTATATTATTTTGGAGCGTACCCCATCCTATCGCGATACAAAAAGCCGAGATAACGATCTCCTTTTTAAACCTGAACAACCAATATAATATCAGTAAAACATTAACAAGCAGCAGTGCCGGATAAGCCAGACCAAAGAAAGCGATGAGCCAAAAGGTTTTAGGATCGGTAACGGGAGAAAGGTAGCTTATGAGTAAACAAAAACCGGCAAAATAGTTAAAGAACAGGATTATCCTATCAAAAATATTAAGCTTGTTTTTAGCTCCTATCATCTTTACTTGCTCTGAATAAGGTTTCCTTTTCCTGTTTGCTCAGGCTGTCGTATCCCGATTTTGAAATTTTATCTAATATATTATCTATTTCGTCTTGTTGGGGTTTATTGACCACATTTTTTGCAGTATTTTTTGATACCACTTTAAGTTTGGATTTTGGCGCGAACACTTTGCCGATAGCGCTGCCCCAATCGCGCCCGGAGCGTAACTGTTTGATGTAAATGAAACCTATTAAAGCTGCACCCAAATGAGTAAATACCACGGCAGAACCCGGACCAACTATGGCAAAAACATCCAGCAAAACGTACACAAGACCAATCCATTTTAGTTTGACTTCGCCGAAGAACATCATAAAGATACTGTAATTGGGCAGTAAGGTGGCGGTACCTACAATAATGGCCATCACACAGGCCGCACTGCCGGTTGCTACCGTGGCTATGCCATGAAACAGAGGGAATACGGCACATGCTAAGATGTAAACGGCTGCACCTACTAAACCACCTAAAATATAAAGGGTTAGCAGTTTTTTAGCACCGAGGTATTCTTCAAATATCTGGCCAATCCAAAAAAACCAAAGCATGTTGAATATAAAGCCCAGTATACCTGAGTTTAAAAACATGTAGGTAACGGGTGTCCAGAAACGTGGTAATAACGCGGGTAACGATGATGGTAAAACGAGGTAACTGGTTATGATTGTATAAAGCGCGGCTTGCCTGGTGGTGAGCATTTCTATAATGGCTAACAAACCCAGCACTAAAAAAACGGCCACATTGATACCAATAAGCATGTTTAACCTGCTACCGGAGTGTATCACTTTAAAACGAATCTCTTCCCAAATGGTGCTCATAATTACTTAACGGTATTTAGTAGTAATGATTATCACGCCTGTTTAAACCCCATATTTTTATCATAATGAAACCGAATAACGCACCGCCGATGTGGGCGAAATGCGCAACGGAATCGCCCTGGCTTTGACGCACCCCTGAAAATAGCTCAAATAAAACATAAATGGTAACAAAATATTTAGCTTTTATTGGGATTGGCAGAAAGATAAGCATTAATTCGACATCAGGGAATAGCATGGCGAAAGCTATCAAGACACCAAATATCGCTCCCGATGCTCCTAAAATTTGGGATCCATAAATTTCTCTTATTTTAACAATTACTATGGGATCAGCAACGGTTTGACTGGAAACTGTAAAAGTTCCTATTAAATTGTGAACTTCGAAAGCTTGAACTGCCATATTACAGAATAATGCACCGATACCGCAGATAAAATAAAAGTTAAAAAAGCGTTTTGAACCCATCATCCCCTCGAGTGCCGGGCCAAAAATAAATAGGGCAAACATATTACCAAGGATGTGCATGATATCTCGTGGATCGTGCATGAACATGTAAGTGATAATCTGCCATGGTTTAAAAAACGGGGAATCAAAGTAATAAGCCGAGAAATTACCGTAGCTATCAAAAATATTCGCCGGTATCAAAAAACGTGATGCCAGATAAAAAATAACATTAATGATCAGTAAGTTTTTTACGACCGGTGTTAAGTTAGCAAATGGCGATTGCCTGTATTGGTTCATATATTATTGTGATAGCCTTGTTATTTTTCAAATCGTTCTAAAAGTTCGGCCAGTGTAAATGTAATAATTATGGGCTTACCACCGAGGGAAATATTGGGCATCTGGCAGGCAAATAATTGATCAACCAGGATGTTCATTTCTTCGAGCGATAATTTGGCGCCGGCTTTGATGGCGCCGTTACGGGCCAGTGAGCGGGCTAAATTATCACGTTTATCTAACTTTAAAATGGCCAGGTTGTTTTTAAAACCTTCCAATAAATGTTCTAATAATTCGTGCTCGTTGGCGTTGTGTAATTCGGCGGGGATACCTTCGACCACTACTGTGTTTTTACCGAACTCACGGATATCAAAACCTAAGGCGCGCACATCGGGCAAAAGTTCGCGCAGCATCTCGTAATCGGCACCGTTAAGAGTTACGCTTTGCGGGAAAAGAGTTTGCTGGCTCACGCCGGAATGGTTTTCCAACTGCTGCAAAAACTTTTCGTACAAGATCCGTTCATGGGCCGCCTGCTGGCTGATCATCATGAAGCCCGATTTGATCTGCGAGAGAATATACCGCCCGTGAATCTGGAACAATTGCCGCTCGCTCGATTTGCTGATCTGCTCGTCGTTGATCTCAACCTTTTGCTCACCGGTATCCATCTGGTGCTGCTGCGGGGTGGTATCACGCTGACTGATCTGATACAAAGTATCCCAATTGCTTGGGATGGATGATTTTTGATAATCGCCGTGGTTGCGAAAGTTAGGATCGCGCTTGGTTGTACCCTCGTTAGCGAAGGGGTTAAAATCGGGATTGAACTTGATGCTTGGCGCGACGATATCTTCGAAAGCTTTTGGCGTAATCAGGTGCTCTATGCTGTTCTCCTGGTCGAAATCGATGGTCGGTGTGATGTTGTATTTACCCAGGGAACGCTTTACCGCCGAGCGGATGATGGCGTAGATGGATTTTTCGTCCTGATACTTGATCTCGGTTTTAGTGGGGTGTACGTTGATGTCGATTTTTGATGGATCGATATCGATGAACAATACATAGAGCGGGTAGCTTTCGTCGGGCAAAAGCTCTTCGAAGGCCGTCATTACGGCGTGGTTCAAATAGCCATCTTTAATAAAACGGTTATTGACGAAGAAGAATTGCTCACCACGGGTTTTGCGGGCGAACTCGGGTTTACCTACATAGCCTTTGAGGTTGATGATGGTGGTTTCCTCTTCAACCGGAACCAGGCGTTGATTATATTGGTTTCCCAGTAAATGGATAATGCGTTGCTTTAAACTGGCGGCGGGCAGGTGATAAACCTCTTGCCCATCGTGGTGCAGCGTGAAAAATATCTGCGGGTTAGCCAGGGCCACACGCTGAAACTCGTCGATGATGTGGCGCATCTCTACCGGGTTGCCCTTTAAAAAGTTGCGGCGTGCCGGGATGTTGTAAAACAGGTTTTTGATGCAGATGGATGTACCCGCATTGCATTGGCAAGCCTCTTGCTTGGTTACCTGCGAACCTTCTATTTCTATTTCGGTACCCAACTCGTCTTCTACGCGGCGAGTTTTTAGTTCTACTTGCGCGATTGCCGCTATGGATGCCATGGCTTCGCCACGAAAACCCATGGTGCGGATGGCGAACAGATCTTCGGCTTTACGTATTTTTGATGTGGCGTGGCGCTCAAAGCACATGCGCGCGTCGGTAAGGCTCATTCCACAGCCGTTGTCGATCACTTGTATCAGTGATTTTCCGGCATCTTTTAGTATTAATTGTATTTTATCCGCCCCGGCATCTATGGCATTCTCAACAAGTTCTTTTACCGCGGAAGCCGGTCGCTGAACCACTTCGCCGGCGGCGATTTGGTTGGCAACCGAGTCGGGTAAAAGTTGGATTATATCAGACATTTAAAAAAATTCCCTTCAATTTCGATTTCGTTGCTAATTTAGAAAAATGATGGCATAACTTTACTGTGTATTGTGTGTTATACATTTGCCCCTATCATAAAATGACATCCGATTTATATTGAAAAATATGACTAAAAGACTGCTGCCGTTCCTTTTAATATTTATAATAGCCTGTAAATCAAAAAAACAAAGCGCCGACCTACTGGTCAAAAATGCACATGTGTACACTGTAAATAATAATTTTGATACCGTAAACGCTTTTGTAGTGAGTGGCGGCAAAATTATAGCGGTTGGTAAAACCGATAGTCTGGAAAACATATACGAAGCCAAACAAATTGTAGACGCGGCAGGTAAAGCCGTTTACCCGGGATTTATTGACGCACACGCCCATTTTTTTAGCTATGGATTAAGTTTGCAAACGGTTAACCTGGTTGGTACATCGAGCTGGAACGCGATCATTGATTCGGTAGTGGTTTTCTCAAAGAACAACCCTGATGGCTGGTTAATAGGCCGTGGTTGGGACCAGAACCATTGGCCGGTTAAGCAATTCCCGGATAAGAGCAAGCTGGATTCGCTGTTCCCGGACAGGCCGGTGATGCTGACACGGATTGACGGGCACGCGGCTATAGCCAATCAGGCGGCATTGAATATAGCCGGTATAAAACCGGGGCAAACCCTGGTTGGCGGTACTATTGAAACTGTTAAAGGTAAACTAACCGGGATGTTGGTTGATAACGCTACTGGCCTGGTATCGCATAAAATGCCTGTGCCAAGCGAAGAGCAATTGCAGAACGCCTTTACCAATGCCCAGGCCAATTGCTTCGCGGTTGGGTTAACTACCGTTGATGATTGCGGATTGGATTACCAGTTGGTGCCCCTGATTAAACAGTTACAGAACGAAAACAAGTTGAAGATGCGCTTGTATGTGATGTTATCCGACAAACCCGAAAACTATACTTTTTTGTTTAAACGCGGCATTATCAAAACACCACGCTTAAATGTGCGGGCGTTTAAGGTTTATGCGGATGGGGCTTTAGGATCTCGTGGAGCTTGCCTTTTGCAGGATTACAACGACCAGCCCAAATGGAAAGGCTTTTTGTTGAGCGACCCCAAACACTTTGCCGAAGTGGCACAAAAGATAGCAGATAAGGGCTTCCAGATGTGTACGCATGCTATTGGCGACTCGGCTAACCGGATGATGCTGCATGTTTATGCCAATGTGCTAAAGGGCAAGAACGATAAACGATGGAGGATAGAGCACGCGCAAACCATAGCGCCGGAAGATTTTAAGCTATTTGGCGATAATAACATCATTCCATCTGTACAGCCTACGCATGCTACATCGGATATGAATTGGGCGGTTAAACGTTTGGGAGCAAGCAGACTGAAATCGGCGTATGCCAACAAAAAGCTTTTGGAGCAAAATGGCTGGTTACCTTTGGGGACGGATTTCCCGGTAGAGAATATTAACCCGATGTACACCTTTTATGCAGCCGTTGCCCGGCAGGACCTGAAAGGTTTACCGAGGAATGGTTTCCAGATGGAGAACGCGCTGAACCGCAAACAGGCTTTAATGGGTATGACCATTTGGGCGGCAAGGGCCAATTTTGAAGAAAAAGAAAAAGGCAGCATAGAAGTTGGAAAATTTGCCGATTTTGTGATCCTTGATCAAGATATTATGACGGCTAAAAATGCCGATTTACCTAAAGTTAAGGTATTGAAAACATACGTTAACGGAGAAAAAGTATATGAAAAGAATTAAGCTATATAACACTTTAGCCGCCCTGCTGATTGGCGGTACCTTATTACAAACCGCCTGCGCGCAAAACCCCCACGCTATCAATGCTACCATCTTAATGGAGCAATCGCAGATAGCCAAGTCAACCGTGGTGCTTAACAATGAGCAGCAAGTAATACCGTTGCAAAATTTGGATATGGCCAAAGTAGCCAGCGTACATTTTAGCTATGCTTATGCTACCGCTTTTGATAGCATATTAAACAAGTATGTTAAGGTGCAGGCATTTAATGGCAACCCGTATTCCAATTTGAATGTGTTATCTGATGATCTGAAACTGTATAATACCATCATCGTATCGCTTACGGATGCCGAAACGGGGAACCCACAGTTTATAGATTTTATTAACAGCAACCAGAAGTTAAAGAACGTGATTGTGGTGGTGTTTGGTAAGGGCAAGGCGCTTGGTCCGCTGGATGGGGTGAACGCGCCTGTTGTTTGGTCGGAAAAACAGACTGCCTTATCTGCAAGCTATAGCGCGCAGGTTGTTTTTGGAGGCATCGCGGCAACGCAAAAACTGGGCTCCAATTTTTCAGCTAAATACCGCGCGGGTACGGGCTTTACTACGGTTAAAACACGCTTGCAATATACCGTGCCGGAAGATGCGGGGGTGAACTCAAACAACCTGACAGCTATTGACGATATCGCTGCCGAAGCTATCCGCGAACGGGCCACACCGGGTTGCGTGGTGATTGTGGCTAAGGATGGTAAGGTGATATTCAACAAGGCTTATGGTTACCATACTTATGAAAACGCGATGCCCGATAAGATAACCGATATATTCGACCTGGCATCTATGACCAAGGTTTCGGCCACTACAATGGAGGCCATGAGGCTGACCGGCGAGGGTAAGATGAATCTGGATTCGACCTTAGGTTACTATATCGCGAAAGCAAAGAACACCAATAAGAGCAATATTACAGTGAGATCGTTGCTGTTGCACGAGGCAGGTTTGATACCCGATATCGCTACTTTTACTAAGGTAAAACCGGCAGATCATGCGGCTGATTCGTCGGCCGCCTTCCCGACAAGGGTGAACGATGGCTATTACTTGAGGAAGAATTATTGGAACGATGTGATGTACCCGGATATGTTTAATTCGCCATTAAGAACACCGGGAAAATATGTATACAGCGATTTGAGCATGTTGTTTATGAAAGAGGTTGAAGAGAACATTACCCAAACCCCGCTCAACGTTTATGTACAAAAGCAATTTTATACACCACTGGGGATGCAAACGGCTGGCTTTTTACCGCTATACCGTTTCGGCAGGGACCAGATCATCCCGACGGAAGATGACCGCACCGATAGACATGCCCTGTTACATGGCGATGTACACGACCCTACCGCCGCCCTGTTAGGTGGCGTTGCCGGCCATGCCGGGTTATTTGCCAGCGCTAATGATGTGGCTATTTTGTACCAGATGGTTTTGAATGGCGGTACTTACGGCGGCACTCAATATTTGAAGCCCGAAATTATTAAACAGTTCACGGTTAAATACTCGGCTAACAGCAGACGTGGTTTAGGTTTTGACCGCTGGGACCCAGACCTGAGTTTGGAATACCCTTCAAAACTGGCTTCGCCAGAAACTTTTGGCCATACCGGCTATACCGGTACTTGTATTTGGGTTGACCCGAAGAGCAATTTGGTGTATATTTTCCTGTCAAACCGGGTACACCCCAAGGTAAGTAATAAACTATCGACATTGAAAGTTAGGGGCAGGATACAGGATGCAATTTATGGGGCGATTGCGAAGGGATTGTAAGGGAGATTTGAGTATTTCGGGAGCGTGGATGCTCCAGGCTGTTGGTGTTCAGGCGGAGGACGCCTGAACGGGCGGGGGTATTATATTAAAAAACATACCCTTAATATAAAAAAAAACCGGGTAGAGGTCGCAATACGGCAATTTATTTTACAAACCATACCGCTATGTATACAGTTATTAAGCATTCCATCATATTTTGTGCCTTTTTATTAGTATCCTTACTAATTCCGGCGATTGCAAAGGCCCAGATCGAGCCGGAAATTAAGCTGGTATCGGCAAGTACCGTAACAGTTACATCAAAAATACTTAATGAAAAGCGGAAGATATATATTTATACCCCGCCTGCCGACTCTGCTAATATCAATAAACACTACCCTGTACTGTATGTACTTGATGCCGATAACCATTTTGGGATGATGGCTGAATTTTGCAGATATTTGAGCCACTGGAATGTAGATGAGATACCCGAAATGATTGTAGTAGGTATCGTTAATACAGATCGTAGAAGAGACCTTACGCCATCTCATAGTATTTATGATTATAGCGGAAAGCCAGATACCAGTTCAACATCATTGCTTAAATCAAGCGGAGGTAACGAACAGTTTTTTCAATTCATTAAACAAGAACTAATACCGTTTATAAACTTAACCTGCAAAACCCAACCTTTTAAAATATTTGCCGGGCATTCATTTGGAGGCATTACCGTTGTTAACTGCCTTTTAACACATCCGGATATGTTTAACGCTTATATGGCTGTAAGTCCTTCTTTTTGGTGGGATAGGAGATATCTGTTAAAGCTTGCAGATAAAAAGCTTGAACAAGGATCGACTTTAAATAAGAAGCTTTTTTATAGTGATGGTAATGAGGGTGTAGCATTTCATACCGACTTGCTTAAGTTTGATTCTCTGCTCAGTAAAAAGAAAATTTTGGGCCTGGATCATAAATATAGCCACTACCCTGATGATACGCATATGACCGAACCGCCAAAGGCTTATTATGATGGACTTCGTTTTATATTCAAAGAATGGCCGATGTTACTTCAAGACAATAGCCAGATTAAAGCCTCTACTTTTACAAAGCACTATCAACAATTATCGCAACTGTATGGGTATACCATTTTGCCAAATGAGATTACCATTAATACCTTCGCGTCATATTTAATCCTTGATGCCACAACACAGGATAATGCTATTGGTCTTTTTGAAATGAACACGGTGAATTACCCCCGGTCATCCAATGCCTTTACCAGCCTTGGCGATGCCTGGGTAACAAAAGGAGTTAAAGAAAAAGCTATTGCTTGTTACAAAAAAGCCCTCGAATTAAAACCATCGGCTACCAATATCACGGATAAAATCAAGGCTTTAAAAAATAAAAAATGATGCTATTGTTGGTCGGTATTTATAATCTCAGACCAGGCAATGGTGAATTTGTAATTTAGGAATAGCTTTCTAACGAGATAGACTTTCCAGCACTATTATTTATTTTATTCTGTTTTTATACCATATATAAAATTTATTTTTCGAAGGAATACAATGTATTACGCGCTCTGCGTATATAAATAATATGCTTAATTATAAATTTAAGGCCTAACCAATTTTTGGACCTAATAGATCAATATTTGAACCCATTTTTCTGGATGAGGTGTAACTTTGTCTTTGTAAGGCAACCGATTGCATTCCTAAAACTTTCCTGGTTCCCTTCCCGAAAAACCAATTTATAAACTATCATTTTACTGGGATCTTTTGATTGCCTGTGAGATGATTAGCGAACATCTATTATGGAAAAAGTTTTGCTTCAGGTTATCCTGTTGTTGCTTTTTATGGAAAAGCAATTTAATCTGGTGGTGAGTCGCACTCCGACATCATCATTAGATGAATGCATTGTGGGGCCTTACAACAGGGGCCCTTGAACCCCATCTCCCGGCAAGGGAACAACTGTTGCCAGCCGTTAACACACTACTCTATTACATCTCACCAATATTTTCCTAAAATTTAAAAAACATGAAAACAAAAATTATAATCTTTTCACTTTTAACACTTTGCACGCTTTATGGCTGTAAAAAATCAGAAGTAAACACTCAGAGCGAGGATAATGCAAAATTTGTAATTAATGGAGACCCTGTAGCCAATTTGGTGGTTGCGTATAACATTATAGTTGCTAAAGATGGGAGTGGCAATTATACCACTGTACAGGCAGCCCTAAACGCGGTTCCGGATAACAGCGCCTCGCGCACCGTAATTTACATTAAGAACGGGGTATATCAGGAGGTTGTAACGTTAGCATCTACCAAGAAGAACGTAACCCTGATAGGCGAAAGCATGAGTGGTGTTAAATTAACATATAATAACTACTCCAGTAAGATAAACCCGGCTACAGGCCTGGGTTATGGCACGGCAGGCTCTTCCAGTGTTTTTATTAAAGCGGAGGGGTTTTACGCCGTTAATGTCACCTTCGAAAACTCTTCGGGTCCGGTGGGGCAGGCACTCGCAATTAGTGTTACAGCGGATAAGGCTGTTTTTAATAATTGCAGCTTTCTTGGTCGCCAGGATACTTACTATGGTGACAGGTGCAGGCAATATTTGAAGGGTTGTTACCTGGAAGGTACTACAGACTTTATTTTCGGCGGTTCAACCGCTGTTTTTGAAAGCTGTAAATTATACTCTTACGGCGGATCGGCAATTACGGCAGCATCTACGGAAAGTTATGTGACTTATGGACTTGTATTTCTGAAATGTAACATCACAGGAGCTTCTGGTGCCCATACCGATTTAGGACGACCATGGGGAGCATACGCGGCGGTAGCTTACCTGAATACGGCCATGTCATCAGTAGTTAACGCGGCCGGATGGAACGACTGGGGTAATACGGCCAATCAGGCTACAGCCCGGTTCTCTGAATACCGCAACAACGGATCCGGATCAACCATTACTTCGCGCCCAGCCTGGATCACAAGGCTTACCGATGCCCAGGCGCTGAATTACACGGTAACAAATATCCTAAAAACAACCTATAGCAACCCTGTAACCACAGATAACTGGAACCCTAACACGGTTATAAGCGCAACGGGAGCACCAATCAATTAAAAATCAATCACAAACAAAAACCAATGAAATTATGAGAAAATCAATTTTAACCCTGGCTACGGTTTGCCTTTTAACGGCAAGTTGCAGTAAAAAAGATCAGTCGTCAATAAACACAACAGTTGCACCAATGCCCGATACTTCCATCAGTAGCTCATTTTCGGTGTCAACGCCAAGCATTCCGGCCGGAACTTTTACCATCACAAGTTATGGCGCATCTACAAGTTCATCAGATAATACAGCGGCAGTTGTAAGCGCAATAAATGCCGCATTTTCAGCCGGCGGAGGTACAGTTGTGGTGCCTTCGGGAACATTTTTGTGCGGGCCCATCGCGTTAAAAAACAATGTAGGTTTACAGCTATCAAGCGGCGCTGTTTTAAAAGCGTTGGCTTATGGAACTTATCCGGGTTCGGGCGCAACATCAGGCATTGCTGATTTTATTAAACTTGATGGATTAACCAACGTTAAAGTTAGCGGTTCGGGCACCTTAGAAGGCCAAGGTTCTGCCTGGTGGAGCGCGTACTTAACCTCAAAAGCAGCCGGCGCAGCGATTGACCGGCCTTGTATGATCAATTTTGCAAGTGCCAATACGGTTGAAATTTCGGGAATCAAAATTCAGAATGCACCTAATGTTCACATTACTGTAGGAAAAAACAGCAACAGTTCTACAATTTCGGGCGTAACCATCAGCTCGCCTTCAACAGCTCCGAATACGGATGGGATCGATACATGGTCGCCCAATGTGAATATCACCAATTGCAATATTAGCTGCGGCGATGATAATATCGCGATGAATAACGAAAGTAAATATGTGACCATATCTGGTTGTACTTTCGGTACCGGACATGGCTGCTCAATTGGTAGTTATACCGCAAACATAGATCATATTATAGTGGATAATTGTACATTTAACGGTACGGATAATGGCGCTCATCTCAAATCTAACCGCACCAGGAGCGGAACCGTTCAATACCTTACCTTTTCTAATCTCACGATGACGAATGTATCTACTCCAATTACTTTTATCGAGTATTACCCTGATAACACCATTCCATCAACTCCAGGATCAGATCCCGCTCAAGCGGTAACCACCACCACACCGGTTTGGAAACACATCACCTTGAAAAACATTACAGCAACGGGTGCCAGTAAGGCCGGTAATTTAATAGCTGTTCCGGAAAAACCGATGACGGATATTGTTTTTGATAATGTTAAAATTACCGCAAGTACAGGCTTTAGGGCAGACTATGCTACCGCGGTATCTTTTATTAATGGCTCTAAAATAACGGTATCAAGCGGGAACGCGTTTACCAGCACTTATGCATCTACTATTACAGGTATTAATTTAACTACCGGAGCTCCTTTATAGTTCCTTTTTTGCTCATAAGATGTGAATAGCATCTTATGAGCTTTTTTAGTTTACTGCTCTTGCCCGCTCAATTGCCAATCGACTGTTCCTTTGGTCTCCCTAAGGGGGGATAAAGTAAGAATTTTTCCCGCTATAGCGGATGAACTCTCCACGACATCGGCATCATCAACCTGCATAACTGCATCCTCTATAGCAGCCTCCGCAACAAGCTCCCCATCACCATTCACCACAAAACCCTCTTCCTCCTGATTCTTGGTTCTTGATTCCTGAGCCTCCTCAACAAAAGC
>NZ_JBDSCA010000049.1:0-29943 GCF_039921305.1 Mucilaginibacter sp.
AGAAAAAGCAGAGTCAACATCAGAAACGCCTGCGCCAAAATTAGGCTTTAAGCCCAAGTTTAAAACAGCGGCACCTTCGCCAACTTCGGCTGAAAGCGCACCTGCACCAACCGAAGAAAAAGCAGAGCCAACATCAGAAACAGTTGTGCCAAAATTAGGGTTCAAACCCAAGTTTAAATCGGCAGCAGCTCAAACAACTCCAACTGCAGACAAAGCTGTACTGCCCGAAGATAAACCTGAATCAACAGTTACCGAAGAAACGGTTGCGCCAAAATTAGGGTTCAAGCCCAAATTGAAGGCCGGTATTACAAAGCCCGCTGAAGAAATAGTGCAACAGCCAAACGAGGAACTCAAAGTAGAAGAGATAGTTGAACCAAAACCAGCGTATAAACCAAAATTTCAGGCTCGAAATTTCAAGCCTAAAGAATAATACACTATTGGCATCGTTATAGATGTTGCCGCTTTGCTCCCTTTAGGGGATTGAGGGGCTAAATTGTAAAAAAATGTTAAATAGAGGTTGCCTTCCCCTAAGCAATCCTTGTAAATAGGTATATTGTGCCACCCTTATAACATCAAATTCGCCTTTAATGAATTTTAAGAAATACATACTTGCGCTATCCGTTCTCATCACCTTTTTGCACCTATCCGCATCTGCCCAGCGCGATACGATGAGCCTTAAAACCATCATAACCTTAACCAACAAGTTTACGCACGAGCACCCGTACGAAAAGGTTTATATGCATTTAGATAAACCTTACTATACCGTTGGCGATACCATCTGGTTTAAGGCCTACGTAACAATAGGTATCCATCAACCATCAGATCTAAGCAAAATTTTATATGTAGATATAGTTTCGGCCCGCGATACCTTTGTGCAAGCCGTAAAATTGCAAATTGTTAATGGTACGGCTACGGGCAGTATCCCGCTTACACAACCATTATATAAACAAGGTAATTACCATTTAAGTGCCTACACCAACTGGATGCGTAATTTCGATCCGGCCTATTTTTTCAATAAAACCATCACCATAGGTAACCCTGTAGATAACCAGGTAATTACCTCGACTTCCTTTTCGGGATCAAATAAAAACAAGCAGCAAAAAATAACGGCCCGTATTCAGTTTAAAGATCCTACAGGCACTCCCTACGCCAACAAAAAAGTAAGCTGGACCATCAATAACGATGATGACAAACCCCTAAAGGGTAAAGAAACCACCGATGCTAGCGGTTTTGCAACCATCAACATAGCCGCGGGTAAAATACCTGTACTGGCTTCTAATTCACTCTTTACAACTATCGATCTGGGTAATCGCAAGCAGGCAAACAACATCTTCCCGTTACGGAGCGCCGTTGCCGAAGCCGATATTCAGTTCTTCCCCGAAGGTGGTAGCCTGCTTACAGGCGTACGTAGCAAGGTAGCTTTTAAAGCGGTAAGCCCAAATGGTTTAGGCGCCGATGTTAAAGGCACTATTACCGATAATACAGGTGCCGTAGCCGCCGAATTTAAATCTCAGCACTTAGGTATGGGCAACTTTGTTTTTACACCCGAAGAAGGTAAAACCTACAAGGCCAACATAACCTTTGCAAATGGTTCACAAACCGTTACAGATTTACCCAGCATACAAGCCAGCGGTATAAACCTGGCGGTTTATAATACCAACGCCGATACGTTGAGTTTAAAAATAACAGCCAATAGCGCGTACTTTCAGCAAAATCAAAACAAGGTAGTATATATAATGGCGCAAAGTAATGGGTTTGTTTTATATGCCGCCCAAACCGTTTTACGTAGCCCGGTATTTTCGGCAACTATAGCTAAAAGCAAGTTCCCTACAGGTGTTTTACAGGTAACATTGTTTGATGTTAGCGGTACGCCATTAAGTGAGCGTGTTGTATTTATACAACGTAATGATATGCTCGATCTTGGCCTCACATCGGCAGCCAAAACTTATGGTACAAGGCAGCAGGTAAAAATGCAGGTTAATGCCAAAAATAAAACAGTACCAACTGAGGCCGGCCTGTCTGTTTCGGTAATTGACGAAACCAAGGTGCCATTTAACGAAGATGCCGAAACTACAATTTTAACCAGCTTACTGTTATCATCCGATTTAAAGGGCTACATCGAAAAACCAAACTATTACTTCAAAAAAATAGATGCCACAACCGCTGCCGATCTGGATGTATTAATGCTTACCCAGGGCTATCGCCGGTTTTTATACTCAAATATTTTAAATAACAAAATACCCGGCATCAACTTTTTGCCAGAGCAAAGCATGGAAATTACCGGAACACTCCGCAACGCAACTGGTATGCCTATAGCCAAGGGTAATATACGTTTGCAAATTCCTGATCGGTATTATTCAACACAAACCACAACCAACATGTCGGGCGAATTCAAGTTTTCAAAGCTTATTATTCCCGATTCATCTAAAGTTATCTTGAACGCCCGTAATAACGTTAATGCCAATAACCTCATGATCATGGTTAACGGTACAAGTTTACAAGGTATCTCTCCTAACTTTAACTATCCTGATGAGGTAATGAATATTGACAGCACATTGGCTCCGTCCATGAAAAACACCCAACGTCGCTACAATAATTCGCACACCTTAAAAGAAGTTCAGATAGTGGAGAAGGTTTATGTTAAAAAACCGGGCTATCAGGATTTTTCGGCCTTAACGGGATTAAACTTTCCAGATCATAGTATTACCGGCGACAGGTTAAAAGATTGCCCTAACTTTGCCATGTGCCTGCAAACCATGTTAATGGGAATAACTTTTGATGCCAGCTTAAATAATTATTATATTACAAGAGATTATAACCAGGGACAAAAATCAAGCCCTGTAGCTATCTTTTTTAACGGTATGCAGGTTGATTACAGCTACATTGCGGGCCTAACATCTCCGGATATTGAATCTGTCGAGGTATTTTTGAATGATGGTGTAAGCGGTATTAACCGCCGGGATAATACCAAGGGTGTTATCGAGATCACCACCAAGGTTATACCAAAAGGCACCAAAGTAACCCAAGATCAACTGGCTCAATTATTTCCGCCTAAATATATTGCCACCTTAATGCCTAAAGGCTTTAACGTTAGCCGCGAGTTTTATTCGCCAAAATATGCAGGTCCGGCCACAGCTATTTCACGTCCCGATCTTCGTACCACTATTTACTGGAACACCCATTTAATTACCGATAAAACTACCGGAACAACAGCGTTCGATTTTTTCACCGCCGATGATAAGGGCACTTACAAAGCTGTAGTTGAAGGTATGGATGCCGATGGTAACATAGGCCGTTCTGTTTACAGATTTACCGTTAAGTAACAATCAACTTACGTTTTAAGCTTTCTGTAATTTTATCTTCATATTAGGAGGCTTAAAACACACTGACCTCATGAAGCTAAAATTACTTGCAGGCTTTGCTTTGTCCATTTCCCTGGGTTTTGCAACACACAGTCATGCACAAACCACTACACCAAAATCAGCAAACCCGGCTGATACAAACACGCGTGCAGACCGGCAGCGTGGCGGTCTGGGCAGGCGCCCACGTACTTCGCCTTTTGTTGAGGATAATGTACCTGCAACTAACTACGATTATCATCAGCTTTGGAAGCCATTTTTTTATACCAAAAATGGTAACGATTTACGTACTGCCGATGGACAGCCTGGCCCAAAGTACTGGCAAAACCGTGCAGATTATAAACTAACCGCCAGGCTCGATACCGCAAAAAACGAGATCACCGGGTCCGAAATTCTAACATATACCAACAATAGCCCGCAAAAACTGGGTTTCATTTGGATGCAGTTAGATCAAAATCTGTTTAAGCTGGATTCGCGCGGAAACAAGCAGGTTCCTTTAGTTAGAGATTCTACCAAGAATAACGCTATCGTACAACAAAGCCGTAACTGGGGGCAGGGGCAGGACTTTGATGCCGGTTATAAAATTAAATCGGTTAAAATATTGAGCACCCCAAAAGGCAGCAAAACTGTTACCGAAACCGATGCCAGATATTTGATCAACGATACCCGAATGCAGGTTTATTTGCCAACAGAATTAGCCGCTGCCGGTGGCCAGCTAAAACTAAAGATAGACTACTCATTCATATCTCCCGATTATGGTTCAGATCGTATGGGTATCATCCTGCAAGGCAACAAATCAGGCGAATCTAAAAACGGAAAGGTATTTCAGGTAGCCCAATGGTACCCGCGTATGTGTGTTTACGATGATCTGCAAGGCTGGAATACCTTGCCCTACACTGGCGAAAGCGAGTTTTACTTAGAGTATGGCGATTTTGATATCAATATCACTGCTCCGGCTAAAGATATCGTTGTATGCTCTGGCGAGTTATTAAACCCTAAAGATGTATACACGGCCCAACAGCAAAAAAGATGGGCGCAAGCGGCTCAAAGCGATGCTACGGTAATGATCCGCTCGGCTAATGAAATAGCCGACCCCGCCTCCCGCCCAAGCGGTAAACCAGAACTAACCTGGCATTTCCAAATCAAAAATGCCCGTGACGCATCATGGGCAGCTTCGGCAGCATTTGTTATTGATGCCGCTAAAATTAACCTGCCAAGTGGCAAAAAACCGTTAGCAATATCTGCTTACCCGGTTGAAAGTATCCCCGCACCTGGCGATACCAGCCGCAGAAAACCACAATGGAATCGCGGTACCGAAATGATCAAGGCAACGTTGGAATATAACTCGAACAAGTGGTTCGAATATCCGTATCCTAACGCTACAGGTGTTGCCGGTAAAGCTGGCGGCATGGAGTATCCAGGCATTGTATTTTGTAGTTTAGCTGGTGGCTGGGGTGTTATCGACCATGAATTTGGCCATAACTGGTTCCCTATGGTTGTTGGCTCTAATGAGCGTTTATACGGATGGATGGACGAAGGCTTTAACACCTTTATCAATACGCTGTCAACCGCTTACTCATTAAAAGGAGAGTTTTATCGCCCGCCAAACCCGGCTGGGGTTACCCGCACCTGGAATACCTTTACCGCGCCAACACTCGAACCAATATTGAGCAACCCTGATAACCTGAAGGAAGCCAATAATGGTACACTTTTATACAGCAAGCCAAGCGCTGGCTTAGTTATGCTGCGTGAGCAGATATTAGGCCCGCAACGTTTCGATTATGCTTTTCAAACGTACATTAAGCGTTGGGCATACAAACACCCATCTCCCGATGATTTCTTCCGCACTATGGAAGCTGCCTCAGGCGAGAGCCTGCAATGGTTTTGGAGAGGCTGGTTCGAGAACACCTGGCGTTTAGATGTTGCCGTTCGCGCGGTTAGATATGTAGACGGCGATCCGAAAAAAGGCGCTGTCATCACCATAGATAACCTCGAAAAAATGGCTATGCCGGTTGTTTTAGATATCAAAACCGTGAGCGGTAAAACCGAACGCGTAAACTTTACTGCCGAAATTTGGGAACGTAACGTAAGCTGGTCGTTCAAATACCCATCTACCGAAGCTATAGAATCTGTTACTTATAACCCGGATAATAAACTGCCCGATTATAACCCGGTAAATAACGTTTGGCCGGCTAAAAAATAAGCCAGCTCATCAAGTTCATAACGCCTCAAAACATTAACCTGTTTTGAGGCGATATTTTTATGCCTATCTTGCATAAAATTAGCTAATACACAATGCTCTCAGTTGCCCATCATGTTTTTTTAGCGGTAGCCTCTAACCTAAGTTTCTCTAAAGCGGCCCAGGTTTTATTGATAACCCAGCCTGCTGTAAGCAAGCATATAAAGGTACTGGAAGATCAATACAAGCTCCCCCTGTTTGAGCGTAAGGGAGCCAGCATCCTTTTAACACAAGCCGGTAAAATACTGTACGATCACTTGGTAAAGGCCAGCGAGATACAACGCAAAATAGAGTATGATCTATCCACCCTGAGCAATGTATCAAACGCTGCCGGGCATTTGCGCCTGGGAGCCAGTACAACCATCGCGTTATACATTTTACCATCTATACTATCTAACTTTCAGCGCGAGTTCTCTAATGTAGCTATCCAACTGGTTAACCGCAATTCCGAATACATTCTGAATGCCTTGCTTAACCACGAGGTTGATCTCGGTATTATCGAGGTTGAAAACAAGCTCACCACGGTATCATACCAGCATTTCATGAGCGACGAGGTAATTCCCGTTTGCTCATCAAAGAGCCCATTAGCAGGTAAAACACTTACCATTGAGCAGCTCACCAAAACCCCATTAGCTTTGCGCGAACGTGGCTCCGGAACATTAGATGCCTTATTGAAATCACTATCCGAACACGATGTTAAATCGTCAGATCTTCGTATCAAGATCCGCTTGGGCGGTACCGAAGCCCTCAAAAACTTCCTCCGGGCCGATCAATGCCTTGGCTTTATGCCCAAACCGTCCATAGTACGTGAACTGGCCGAAGGCGAATTGGTTGAGGTCCCCGTTAAGGGCTTGAAAATTAAGCGCGATTTCTTCTTCATCCGCCGCAAGGGTACTGATGATGATGGCCTTACCAGTAGTTTTATTCAGTTCGCATCCGGCCCGGATAATTTTGAGCAGGTGGGTTAAACTAAAATAATCGTGTAATTTCGAAGGAGGTACAACTGAGAAATCTTCTGCGCTATACATACCGCATACTTACTCTACCGCAAACTTATCCCTCGCAAAAGATTTCTCCTATCGTCGAAATGACAATTAGAGATTATCCCTTCTTCACAATATCCGCAATAATCATATCCGCATGCACCCGCGAGTTCTCAATAAACCACAAATGCGTATCCATGCCGCCAACCACTACACCAGCCAGGTAAACGCCCGGCAGGTTAGCACTCTCCATCGTTTCGGCATTGTATTGCGGCAGCAGCTTTTCATCGGCTGATAGCTTGATCCCCAACTTTTCAAGGAAGCTAAAATTAGGTTTATAACCCGTCATAGCCATCACAAAATCATTAGGGATAGTAATTAAGCCTTCCGGGGTTTCAATATCAACCTCGTAGTTGCGTATCGCTTTAACAGATGAATTGAAATAAGCCTTAATACTGCCTTCCTTTATGCGGTTAATAATATCGGGCCTAACCCAATACTTAACCCTGCTGCTGACCTCGCTTCCGCGGACAACCATCGTCACATCGGCGCCTTTACGGTAAGTCTCCAAAGCCACATCGACTGACGAATTGCTGGCACCTACCACCAGCACCTTTTGCATGGCAAAATAATGCGGGTCCTTGTAATAGTGCTGTACTTTAGGCAAATCTTCACCTGGTACATTAAGCTTTACAGCTATATCATAAAATCCGGTAGCAATAATAATATGCTTGGCGCGATAGGTTGATTTTGCAGTAGTAATAGTGTAGTTTTCATCCACGCGTTCAATGTGCTTAACCTCTTCAAACAACTTAACCGGTAGCTTATTTGATACCGTTACCCGGCGATAATATTCCAGAGCTTCGGCGCGCGTAGGTTTAACATTATTAGATACAAACGGAACACCACCTATCTCCAGCTTCTCCGAAGTAGAGAAAAAAGTCATGGTAGATGGGTAATTGTATAACGAATTAACCAGCGCGCCCTTATCAACTATCATGTATGATAGTCCGGCTTTTTGAGCGGCCAAACCGCAAGCCAGGCCGATGGGGCCAGCGCCAATAATAAATATATCGAGCATGTGTTATTTAGTTAGATATTCTGGATCTAAAACGTCCTGAAAGGCTTCTGTTTTATCAATAATAGCCTTAGCAAACGGACAAAGCGGAACAATCTTAAAGCTATGCCCGCGGGCATATTCAACCCCGGCCTTCACCAATTCCTGCCCAACATGCTGGCCCTTTAAAGCATCCGATACCTCGGTATGGTAAATGATCATCTTATCGCTCGTTATCCCATAAGCCATTTCGGCAAGCCAGTGCTTATCCTGTTCTACATAAAAAGCGCCGCGGTGGTTTTTCTCTTCCCGTTCAATTTTCATATCAAAATATTAGCATGGGCAATTTAAGGATTAGATTTGAGTATCGGGATGTAAGTTTTGAGAATGATAGCCGCAATAACAAATGGGTATTAAAGGATAATTTCTTCTGTAGATTGTCTTTGCATATTTTCAAATCTATATTTTATAATTTTAATAATATAGGTCTGTCAATATTTCTTTATTTTCATTTCTGTATACACTTTTCCCAATTCCTTCAATACCTTTGCACCGCAATGCAAATCCGCCGCTTCACCATATTGCTCCTCATTGTTGCCGTACTATCGGCTAACTTTGCGCAATTGTTTGTGTTCGCGGGTTTTAGTGCAAATCAAAAATACATTGCCACAACCCTGTGCGAAAACCGCGCCCGGCCCTGGCTGCATTGCGATGGTAAGTGCTATCTGATGAAAAAGATAAAACAAGCCGAAGAGAAGGAGCAAAGCAACGAGCGCCAAACGCAAAAAAGCATGTTGCAAGAGGTTTTCTTCGCTGCTACAACCAACATCAAATTCCACAACCAATTGTTGCAGATCATCGCGACACCATACCATGCCGGCACCACAACCGCGCAACCCGGCGTAATTTTCCAGCCACCACAAGTTTAATGATTGATTTATTGAAGGATTGAGTGATTGAATGCTTTTGCTAACGCAGTAGTTTTATAATACACGCTCTAACCACCAATGTCATTTCGACCTGATAGGGGAGAAATCTTCTGCATGCGATTGATACGTCGTACAGAATGTCAGCATCAAGCAAACCGCTACATGCACAAGCAGAAGATTTTTCGCTATCGCTCAAGAGAGTAGTTTCTCTCTCGTACCCTGCCTGCCGGTAGGCAGGCTCGTTCGAAATGACAAGGGGGATTAGTACACAATTTTCCAATCACCAAAAGCGCAGGCCCTTCGTGCGATTCCCCTCTCGAGAGGGGTGGAGGGGTGTGTCCTCCGATGCAAAGTTCGTCGCGTGTACAAACCACCCCTGCCACCACACAGCTGCCACCATATGGAAAAAGTCTAACTACTTGCTACTAACTACTCGATACTAAAAATGAAATACCTCCTCATATTCCTACTGCTCATCACCACAGCGGCCAGGGCCCAAACCGTAACCGATGCCACCACGCACGAGCCATTGCCCGGCGTAATTATCAGTAACGCATCCGGCCAAAGCATTACGCAAACCAACGCTAAAGGCAAGTTCACGCTGCCAACATCAACAAGGGGTATTGTTCGTTTCAGCATGGTTGGCTATACCACTAAGCTTGTCGATTTATCCAAATTCATATCCGGGAAAACTTTAAACATCGAACTGGAAGCATCAACAATCGATCTGCAACCAGTTGTCGTATCTGCCAGCCGTGAGGGGCAATCGCGCAAAAGTGCGCCCATTGCTATATCGCAGGTCAATTCGCTGCAAATAAAAGATGCTAAGGCTACCGCACTGTACCAACTGCTCAACAAAGTAGCCGGCGTGTATATGGTAAACCTGGGTAACGAGCAGCATACCATGGCCATCCGGCAGCCCATTACTTACAATGCGCTGTACCTGTATATGGAAGATGGCCTGCCTATCCGTCCAACCGGAATATTCAATCACAATTCCCTGTACGAGATCAACATGAGCGGCGTAAAAAACATCGAAGTGATCAAAGGTCCGGCATCGTCGTTATATGGCAGCAACTCCATTGGTGGCGCGGTAAACTTCATCACCCAAAATCCGCCGGGTGGTTATGGCGGCGATGTATCTATTCAGGGAGATAATTATCATTACCGCCGTGTGGATGCCGATGGCGGCTTCACTTCCGGCAAATTCGGACTGTACGCTGGCGGCTATGTAGCACACCAAAAAGATAGCTGGCAAGATTATTCCGATTTTGATAAATACTCTGCCAACCTCAAATCCACTTATGATTTTGATGCTGCTACAAAACTAACCACTTCGGCAGCCTGTAATTACCTTAATACCCAAACCTCGGGCAGTTTAGATAGCGCCCACTTTTATAGCCGGAGCTACGGCTCAAACCAGCGTTTTACCTATCGCAAGGTAACTGCCTTCCGTGCAAGCGCGAGGTTAGAACATATTTGGAATGATCGTAACAATACTTTCTTCACCGTTTTCTTTCGCGATAATTCAACCGCGCAATTACCCAGCTACTATATTGCCGATGTGCGCAACACATCAGGCGTATACCAAAGTTCAAACGGGCAGGTGAACGATCAGCGTTTCCAAAGTTATGACTTTTTGACCCAGCATCGCAGCGATTTTGACTTCCTGCATTCACGATTAATAGTAGGCGCTTATCTGGATGATAGCCCAAGCTCGTATTATGCCCAGTACCTCAACATTCAAAAAGATGTAGCCAATAACTATTACATCGGTTTTACCAATACGGGAAGCTATATCGATAATTATAAAATAGGGCTGTTTAAATATGCCGCCTACACCCAGTACGAAGTTCGCCCTATTGAGCCACTTCGTATAGTTGCCGGATTAAGGTACGATCATGTACACTACAACTTTACCAATAGTTTGAGCAGTAGTACCAAATACAAACAGCAGGAAACCAACGATTTCAACATTGTAGCGCCAAAACTGGGTTTAACTTATGATCTGGGTAGCAGCAAAGGTTTTTATGCCAATTACAGCGTAGGCTTTCAACCACCAGAAACCGGCGATTTGTACAGCGCCCGCCAGCTTACCCCGCTAAAACAAGCCACCTTTAACAATTACGAAATAGGCGGATGGTTGGCCGCATGGGATAAAAAGCTCTATTTGGAACTGAGCCTGTACGATTTAGAGGGCCGCAACGAAATCATTAGTCAGCTATTGCCCGATAACACTACCCAAAACCAAAACGCCGGACAAACCCGCCACCAGGGTATTGAGTACGCTGTAACCTATGCCCCAATCAGTTCGCTAAGTTTCCGCTTTAGCGGGACAAACGCCAAACACACCTACGTGCAATACAGCGAAATAAGTAGCGGGACTGTAAAAGTATACAACGGCAACCGCATGAGCAACGCCCCGGCCTTTATCGCCAACAGCGAAATAACCTATAAGCCAGTATTCATTCCCGGTTTCCGCGCCGCGGCCGAGTGGCAGCATATTGATCAATACTATACCGATCCGGCTAATACCAAAACCTACCCGGGTTATAATATCTGCAACCTCCGTTTCGGGTACGATTTTAAGAGCATCATTAAAGGTGCGGGCATTTGGTTCAATGCCCTTAACGTAACCAATCAATTGTACGCAACAACCGTAACGCATCGCCAGTACGGCGATAATTACAATGCCGCCCCGCCACGGGTTTATACTTTAGGCATCACCTACTCATTCTCCAAATTATGAAAACCAGTTTTTACAAATGGCACCGCATATTAGGCATAACGGCATTAATCCCCGTTATCTTTTGGACGCTGAGCGGCCTGTCGCATCCCTTCATGTCCAACTGGTTCCGGCCCCAAATTACCCGCGAAGTTTTCCATCCGCTCACCCAAAGGCAGATGAACCCTGCGCTAAGTATCCAGCAGGTAATGGATCAAAACCACTTAACCGAATTGCGCAACTTTAGCCTGGTGAACTTTGGTAAGCAAACCTTTTATCAGATACTTGATCGCGATAGCGTTTATCAATATTATTCTGCTAACAATGGTAAACTGTATCCTTCCGGGGATAAGCAATATGCCATTTATTTGGCTCGATACTTTATCCAGGATACCCTTTCGGGGATCAAAGCTGCCAGCATACAAACCAGTTTTGATGGCCAGTACCAACCCATCAACCACCTGTTGCCCGTTTGGAAAATATCATTAGATAGCGCCGACGGGATGGATGTTTACATCGAAACCGGCCAAAGCCGGATGGGCACCTTTAATAACAATACCCGCAAGTGCATGCTTTGGCTGTTTGATCAGTTTCATACCTGGCGCTTTTTGGCTGCCCTTGGCGGCGAACAGTTCCGCATTATTGTATTGGTCGTGATCGTAAGTGTCATGCTGTTGTCGCTGATCAGCGGTTTAACGGTTTACGTTTTATTTTGGAAACGGTTTAAAGAGATTCAGCAAAAGCGTAAAGCTAATGGCACCGAAGATAAGCGTATCTTAAACCGTTACCATCGCCAGATAGGGATATGGGTATCCTTCATGATGTTTACTTTCGTGATCAGCGGCGGCTTTCACCTGTTGGTGAAGCTCCACAATTTACAGCCGGATCACAAACAATTCGCGCAGATCATCCCCCGGTCACAATTACAAATATCTAATTTAAAACTACCAATTGCTGATAGTTCGATAATAAAACTACAGGTTGTGACGTATGTTGGTAAATATTACTATCTGATTATCAACAATAAGAAACAAATTTTATACTTTAGTACTGCTGATGCGATCCAACTACCTGGTGGCGACGTAAGCTATGCCACGTATTTAGCGGGCTTTTATAGCGAGGGTGAAATTGAGAAGGGGATAGGAAAACAGCAGCCCAATACTACCCTGATTAAACAATTTGATAACGAGTACGGTTTCATCAACAAGCGTTTGCCTGTAGAACGGGTAAGTTATGCCAATGGCGAAAACTGGTATATAGAAACAACCACCGCAAAATTAGCCACAAAAGTATCTGGTATTGACCGGGCCGAAGGACTATCGTTCATCTTCCTCCACAAATATTTTGGTATGACATGGGCCGGAAAAAACATCCGCGATATAGTGAGCATTTTAGCGGCCTTCGGTGTTCTGGTGGTTTCGTTATTCGGATTTGTATCGTTTATTAAAAATAAGACCCCTTAAAACACACCATAAACACAATGAAAAATACAGTGAAAAAAGCCGCGCCGCGAAGCGCGAAGCTATCTCCTAAAAACCAAAGCCATCCGGCTGCTCAAAACTGCGAAGGTTTTATACTTCGCACAGATGTATTCAATTTTTTAGGCGTTTTTAGGGCTAACCGTCAGCAGCCAAGCTTTGGCCAAAGTTTGTCAGAACAATGAAGAATATTATAATTGTGATTGGTTTATTGCTGTTTACCACAGCATGTAACTCTAATCAAAAAGCGCGAACCAAAACACCGGCAGATACAGCAGCCAAAAAATCAACGGGTATCCAGTACACCTGCACCATGCACCCGGATGTTATTGAAAGCAAACCAGGCACCTGCCCTAAATGTGGCATGCAACTGGTAGAAAAAGATAATTCGAAATAATATTAAATGCTGCTCAAGCTTGCCCTTTAGTGGGCCGGGGGGCCTTACTTGATTTAGCTATCGGGTTAAATTCCAGCGCGAGTTTAACCCAATAGTTTAATTCTTTTTGGGTTTCTAAAAATTCATCCAGTACGTAAATATACCCTATCATGCCCCGGCCATCTCGGGCCATGGGTATCACGCCATCCTGCTCTAAAGCATTTTCGTAAAGTTTGGGGCTTATGCGCACCAACATCCGGTCTTTTTTAACACCCACGCATATCTTATCATCTACCAAAAAGCATAAGCCACCAAACATCTTTTTCTCTTCCACACGTTCTTCGCCGCTATCGGCTATGATCTCGCGGACACGATTGGCAAGGCTTTCGTTTATAGGCATGGTGTTATTGCTTAAGGTAAATTATCTGCGGTATTGGCTCAATCGCCTTTCTCTGCGCTTAGTATCGGGGTCAGCCTTGCTCTCCATTGTATTCAAATTGCTAATGTACTCTACAGGTAAATCCTGCCAAAGGGCAAAGGTTGCCAGTTTTTCCTGGTACCAATCATACGGTGCTAAGCTGTTATTAACAGCATGTGGTTTTGATATGAATACCTGTGCCGTATAAGTTTCCCCATCGGTACCAATGCAGCTTAAAGCCAGCAGTTCTAAATGTTCCGCCCAATCGCCATCCGGATTAAAAAAATGAAGCCTGTCTTCTTCGCTTACATCAATAAGTACACCCCAAACTTTGGCTTCCAAATCATCTGTAGGCTCTACATTGGCTTTCGCCGAACCATCATGACTGAATTTATTGAATATAAACCGGTACCCCGGCAAATAAGCATTACAAAGCTTTCGCGCCGAGGTAACATGTGTAGCAAACTCAGCCACATTCATGTTAGATGCATAGGCAAACAGGATCATTTATTTTTTATCAGGTTTACGATAAAAATAAAGAATTATTTGATGAGAGAGAAGCCCCCCCAAATAATAAAAAAGTCAAGGTGTTATGCAGAGGTACTCTAAGCATGTTGGGTGGGCCTCAGTGTGCGTTCTTCGAGTACCTCAGAATGACACCAAGCGCTCAATAAAATTATCATCCAAAAAGGGTACTGCTCAAATACCTGTCCCCACGGTCACAGGCTATAAAAACAATAACACCGCTTTCCAGTTCGCCAGCCAGTTTAATAGCCGCCGAACATGCTCCGCCCGTGCTCATGCCTGCAAATACGCCTTCAACCTTAGCCAGTTTGCGGGTCATTAGCGTGGCTTCTTCTTCCGAAATATCCATCACCCTATCCACGCGCGATGCATCAAATATTTTAGGCAAATAAGCCGCCGGCCACCGCCGTATACCTGGGATAGACGAGCCTTCAAGGGGTTGGCAGCCTACAATTTGTATATCAGGGTTTTGTTCTTTCAGATACATTGAGCAGCCCATAATGGTACCCGTTGTACCCATAGCGCTCACAAAATGAGTTATGCCGCCATTGGTATCTTTCCAGATCTCGGGGCCGGTACCCTTAATGTGGGCCTTGTAATTATCATGGTTAGCAAACTGATTCAATAAAAAGAATTCGCCGCTGGCACCTTTTTCTTCGGCATAGTCACGGCACTTTTCAATACCATCCAATAACGTAACCTTAGCGCCAAAAGCTTCCATAGTAAGGGTACGCTCACGGGTTGAGTTATCGGGCATTACCAGTTCAATTTCCAGGTCAAACAGGCGGGCTATCATAGCCAAAGCAATACCGGTGTTACCACTGGTAGCCTCAATCAGTTTCATACCAGGTTTGATCTCGCCGCGTTCAATAGCGCTTCGTATCATGTTAAGTGCCGCACGATCTTTCACGCTACCGCCGGGGTTGTGGCCCTCAAGCTTTACGTATATTTTTACGTTAGGGTTGGGGTTAAGTTTTGTGATCTCAACCAAAGGCGTATTGCCTACCAAATCAATTATCCCTGCCATGTTATAAATTAAAATCTTCCTTTTTTAATACTTTGATCTCGGCCGTGTGGTACACCCTCGAATCCGGGTCAACGCTCTTGGTTAACCATACGTTACCACCAATAATGCTGTTGGCGCCAATCACCGTTTCGCCACCTAAAATGGTTGCGCCCGAGTAGATCACCACACCATCTTCCACCGTAGGGTGGCGCTTGGTATTGGCCATGGTTTTGCTTACGCTCAAAGCGCCCAAAGTAACGCCCTGGTACAATTTTACATCCTTACCAATAGTGCAGCTTTCGCCGATAACAATGCCTGTACCGTGGTCAATATGGAAATACTCACCAATAACCGCCGCCGGGTGAATATCAATACCCGTAGTGGAGTGAGCATGTTCTGTTAATATGCGGGGCAATAAGGGTACGTTCAATTGGTAAAGGCAGTGTGCCAGTCTATAATAACAAATGGCATAAAAGCCGGGATAAGCGCGTACCACTTCAAACTCGCTACGCGCGGCCGGATCGCCACGAAAAATGGCCTGGATATCGGTATTCAATAAACGGTATAATTCTGGTATCAGCGTGAAAAAATTACGTGCTACCTGGTCGTTATTACAATCGCGGCAAGCTTGTGTAGCATCCAGTATCTCGCAAAGCTCGTCTTCAAGTTTATCAAACTCATTACGCAATTCGTTTACCGAAGTAAAAGCTTGCCTGGAATGCTCGGGATACAGTAAACCTATCACCTGCAAACCCCATTCGGCCATTTGCTTGTTGCTGGGCACCGCCTCAATATCGCGCTGCTTATTAAAAATATGCTGGTAAAATTCTGCGTCCATCTGTACTATTTGCCTATCTCCCTTATGGGGATAATAGAATTATACTACAAGTGTATAAAAAAGAATGTTGATTGGGTGTAAATATGTTGTTTTTGGTGGTGGGAGAGTGAGCGGTTGATTGGGTTGATTTGGTGAGTGGTTACGTGTTGTGAGAAATAATAGCCTTTGCTCGTTCAGGCGTCACGCCTGAACATACACGGTTGTGAGCGTCTGCGCTCACAGGTAATTTCAGTTATACAAATGTTTTTCGTAAGCGTGGACGCCTGAATGGGCGGGGTAAGCAAACCTTCTCGTAAGCGGGACGCTTACAACTGTCATTATTCAGGCGGGGACTGATTGATTTTAACGGGTAATATAGCCACTTGTCATTGCGAGGTACGAAGCAATCGCACGGAAGTATAACCGCTCTGTATAGTTCTCGATTGCTTCGTACCTCGCAATGACAAATGGGCCAAACATAAAAAAAGCCCCATTTTCATGAGGCTTTCAAAATTCTTACTGGTACTGAATATAATTCGGATTCGGTTTCAATTTCAAAACCTCCTCTGGTGTCATCATGTGGTGGGGGGCTTTTTTAATATCGTTTTTGTAGAACAACTTAAAGCCGGTGAATTGTACAGGTTCCTGGTAAACAAAATAACGCCAGGTGCCTTGTTTTAACTCTGGCTCACCCCAGCCATCCATATCGATCACGGTTTGTACTTCCGGGCGTGTTTTGATGTTTTTGTAATTGGTCATCATCTTTTTAGTAAAGCGGTGAACAATTAAAATTTTAGGTGGCAGGTTGTATTTGCGCACAATGCCAGCTAAATAACCCGATACATAGTTAATATCGTCGGCATCATAAGTACCAATCTTTTTACCCGGTTTGCTGCCGTCCTTCATACTAAACTCAGGGTCCATACCAAAGTGTACGTTTGGCATAGCGAAGTATTTTTCAAACAAAGGTAATTCAGAATGTATGTTACTTAATGCTACCTGCACATCTAAAAATACAATGGCGTTAATCTTTTTTGCCAATACCAAAACGCTGTCAATTTGTTTAAATGGCATGCGGTAACGGTATTTGCCATCTTTACCGGCATCACCTTGTGCAACTACGGCTATGTAATGTAAGGCTGGTTGAACCGGAGTTTTAGGGTCGGCTTTGGCCCATTGCCTGCACTCGCCCTGTAGTTTAGCCAACATTTCGCGCGGTGGTATCTCGCCTAAAATACCCATTTTTTTAGCGTAAAGGTTACCATAAAAAGCAACCACACGTTTGTATGGCAGTATAGCCCCGGCCAATGGATAAGGATTGCCCTTTACCGGCCACCTGCCCGTAGTATCGCCATGGGCGATGTATTTCATTTTCGCATCATAGTCGGCCTTGTTGATAGGTTTTCTGCTGGTGTCTGGCGCCGCCGCTGCTGCTTCAGTTGTTGTAGTAGCTGTTGCCGAATCGGTTTTTTTAACCGGCGCTGTTTTAGAACCGCAGTTACTAAAAATTGCTACAGAGGTTGTTAACGCGAGTGTTGTTAGTAGTGTCTTCAATTTCATTTCAGTTTAATCAGGGCTTAGTATTTGTATAGCCCGGTCCGTGCAATATAGCACCATTCCTGGTACCATTGTGTTTAAAATTATCAACAGTTAGTTTGCCGTTCACCAAAACATATTTAAAGCCTGTTGAGTAAGCGTGCGGCTGTGCAAAAGTAGACTTATCGCTCACTTTATCGGCATCAAAAACAACAATATCTGCAAACATGCCCGGTTGTAACAGCCCCCTTCCGGTGATCTTGAATTTTTGGGCAGGCAAGGATGTCATCCTGCGCACCGCATCCTCCAAACGGATCACGCCTTTCTCGCGTACATAATAACCCAGCACCCTGGCATTGGTACCATACCCACGCGGGTGCGGCACACCCGAACCAAACAAACGGATGCCCGAATCGCTGGCCACCATGGTTAAGGGGTATCTCATAATGTTGATCACATCATCCTCATTCATCCCATGGAAAACCATTGATGCGCCGCCAAGTTTTATAATATCCAAAATAGTTTCAATTTGGTTGGGTATTGTTGCTTCTCTGCCTTTAATGGTGTTGATCTCTAAAATATTCTTTCCGTTAAGGGTACTGTCGTTATCGCAATGAGCTACAACGGCATAATCAAAATTTGGGCGGTCGCGGCGCACCATATCCTGTATCATTTCGGCCATTATTTTTTTGTGTATCTCCGGGTCGTTAATACGTTTTACCGCGGCGGCATGGCCGCCATCTACCACCCAATCGGGTAATAAAACATTAAGCGTAGTACTGCTGGCTGTGTAGGGGTATTGATCTACTGTAACGTCTAAACCTTCCTTTCGGGCGGCTTCTACCATGGCAATCATCTGATCACTTTTGTTCCAGTTGGGTTTGCCTACTTTAAAGTGCGATATCTCTACCGGCATTTGCGCCTGGCGGCCAATATCAATAGCCTCTGTAATGGCCTCAAATATCTTATCGCTCTCGTTACGCATGTGCGATGTATAAACACCCTTATATTTAGCCGCCGCTTTAGCCAGGGCCACAACTTCATCGGTTTTAGAGTATAATCCCGGCAGGTAAATTAATCCGGTTGAAAACCCCAGGGCCCCATCGCGCATAGCCTGTTCAACAAGGCCCTGCATTTTTAGTAGCTGCGCCGCATCGGGAGTTACATTGGCTTCGCCTAAAACAGCTTTACGTACATCGTTATGGCCAATAAGCGACCCGGCGTTTATCGAAAGCTTATTCTGCTCAAGCTCTTTAAAATACGCTTTAATATCAACGTTAGAAGCGCCACAGTTACCTGTGATAACAGAGGTTACACCATCGTAAATAAAGTTATCTGCCGTAGGTGTTTTCTTTTCGTCGCCCTCAATATGGGTATGCACATCAATAAAACCGGGGGCAATAATTAGTCCGGTAACATCAATAGTTTTATCAGCCTTGTCTTTCGATAGATCGCCAATGCTAATTATCTTATCCTTGGTGATACCAACATCGCCATAAAACCAGGGGTTACCGCTGCCATCAATTATTTTGCCGTTGTGCAAAATGATATCAAAATGTTGTTGAGCGCTTGCCGCGATGGGGGCAAGGCATATCATGATGGTCCAGAATTTATGTTTCAGCATTATTGCTAAAGTAATATTTGGGGAGGGGATTAGCAAGTTACATAGCCTTTATTAAAATTAAACCCCTCCCTGCACCCTCCGGTTGGGAGGAATCGCTCAAGCCCTATGCTTTTTAGATATAGATATTTAGAGCTTGAAAATGAGTTACAACGCCTCCAGCTTTTCTAAACTCATTTCACTTAATCCGTTAATCACCAGGTCGGCCCTACCCAAAACATCCGGCGAACCTATCCCTACTGATTTCATTCCGCCGGCAATAGCGGCTTCTACACCTGCAATGGCATCTTCAAAAACCACACATTCTTCGGGCAATACGCCAAGGGCTTCGGCTCCTTTTAAAAACACTTCCGGGTCGGGTTTGGCTTTGCTTACTTTATTGCCATCAATAATAGCGTCAAACAAATCAACCATCCCAATCTTCTCCAATATCATCATCGAGTTTTTACTCGCCGAACCTAATGCCGTTTTCAACCCCGCATCGCGGCAAGCCTGCACAAATTGTTTGGCTCCCGGCAAAATTTCATCCGGTTTCATGTGGCTTATCATTTCTACGTATTGCGTATTCTTTTGCGTGGCTAAAATCTCTTGCTCTTCGGCGGTTTTGGTAACGCCGCCCCAGCCTAAAATTAACTCTAACGATCGTACTCTGCTCACACCTTTTAGTTGTTCGTTCTGGTGTTCGGTAAAATCAAATCCCAAGCCATTGGCCAATTGTTTCCAGGCTTTATAGTGGTATACGGCGGTATCAACAATAACACCGTCGAGGTCAAACAGGCAAGCTTTAATTGTACTCATATAATTATATAAGCCCCTAAAGTATCACTTTAGCCCCATCCTTAAAAGGTAAGTGAGCTGTTTGCCCAAATATTTAAAACATTCAGGCCAAATCAACAGTAATAAGGCAGATACAATTCCGTTTTTTAGCCATACTTTTACTTAACTTAGAGCAAAGAAATTCCCCTGCATGAAACTTTTTAAAGCTTGTTTCTCGGCTATTGTTACGCTTGCGCTGATTTGGGCGCTTCAACATAAATTTGGCGATGCGCCACCAATAGGTAAATTCCTAAACCCAGTAACCGGTTTCTGGCAAAATGCCGAAAGCAAAAATGTTGATGCCAAACGCGATGTTAAAATTGAAGGTTTAACGGGCGCAACAACCATTAGGTATGATGAACACATGATACCTCACATCTTTGCCGATAACGATCATGATCTGTATTTTGCCCAGGGTTATGTTACTGCTCAGGACAGGCTTTTTCAACTCGATATCCAAACCCGTTCTGCAGCCGGGCGCCTCTCCGAAATTGTAGGCCCCAAGGCCCTTGAGCTCGATCGCTACCATCGCCGCATGGGCATGGTTTTCGGTGCCGAAAATACCTTGCGGGAATGCATGAAAGACCCGAAAGTTAAAGAAATGCTCGAAGCTTATTGTGCAGGTGTAAACGCCTATATACATAACTTGCCTTCAAAATATTATCCAATTGAGTTTAAGCTATTGGATTACGCGCCCGAAGATTATACACCTTTGGATTGTGCACTGGTATTAAAACTAATGTCCGAAACTTTAGCCGGGGGCTCTGATGATTTCCAGCTAACCAACACGCTAAAATATTTCGGCTCCAAAGTAACCAATGATTTATTTCCCGATCACTACTTTAAAGATGATCCTATTATTCCATCAGATACCAAATGGGATTTTAAAGCTTTGCCAATTCCCAAACCATCCAAAGGTTTTATTGATGAGATGGCCGATACCATCAAAACCACACCAAAAGTTGAAGGTATAGGTAGCAACAACTGGGTAATAGCAGGTAGCCGATCAGCCAACGGATACCCTATTTTAGCAAATGATCCACACCTTAATTTGACTTTCCCATCTATCTGGTATCAAATACAATTGGCTGCTCCCGGCGTTAATGTAAGCGGCGTATCTATTCCCGGTACACCGGCGGTTATTATCGGCTATAATCAAAAAATAGCCTGGGGCGTAACCAATGTTGATGCCGATGTTTTAGATTGGTATCAGATAAGGTTTAAGGACCTGAGCAAAAAAGAATATTGGTATAACAACAAATGGGTGCCCGATACACGCCGGATAGAAGAGATCAAGGTACTTGGCCAAAAGCCCGTTTTCGATACCGTAATTTATACTCATATTGGCCCGGTGGTATATGCATCAGGCAACTCAAAGCCTAAAATGGGCCGTGCCAATAATGTTCCGGTTGGCCATGCTTTAAGATGGATAGCTCACGATCCATCTATCGAGTTTAAAACCTTTTACCTGCTTAATCGTGGCAGCAATTACGCCGACTATCGCGAAGCATTAAAATATTACACCGCTCCGGCACAAAACTTCATCTTCGCCAGTAACGATAAAGATATCGCCATTACGCCGAATGGTAAGTTTCCGTTAAAGTATAAAGACCAGGGGAAATTTATTTTAGATGGCAGCGATACGGCAGATGCCTGGCACGGCTTTATCCCGATGGAGCAAAATCCTACAGCCAAAAATCCGGCACAAGGTTTCTTGAGTTCAGCCAATCAGGAATCAACCGACGATCAATATCCGTATTACATCAACTGGCACTTCGGTTCATATACCCGGGGTAAACGGATCAATGATCGCCTGCGGAATATGCACCATGCAACGGTTGATAGTATGCGCGTTTTGCAAAACGACAATTACAGCATTTTTGCCCAGGATGTGCTGCCAACTATGCTTGCCGATCTGGATCCGTCGAAAATGGATGCCCAGCAAAAGCAGATTTATCAAGCCATTACTAAATGGGATAAAGAGTATTCGGCAAACTCGATAGGTGCCAGTATTTTTGATAAATGGTGGATCAATTTATATCATGCCGTTTGGGACGATGATTTTACCGTTAAAAAAGATTTAAACATTCAGCTAAAATGGCCAAGCAGTTACCGTACTATTCAACTGTTAGTAACCCAGGCCAACTCTAAATGGTACGATGATTCGCGCACGTCACAAATTGAAACGCGCGCCGGTTTGATCAATGCATCGTTCAAAGCCACTATTGATAGTCTGACTAAACAGTATGGTAAATTAGGCAAAACATGGGAGTGGGGTACTGTTAAAGGTTCCGAGATTTCGCATCTTGCCAATATTCCCGGTATGGGCACAGGTAAATTTTCAGCAGGAGGTAATTCAGGCATAGTTAATGCCTTGTCCGAAGGTCATGGCCCATCATGGCGCATGATCGTACAATTCGGCCCCGAGGTTAAAGGCTATGGCGTATTCCCGGGCGGCGAATCGGGCAACCCCGGCAGCTATCATTACGACGATATGTTCAAAACCTGGAAAGATGGTCAGCTAAACGCCCTGCTATTTTTACAAAATGCTACCGATGGCGCGCAGCATATTAAAACAACCCTAACTTTAAGCAATAAATAACATGTTATTCTTCATTATACTTATAGCCAGTCTTATCGTAAGTTTCGTACTACCCTGGTGGATAGTGGCCATTATATCATTTTTAGCGGCTTTATGGATAGCCAAAGGTTTAGTTAATGGATTTGGGTCGGCTTTCATTGCTATATTCATCGTATGGGTGGTACAAGCCCTGTTCAAAAGCGTACCTAACGATCATATACTGGCAACCCGTGTAGCCCACATGCTGCCTTTAGGCGGGAGCTGGATTTTACTGGTACTGATAACCGGATTGATAGGCGGCTTGGTAGCGGGGATGGCTGGCCTAACCGGAGCTTTATTTAAAAAGGCACTGGCAAAGCCCCAAGTCAAAACCAAATAAGTTTATCTTTGCGGTAATGAATCAACCGGATAAACAGCAGGTATTTTCTATTAGTAATAACGAAGAGTTTAACAAAACTGCCCTGCAGATATTTCATTATCAGGCAAAAAACTGCGCTGTTTATCACGGGTTTTTAACTGGTTTGGGTATTGATATCGGTGCGATAAACGATATTCAGCAAATCCCTTTTTTACCTATCGAGTTTTTTAAATCACATAACGTTGTAAGTGTTGATGCTGAACCCGAGGTCACGTTCACCAGTTCGGGCACAACGGGGGTGATCACCAGTAGCCACATTGTTACCGATGTAAGTTGGTATGTAGATAGCTTCCGCAAAGCTTTCGAATTGTTTTATGGCGATATTAAATCGTACACGATATTAGCCTTATTGCCAGCCTATCTGGAGCGTGAAGGATCATCGCTCATTTACATGGCCGATGATCTGATCAAGCAATCCGGTAATCCCGATAGCGGTTTTTATCTCTATAATCATCGGGATCTGTACGATCAACTTATCAAACAACAACAGTTAAATAAACCGACGTTATTAATAGGAGTAACCTTTGCGTTATTAGATTTTATTGAAAGCTACTCCATCAACTTCCCCGAATTAATTGTAATGGAAACAGGCGGGATGAAGGGCCGCCGTAAAGAAATGATCCGCGAAGAATTGCACAATACCTTATGCGCAGGTTTTGGTGTGGAGATGATCCATTCTGAATATGGCATGACAGAGCTACTCTCGCAAGCCTACTCCAAAGGCGAAGGGGTTTTCAATTGCCCGCCCTGGATGAAGATCATGATCCGCGATACCAACGATCCGTTCACCAATTTACCTTCCGGGAAGATAGGGGGGATCAACATCATCGATCTGGCTAATATCAATTCCTGCTCGTTTTTAGCTACTCAGGATTTAGGAAAGGTTGAACCCGATGGGTCATTCGAAGTTCTTGGCCGCTTTGATCATTCCGACATTCGCGGCTGTAACCTTTTAATTGGATAGTTAGATAGAATCAAGAATCAGGATGCAAGAATCAAGATAGCGCACCACTTGATCATATTCTGTATTTTTTGTCTTAATTCTTGCATCTTGATTCTTGCATCTTATTTAAGGAATATTCTTTATTTTTGACACAAAAGCATAATCATCAAAAACATGATCGAGAAATTTTTAAACGACCAGCAAGACCCAAAAGCCATTGAAAAGGTTTATTCGCGCCTGGTTGATCTTCGCACAACCGACGAAGAGATATTATATATAGCTGTACAAAAAAAACCGGTAGTAAACATTCTGCCTGATTGCATTGCCTTAACCAATAAACGCATTCTTTTCTTCACCCCGGCAAACCTTGGCTTATCCATGAAGTTTGTTGATTTTGTTTGGAAGGATGTGGTAGATGTGCAAACCAAAGAAGAAATTTTAGGAGCTGTATTCAGTGTTAAAACTGCAAACGGTGCCGAAATGGGGGTTGATTACCTGCCCAAGATTCAGGCCCGTAAACTATACCAATACGCGCAGGAACGTAAAGAAGCCGAGCGCGAAGCCCGCCGCCTGCGCGAACTGGAAGAAAAACGTGCCGAAAGCGGTGCCATGCATTTTGATGCTCCTGTAGCACCGGCATTTCAACAACCGGTAGCCGCTGCCCCTGTTGCCCTGCCACCTGCACCAGAGCCGGTACATATACCAGAGCCCGTTGCAGTAGCACCAAAACCCGATGAGTTAACCGAAAAATTGCAAAAGCTAAAAAAGCTATTCGATCACGGTTTGATCTCGCAGGAAGAATACAACCACAAAAAAATGGAGCTGCTGAATGATTTTTAATTCAACAGCCGCCCGTCAAAACTAAAAGGCTTTACTTTCAGTATTTTTAATCCCGCTGCCGCCGGATGTGAAGGATTAGCCAGGTAATTATACTCGTCATCAACAATTGACGAAGGTACTTTAAGCAACAGGTTTTTATTTTCGGATAAAAATCTGTTGCCTATTAGTTTCAGATTGTAATTATCGGGGGCTGCTGTCCAGTCTGTTGGTAATAAATCAATATCAAAAGTTTTAAAATCATCGGGCGCCTCAATAGTGATCATACAATACCCATCCGGTATAATAGAGGGGGGTAAATGCACTAAAACCTCCAGGATAGCCAGTGAGCGGCTCGATGCCAGGTAGATCATCGCGTTACCTTTGCTATTCCAACGGCCACCATAGGCTTTTGCCCCGGCACCACTTAAATCATTTGCATAGGAAAGTTTAGTTAACCTGTAAAGTATCATCAGGCAAATATTCCGTGTTCAATACGGCCCAGTTCATTAAGCACCATACCAAAACCAACTGAAGTATCTAATAAAGATAAAGGTGTTTCACCTTTAAATATTACGCTGGGGGTACGTACCCATATCTTAAACTTATCTATCGAGCCAAAAACTTCTTCCCCTCTATCGTAAAGCATGGCTAACTCTATAGCTTTTTCGGCGTATTCAGTTTTTACCAAAGCATCATCCTCATAGCGTTGTAAGGTACGCTCATTAATGTGCATAATATCGGCCAGTTCTTGCAGTGTTAACGATATCTTTTTTGCCATACGCATTAACAGGCGCTTAGGCAAACCATTACGGGTAAGCTTTAAAACATCCCAATCATTAACGGTATCGGTATTGAATTTAGCACCGCCAAGCATATTCATAAAGGATACACCTGTATCAACTGTTAAATAAGCGGCCATTGGCTCACTTACAATATTGCTTGGCTGTTTTTCTTTTTTGTATGACATTTATCCAAAAATAAAGTATTAATGTCATAAATGCAAATTTTATTCCAATAAATTTAATCATAAAATAAAATGCCATTTAGCTGTATAGATAAATGGCATTAAAATATCTGAGAAGTAATTATCAGCTATTCAATTACAATTAAAAAGTAATTCTTCTTTCCTTTTTGAGCCACTAAAAATTTATTGTTGATCAATTGTGCATCGTTAAAAATATCATCAGCAGTAGCTACTTTAACTTTATTAATAGCTACGCCACCACTTTGTATCATTTTTTTAGCTTCTCCTTTTGATGAGAAAACCGTTGTTTTAACCGCTAACAGATCGGCAACATTTACACCTGCACTATACTCTTCTTTATTGATAGTAAAGTTAGGTACACCGTTAAATAAAGCTAGAACCTCTTTGTTACTTAGTTCATTCAAAAACTCAATACCGGTATTGCCAAATAAAAACTCTGATGATTTAATAGCTTTTTCGTATTCAGTTTCGCCATGTACCCGCACAGTAATATCTTTAGCTAACGCTTTTTGTAATGCTCTTAAATGTGGAGCTGCAAAATGTTCGGTTTCTAAAGCTTCAATAGTGGATTGATCAAATAGGGTAAATATTCTTACATAGCTTTTAGCGTCTTCATCACTCGCATTTAACCAGAACTGATAAAACTGGTACGGCGATGTTTTTTCGGCATCCAGCCAAATGTTGCCTCCTTCGCTTTTACCGAATTTGGTTCCATCGGATTTTTTGATCAGTTGCGTGGTTAAGGCAAAAGCCTCACCTGCGCCCTTACGGCGGATAAACTCTGTACCCGTTACAATGTTACCCCATTGGTCGCTGCCGCCCATTTGCAGCATGCAGTTCTTGTTTTTCCACAGGTAGTAAAAATCGTAGCCTTGCACTAACTGGTAGCTAAACTCGGTAAAGCTCATGCCGGTATCGCCGCTTATCCTGTTCTTAACAGAATCTTTCGCCATCATATAGTTCACGGTAATGTGCTTACCAACATCACGAATAAAATCTAAAAAGGTAAAATCTTTAAACCAATCATAGTTGTTCACCATTTCGGCGCTATTGGCACCGCAATCAAAGTTTAAAAACTTTTCGAGCTGGCCTTTAATGCCAGCCTGGTTTTTCTGCAATACATCTTCGGATAGTAAATTACGCTCGGCTGATTTACCCGATGGATCACCCACCATACCGGTAGCGCCGCCAACCAAAGCAAACGGTTTGTGACCGGCACGCTGAAAGTGGATCAGCGTCATGATCTGGGCCAGGCTGCCTACGTGCAACGAATCGGAGGTAGGGTCGAAACCTATATATCCGGATACCATTCCTTTATTTAACAAGTCTTCGGTACCGGGCATAATATCATGTAAAATGCCTCTCCAGCGTAATTCTTCAACAAAATTCATAATAATGTTCTATTCTAAAAAGCGCAAAGATAGCAGAATAGGGCAAAACTAACTTTCCATTTTTACGCATCGCTATCAAAATATTTTTTGTATCTTACCAATTGAGCACCCTTTGGGAGATACGTATATGAATTTTTTATCGCATTTTTATTTTGACCGCTATGCTACTGATCCTTACCACGTTTTGGGAACTGTACTGCCCGACTTGCTCAAAAATGCCGATAAAACCTACAACATCCATCCCGAAAAACTACCTGAACATCCCGATAAGGCCGTCAATTGCATTATAGAAGGTTGGAAAAAACATCTCGAAGTAGATAAATATTTCCATTCTTCAGATTTTTTCGCTCATCACTCACATCAACTCAAGTTGGTTTTGGCACCGGCTATTCAGGGTTCGGTTGTTAAACCGTTCTTTTTGGGGCATATTGCTTTGGAGTTGATATTGGATAACCTTTTAATTACAACCGGTAAATTGGATGTTGATGATTTCTATCATCATTTAGATAAAGTAGAAACCGATAAGCTTGAATGCTTTTTCGATTACAGCGGTTTAGAGAATCCCGAAAGGTTTTTCAAATTCTTTAGTGATTTTAAAAGGCACCGCTATCTGCATACCTATTCCGAAACGCCTCAAATAGCTTATGCTTTAAAGCGGATATGCATGCGTATCTGGAAAGATCCATTTACCCCACAGCAAGAAGAAAGCATGACCGAAGTATTGCTCAAATACCGCTTGATTTTAGCTGAGGATCACACCCGGATATTCAACGATATTGATTCGTTTTTGAAGTAATCAAACCATATTCTGTAATCACCTCATTAATAGCCATCTTGGTTGATTTACTCCCTTGGCGTGTTTTTTTAAAAACTTCCTCAAAATCAGCTAATAAGATAAAAAATATTTTTTTGTAAACAAAATATATCCATACCTTTGCAGTCCCAATTGAATTGGGAAAAGGAGATAAATTAATTAATGGCAAAAAAACAAGAAGCAGAAAAAGAATTATCGGCTAAAGAAGCTGAATTGGGTACCGTAACGCTACCTAAAGAAAAAGAAAGCATTGAGTCAGAAGCTGATTCAATTTCTATCGAACAAATCAAATCAACAGTTGCTCACGTAAAACCTGAGGATTTTGACTGGGATGCTGATGACAAAAAATTTGGTAACTACAGCGACACAGACCGTGAAGCGCTTGAAAAATTGTATGATGGAACTTTCAGCTCTATCAACAAAGGCGAGATCATTAGTGGTATCGTAGTTAACATCAACAACAAAGATGTAGTATTGAACATCGGCTTTAAGTCTGACGGTTTGGTATCTCTGTCTGAATTCCGTGATACACCAGACCTTAAGGTTGGTGACGAAGTTGACGTATTTGTTGAGTCGCAAGAAGATGCTAACGGTCAGTTGGTTCTTTCTCGTAAACGCGCAAAAACTCAAAAATCATGGGAGCGTATTAATAGTGCTTTAGATAACGATGAGATTATCACTGGTTTTGTGAAGAGCAGAACTAAGGGTGGTTTAATTGTAGATATAATGGGCGTAGAAGCCTTCTTACCAGGTTCACAGATCGATATTAAACCAATACGCGATTACGATGTGTACGTAGGTAAAACAATGGAGTTCAAAGTTGTTAAGATCAATCATGAGTTTAAAAACGTAGTGGTATCGCACAAGGTGTTGATCGAAGACGATTTGGAAAACCAAAAAACAGAAATTGTTGCCAAGCTTGAAAAAGGTCAGGTATTGGAAGGTACCGTTAAAAACATTACAGATTTCGGTGTATTTATCGATTTAGGTGGTGTTGATGGTTTACTTCACATTACTGACATCAGCTGGGGCCGCATAGAGCATCCGAAAGAAGTATTGGCATTAGATCAAAAGATCAACGTTGTTGTTCTGGATTTTGATGACGAGAAAAAACGTATCGCTTTAGGCTTAAAACAATTAACTCCACACCCTTGGCAGTCGTTAGATGAGAATCTGGCTATCGGTTCAAAGGTTAAGGGTAAAATTGTTACCGTTGCTGATTACGGCGCTTTCTTAGAAATCATCCCGGGTGTTGAAGGTTTGATCCACGTATCAGAAATGAGCTGGTCACAAAACTTACGTAACCCACAAGAGTTTTTGAAAGTTGGCGACGAAGTTGAAGCACAGGTTTTAACTTTAGATCGTGACGATCGTAAGATGAGCTTAGGTGTTAAACAATTAACTCCTGATCCATGGCAACATGCCGCTGATAAATACGCTCAAGGCACTCAGCACATCGCTACAGTTAAAAACATGACCAACTTTGGTGTGTTTGTTGAACTGGAAGATGGTATTGATGGTTTGATCCACATCAGTGACTTATCTTGGTCTAAAAAAGTAAATCACCCTAACGAATTCACTAAAGTTGGTGAAAAATTAGACGTGATCGTTTTAGAACTTGACGTTGATAACCGCAAATTAAGCTTAGGTCACAAACAATTAGAAGAAAACCCTTGGGATACTTTTGAAACAATCTTCACTATCGATTCGATACACGAAGGTACTGTGTTAAAGGTAACTGATAAAGGCGCTATTGTTGCTTTACCTTATGGTGTAGAAGGTTTCGTACCAACTAAACACATGGTTAAAGAAGATGGTAAGAGCTTAAAAGCAGACGATACAGGCGAATTCAAGATCATCGAATTCAACAAAGAAAACAAACGTATCGTTATTTCACATGCACGCATCTGGGAAGAAGCGCGTACCGAAGCAAGGGTTCAGGATTTTGAGAACCGCAAAAAAGAAGCTAAGGTTGCAACCAATGCCGTTAAGAAAGTTAAAGATTCTGTTGAGAAATCAACCCTTGGCGATCTGAGCGTATTGGCCCAATTGAAAGAGCAAATGGAAGGCGCTGAAAGCAAAGCTAAAAAAGCTCCAGCAGCAGCAC
>NZ_JBDSCA010000050.1:0-2581 GCF_039921305.1 Mucilaginibacter sp.
ATGGTAAGCTTTTCTGAAGTAGAAAACGATACACCCGATGTTTGCTCGCCATCGCGCAACGTGGTATCCATTATTTCTATTTTCCTTCTTTCCATTTGTTTTGGTTGATAAGAGAGTGGTTGATTAAGTGATTAGGTTGGCCAAGCAATTAATTGGGTCATCCCAACTATTCACTCAATCAACCTAATTAACCTCTTAACTATATTTTTAAAACGGAAGTTGCTCAGCAAATTCCTCAATTTCGCCTTTAATGCTTTGCAAATAGTCAATATCGTCAAAGCCGTTAAGCATATTATTCTTTTTGTAGGAGTTAATATCAAATGTTTCTTTCTCGCCTGTTGCCAATAAAGTAATAGTTTGCGCAGGCAAATTTACTTCAAGTTGAGTAGTAGGATCAGCATGGATAGCCGAAAATATTTTATCAGCAAATTCCGGGCTCACCTGTACGGGTAATACACCGATATTTAAGCAGTTACCTTTAAATATATCCGCGAAGAAGCTAGATACCACACAACGGAATCCGTAATCAGAAACTGCCCAGGCAGCGTGCTCGCGTGATGAACCCGAACCAAAGTTTTTACCGCCTACCAGTATTTTACCACTGTAAATAGGGTTGTTCAATACAAAATCCTGTTTAGGCGTATTGTCCGGATTGTATCTCCAATCGCGGAAAAGGTTATCACCAAAACCAACACGCTCAGTAGCTTTTAAAAAGCGGGCAGGTATTATTTGGTCGGTATCCACATTCTCAATAGGTAGTGGTACCGCGGTGCTTGTTAGTATGTTAAATTTATCGTAAGCCATAATATTAATGTGCAAATGTGCAGATATGCAAATGTGCAGATGCTTTAAATGTTAAACTAATTCTTCTATTAATGTTCTTGGGTCGGTTACTACCCCAGTTATTGCTGCGGCTGCTGCCACTAATGGGCTAGCCAGCATAGTACGGCTGCCTGGTCCTTGTCTTCCTTCAAAGTTTCTGTTTGAGGTGCTCACCGCGTATTTACCGGCAGGTACTTTATCATCATTCATAGCTAAACAGGCCGAACAACCCGGTTGGCGCAATTCAAATCCGGCCTCGTTTAAAATATCCAACAAGCCTTCTTCTTTTATCTGTGCTTCCACAATATGCGATCCCGGTACCAGCCATGCGGTAACATTAGGTGCCTTATGTTTTCCTTTTACCAGAGATGTAAATGCTCTGAAATCTTCTATACGGCCGTTAGTACAGCTACCTACAAATACAAAATCAACCGGTTTGCCTATCATTGAATCACCTTCATGGAAACCCATGTAGTTTAATGATTTTGCATAGGTAGCAGCACCGCCTTCAGCATGTGCAGCATCAGGTATATCATGCGATATACCCATACCCATACCCGGGTTGGTACCGTAGGTAATCATCGGTTCGATGGTTGTACCATCAAACGTTAATTCTTTATCAAATACCGCATCAGCATCGGTTTTTAAAGTTTTGTAATAAGCTAATGCCTTATCCCAAGCCTCGCCTTTAGGCGTAAACTCACGGCCTTTTACATAGTTGATAGTAGTTTCATCAGGAGCTATCATACCACCACGTGCACCCATTTCAATACTCAGGTTACAAACGGTCATACGGCCTTCCATGGTCATGTTCTCAAAAACATCTCCGGCATATTCTACAAAATAACCTGTAGCACCTGATGTAGTTAATTGCGATATGATGAACAAAGCAACGTCTTTTGGAGTAACACCCAAACCTAATTTGCCATTAACATTAATACGCATTTTTTTAGGTTTTGGCTGCATGATACACTGTGTAGAAAGTACCATCTCAACTTCCGATGTACCTATACCAAACGCGATAGCCCCAAAAGCACCGTGCGTTGATGTGTGCGAATCACCACAAACAATAGTAGCACCCGGTTGGGTGATACCATACTCAGGACCTACCACGTGAACGATGCCATTTTTTTGGTGACCTAAACCCCAGTGGCTGATACCATACTCGGCAGAGTTTGACTCCAGCATCTTTAACTGGTTGGCCGAAAGCGGATCGGCAACCGGTTTGTCCTGGTTAATAGTAGGCGTGTTATGATCTGCCGTAGCAAACGTACGATTAGGATATAATACTTTTGTTCCGCGGCTTTTAAGGCCCAAAAAGGCTACCGGGCTGGTTACTTCGTGTATAAGGTGACGATCTATAAAAACCACATCAGGGCCGCCTTCTATATGGCGAACAACGTGTTTGTCCCACACCTTATCAAATAATGTTGTGCTCATTTTTTTAAATTCTAAATATTTATATCAACCTGCGTTATGATTGGCTCAAAACTTTTTCGCCGCTCATTAATGTTACCAGGTCCTCATCTTGAATATCCAATTTACTATCGGCCAATACCAGGAAACTATGGTATGCGCTGGCCAATTCTTCTTTACTTAGGTTAAAGCCCAATCTTTCTAAATGGAACTTCAACGCGTGCCTGCCGCTACGTGCGGTAAGTACAATAGTCGCGCTTGGGAAACCTACATCTTCCGGACGAATGATCTCGTAATTTTCACGCATCTTCAAAAACCCATCCTGGTGTATGCCCGAGCTGTG
>NZ_JBDSCA010000051.1:0-6499 GCF_039921305.1 Mucilaginibacter sp.
CCAGGGGTATTTTCTTTAAGCGGATCGACCAGGTGGAGATGTTCAGAGTGAAGGACTACATTATTACCCAATCTTTTATTTTGCAAATATTCAAGCTGATGTACCTGACACTAAAAAGCACCGACCCCGAAAACCCGGTCATGCAATTTCAGGGAATCCCGGAATCCACCATCACAGATACCATTCGGGACAGGGTTTTATCTGCAAGGAAAAACAACAACATCTACGAATTAAATTAGAAAGCCCTTGGTAGATACTAATTTTATTAGTAAACTTAATTAACAATATCAGTCATCAAAGCCATTATAAGAAACATATTGCTGGCCTGTTTGATTTCCACATTTGCCTTTTTCGGAGCGGTTGGAAGGAAACATTCCATGGATAAAATGACAGCCGCCGAAAAGGTTAAAGCCAGGAAGGAAACACTTACCTGTTTGTCCATTGCATTCTTAGCTTGTGGATTGTGTGCATGGCGCTGTGCCGTGCTTAATCGAAGATTAAACGACGAAAGGGAATACCAGCGCAGGTTTAATGAATATATGCGCAATTCTGCTTTTAACAGGCAATATTGATTAGTTGAACATTATTCTGTAAATTTGCAGCATCTAAGCGGGCATCCTGCCCGCTTTTGTGATAAGGTTTAGGTTGAAAGTTCCCGGCAGCGAGTGTTTGGGGACTTTTATTTTAACCTTACCCCCCCTTATCGGGCTTTTAACAGCCTTAATCACTTTATTATGGATACTTCAAAAGAGCCCTTATTTAATTCAACGGGCAACATCACTAAAGAGAATTTAATTGCACTTTATGGTCCATTGTTGTCGGGCGAATTGGTACTAAGGTTCGCCGAACACAAAAATTTTGATGCTGCGAGAATCGAGTTCCAAACCTGGGACGAACGGTCGGTCGTAGAAATGGGCAACCTTTTAGGTCAGGATTACAGGACTCAGACAGTGGTGTATAAAACTAAGGATGAATACATCGCTGCTCTTTTCCTTAAAGCCCTGATCAATGAGTGGGAGGATAATCGACTTGAAAAAATACGTGTCCGTTTGGAAGATCCCGTTCAACAAAAATTGGCTGCTGATTTACTTAAAATACGTTTATCAGGTAAGTTACCCCATATTGATTTGGCCGGAACAGATTTCACTATAGATTGGCGGCTAAGGCAACTAAGGGAAACCGCTGAACCATGGAAAAATATCAGTTTCAAGGAAATGGAAATGGCGGAGTCCGGGGAGGAATATCTGATCTTCTTTGATACGGAAAACCAGAACATTTATATTCCTGACGACGATATTACTGAATTGCCGGAAAACATAGTGGGGCTCGAAATACCTTACGAACTAAAACTTGATCCTATCGCCGTTGCCAGAGATTGCGGAATGGAAGAAATATTTTTATTAGCTGAGCATCCTATACAGGAGACATTATCGGCCAAAGTTATACCCTTGTCCGAAACCGGTTTACCTGAGTTTATTGCCAATAACAATAGGAATAATTCGAGAGTTCCTGGCCATGGCGTTGGTGATAATAACAATCAAAGCCCCCGGCGAGGTCGATAGGCCACAATCCATTTATCAACTCCTAAATCAATTTAAATGAAAAACACCAGCTTATTAAATAAGGACCTTGCCCTGAACGAAGAGCAATTTGTAAAAGCCGTAACCAACGATTTTACCGGTGATAACTTTATGGATCACCTGGAATGGGCCATGCTCATGATCCAACAGAATTTTAAACAAATGCGCTTAGCAGAATATCTCCCTGTTGTAACACGTAATCATTTCGATAAAGCGTACCTAATGTCCGGCGGTAATGATAGCCTAAACGATAATTTAAGGTTTTTCAGCCCTTTCACAGATCTTCAGGCTACTCCGGAAATTTTCCCGGACCTGAATATCAAAGTAATGACATTTAATGAATCGATCCAATTAAATAAAGTTAAACAAATTGACATCCGTACCAAGCAGATCCTAAAATCCAAATTACAATATGCTTACGAAATGTCTTCTGCTTTCTACAATAAGGATACAGAAGCGTTTTACGGTTTCAAAAGTGGCTATGAACTCAACAAGGGATTCTTTTCTTTAGGAACTAAGCTCGATAATTTAGAAAAATTAAATAGTGCTGATCTCCCGAATCCGATCTCACTCCATCCTAATTATGCAATGCCAAAAAATGCGGTCGCAATGTTGGAAAAACAACACCTAACTGACGTTATGAGGCTGATCGCTATGTCTTACCAGGTTGCAATGTCGATGTATTATGAATGGTGCATTTATATCAAAGAATACGATAATATAGGCCTTATTATACCGATTGATCCCGAAATACTGTCTGAATTATATAAAACCTCATTGGTGAAATTTGAGAACAAAAAACAAATGGTTCATTTTGTGAAAGAACACTACCGTAGGAAAGCAGCCTTACCGGGAGCGGATTATTCTATTTTTGTTAACCGGTATTTAAGAGGGGAGCACCGTTTCGATTACCGGGGATTTTATGCAGAAGTCATACCACCAAAGTATGATCTCGTTCGGGTTAACACCAGAAAGAAATTTGTTGACGGCTCTAAATGATGTTAATTTTCACGATCTCCGCGTATAATTAATTGGGTTATTATATTTGTTACCTGTAATGAAATCCCCAAAAAAGCACACCAGTAAAACTGCGCTCCGTGCCAGTCGGCTCTCGAAAGGCAAAATCTGGCTTGGAACCTATATTGGAAAAAATAAGGTTCGTGGTTATGCCGAGCGTTTTCGGGTTGATCTTATTTGCGCAATCAAAGAGTTGAGAATGCTGGGTGAACCAGTGAGTGATCAATATGAACTCGCAGTGAAACAAACCTTGGAAAACAGATGGGAGCAAAAAAAGCTGAAGCAGGAAAACGAATTTAAGGCCAATGAAAATAGCTATGACAATGACGATAACTTTGCATTTATCATAGGTTACACCAGTGGCGGGGCAGCCTACGGAGTTAGGTGGGAAGACCTGCCTGATGATGAAGATGGTTTAATTTAGATGTATTCCAGTTGAACCGTTTACAAATTTAGCTTCAATAAATTTTAACATTTCAATATCATTAGTGATTTATGCTAACCTTAGTGTTAAAGATCGCTATTGGGTTGCCCTACATTTGGTAAACGCCCATTTTTAAAGGAATTGTTCAATTCTTACTACTCACCGAAGCCAACGGCAGTTGCCGTTGCGCAAAAAGAATTTTAATCTTCTTACCGATGTCCATAGAAACGATAACTAAGGAAGATCTCGAAGTTTTTCGATTAACGCTATTGAATGATATTAAAAAGCTAATAGCAGCCAAACCTGACGAACGTAAAGAATGGCTTAGATGTGCCGATGTCAGAAATATACTCAAGATATCAACTGGCACCGTGCAAAATTTAAGGATCAGTGGCAAACTTAAATCACATAAGGTTGGAGGGATCCATCTTTACAAATTAACCGACATTGAAAGCATGATCGGCGGAAAATTCGATTAATATGTTATTCGAATCGCCAATCACTTCCCAGTTATATTCAAAGTTGATTGAAGATAACCGGGTAACCGTGTGGCATATCAGCCTTTACACAAGTATGCTCAATTTATGGGGTCAAGGTGGGTTTGAGAAGCAGATAAAAGTAACACGGGAAAATTTAATGACTTTAGCACACTTCAAAAGTATTACCACCTATCACAAATGCATTAGTCAGCTGGTTGATTTCGGCTACATAAATTACCTGCCAACATACGATTATTATGCTGGTAGCATGGTAGAAATTGTTCAACAATCAATAACCTTATAAGGGAACTGATCGTCATATTAAAGCTAAACTGTCTATTTTGTCATGGCCTTTTATGCAGACAATGCATATAAATGCTGGTAGGTGTCGAAGTCGCTGTGCAGGATAAAACCAGATCTTTTCAGCACTTTACCTGCTGCGTAATTTTTATGATTTACAACCGCGGCTATATTGTTAATTCCCTTTATTTTAAGATGTTTAATGATAACAGGCAACAAATTGGTCATCACCGATTTTCCCTTCGCATTACCATTTAAATAAAATTCAATAAAATAGGGATATTCCAGGAGGTTATAATGCTCCCGCGCGACCGAAGGCGGATTAAGGTCAATGATCCCAACCAGTTTTCCAGTAATTTTCGATGTGATAAAATGTACGACATTTCGACCATTATGAAAATTAAGGATTGAACCATTCAACCAATTTTTTGCCTCCTGGATGCTGGTTAATCTTTTATCAGGTAAAAATTTTAACGTTTCCTCATTAGATAGAATCTGGTAAATCTCCATTACCAGCTGATCATATCTCAGAAAATCATCCGGACCAAACGGATGTATTGTAAAATTTGCTTTCTCCAGGCAAATTGTTGGTGTTTCCATAGATGTCTCTAATTTATAAACCTTCGCTATATACGGCAAACTTCCCCTTATTTATTTTCTCAAAATCGCAATCTTTTCCATATTGCTTTCAATATAACATGACTTAAGCTTTCCGTTTAAGTTATTCTTCTTGGACGCTTTTTTTGGGAACTTCATGTTGTAAGTCACTTTTCTTCTTAAAAGAGTTTACAGCATTAGATTTGTCTTCCGCAATACGTACGCTAATCTTGCGTTCATCTATACTTGCTCCGTCCAGCTCTTTAATTGCCCTTTGGGCACCTGCATCATCGTTCATCGTTACAAAGCCATATCCTTTACTTGCGCCGGTGTCTTTGTCTGTGGCGATCGTAACTGTATTTACCGTTCCGTGAGCACTGAAAATTTCGACCAATTCAATTTCTTCCATGTCTTTTGGGAAACCTACGATAAAGAGTTTAGCCATGCATAAAAATATAAATTTTTACTGTTATTTTCTTAATCTCCGAGATTTGGATCTATTCATCGTTGAGGACTGATAAAGTTATATTACCAGAGACCCAATATTAAAATAAACAGTAAAATCATATGACATATACTAAATAGGGGATTTAGATTTTATTTTTTTGCCTTTATCAAACAGGTTTCCTTCTAATTTTAACATATCTGTGCCCACTTTGTGATCTTGTATTTTCGCATAGTGCTGCGTCTGCCTGATACTGGCATGGCCTAGCATTTTGGATACTGATTCCATCGGCACACCATTGTTCAATGTTACTGTCGTGGCGAACGTATGACGTGCGATATGGAAGGTAAGGTCCATCTTAATTCCGCAACAATCGGCTATCTCCTTTAAGTAAGCATTCATTTTTTGGTTCGTTAGTACCGGCAAAACCAAACCGGAACTCAAACATTTCTTATCCTTTTTGTAATTTGATATAATTTTTTTGGCGTTCGTTAATAACGGAATGCGAGATGCAGAATTAGTTTTCTGGCGGTGAATAAATATCCACTCTTTATCATCAACACCGATCTGGATATCTGATCTTTTGAGATTTTTGACATCAGCATACGCTAAACCTGTGTAACAACTGAATACGAATATATCACGGACAAGGCTTAACCGTTCCATAGCAAATTTCTTTTCAATTATTCTAAGTAGTTCCCGTTCCGTTAAGGCTACTTTTTCAACCGTCTTTTTTGTCAGTTTGAAATTTATGAAAGGGTCGCCTGGTAGCCATCGGTTCTTCACACAGATCAAAACGACCTTTTTAAAGTTTGCCAGATATTTCATAGTTGAATTGTGATTGCATTTTCTGACAGTTTTAAGCCAAAATGCATATTGCGTAATAAACTGATGGTCTAATTCTTTAATATTCTTATCATCTGACTTGTACATCCATTTAATAAAAGAGGCGGTGTGCTGCAATGATATTTCATAACGCTCTATTGTTCCGGCAGCAAAATCAATTCCCTCCAGGGCCTTCATTTGGTCATTGTGGTGCCTGAAGACATCGAGGATCATCCTGGTTTGCTCGGAAGCACCGGTTAAAATATCTTTTATCGCCTGAGCTGATAACGCTCGGTCTGTATCAAGTAAAAGGCGTTTCGCCTGAAAAACCCGCTGTTCCAGTGAATCGAGGTAATAATTCAATTCCTTAGTCGCCTCCTTGTTTCCGGTTGCTCTTCCCGCACCGGGGTTCCATTTGGCAATTTCGCACTTTCGTTTAGTCGAAATTTCAATAGACTTTCCATCTACCGTGATTTTTAAATAAATGAACTTGGCCTCTTCGGCCGGGTTTCTTGACGGTTTTAAAAACAACAATAACCCAAAGCTTTTTTCTAACATAACACACAATTAAAAAGTGAAACAAAATTAGTTTTAATCTAACTGTTTCACAAGATGTCCATGCGGTGAACATGTTGTAAAACAATTAGTTACAAGCTTTTCATTGAGGCTTTTTCATTTTTACATGATTTTTTAAAAGCCTCAACGAAAGACGCAATAGAGTTTTGCGATTGTATGCGAGTTTTGATAGTTTGAAGCAAAAAAAAAGCCATCTAATTTTACAATTAAATGGCTTTAAACACTTTTTTAATGAAGTCAGCGGAGAGTTAGGGTT
>NZ_JBDSCA010000052.1:0-305105 GCF_039921305.1 Mucilaginibacter sp.
TCTTTTTTTTCTTCACAAATCCCATAACGCACAGTGCTAAGATGGATCGGAGGCATTCAGACTTTCAGCCATGCTAAAGGCAAAACGATAATATTTGAGATTGCCTTTGAGTTTTAAACGGGAGATCAGGTAATCATATTGCAGATCCATTAAGGTGCCGGTAAGCAAACTAACGATGCTTTCACTGACGCCCATGTCTTCCATTTGGATCAATACCTCCTCCTGCGCCATCTTATCCAATACCGACTGGTAATCTTTTTCAAAATCCCAATCAGTCTGGCAAACTTTAAAATCCGCAAAAGTCGGATAGGGCAATAGGTCAATCTCCATTTCTTTTGCAAGTATTTCACCGATCCTGTTGACTTCGCTCTCATCATTTCCCACTTTGATATAAATGTCGGCAATGACCTGTGCATAGCTTAGAAATGCATTGATGCTCCCATTCCATCGGGGCTTCCAATGGCTGGCTTTAAAATATTCGGTAGGCAGGATGCTTCGCCTGGTTCTTGCTCTCGCTTTAATGAGGTCAATAGCGACTTCCGTCAGCATTTTCGTGTCGTCATTTCCGGTTTTCCATTGCCCCAGCAAAGCCGGAATGGCAAGAATGGTACCGGCTGCACCGAGCACCTCCAATAGTTGTGCTATTTCTTTGGGGTCATCGGCACCACACAATTCCTGTATGACCATGAACTCCTTTTCTTCCTGCTCCCGCCCGGATAATCCACCGGCCAGCATTTCACGGGTGATCTTTAAAACGTGTTCATTCATAACCTTAGGATAGCTTATTACAAACTTAAATAATTTGTTGAAGGTTATCCAGTGGGAAAAGGGTGGGAAATAGGTATATGCCTTTTAAGATCAATAAAGTCAGCGGTTCCAGCCGCTCCATTCCGTACCGTCATTCAGCCGCTTCACCGCCTTTAAATGCGCTTGCGTTTTGGGCGTCGCCTGCGCATAGCCCAAACCGCAAGCACTTTTTCTTTTTCTTTTCGGCTCCGCTTTTTCAGGTTTTATGATCCGCGTTCATAAGGGCCTCCTCGACTTTTTACACAGCAAATTTCTGAATCGTCAGCTGCACATCAAGGCCGGGCCCTACGGGTTTTGAAAAAAAAATCTTCCTCGCATTTTTTTATTGGCTGCCTCCGGCGGATTTGTCTGCGAGCGTATTTTTTTTTCAAAAGCCTTGCCTTAGCAGCTGACTTAATCAGGTGCGGTGCTTAATAAAAAGCGAGCGAGCGCCATGCGAGTTCACTTAAAAACAAATTTAAAAACAGCACCATGAAAACAGCAAGCAGCAGAGCCCCGCCACACCGGACAGATACAAACCGCTTACCCATCACATGTACAGTTAACATTATTGATAAAAAGAAAAACAGAAATCATGAACACGATAGAAAAAAACGGCAAAGCCGATAAAAAAGCAGCATATGTAAATAACAATCCGGTAAATAAGGCGAATAGCCAACCAATACCCGGAGCAGCAAAGGTAAACGACGAAAATAAGGAAGAACAGCCTGAACCAAAAACAGAGCAGGTTAAAGCGGAAGCCCCCAAAGCCGAAACGGTAACAAAGGGGGAACAAGCCCAAACAGGGGCCACAGCGGTTAAAGAAGAGCCAAAAGCGGAAGTTAAACCCGAACCGGTAAAACCTGCCTTAAACTTAGAGGAAGTTTTGAAACTGGTTACCGAGTTAAACCGCCGAAAAATACAAAGGGACAAATTGCTGGAAACCATCGGCAATTTAGAAGCCTTTGAGATTGAATTAAAAGAAGATGCGGACGAAACAGATGGCAATCATTATCAGGGTTGCGTTTTGACCATCGAGGATGACCAACGCCGGAAGTTCACTACCAAAAACCCGGTAATTATATGGACAGTAGCGCAACAGGTGAACAGCCTTTGCGTGAATAAACTGGCCGAGATCGAAGCGGGTATTATTATCCCTGCCTAAGTTAATCAATCAAGCAAAGCCCCCCAACCCAAAACTTCTTTGGGGGCTTGCTTAATCTGTCACCTAAATAACAAGAGCAAATGTACGACTTATTCATCAGCCTGACAGACCAGATTTATTGGCAAGGCTACGCAGAGCAGTTAGCAAAGGACAATCCCGCAGCCTTTAACAGGGAATTAGCGGATTTTATAAACTGTTATAATTTATAGATTATGATATACGAAACCCTTTATATCATGGTACGAGTGGCAGTCCACGCAGACCATACCAGTGTATCGGCCATCGTCCACGAGGTGGAAACACAATCCAAACTCAGCCTGACCGATACGGCCAATATCAATATACTGGAAACCGAGATTTTAGTATCAAGAGTACACAACCTTAAAAACATTAATCATCATGGCACACGACCTTAATTATAATGAACAGACAGGCAGGCATAGTTTTATGAGTGTAAAACAAAGTGCGTGGCACGGATTAGGAACGGTTATAGACCGATACCCCACCAGTGCGGAAGCCATTATTCATGCCGGTTTAAACTATACCGTTGAAAAACGCCCCTTATTTACAGTAGATAATGGTGTTCCCGACTTTAATGCGCCTGACGTATTAATCCATAACGAAATCGAAGTGCCTGATTTTTATGCCAATGTGCGCACCGATACAGAGGGCGTTTTGGGCGTGGTCGGCAAAGATTACCACATTGTACAGAATGTAGATGCTTTTTCGTTTTTTGACGGCTTGGTCGGCGGTAAGGAGGGCATTTTATATGAAACAGCGGGGGCATTGGGTAAACATGGTCACAAGATTTTCATCACGGCCAAATTGCCCGATTATATCCGGGTAGGCCGGAACGATTGCGTGGAAAAATACCTTTTCCTGACCACTTCGCACGATGGTTTGGGGAGTATTCAAATTGCATTCACCCCAGTCAGGATCGTTTGCCGGAACACCTTAAACGCTGCATTGCAAAATCATACCAACTGCATTAAAATCCGTCATACCGCAAGTGCAGGTGATAAACTGAAGGAGGCCTACAAAATGTTAGGCATCACTAACCAGCTATCGGTTGAACTGGAAGCAGTATTTAACCGATGGGCAAAGGTGCGCATATCTGACCCCGATGTAAAACGACTCATACAATTAGCGATGATACCCAACCGGGAAACCTATGAGAACCTGAAAGCGGGTAAGGAAGATGCATTGTCAAGCAACTTTAAAAATCAGGTGAGCAGTGTATTTGATTATGCCATGACCAACCCCACACAGCAGGAAGATACCACCAAAGGTACACTTTATGGCTGTTATAATGCGGTTGCGGGCTATTTTCAGAATGTTCGCAACTATAAGGACACCGAAAGCAAATTTAACTCCATTATGAACGGGACGGGGCAAAGCAGGGCGCAGACCGCCTTTAATCTTTGCATTGATTTCGCCAAAAATGGCAATTGCGCCCTAACACTCAATTAATCCTTACAGAGGGCGTAACCCTCTGTACTGAACCGTTTATTTAATTCTTATAATCAACACTGGTAGGCGGTTGGCACCCGCTTACCTCTTAATATTAAAAAATATGAAACCGCTGAATAATTTCAATAATACAGATAAAGGAAGATTGTTACATGAACTTTTCCCCCACGAAATACCAGTTTTATTAGATCATATCAAAGAGGTTTGTACAGACCTGAAAGCAAACCGGGAAGCCTACGCAAGCACATGGGATTTTGGATTAATGACCTTTGATACATGGTTGTCATTGGCGGAAAACGCTGAGAAGCTAATAATCAGGCACCGCGCCAATATGATAAAAAGCAGTAAGGTGTTTGCTGACCAAATGTTCCATTCTTACGATTATACCGTACTTTTTGTAAATGACCGGATTGTCAAATATGCGCAGGGAAAAAGTGAGAACAGTAAATTTAAACAAGCCGTAGCCTTATTATTCAACGCTTAAATCTTGTATCATGGAAAACGAAAAGTGCCTGTATGACAGGTGGGTGGACGGCTGGAAATTAAATCTCAACAAGTTCACCATTACATTATTTCAGCTATTTCAATATGCTGACGGAAATAACAAAAGTAAAATATTAGAGGCTTGGGGCGAGTATTTTACAGGCTCGGAGTATATCTGATTTTCGATTAACTAAGGGGGACTTCCCCCTTTATAAAACTAAATAAGTCATATAGTAATAGAAAAATTTGGCGGGCCTGATTATGCCATCATCGTAACGGATCAGGAGGGTAATAATTGTGTATTTGAAAACCGTGAAGATGCCGAAGCAGAGGCTGCCGATTGCCAGAATGGAGTTGTCGTTGAAATACAGGCCGGATAAAGCCGTCGCCTGACGGTTGGCGGCGGCCCCAGTTCGGCATGGCGAACTAGACAAGTTCGAGGTTTTGATGGCAGTTGTTAGTCCAAAAAGTCCAATCTCTCCGCCAATTTGCAGGGATAGAAAACTTGTTAATCCCATAAAAAGTACGTTTTTTGCGAGCTATAGCAAACCAAGAGGTTCTTAGAGATACAAAATTAGAAATGTATCTGATTGAATAAGATTATCGAAAATGGATTATTTATTGATCAGCTTAGTCAAATTCCAGGTTATACGCTGCAAAATAGTGGCATCCTGAGTAATAATCTCTGCATCGGCCATCATGCCTTGTTTCAGGTGTATAGGCTTTTTCATGTCGGTAGCACCTTTTATTTTAAAATCTACTCTCGAAACAAATATGCTGTCTCTGTAAGGTACATCAGCAATATAACTGATTTTACCCCGTATCATACCGTACTCTTCAAATGGGTAGCTTTTCAGTTTGACCAATACTCTCTGCCCCAATTTTACCTTGCCCATATTGGCCTGTGGGATGGCCATCTGCCCAAAGAATTGTTCATTGCCGGGGTTGATATAAAAGACCTCCTGGTTGATTTTTAATACCTGATTCTCCTGAACAATACCGGCAAAAGATATTTTTCCGCCTTGTGAGGCAGATAGTACGTATTTGGTTTTCCAGTCTTCTGCCTGGCTAATCAGGCTATTGAGCGACTGCGAAAATTTAGATTTCGCATCGGAGATCTGGTTGTCCAGTTCCAATATTTCTTTCTGCTTTGCTGAATATGTGCCACTTGCTGTTATCAATGCGGTTTCTGTTTGTACCAAAGGAGATTTTTTGGAAAGATACTTGCTTTCCTGCGTTCTGAACTCTGCCGGGCTTTCCACCTTTTCTCGTTCCAGTTTTTGGTGCATTTCGTATTCCTGGCTCGCCAGCTTATAGTCTTTCTGCTGAATATCTTTTTGCGAATTTAACTGGTCGCGTTGTTGGTTAAGGTTAAGCAGGTCTTTTTGAAGATAACTCTTTTTTTTAAGATAAAACCCGTCATCAACAGCCGAATGATAATCAATATATTGCTGGTAAAAGGTTTGGTAAGACATTTGTAATTCCCCCAATTGCGACAGATTAGTTTGTTTAAGCAAGCCACTGGTAAACGTTTTGTTTGAAAGTAATTCTATTTGTACCTGCTTTAAAGTATTGAGCAAATTTAGGATGGCACCATGATTACCTGTGCTTTCAATATAAGCCAACGGTTGCCCTGTGCTAACCATATCATTTTCCTTAATTAATAGCCTGGTAAGTTCACCTGATATTCTAGATACAACAGGCTTGGGGGAATTTGGCGATTCAATTTTGATAGATGTTTTTACAATGTCCGGATAGCGGATAAATGCGGATAGGCTAAATATCAGTACCAATACTATAAAGAACAGGGTAATACCCCATCTCAGTAGCCATGAGGGTACTGTCGTAATAATATCCTGCATATCATCCGTATGCCGAATTTCTTCATTTGAGTTAGCGTACACTTCCGGCATGATCAGTTTCCTAATTCTAATTGGTTTTTAACTAAACGGTAGTAATCGCCTTTTAAGGCAGTTAACACATCGTGTGTTCCTTGTTCTATGATATGCCCATTATCTAACACTATAATATTATCTGCATTGCTTACTGTACTTAAACGGTGTGCTACTATAACCACAGTACGGCCTTTGAAAAATTCGCTCAGGTTATCCATTATAATCCGCTCATTATTGGCATCAAGCGAATTGGTAGCTTCATCAAAAAATATGTATTCCGGATTTTTATAAACAGCACGGGCTATCAGCATGCGTTGTTTTTGACCCTGACTAATCCCATTTCCCTCGGCACCAATTTTAGTATTGAGGCCCAATGGCAGGCTATCCACAAAATCCTGTATGTTTGCTACTTTAATGGCATGTTGTAGTTTTTCTTTATTAGGATATTCATCACCCACGGCAATGTTATGAGCTATCGTATCAGAAAATATGAAACCCTCCTGCATAACAACACCGCATTGCCCACGCCAGGTTTTAAAACTCATACCACTAAGCGTTTGCTCACCTATGCGAATCTCTCCTTTTTCGGGTTCATAAAAGCGAAGCAGGAGTTTTAGTATAGTGGTTTTACCGCTTCCGCTCATACCAACAATAGCTGTGGTTTTACCTTGCGGAATTTGAAGATTAATGTGTTCTAAAACAGGTTCGTTACCTGCACCGGGGTATCTAAACGTTAAATTATTTAAGCTCAAACTTTTGTCAGCCGGTAAAATGTGATTCCAATCTTTATCGATAGGTTCTTCGTCGTCCATCTGATGGATATCATTTAAACGTTCCAGGCTAATTTTGGCATCCTGAAAGCCTTGTATAAACCCCAAGAATTGCTGCACCGGGCTGTTGAGCTGACCTATTATATATTGCACAGCCAGCATACCGCCTAAAGTTAAATCGCCATCTATAACTGCTTTTGCGCTTAAAAAAGTAATAGCCAGGTTTGTACTCTCATTAATTAGGGTTGAACCTCCTTGCTGATATTGGCTCAACGCTAAGCCCTTTACCTTGAACTTAAATAATCGCGCTTGCAGGTGTTCCCATTCCCAACGCTTTTGTTGTTCGCAATTGTTCAGTTTAATCTCTTGCATCCCGCTCACCAACTGCACAATACTGCTTTGATTTCTTGACGAAATGTCAAAACTTTTATAATCCAGTTTACGGCGGCGCTTTAAAAAGGCCAATATCCACGCAGTGTACAATATACTACTTGCTGTAAATACCAAAAAAATAGTAGTGTTATAATAGGCCAGCACTACTGAAAATACAATCAGGTTAAAAGCGGAAAAAAGCGTGTTTAATGTAGATCCGGTCAAAAAACTTTCAATTCTTTTCTGGTCGTTCATACGTTGCATAATATCGCCCATCATTTTGGTATCAAAAAAGCTGATGGGGAGTTTCATTAACTTGATTAGAAAATCCGTAAGAATAGAAATGTTTATCCGTGTGCTCATGTGCAGCAATATCCACGACCGGATAAAATCGACACTTACGCGCCCAATAATCAATGCAGCCTGGGCTATCAGGATAATATAGACAAAATTGAGGTTACGGGTATTGATACCAATATCAACTACTGACTGCGTTAAAAATGGAGCTATTAATTGTAAAACACTGCCGATACCCAAACCAAATAACAATTGTATTACCAACTGCCGATAAGTTATTAAGTACCTAAGCAGGAAAAACCAATGAATTTCAGAACCCTTTTCATCCTCCTGCTCATAAAACTGTGGTGAAGGCCTTAACAGTAGAGTTATACCTTCGGCCTTGTCTGTATCACTTAACCATTGGCGGTTAAATTCAGGTTCGGTTAAACTAACTAAACCTTTGGCTGGATCGGCTATAAAGTATTTGCCCTTTTTTATTTTATAAAGCACCACAAAATGATGTTGCCGCCAATGCATTATGCAAGGTAGTTCTGCTTCTTTTAATTCAGCAGAACTTAGCTTAACGCCTAATGAACGAAACCCTATTTTTTCGGCAGCATCGCTGATGCCCAGCAAAGAAACGCCTTCGCGATTAATTTCGCAGAGTTTGCGTAGGGTTTGCGATTTAAAATTGCGCCCGAAATACTTGGCCACCATGCGCAAACAGGTTGGGCCGCAATCCATTTTATCGAGTTGTTTGTAGTAAGGAAATTTCAAATTACTGTTTTTTATAAATTTTCTTTATTCCACCTTCCACCTAAAAACATCCCTGCACGAAACTTTATAAAGTTTACTTATTATCGAACCTGATTTGATATAGGTGGGGCCATTTTTTACCCGTCACAAAAAGTCTTTTTCTTTTTTCATCCCAGGCAATACCGTTGAGAACGTTTTCTCCGTTATCAAAACCGGCGGGCCGTTGAGTCAATGGCCAAAGTTTGCTCATGTTCGCCCTTTGCAACACAGCACCGGTTTTTGGATCAATTGTTATTATATAATCTTTTTCGAAGATATTTGAGTACAACTTACCGTTTATATATTCCAATTCGTTAATGGAATCTATAGGCGCTTTATCGTCACACACATCGATAAACCCCTTTTGACGATAGTTGTTCTTATCTAAAAACCATATGCGATTCGTTCGGTCATCAAAGTAGAGTTTATTCCCGTCAAAGGTCATTCCCCATCCTTCTTCTCCTATATAATTATAAAATGTAGACAATAAATTAAAGGTGTTTTTATCAAAGATGAAAACCTTCATTGGTTGCTTATAGGTGAGCATTATTATTTTGTTACCTACTATCGAAATTCCTTCGCCAAAATACTGGGTGTCCAGCTTTGTTATTTTAATAACTTTACCAGTTACAAGATCGACTTTTCTAAGTGTTGAATGTCCTGCATTGCCGGTACTTTCATATAAGTAACCATCTTGATATAATAACCCTTCGGTAAATGCCGATGTATCATGAGGAAAAATTTTCTCTATTTTATAGGTCATTTGTTCAGGTGGTTTGGCGGCTAAAAGAATGATATTCGTAGATTCCTGTTGTAACGTGCCCCCATGATAAACTTTAGCAGAGATTGTTTTTCTCCCCAAGATCATAGAATCGGTTTTAATTAATAATATCGATGAGTCCTTACGTGAACCCACCTTTAACGAATCAACGAAATAAATTATGGAATCGATGTGCATCGTGCTTTCATAATGTACTTTTGTTGGCAACAAATCGCCGGATTTATACGATGTTCCTGACTCGGGTGAAAGTGTAATATCAGTATCATGCTGCATCTTTGGTTGACATCCAAAGATCAGCGCGATTATTATAGAATGAAATATTAATTTTCTGCGATTACTCATGTTGCATTTCGAAGATTTATGTTTCGCAAATTAAATGGGTTTACTCTCATTAGAGACAATTATAACATAATCTGTAACTTGTGGAGTTAATTATAAAATAATAATAGGCTGCCATTTGAGGCAGCCTATTATTATTTAAGGATGCCCGCAATAGCCGGCTGAATCACAACGCATTCCATCAGAACAACAATTGATGTAAGGATTACAAGGTATTCCAAAACATCCGACATCGTTGGGACCTGGGTTAAATGGAGCAGGTAGGAAGTCCGTTTGCCCTCCATCACCTCCTGTGATGTTTTTCATTTGTTCGCGGCTAAGCACTCCGTTTGCTCCCATCGAAATCATTCTTAATTTTAACATTTAATAAAATTTAAAAGGTTAATTATATTGCTGCCTATTTTAAAGCCCGGTGGCAATTAGGGCTACCTCTCTTTGTTCTTAAACAGAAAGAAAATATTTTAAATCCGAAACACTATAATTATTGGGTAACTGGTATCCATTTAAAAAGAATGTCGGAGTAAAGTTGAGGTCCATTTTATTACACCATTCGCTCATTGCATTTATTTTATCTAACTGTTTGTCAACAGCTCCATTCATGGGGTATTTGGCAGCAAATTTTTCATAATCCTTTTTCTTTGGAAGGTACCAATCATCCAATGCCTGTTTAATTGTATGCTCATCTGCTTTTTCGGAAATTGCCAGCATGTGCTTCGCAGCAATGGCATTCGTATCATAGCCCTGTCCGTAAGAGTTGAAAATTATTTGCAGCCTAATATCTTGATTATTATCAATTAGCTTCTCGATTAACGGGTGTGCTTTAGAACAAGGCCCGCAATAAGGTGCGCAAACTTTTATTAAAGTATTTTTGCTATGCGGATTCCCAATAGTGATACCCAAGCCTTCTGCGCTAACGGACAACCTTTTTTGTTTTAACAACAACGCTTCGAATACCTGAGGGTCGTGCTTTAGCCTTTGCAACTGCATGTTAATAAGTTTTCCCACTTTTACCCTCGTTAAAGCAGGCAATAAAGAAGTTGTTGCAAAAAATGGGATGGCAAAGGCCATAATTGTTTTTATAAGCAAGTCTGGGGTAATGTCTGAAAAGCGCAGTAAAATGTGCCATCCGCCAGTTAATGCTATTATAAGTTGTAGAGCCAGTATGGCTTGCACAGATAAACATAACACGCACCATTGCTTAGCTACTCGCCATTGGTAATAAACAGAAAACACAATATAAAGCGAGGCTGATGCGTTTATCCAAGCTGCGATTGATAAAATAGCAGAATTTGTTAAGCTACTGAATAATAGAAGTAGCAATAAACCGGTAAAATAACTGGAGCCTATTACGCTCCAGCTTATCCCCATTATTTTTGCTGCGTTAGATTGTAAAATGGCACTGCAATTTTTTTTACCCCCCGAACTGCAAATTTGTTTTAGACCAGGATTATGCTGATCAATTTCATACCATAACAATAATACAGTAGCAATACTGCCGCAAAGGGTTAATAAGGCAAATATAAAGGGCAGTAACGCGTTTATACCGGTCGCCACAAATGCAAGTACACCTGTTAGTATGGTCAGGGCTGGAATAAAGCTAAGAGCAAGATAAAGAAATTTTTTTTTTCTTTTTTCCTCTGTAACGATCTTGTCATAGTCTTTTTCACCTGTATTCTCGCCAGCTTCTACTAAAAGTACAACGCCTGCACACCTATTTAAAAATTGTTCATTTTCGGTAACAGACCATTTGCTTTTCAAGGGATCAAAAAATGTCACCTGTTTTTCTTTAAATGATTTAACAACTGAAAAAAAGCTTTCATTATCTTTAACGCCTTTTAACTGAGCGATAAATGGGCAAGGCAATGTAGAATATTTGTCGAGATCAAATTCAACGCCAACGTTTTCAAGTCCATAATTATTAAATACGTCGCTTATACTAAGCAAACTGGGGAAATTGGGATGTTCTTCAATTTCTTTTTTTAAGGTAGTTGCCGAAATTTTAACATTAAGCAATGTGGTAGTCAATAATGCAGCTTCAAAAGGATTACTTTTTGGCTCAAAAAGTCGGGTTAATAGGTTGTGCATAATTTAGGTTGTTTAAATTCATCAAGAGCGAGCGAATAATTACAGCGTTTATCATTCCTTAGCATCAATTTGCTACCATTGATTTATTTACCGTAAAAAAGTCGTCATTAATATAAGTATGTGCAATAAGAGGCATAGGTATTTCGGTTAGTTCATCAGCGTTAACCCGGTATGCCGCTTTGTTAATATTAAACCAGTTAAGGACATCGCTTACCGCTAATAAACTTGGCTAATCGGGATGCTTTTCCAATTCGCTAATAACATCCGAAGAGTTAATGTTAACACCTAATAGTTTGAGCAATTTAATAACCGCAGCATTTGCGTTAGCGTATTTATGAAAGGATAACATAAGAGATAAGAGCTTGTTGTAATTTAAATTTTTATAAGAATTATTTCAGAATGGCTGTGAACGAATAGAGGTGCATTATTAACAAGCGTTTTATTGCATAATTTATATTAGATGTGTTGGGCTGAGATCTTATTGATAAAAATATACATTCACATGTATATTAAAATATTATTATACCAATGAGCTCTATCGCATGGCGAACGCCCCGATTCACATGGTGAAATAGTAAATGCAGCAACACACTAAAGCTACACCCGTATTGTATTATTCCTTTATTAAGGTGCCCGCCCGCTGGATGATGAAGGACTATGCTGGTTAACCGCCGGAGATAGGTACCCGGTGGCCCTATTCCCTGTCCGCTATAGCGCAAACAGGAGAGTGTGTATCCCTTGTGTATTATTTGGAAAAAAAACCATATTATTTCGTAATCGCTTGTAAATAAACGAAAAATGTTGCTATCTTGACCTAACCAAACCATACTATCATGCCAACGCTTATCGACCAGGACTATATCATAAACGCCGGGCCCGGCGGCACATTTCGAAAATCTGGAGACTATCAATCCGTTCCCGCAGATATAGACCGAATATTTGACAGATTCCGTCAGGACAATGTGCGTAAGATCGCCGTCTATTTTCATGGGGGACTTGTTAGCGAAGCAGGTGGGCTGACAGATGCCCGCAAGATGGCGCCGGTATTGGCAGGTGCCGGGGCGACGCCCGTATGCTTTGTCTGGGAGACCGGTCTGATGGAGACAATCGGCAACAACCTTTCCAAAATATCGGAGACCACGTTGTTCAATAAACTGCTCAAGGTGATCCTCAAAAGAGTGACCGACCGTCTTGGCTTCGATACCCTTGCCGGAAGGGGCGTCGCGTCGCCGGGTCTTAGCGACGCAGAGATCGAATTCGAACTCAGGCGGCAGGACCCTTTCTCTCAGTATAACCGAAGCAGGGGCAATAGTGGCAGGAGCGCTACCCAGTTAACAGTACTTTCACCGAACAGCCCATTTCTGGAAGCCGAACTGACGGTACAAATCGGCGCAGATATCAATGCCGACAAACAATTTCAACAGGCGATCCAAACGACCAAGGTAACCGTGGATGCAACGGGGCAGCAAACAGGTGCACGTGGATTACTCGATTTTGCCGGCTTCATAGCCCATGCCGTCAAGATTGCTATTCGTATTATCAAGCGCTTTATCGAACACCGCGACCATGACCTTTACCCGACCGTTGTCGAGGAGATCCTTCGCGAACTTTATATCGCCGAACTCGGCGCCTGGGTATGGGGTGGCATGAAAGACAAATCGATTGACATGTGGAAGGATAATACCGGGCGAACGGATCTCGATCAATATGCCGGCAGGTATTTCCTGGACAAGCTCGCGCAATACAAAGCGGACAATCCGGCTACGGAGATCAACCTGGTTGGACACAGCGCCGGTTCGATCGCTATTTGCAACTTATTGAAAGCCACTGATACCCTTGCTTTGAAATTCAAGTACAACCATATTATTTTTATGGCACCCGCGTGCAGGGTTGACCTGTTCAAGTCTGAAATGGTGGATCACCAGGAACGCTACGCTGATCTGCGTATCTTCACCATGAACGACGATAAGGAATGTGATGATAAACTCGTGCCTTATTTCTACACGCATTCCTTGCTTTATCTTATTTCCGGCGTGCTCGAAGACGAAGGCGCGTCTTATGATGCTTATATCCTCGGTCTGCAACGGGACATCGCTTATTTATCCCCCTATGCCATCGCCGAATTACAACCTGTTCATGACTACCTTTACGAAGACGCGAAGTTCAGGACGGCCTTTTCACTCAGCCCGGATGGCGCCTCGGATGGTATGACCACCGGATCTCTTTCCCATGGTGGCTTCGATGATGATCCGAAGACCCTGTTGAGTATCCAGTATATCTTACAGCAATAACGATTATAAGATGAGCAGCTACGCGATCGTTATCGGAATCAATCATTATACTCCTCCGCAACGGGATGGTTTAAAAACCTTGTTTGGGGCGATCCCTGACTCCCAAAAGGTCTATGACTGGCTCATCGGACCAGGCGGACTACCCGCGGCGAACTGCAAACTGATCCAGAGCGGCCCCGATCCGTTGACACCCATTAAGAATTTAATAGACCGCGCAATCAGCGATATTGTCCGGACAGTAGTCGAGCGGGATAACAGGAATGCAGACCGGTTCTATTTCTATTTCGCTGGGCATGGCATGGGGATCCAGGGCGACCGCGAGAATAACGGCATGTGTATGGCAGATTGGGACGAATATATGCGGGATGCTGCAACCTTGTCGTCCAGTGAATATAAGCGCAAGTTTATTAACGAGGGCCTATTCAAAGAAGTGGTGATGTGGATGGACTGCTGCAGGACCACCAAACTTTTTTTGACCCCAGGCGCCAGTCCGGGGGTTACGCCGATAGGGCCAAACGATAATCCGGCTTTTATGGTCGCCTTTGCGGCTGAATTCAGAAGCGAAGCTTTTGAGGCTGATCAGCTCGACCAGGACCCGCGGGGCATCTTTACAAGCGTGCTGCTACGCGGCCTTAACGGAGATATTCTCCTCAGAAATGGTGGCGTCGATGCGGTCGATCTGATCAATTATTTGGCTTTCCATGTACCTGTAGAAGCGCAAAATGTAGGCTTCAGCCAGCGTCCGGAAATCATCAATAACCTGAATACTACTCAAACATTTAATTTTTGATGTATGAACATGCTACGACAGGCACCCCGGCAGGTCACCATCTATCAAAAGGAAACAACAAGTTCGCCTGACGCAAAAATCACGCTGAAGCTCTACCTTTCTGAGGCTTATAGCTATGTGACAAAGCCTACTTTATTTAACCAGCAACTGGAAAAAATTCCCGAGATCAGCGACGAGCTCATCACCCCCAATTTACCGGACAGCGGCGTGGTTTGGACCTATAAGATTGATGCCGCATTCTATACCCTTCGCCTGGAGATCAACGGCAGGATTGCCGATTATCCCTTAGCGTTACAAAGTGACTATGCCTGCTCAGTAGGTTTTATGAATGGTCAACAGCCGGTCAACAAAACACTGGTGGCCCCGGAAGTCTATTCCTCGGCGCTGCTGGGCGGGGAGGTCCGGTTTGCCTCGTCCCATGAATATTATACAGAACCCGCTGTGAGGATCAGCGAGTTGGATACCTTTGAAAATTGGGATCAGCTTGGTCACGACTGTGGGCTTTTAATCTTCTTACGTTACCCCAGCAAAGAAAGCTACCGGATTCGTTACGAGCGTAAAAGCTATTGGGAGCGGTTTACGCTCCTGGATTATCTGGGAAGACCCTTTGTCAGCTTTCCCAATCACTGCCTGTTAGACACCAACACCCATGATTGGAATTGGGAACACAACTCTGGATATATCGGTTTTTCAGCTAAACTTCGGCCTGGGCTTTATTTCCTGCAATATGATGATCCTGTTGAGCCCCGGACGATACCGGTCTATGTTTATAAACGATGGTATACGCAGTTCTTTATGACGGTGGCTGACAAGCCATTATACGGCAGCATTCGTATGTTGCTTTCCAAGCAGCGTCGGTTCGATCATCAGAATAAATATCATTATTATACGGATGTCCTGCTCAACAAATTGCTCAATGGCAGTTTTACGCTGAATGATCACCTGTTGCATCAGATCGCTTATGGCAAGTGGGAAGCGCCGATGGTGGGGCTATTGGGTGCCTATATCTACCTGAAAAGCAAACAGACCAAGAATGACTTGTTGTTCAAAACGATCGTCGATAATTTGCAATACAATATCCTGGCAGGCGGTGAAGGGTCCCCTGACATCTGGGGGCTTAATATGCTGACTTATCAGCATTTCAAAACGACGATCTCTTTAGACCAGGCGGGTAAACTCAAAGGTCTGCCCATGCTGCGTGTCGCATTCGACGCCATCCGCGAGGCCGCTGCGATCTACCCCTGGCTGATCGAGGAAGGGGGCCTGAAAGATCATGTGACCGAACAACAGGTATTCGATTCCCCTTATACCGTTTTCCGTTCGCTGCCGGCACAGGTCTTTACGCAACTGCTGACCGAAGATTATAATAAAGTCAAAAGCAGCAAGAATCTGAAAACAGAACTGGACGATAGTCAGCGAAAGCTTGCTCCCGTTGTACAAGAGATAGCCATTTCAGATAAAAAGATAGGTTCACCTGTCAAAGATAAGCTGAAGCGGCTGATGGAAAATAAAAACGAGGTGGGTTGGCTTGGCGGATCGATCATTAGCCTTTTGCTTCAAGATGAATATCTAGGGAACGAGCAACTCGCAGAGACCTTGTCGGTCTCTGCACATACCGTTACCCGTATCCGCAAACAATTAGGCATATAGCACAGGAATTTATTAGGTGGCGGGAAATGGAGGCATTTATTTCTGAGATAATATGCCACACTGCGCCGATCTCAGCGAAATATCCTATCTTGGTTATAGCTAAATCCGAGTGATGAACAAGCTTTCCTTATATGCAGACCCATTAGGTGATCTTTACGTGGAATGGACCATTACCACTGGAAAGCGCCTGGAAATTAATCTTCCACATTATAAGTACGAAATGTCGAACCTGCTTGGCATTCCGGTGCCTTTTGCTTCGATAGCTGAAAGAATTGAGAGTTCTGTGTTCCGGGTTTTTCGTGATTCTACGCCTGAATCATTTGTTAACTTCGAGCTAAGGGAAGATTTTAATGGCGCGAGAAATGTGGTGATTGAAATTGCTGAAGAACAGGTTTTGAAGGTTCAGTACGTGATCAAAAATCTGGTAAACAGGGATAAGGTGTTTTTTAGTTTTGTGTTTTCTTTGGCAAGTCCTGTAGCAGGTACTCTGATGACGGATATCGAAGTAACGGCACGTTTTTCCTACGATATTAATTCTTATAAATTAAAGACTGTACTGATCAGTAAGAAGACCGGGCGGATTTCGGGATCACCGCAGCTGCTTGTGCATGAGCGATCTGGTGATTTCATTGGGGCAAAGGGTGAAAGGATTCTCTTAGGTGAAGATTTGTATGATCTACATGTGCATGGTTCAAGGTTGCCATTCATGATAGACAGACGCATCTTTTGGCTGGTCGTTTTTGCTGTTGCACTAATCGGCATTGGTACACTTTTATCCATTTTTAAAATAAAATAATGTTATTTTGGCAATTTGGAGCCATTGACCACTTGATTCCACTTAAGTTATATTGTTCCGAAACATTTTGACCAATATTGATTTTTAATCCTGATTATATTCTTATTGACTGTTTTACACAATTGAATAATACAGTCGTCCCCTAATTTTCAATTTAAGGAGCCTTTGTTGTTTAAAATTGTAATTATTCGGTATTAGTAATTTCCTTTATAACTTCTAAAATCCCTTCCAGCTGTTCTAATTGATTTCCGTTCCACCCGCAATGTGAAAATAAAATTTATAAATCCAAATCGGCGATTAAACGCAAATCAGACAGGAAATAGTTCGAGATTTGTACAGTAGCCACCACTGAATTCAGTATCAAACAGAGTAAATGCCTGCAAATCAAATGATTGCAGGCATTTCTTTTATAGTCAAATGGTACTATTTACCCATCTTTTCGCATTTGCAAGGTGAGTGATTCGGTGAGTTGACTTTTGAAATTTCTTACTCACCAGAACGACTTATCACTTTGATTATCAATCTATTAAATAAATGAACATCTTGTGTACAGCAGATCGCTAAAAGCGGACAAAACGGCGCGTTTGTATACCCTTGACGAGTTATTCCGGCGTGGGCTATTTTCGCGGGAGTGGTGAATAAGGGATACTTTTTTTACAGAGGGGAGGCGCTGATTACCGGTAGTTCACATTTCTTAGGCATGTCGGTGGCTACGGGTCTGGCCAATGATGGAGTACTTGGCTATCTTTTAATACCAGCTCATGAGCTGGATGAGGGTATAAAAACCCTACCTGATAAATTAAAGATATAAGATTTTTAGTAATTAGGATAGGAGGGTCGTTATTTAACACGATGGTTCTTAACCATTTTTAAGTTTTAAAAAAAGCACCCGCTTCAGTGGGTGCTTTTTTCTCGATTGAACTATTCATTAATTAACTGACTTAAAAGAACGACTGAAGACTTATATTTTTATACTTTGAAGCTTTTCCCGATTAGCGGCCAACATATCTTCCAAAAACAAATCAATTTCACGTTTGGTAATTCCGGGCATACAAATAACATGCGCCAAACCTTCTTCTGTTGCCAATTGCCATTTTTCAACAATCTCAGCACAGGGTTCGGGCAAAACCACGGTTATCGCGTTGGGGTTTTTCCATGCCTGTATGCCTATGGTTTTTAAACGTTCGAGCGTAACCCAGCTAACTCCAAACAGTTAACATAGCGCTGCTTTAACCCACTAAGGCCAAGCTTTTTTATCGTATACCATAAAAAAAACCGGGGTATGCCCATTGCGGGAACCAGATATGGTAGTATCCATAGAACCGATATAAGAAACAGCACGAGCGATGCGGTCACGATGCCTCTTCTTTACCAACACGATGCCGCATGGCATTGGAGACCCCAAAAACTTATGCCCGCTGATGGCAATGCTGTCTGCACCATCGCTAAAATCAAACGCGGGACGAGGTTCCATAAAAGCAGCATAAGAACCTGCTAATGCACCATCACAATGGATATAATGATTGGTTACGGCATTCTTCTTAAGAGTATCCTTTATGCCCGACAGGTCATCTATAGCTTCTGTCATCGTTGTGCCGATATTAGCCAACACAATAGCTGGCAAATGCCTATGCATCCGGATCATATGGTCCAGGTCCTCATAATCGATCTCGCCGTTGGCTTGGGAGCGGATAACAATTGATGGCATATTTAACAAATGAATATTTTTTTGTACGCTGTAATGCGTAGCCTCAGAATAATAAACCATAGCTTTAGGGTACAACTCCCTGGTCAAATACAAGCCATAAAGATTACCCTCTGAACCGCCATTAGTAATATAACCCCACCATTCACCGTGTTTAGCTCCGAAAAGATCGGCAAAAAAGGCAAGAACTTCCAGCTCCAGCGAGGTAGAAGTTAGATGATAAGTTGACCCCACCATCGGGTCGCCAACATTATTTAATGGGTGTTTAAAAAGTGGGAATATGGATTCGAAGTCAAAATCCGTATTGGTTGGATAGCCTATACATGACCTTGATCGATCCTCTATACTATTGAGATATGTAGTTAAAGCCGCACGATCCGTATCATTCAAAAATTTCATAACATGTATTTTTTTTCTCTCACTTAATTGACTTTATTAGAAATGTTTAAGCTACTGTTTAGAAAGCGGAGATAACTTTGAGGGTCACAATCCGTATCTCATGGGGTTACTGCCGTGTATTTGGATCTAACAGGATATAAATGGTTGCTAATTCGCAGTAAACCATACCTGTATGTAGGCGCCGTTACTTTACGTCAATATGGAACTCAACATCATCAGGTGGCAAACATTTCCTGTCATTACAAGTCATATATTCAAGCTGGCCTTTAACTGTGACCCTGCCAGTCTTTAGTTTTATTTTTTGTTGAAAAACCACCTCACGTTCAAAATACCTTACATCCATACCAAACACTTTTTCAAATTTGATTATCGGCTGTGGTTCAATGGTTTTTCCCACCAATGTGTAAGCTGCACTTGGCGTAAAAGTAAAGCTGGTTTTAACAGGGCCGCCGTCTTTCACAGTTTGGGAATAAACATGCCAGCCCTGATCTATTGTAGCCTTAAGGAATACAACCACTTCGACTTTCGAAATGCTTTTGAAACCGTAACTCCACTTTACGGGGGTCAGTATTTGTGCCTTTAAAGACAGGCTCATCAAGCCGATAATAGTGATGATCAAAAATTTCTTTTTCATAAATTTATTTTAGTTACTATCACTTAATATTGCCTAAGGCATATTAATTACGCGCTTTTTAACTCTAAATTATTAGTGGTAAACTGAAGTAGTTCAGATGCAATCATCTTTTCGCCGCATTTATGTTCCAGCGGTGTTTTTCCCATTACTTTTTTAAATAATCTTGAAAAGTAATAAGGATCGTCATAGCCAACTTTTCCGGCAATCTCTTTAACAAATAAATTGCTACGCATAAGTAAATTACAAGCTTTGTCAATTTTTATTTTGATAAGATAATCCATCGGCGAAAGCCCCGTTTTTTGTTTGAAAAGAACTGTATAACGAGATGGGGAATAGTTAAATTGGGCGGCAAGTTCATCAACGGTAAGCCGTTTATGAATATTCGCTTTCATAAATAAGATAGACTGATCAACCGCATCTTCTATCTCAACAGGCGGAATTGCTTTTGCTTGGTGATATGGAAATAAGAAAAATGAAAAAAAGCGATAAAGGCAAAGACTGGCAAATCCCGTATTTTCATTTGTGTAACCACCTAACAAACCCGAATAAATTTCCTTCCACGATTCAACGATTTGATCATTTAAGGGCAGATCAATTGGAGTGGCATGCTTTTTTAATTGTAAATGTGCATTTAATTCATTAATAATGGTGCCGTTAAAGTGTACACAATATATTGTAGATGGGTGCTCGATACTTGGTTGATACGAATAATATTGCTTGGGCGGTAATAATATAAATTGGTTACACTGCAAAGTAAAAGTGGCGTTTTGTGTTTCGCAACTTCCTTTACCGGCAACGCAATAAATTAATATGTAATCATCACAACATTTTTCCCATTTGCGGTAATGAAGTTGCGCGTTCGGGAAATATCCGATATGAGTAACATAAAGCGGATCCTTAGCAGGGGCTTTTTCAATGCTGTTTAACACTGGCGTTGAAAATCTGATCTGCCCGTTTTTAAGTAACTGATCATTGTTGTTAGAGTACATCATGGCCTTCAGGTTAAATTCTTCGAATTTGTTTATCCTAAATTTATGTATCCCAACACGCGATAATGAAATAATCCATTACTACAAAACCATAACAAAATGACTTTTTCACCTTGACTTTACCACTACAAACGGTGGTTTATTTGGAAAAATGACCATTTTTCCAAATTTAGCCTGCGCTCGAAGGCGCAAGAGAGCCAATATATTGGTTAATAAAGTATGCGATGGTTAGCCCGATAGACCTCTTCGTTACGCCAGATGCCAGATAATTGTGTGACAAAACAGCTCATATAGATCTACCATAGCGCAGTGAGAAAGCAAAAAATGTTTGAGAAATAGGTAGATCGTAATCCGCTAACCCAACTGAGATAAGAAGTTGATCAGGTTTTGATCGGTACCCGTCAAATTCAACTTTTTTCGTAAACGGGCACGGGCAATTTCAATTGATTTAATGTTTTGGTGCGTAACCGTCGCGATCTCTTTTGTGGTCATATTCAATTTTAAAAAAGCGCACAACCGTCGCTCTCCCGGACTAATGCTTGGGAACTGTTTTTTTAAAGCATCAAAAAAGGCTTCATGCACTTGTTTAAACCTAACCTCAAATTCCTGTAAAAGTTCGGGACTTAGGTTGGATTGAAGATGTATAATGACTTTTTGCACGGCCTGCTTAGAATCTTCTCCCACATCTCCTTTAATCTCAACCAGTTTTTCACAAATATCTTCAATAAGCTCATTCTTTTGCATCAGGTACAAGATATTGGTAGTTAGCTCTTTGTTTTTTAATTCTATGTCCTTTTCAAGATTACTCTTTTCCATCCTTAAATGGGCTTGCTCCAGCAGTGAATTTTTTACTTTATTGCGCTGCAAATAGAAAAGAAGACTTACGAGCACCAACGAGAAACCCAAACCAATTGCCACAAGTACATAATAAAGATCTCTTTCTCTTTCTTTAGCCTCTAATTCTTTTTGTTTAAGATCTATTTGAAACTGCGTTTCTAATTCAGTTATTTTATTGGTCTTCTGCGCATTGAATAAAGAATCGCTCACTTGTTTGCTAAGTTTTAGCGCATCAAATGCTTCTTTATATTTCGCTTGCTGGTTGTACAGTTTATAAAGATACTCTGAAGCAAGATGCACATTTATCCATGAACCGTTATGCTGCCCCAGGGCGATAGCCTGTTTCAGGTAAGTTTCAGCAGTGCGATAATCTTTCAATTGCTCAAAGTAAAACGCCCCCAGGCTAATATAGCATTGAGTGAGCCCTAAGTTATTATTGGTCTTTTTTCGAATATTTAAAGCTTGCAGATAAAACCTGAGTGTCAGATCGCTTTTACCTTGAGCAGAATATAATCGCCCCCAATTAATTAAAACATGTGCAGTCGAATTCTGATCGTTGCTCTGTTTGCTCATATCCAGTGCCTTACTGTAAAACAGATCGGCCTTGTCAAACTTCTTCAACACCTCATAGATAATGCCAAGGTTATTATATAATTTCCCTTCGAGGTTGGTTTTTTTTTTGTCCTTTTCTAACTTTCTTTTATCAACCAAATAAAGTGCTTTATCATAATATGATATCGCCGTCGCGAAATTGCTTTCGTAATAATAGATAATACCAATATTCATATTGGTTGATAAAATGTCATTAGGGTTGGCGGCTTTGCTTTTTAAAATTTCCTGATAAAGTTGCAAGGCGCGTGGATAATTTCCGATCTGTAGATAAGCGGTAGCAAGGCTGCTTTTTGCCTTGATCAACAACGTATCTGATTGAATTTTATTAGCCAGTTGCATCGCATCCTCGGCATACTTCCATCCCGATATTGGATCGGAATTAGCGACCAATGCAGAAAGCTCGAGCGTTACTTTAAGTTTTTGGTTATCGTTGCCGGCAAGTTTTAAACGGCCTTTTAAACTATCTATCTGGGTTGTTTGTCCATTGGCATTAATCGCCATACACAGGAGATACAAAATTATCATACCCCTTTTTTTAACATGCAATGCTGCTATCGGTCTTATATAGGCAAAAAAAACGCTAAGCATTGAGACATTCACAGACAAGGGGTTTAAAAAAATTAAGATCGGCCTTTTCATTCCCGTTTTCAGGAACAAGGCTTTTTAAAGATAAAGTAAAGATAAAATAAATAAACGCTACGAACAAAATGGCAGCATCCCCGAAAAGGGGGTTTCGGGGGTTATTTTTGAAAAGAAAGTAGTTATAACAGCAGTGTCAATTCGACTTCAATGAGGGTGTTTATGTTCAGGGTGCTGCAATACAACTATTACAGTACTTACATTAGCGTTAATAACGGAGAGAGAAAACTTCATTTGCCGTTCCCTCTTTATGAGAAATTTGAGAAAAAACCATGAAGCAAGTTTACTTAAACGCGCAACCTGCTATTTTAAGCGGCAGGCTGTGCGTAATATGTAGGTTATTTTTATTGAGCGGCAAGAACCCGGTCAATGTAATTCTTCAATTTATTGTTGCGGGCATCGGGTAAAGCACAGTTAACTTCAACCCAATTACCTTTTTTATCGATCATTAAAAAGCGGGGGATAGCTGTTATGTTGTACTTGCGGGCAAAAGATTTACCCATATTATCTAAAAGTTGAACGCCTTCAAGTCCCTTTTCCTTTAACATATCCAGCCATTTCTGCCTGTCGGTTTCCTTATCAATAGAAAGGCCAATAAAAACTATATTATCGTTTCCTTTATACGCTTTTTCTATTTCGAGCAAAAAGGGAATTTGCGCTTTACATGGACCGCACCAGGTAGCCCAGGTATCAATAAAGATCACTTTGCCTTTAAAATCCTTCATCGATACCATGTTACCATTTACGTCAGGCAAAATGAAATTATACGATGATTTACCGATAAAGGCGGTATCGGCAGCAAATTTATTCTGCATAGCATTGTATCTCTCTTTTGCTGATGCGGTTGTAGCATATTTTTTAAAGGGAAGGTACACATCACAAAACTCACTGTAATTAATTACTTCAATTACTCCTTCTACTGTTTCTAATTGCGACTTTAACAAACGGGCCTTCAAGGTATCGTTTGCTATTGCGCCCATCATTAGTTTCATTTTCTCCGCGTCGCTTTCAAGCCCGGTTAAAGCAAGCTTTGCATACAGGTTAATGTATTGACTACCTCCGTCTAATTGTAACACATTGGCTGTATTTACTTTGTTTTCAGGAATGAACTGTTTGTAGTAAGCCGGTACATCTAAAAAGTATCTTAGCCCTATTGAGCGCGCGCTCCGTGTTTGAGCGTTGATCAGCATAGTTAAGGCCATTAAATTATTGTCAAGCCTAACAGCCGTCTTAAAAATTGCGTTAAATTTAGTATTTGCTGTTTTTGCCTGCAGTAAAAAAGTGGGGATCTTTTGCTGTAAAGCCTGGTAGGCAACTGTAAATAAAGGTTCATCGGGCTTTATTGAAAATGACATGGTCTGAACTGTATTAATCAACTGTTGCCATTGGTAAAACAATTCATTTTCGGGGGTCGATCTGGTCCATTGGACCTGATCCCGCATTTTAAGATCAATTGTCAATTCCAACTTGTCATTTGGTTTGATGTATAAACGTCTTCCCCTAACTCCAACTGAAAGATAATAAATCCCTTCAGTTTCCATGGGTACCAAAAAGTTATAGGATGAAGCTCCCTTTTCAATGAAGTAACTTTGTATTCTTTGTCTATTACCTTCAACAACTTTTTCTAAATTAACCTCTATCCCGAAATTCAAGTTGGTAATTGAGCCTGAAACGGAAGCGGTTTGAAATTTTTGCTGCTGTTGCACAACCATCAAACCGGTTTGCTTCGCTTCGTTTAATTGCAGTGGATCAACAGTTAAAGTTAAATTTGAATTTGCCCCCAACGTTAACGGAAAGCTTGCCTTAACACCAGGCTCTGGTCTAAGGTGTCCTTTTTTCATTAACACTATTTGTATTTGGTAACTTGCGTTTGCGCGAAATGGAACACCAAAGCAAAATTTAGTGCTTGTTGTGTCCATAGCGTATCCTGCTACTCTTAATGACTTGCCATCAATTTTGCAGGTCAACAAAATTTCGGCATTGCATTTTTTTGTAAACGTTCCTTTTATGGTTGTTTGTTCAGACTGTGCGAATGCACTTACCGTTGCTACCAGGCAAATAATAGCAGGAAGAAACCTTTTTATTAAATTTTTCATGTAAGTATAATTTTGATCTGACATTTTAATTTTTCGCAGCCAATGCTTCGTCTATTAATGCTTTAAATATTGGGCTTGATGGGCGAGGGGCATCCACGGTTACTACTTTACCTTCCCGGTCAAAGATCAGGAAACGTGGGATACCTTCGATACCGTAGTACTTAAAAAGGGACTCGGTGAAGTTTGACAAGAGTTCAGTATTGGTCCAGCCTTTCTTTTTTACAAAATACTTCCAAGGCTTTATTGCATTCAAGCCATCTACCGATATCCCGATAAAAGTAATATCGTTCCTATCTTTATATTGCTCCTCTATTTTCGAGAAATTAGGTTTTTCGGCCAGGCAGGGTGCACACCACATTGCCCATACATCTATTACCACCACTTTACCTTTAAAGCCTGCCAATGTGCAGGTTTTATCATTCACGTCTTTCAACTCAAAATTATAACCGGCCTTACCTTTGGCAAAAGGCCCTAATGCTTCATATACCTTGTTATATGCGGCCTTCTGCTCATCAGAAACAAATAAGCCTTTATAAGGCTGCACATAGTTCACAAAATCTTCATACTTCCTTATTCTGGCCATGTTATAAGTAAGGTAGGCTACTTTAACGGTATCGTTATAGATAGATGAAGTGTTCTCGGAAAATGATGCGTTCAACAGATCTTGTGTGTTTTTCACTGCGCTAAATTTGCGATAAGCAAAAATATAGTCGAGCATTTCCATGCCGTGCTCAGAGCGGAGTACCCTGCCGGTAGATACAAGTTTTCTGTCTTGCAAAGGTTTATAAAATGCCTGTACAGCAGCGCTGCTATCATACGCGGAATTTAATCTACCAAACTTGAAGAAATTACCTGCTCTGAGAGATCTGTGGTTTTACCTTACGTTCGAAATACTTCGAAAAATCCTTGGTGTCTTCATTAGGATAGTCTGTAAGGTTGCTGCGACCTCCTTTGGTGGGCCAATTGGTTGCAACATCCGGATCCTCCCAATCCCTGCCCAGTGAATAATAAAAGCAAAATTTCATTCCATTTTTCTTACAGGCAGCTGCCAGCTCTTTTACAGGGTCACGTTTAAAAGGTGTTTTCTTTACGATGTTATACTCGCTGCTCGGAGAATTGTACATGGCAAAGCCTTCGTGGTGCTTGGTTGTAAGTACAATATATTTCATCCCTGCATCCTTTGCTGTTTTCACCCATTGATCTGCATTAAATAGGGTGGGATTAAAATCGTTCGCAAGGGTTGCATACTCTTTCAAGTGAAGTTTTTCATAGATCATGAAATGCTCATTGCCCTTATACGGCTTTCCTTTCCAATCGCCTGCGGCTTGTGAGTACAAGCCCCAATGAAGGAACATGCCGAATTTCCCATCTTGCCACCACTTCATTTTTTGGTCTTGGGTAGATTTTTGCGCATTACTTAAGTTGCAAAGGCAACTTAGTGCGATTACAAAAAATAACTTTTTAAATTTCATTTAATTAATGTTTATTTTTAGTGGAGGATGGTTTCACCATCAGGTATTATCTTAATTTATTTGCGATTACTTCTTGTTAAAGCTTCTATATAATAATAGTCCGCATAATTAATTGATACATCTACTTCGCTGTTCGCTGGTTTGTAACCCGTACTGTATTCCAATATAAAGCCTTTTGAACCACCCCTCTAATATTGTCACCTACAATTTGGGTTCCAACGCCACTTTTTAAATAAACAAGCTCAACTTCGGAATGGTAGTGCGTTTTATTGTTCATATAAGGAACTAGGTCTCTTCTTACACTAAAAGAGTGCGTAGGATCGTTTGAAACTTTTATTAGCTGAGGTTTCATGCTAGTTTTGATTTACCTGTTAATTAATTTTGATGAAATACCTCCTCCATCGCGCTCCAGGTTTCGCCTTTGGCAGCGGCATCGGGTAAGGGGATTTGGGCTGGAGCTGTCTCTTTCCACCAACGTTGGGTAGTGGTATCTGCGGCCATCTTTTTCATATCTGCTTCAAAATCTTTACCAACGTATTCGAAATAACTGAACAGGTATTGTTTGCCTTCAATTTCTTTTAAATAAATAGAATAATTGCGGATGTTACATCGGTTTATTTGTTGCAGTACTTTGGGCCACACAGCAGCGTGCAGCTTTTTGTAATAATCCATTTTTTCGGGTTTAAGACCAGTGACCGATCCAAAGCGTTTTACAACTGTTTGGATATTTTTTGTGCCAGTGGTTGCGTTTTCTTCAGTATTTGGTTGTACACAGGCAGTAAATAGAAGTGCTGTTACAACAATTGTAAATAGTACTTTAAGTTTTTTCATCATTATAATTATTTTTTTACTCTTGATCAATCACAGCCACATTTTCTACACTTGCATTAAATTCAAGTATAATTATGTATGGTATTTTACTTTGCGTTGTGGTTAGATTAAAGGTGTTTTGCCCATTTTCTATAGTTACTTTATTGCCATTTATAGTATATGCTTTTACGAGCTTTCTATCGGGGATATTTTTTAATTGGATAGTTGCTGTCTCTGATCCAAGTACACACAGATATATTTTATTTCCTTTTCTGGTGGTCGAAAACTTGGTGTTTGGTTGGTAAGGTCCTCCTAATGTACCGTAAATAGCTTCACCGTTGGTTTTCACCCAGTCGCCAATTTCTTTTAAACGGGATATTTGCCGGGCTTCTATTCTTCCATCTGGCATGGGGCCAACGTTTAGCAATAGGTTGCCATTACTGCCTACAGTTTTACAGAGTATCGAAAGGCATTCGGCTAACGTTTTCATTTTATCATTCGGTTTCCACGACCATTGATTGCATATCGTAAAACAACTTTCCCAAGGTGTTTCCATATTTAAACGACCAACAACTTGCTCTGGAGTGTCAAAATCGCCAACCATTTTACTGGCGTCAATTTTGTTGTTTTTGGTAGATGCAAATTCTTTACCTAACCTATTGTTAATGATCACATTTGGTTTTAGTGTCTTGAGGTATTTATACATGTCGATCCCCATTTCGTTTGTCCAGGGTTTTTCCCATTGGCCATCAAACCAAAGCATATATGGATCATAATTGGTGATCAATTCTTTTAACTGGTTTTTCATATACAGTATGTATTTGTCCATATTTGCATTGGGATTGTCAATACCAGTTCTGTTAGATGCATTGTTGGGATAATCTGGATGCCACCAATCCAGCACCGAATAATAAATGCAAAATTTGATGCCCTGCTTTTTACAGGCCTCGTTCAAAGCGCCAACAATATCTTTTTTGTAAGGAGAATTTTTGATATTATGGTTGTTGAATTTGGTAGGCCATAGGCAAAAGCCATCATGGTGGCGAGCAGTAATGGTGAGGTATTTCATTCCCGCGTCTTTTGCTGTTTTAACAATAGCATCGGCGTCAAATAAAACGGGATCAAACTCTTTGTAAAGGTTATCATAATCTTCTGTAGCTACTTGATTACCACGGCTCCAGCCTATTTCGGTGCCACGCAGGCTTACTGGTCCCCAATGGATAAATAAACCTAAACGCAGGTCCATAAAATCTTTAACTGCGGCCTGGCTGTTTTTAGCCTGTGCATTAACACTTAAAACAGCTAAAAGGATGGTTAGTGTGCATATCCTTTTTTTAAAATTTGAAATACTTATTCGCATAATATTTAATTGGTGCTTGATTTTATTTGCTGATCATTTTATTCATAGTATTGCCGTGTTAGGAAAGTTTATTTAAAAAAATAATACAATACCACCATAATACCCAATAGCAAGGCGGATAATGTTTTGTAATTGCCAATGCCAGGCCATCCTTTTGCGTGTAAAGGTTCAAAAATAGAGTTCCAGTACAATTTATTGCTTTCCTGTGTATGTGTTACCGGATAAATGTAAGAGCATACCACCTGTATGAATACACAGATCAAAAACAGGTAAAAAGCCATGATCATAAAGGGGACATGACCAATGATGCTGCCTGGGTAGAGTTTGTTGATCGTGAAAACCACAACGCCTATTAAAGATCCCAGCCATAATGTATATTGAGCGGCTTTGCCCGATGCTTTTTTCCAGAATATGCCTAACAAAAACACACAGGTAATGGGCGGTGCAATGTGCGCGATAATATCGTTAATACCAGCAAATAAACTTTCGTATTGGTTTAACAACGGCAGTAAAGCCAAAGAAATGACCAAGGCGATGCCGGCCGACCAACGGCCAACCTTTACCATTTTTTGATCAGATGCCTCTGGATAAAAGCGTTTATACAGATCAAAACTGCTTAACGTAGCAATAGAATTTAAGGCGCCAGCAATCTGGCTCATTAAACCCGATAAGAGAGCGGCCACTAAAATACCAACTAAACCCGATGGTAATAATTGGGTAATCATTAAGGTATAAATGCCTTTGGTGTTTAAAACAGCCTTCCCATCAACAACAGTTTGAAGACTGCTTAGATCCATAGCGCCACTTTTGTATAATGCATAGGCGAACAGGCCAGGTAGCACAAAAATAAAAACGGGTAAAATTTTAATAAATCCGCAAAACAAAGCTCCGGCTTTTGCCTGATCCTCGTCTTTTGCACCCAAGGCCCGTTGTACAATGGTTTGATCGGCACACCAATACCATATTCCCAAGATCGGATAACCTAAAAATACAGCTACCCAACTCATGCCACTGGCATCGCCTACAGGCCTTACCATACTTAGTTTATCTATGGCGTTGTTTTGCTGTAAAATGGTGGTAAGGTGCTCCCATCCTCCCAACTTGTTCCACGAAAAAATGGTAATAATAATAGCTCCGGAAATTAAAACCACACTTTGTATGGTTTCGGTAACTACCACGGCCCTCAAACCGCCAATAATGGTATATAAACCAGTTACCAACGCTATTGCGATAATGCTTGTGTACATGTTAATACCAAACAAGGTTTCGAGCACGATGCCGCCAGCCAGAAAAGAAAATGCGATATGGATGATCACTGCGGAAATAATTGAGATCAAAGCAAGCCAGTCTCTACAGGCTTTGTTATATCTTTTCTCTAAAAAGTCGGGTAGGGTGGTGATGCCTGATCGAATGTAAAAGGGAATAAAGAATAAGGCTAAGAGAATCAACGTAAATGCAGCCATCCACTCAAAATTTCCATTTAGCAGTCCGCTATCGAATCCGCTTTGTGCCAGGCTTACCAAATGCAAACAGGAAATATTAGTAGCAAAAAGCGCCAGACCTATCATGGGCCATTTTAGTGTTTTGCCAGCCAAAAAATAATCGTTAGATGATGTTTCTCCCTTCTTTTTTCTCCTGGTACCCGCCCATAAACCAATGGTTACTATAAACAGGATATAGGCAATGGTAATAATGATATCTACTGTACTGATCATTTTATTTGATTTATAGTTTGGCTTGTTGGCTGATATTCTCGGTATTAAAGGTGGTTATTTTAGATCACAACTACTGCCTGGTTCTTGTGGGGTGATATAAACACCATTTTTAATTGTGATCGGGTTTACAAAATAGTGTTTTAAATGGGGAATATGCTCTAAAAATAAGGCTTCGTGCCCAATGGATATATGATTAAACAATACCAGATGTTGATGTAGTTGCCCCATATCACCCACATGTGGCACTACGGGTACACCAAATTTTTTCGCCATCAGGCTAATAGTGATAAACTCGCTTACACCACCTACCCGTACCGCGTCAACCTGTGCAAAACTGGTGCAACCTGTTTGCAGGTAATTTTTAAAGATGATGCGGTTGGGTACATGTTCTCCGAGCGCAAGTTTTACAGGGGCAATTTCTTTAGCAAGGGTTTGGTGGGCCAAAATATCGTCAGGGTGGGTGGGTTCTTCTACCCAATAAGGGTTCATTTTTTTAAGCTCGTGGCAAACGGAAATGGCTTGTGGCAAGGTCCACTGTTGGTTGGCGTCGAGCATTACTTTAACGTTATCTCCGGCAGTTTCCCTCACAATATTGGCTCGCCGTATATCTCTTAACGGGTCTGCGGAACCTACTTTCAGTTTCATTGCAGTAAAGCCATTATCCATTGCTTTTTTACAGTTCTCACGCACTTTTTCGTCATCGTAGTTAAACCAGCCCACCGAAGTGTCGTATCCGTTATAGCCGGTCGCTAAGATACTTTCTCTTTCTTTTTTTGAATCAAATTTGCCTTTCAGCATATCTATAGCTTCTTCTTTAGTTAACACATCTTCTAAATAGGAGAGGTCTAACGTGTTTACGAGTTGTTCGGGAGTCAGATCTATTAAAAGCTTCCAAAGCGGTATGCCCCGTTTTTTCGCCCACAGATCAAAACAGGCGTTGGTTACCGAAGCCAGGCCTAAATGTACCACTCCTTTATGAGGTCCCAACCAACGAAATTGTTGCTCATTCGATAGATCTCTAAAAGTTTTTCCAAAATCACTCATCAGATCTTCAACGTCGATGCCTTTAATTTTTTCGGCATAAAATGAAGCCGCTGTGCACACCAGATCATTGCCCTCGCCTAAAGTAAAAGCCAGGCCGGTGCCTGTGTTCCCATCTTGGTCGCTTAGTTTTGTAACTGCGTAAGAGTATTGAGGGTCCTTGTGTATGGCATCGCTGCCTGCGCCTGTTTGTAGCTCGAAACGTTTATCATTGATCTCAATTTTGTGTATCATTTATTTGTTGTTTTATCACTTGTAGCGCAAATGCCTCAAAGGTTTTGCTTTTTTACCATTGTTCTTATTTAGAATTGACAGACATGAAAAGGTCGTAAAAATTGAATAACTGAATTGGATTCGTCGTTAATCTCTAATTGGTTAAACAAAACTACAGCGTATAATTTCTAAAATTTGGTTAATATTGACCAGTTTCGATGTTATATTTGCACTTTAATGTTTTAGCGATAATTAAGTATGCCAAAATGAAACCAATAGATAGCATTTATCTTCAGATCCGTATCTTGATGGCTTTAGTTGCCACGGAAATTAACCTGCCATAGTTTCAGCCAAATTCATTTTCATTACGGGTGTCGATGACTTACACCCCGTTAGGAGACTTAGGTAATTGAGTAATAAATTGAATGAGAACAACTTACACTTGGTGCTTTAAATGGATTTTAATTCTATACAATTGAATTATAGAATAATGTATTGAAAATCAATATATTATATCAATATCAACGTTCCTGCCTTCCACAAATGGGTTTTCTATCCTGTGGACTTTGCAATTAATCTGTACTCGAAAAGTGGTGAGTGTTTCGGTGAGTAAAAAATTTATCCCTTATAAAATATTGAATATCAGCACGGTATGAAGGTAAAGCAAATCCATCCGGCTCCACTGAATTCAGTTAAAACAAAAGAAAAGCCTGAAAATAAAATTATTGCAGGCTTTTCTTTTGCAGGATAGAAGCCTTAGCTGATAGGAATAAACCGAACAGTACACTGGGTCAAATGGTCAATTTTTTTAGATGTATTGATTGATTTTTAAGTATAAAGCTTAAACAGGCAATGCAAAATTTTATTAACGGTTTTTGCTTTCAAATTCCGTCAACATACTTTCATAGCCATCGGCTTTTAGGTTTCCGATTAAGTCAGTTTTGATACATTCCGGATCAAGCTCTGTTTTGCTGAATGTTAATGCACGGGGAGAAAACTTCTTTTTAGCTATAACATGCAGGTTTTTGAATATTACCCAAGTCATCAATTCATACCATTCGCCCAATGGCTTGATCTCGGCATCAATACGATCATAGATCAAGGATAAACGCAGGAACAGGATCCCGCCATCATCCAATCTTTCGCCGTCGAAAATTTCAATATCATCCGGCCAAAAGGCAAGGGACTCGTTGTAAAGCGTTTCAAATTTCATTTACCCGAATTCTTCTTCGTCCTCTTCCTCGTCGTTCGCGCCACCATTCTCTTGGTAAAGTACAATAGCTTTACCAATGTTGTTGATCTCCTCGTCATTGCCAAACATAGGCATTTCGGTTTCGGGGTCAAGTTTTAACCAGATGCCTTCGGTATCCTTCTGTATTTTAACGTATTCTACACCATCCTTAAAAATGGTGTACATCTCATCCTCTTCCGGAAATACAGCGTAAACAACTTCGCCTATCTCTATATCAAAAGGTTCTATCATGGGTAGTAGTTATTGGGTTATTGGGTAAAAAACTTTCAGCTTTACGCTTTTTGCTTGTGGCTCACTATCCGTGTTTCTTCTTTTTATTCATCTTAGCCTTTGTCCCAGCGCTAAAATTGTAATCCTTTTTGTTGCTGTCCTTTTTCTCGTGGAAAGCTTCGCCCCGAACTTCCGTGTCCGCTTTGGGTGAAATCTTTTTCTTAACCTCGGTTTTGCTTTCTTCTTTGGCTATAACCAAACCTTCGGGTAGTTCATCAATCTCAATTTTATGGCCAATGGCATGCTCTATCTTTTTAACCGTGCCCAATTCAATATCCGTGGCGAAGGTGATGGCAAAGGTTTCCTGCTCATCATAACGCTTCACAATACGGTCTATAAAGGTTTCCTTTTCAATGGGCAATTCCAGGTGAATAATGAATGGAATATCTTCCACATCAACAAAACCCTGCAATTCGTTAGCTACAATTAATATGCGTTTTTCGGTTTGTTGCCTAAATTCTTCAATGCGCTCAAAACCTGCTGTCTCAAAAAACAAAGGGTTCAGTATCGCCGCTTCCTTTTTCAGGATGTGGGTAAAACTGTTCAATACCTTCTCCGCAGTTAAACGGGTATTTACAAACACAACCGCCTGGGTAAACACCTCGGTATCCTGCATTAGCAAGTTTAATAAATTGAGTTTGGTGCGAAAATTTGGAACATGGTACAGCACCTGATCCAGTATTTCGGCTTTAGCTTCACCCAATTCTTCAACCTCAATAATGGCTGGCACGTTCATAAACGGCGCTATCATGTGCTCCAGTTTGCCATGCAAAACTTCGGTGAATATTAAATGCTGGCATTTGGTAATGCTGTTAGCCAGTTCGTTAACAGGGAGTTGCAAACCTTGTTTCACAATGGCTTCGGCATCGTCAACCACAAACATGATAATCTTGTTCAGGTTTAAGCCCAACTTTAAATAAATGGCACGGGCACGATCGGGCGTAGCAACCACAATATCTGCACCATCTGCCAAAGCATCCATTTGTGCTTCAATGCCCGGAGTAGCGTATAAACTCACCACACGGATGCTTTTATTTTTATTAAGCAACTCAAACTGCTCGGCTACAGCAATCACACGTTCCTTGTCGGGAACTAAGATCAAAGCTCTGGGCGCTTCTTCAAAACCATATTTAAGCCTTGCTAAAACACCCAATATATAGGTGGTTGTTTTTCCACAGCCTTCGGGGCCAACACCAATCATATCCTGCCCGCCAACAATTCGCGACAACGCCCGCGACTGCATCTCTTTAGGCGTTAAGTATCCCGCATCCGTTAGCGAACGCACCAACTGCTTATTTAACTTTAATTTATCTGACCACATTTGCCGCAAAGGTAAGGTTTTGAGGTGGTAAGTCCATAGTCGATAGTCCATACTCTATAGATTATCTTACCATAGTGCATGTGGACTATCGACTATGGACTCAAGACTAAACCGTACCTTTGCGGCATCATGATCAAAAAAGCCCTCGAAAACCTAAACATAACCGCCCTTAATCAAATGCAAAATGCCGCGCTTAACGTACCTAAGCAAAGCGATATGGTTGTATTGGCTCCAACAGGCTCTGGTAAAACATTAGGTTTTTTGCTACCGGTGTTAAATTTGCTTGATAAAGACAGGGCAGGGGTACAGGCTTTAGTTTTAGTTCCTTCGCGGGAATTGGCATTGCAGATAGAGAAGGTTTTTAGAGGCATGGCTACGGGTTTCAAAATAAGTTGCTGCTATGGTGGCCACCCAACGCGGATAGAAAAGAACAGCCTATCACAACCGCCAGCCGTATTAGTTGGTACACCGGGGCGTATAGCCTACCACGTTCGCCACGAAAGCTTTGATGCATTAACCGTGCAAACTTTAGTTTTAGATGAATTTGATAAAGCTCTGGAATTCGGGTTTCAGGAAGATATGGCTTACATTATCCGTAGCCTTCCGGGATTAAATAAACGTATCCTGACATCGGCTACCAAAATGGATGATATTCCATCTTTTACGGGAGTTAAGAACCCGGTAGAAATTGATTTTTTGAAAGACGCGGTGATAAAACCCGATTTAAAAATCAAAGCTGTAATGGCCGATGCCGAAGATAAGTTGAGTATACTATTCGCATTGATATGTAAAATAGGAAGTAAGGCCACATTGGTGTTCTGTAACCACCGCGAAGCCGTGGACAGGATAAGCGAACTACTCCATTACATGGGCTTAACACATGGCGTATTTCACGGTGGTATGGAGCAGGAGGATAGGGAGCATGCCCTGTTAAAGTTCCGCAATGGCAGTAACCGTATATTGGTTACTACTGATCTCGCTTCGCGCGGGTTAGATATTCCAGAAATTGAAGCTGTGATACATTACCAGTTACCCCACAACGAAGAAGCCTTTACACATCGCAATGGTCGTACTGCTCGTATGCACGCCAAAGGTACAGCTTACCTGATATTATCGCCAGACGAAAGCTTGCCTTATTTGACAAAGAAACCCGAAATAGAAACACTTCCCGAAAAGAATATCACACCCAAACCAACCGATTGGGAAACGCTCTACATATCCGCTGGTAAAAAGGATAAGGTGAACAAAGTTGATATTGTAGGCTTGCTGCTGCAAAAAGGTGGCCTGCAAAAAGATGAGTTAGGTTTGATTGAAGTGCGTGACCATGAATCGTACGCGGCGGTTAAGCGCAACCGTATTGAGCAAGCAGTACAGAAAATAAAAAACGAAAAGCTTAAGAACAAAAAGGTTAAAATAGAGGTATCCCGATAGGCCTCTGTGTGCTTTAAAAGGCGTGTTTTACAGTGTAGTGACCTTTATATTATACAGTGATTACAATGCGCTTTAACCGGATTCTATTCAAAACCCTCATTTTATTGTGTTTTGGCTTTTTTTAGGCTGATGTGTTTCTGGTGGCATAATATTGGCAATATGGCCTACATATTAATCAACTTAATTCAACTGAGCCATGGAAAATATGAACAACGTAATCGAAAAATTAATGCTTAACCGCACACGCTTAATGATGACTCGTTTTGACAAGGAGTTAAAAGAAATTATCGAAAGCGACTTACAATCGTTTAAATCACAAAAACAGCAATTAGGAAAAAGAAACAGCAGCCGTAAAGCAGCTTAATATAAAATATACCTATCTAAAATATACCACCATGGAAAATATAGAAAATGTGATCGAAAAATTAATGCTTAACCGCGCTAAATTAATGATGGTTCGTTTTGATAAAGAATTAAAACAAATTATTGAAAGCGATCTGCAATCGTTCAAATCTCAACATCAACAATTAAGTAACCGTGGCCGTAGCCATAAAGTTGCTTAATACAAAATATACCATCTATCTATTTTAAACAGAAAGGAGTTTCGCTTGGAAACTCCTTTTTTATGTGATAAGCTTTTTTAGTTATTGGCACATAGCTTATGGGTTACTTAATGACTGGTTATGCTGATGGTGCAATTGCCTCAATATTCTCTTTCCCAATAAAGTCTATAATAATATCCATCAGCACGTCCTCCATAGCCAAACTATTCACATCGTCTGTATAATGTTCGGATTTGCTTATGTTTACATTAACGCCATCAATCTCAATCTTATATAAATAATCTTGGTAAGGAGCAGGTAACCAAATCTCTATATTGTTTTCTTTTTCAAGTATGTTTAGTTGAGCAAGTGTATTTATCTTACCATCGAATGCTAACGGAAGTTCTGCCCGGAGCTTTGCAGCCAGGAGGGTTGCAGATTGTGTTTTGTTGGTTTGATAAGTTTTCATAACAATAATAGCCGGTCAGTTTTATTGGCCGGCTATTATCATAACATTGTATATCAAATTCAGTTTTAAATACTATAGTCTGAATTGCAGGGTTACCCTCGGTGCAAATGTATTTGGCAATTCACCACGAACATTCAGGTGATCAAGATGTGTTAAGCGGTACAGAAAATCAACACGAATAATTTTAAGGATGTTTTCTACCCCATAACCAACTTCCACATAGGGTACGGCACCCAAGCTGCGGTCAACAATAGTGCGGCCTCGCCTAAAAGCTTCATTGTTGGTAGTTGAAAGGCTACCTTCTAAAATATCGGCCACTAATACCGTTCTTACGTTTAATGCTTTTAACAGCGGGATACTATTGGTTATTAAGCCATCCATATGCTGGGTGTAGGTAAGAGACACAAACCTATCACTCGCAAACTCTAAAAAACGCATGGTATTAAAGTTAAAGCGGTGGTTTTCTACCAAAGTATAAGGTACATTACTTGGAATAAATCCTCCTGTGATGGAGTATTCGCCTTTACCAAAAATGCCCATGTGTACCTTTTGTTGTATGTTACCAAAAATCTTGTCGTAATTAAAATCGCCGCCTAAGCCTTTAATACCATGTATATATCTAAGCGTAAAGGTTGGATTATCGGCACCATTGCCCACCATCATACGCTTGTTTATTTTGTTTGATTGTAGTTGGCGTGTTCCGGGCCTCCATTGCAACTCTGCGGTTATTTCTGATGTTTGATAATTATTATAGATGGTTTTATCATCGGGATCATGATATTCAAAAAACGTTAATGGATCAAAGGTACTGTGCGTTGCAGTAAGAGTTGCCCGTATATCGCGTTGCAGATCGCGCTGTACGTATCCTTTTATTACATCCTGATAGAAGGGACCGCGTATACTTATCGAACCATTATTAATAGACGCATTAAAAACATTATTTCCTCTTAGCGTGAAGCTTTCATATTGGTAACCAGTTTGGCCCACATCGTGCAAAAAAGAACCGCCGACTTGTGTCCAGGGCTTACGCGATATAATGTAATCAGCCGAGCCGCTGTATTTTATTTTATCATCCTTAAATGCATAGGCTACGTATCCGCCCAATATCCAGCTATCGCTAAAGCGTGTATTGGTAATGCCTCCTAATCTTAAAACTGTTCCTTCCAGGTCATTATGGCTAACCGTGTAAGGGTAAGGCCCCAAACTTACTTTACCTATCTTATAATAACCATTGATCAGCATGCCCGCAAAGGTGGCGTAGGTTTTAACAATGGGTAGGTTTTTAACGGTATCTATCATTTGATAAACCCGCTTATCTGCCACTGTAAGTGAATCATGACGGTTTAGCGCCCAGTATCTGTCGTCCTTTTTAGCCACGTCGTCGGCCATTACAACAGGTTCTTTAAAGAGATCTTCCGGATAATCTTTGTTGATCTCGATATCGCTGTTTGAAAGATAGAATTTACAAATAAAGCCCGATAAGTTTTTGGTTAGGTTATTTATATTGAGCGTAATACGTGTTTTGTTGGGTAACCATGCAGTTGTACCCATAGGTTGAACCATTTCTTGCTGGATACGTACCTTGCTTAAAAAATTAAGGTTAGCATCGGGTGGTACCGAAGCATCAACACGGTATAAAGCATAATCATCTTTAGTGATCCACATTACACCATTAAATGCCAAATCGTGACCGCGTTTGGGCTTAAACTCTATTTTATAATATTCTTTACCGGCAATTTTATCGTGCTCGTCAACTAGTTCGTAATTGTAAAAGGTTTTCCAGCTATCACTTAATGGCGATATAAAATCTTTACCGGCTAAACGCAGGTAGTTTTTATAAAAGTTATACTGTAAAAAGGTTGAGCCAATTAATTGGGACACCAAAGTTTCATCCTCAATACCAACACCTGATGATTTGGTGCGTTTAACAAACTCGGCTTTGCGCTGCGGCGAGTTCTGGTAAAAATAATCAGATATGGTTTCTGAAGCAAAGATGGGCAATACAGGCGTACCTTCGTCGCCGGCAATTTTTTTGAGGCTATCCATCAGCGGTAGTATTTGTTTAAATACTTTACGTTGCTTCATCTTTTCGCTCAGGTTAGTTAACGAAAGTTCAATACGGTTATAGCTTTGATATTGATAGCTTTTTAGCTTTTGCAAATCATTATTCGGTTTGTGCTTAACCATCTGCGCCATAATTTCCCAGGCCGGGTTTACGTAGGTTTTAGGCGTAATATTTATGGCTTTAAGCATTTTGGTATCCAGCGAAAGCTGAAAATTAATTTCGTGGCTCCCCACTTTAGGTATAAACTTACGTGATGGGGTATAGCTTACATAACTGGTGTAAATACTATCGGTAGCTATGGCTGTTGTTATAACTAAGGTATAAATGCCATCAAAATTGGTGGCTACACCTTTGCGGGTACCATTAGTTAATTTTACCGATACCGTTACATAGGGCAGGGGCTCACCTGTTTGCGAATCAGTTATCTTACCGGTGATGGTTCTTAAATGTTGGGCCGATAAATTATCCGGAAGGCAAATGCTGCCAAGCAAAACAGCCATAAGAATAGCTAATTTGAAACCGGGTAATTTGTTGCTAAAAAGATGTAAAACTTTGCTCAACTTTAAACGCTATTTAAATATCAATTATACAATAAATTTGGCAAATGGGGCTTAAATCACTCCATTCAGTTAAAATATACTATAAATAAGCTCTTTGAATTATACATAACGAAAGAATAACGTTATATAACAGGCAATAACTATACCTGTATGAAGCGGGGAGAAATCACCTGCTAGAAAACGGCAATACTTTTCCGGTCAGGCATAATAATCCATAGCTACAAAATTAAAGAGGGTAGGTTTGTTAATGCAACAAACCTATTACAAATATAAATTAATAGCTGTAAAATGCAATTTGCACAATAGATATTTTTAAAGTAGTTAATTGTTTTTAACTAAGTGTTAAGTTTTACTGTGGCTTTATTATTAAGATGTGACCTTTTCTGTTATAGCTTCCTTTTTGCGGATGCGCCAGATATCACCTTTGTGACGGGTTGGCACTATATCGCCAAGTAGCTTGGCCCATGGTTTAAGATCATCAATCCTGTCGAAAATTATTTTTAAGATCGCTACAAAAGGGATAGATAAAAACATGCCCGAAACTCCCCATAATGCCCCACCTAATAAAACTACGATCAAGGATATCAAAGCATTGATCTGTACCTTGGATGATACTACATATGGAATTAAAACATGGTTATCGATAAACTGAACAACCATAAATGATATGATAATACCCAACTGTGTACTATAACCATCTTTAGTTACAGTAGCTATTAATAAAGGGATAGCAATAGCTATTATACCACCAATGTATGGCAGCATGTTGAGTATGGCACCCATTACACCAATTAGTATGGCATAGTTTACGCCCAATATCAGTAAGCCGGCAGAGTTGAGTATGGCTACAATAAAAGCTTCTATTAATAAACCCACCATATAGCTTTGAATGGCCTGTTTGGTTTGATTAAGTATTACCCTAACCGATTGTGAATTTTCTTCGGCAAAAACCTCGAATATAAAATTGAGTAACAAGGTTTTGTAAAAAAGCAGCATAAACACATAAACAGGTATCAAAAAGATAACACTCAAGGTTGTAAGCGCTGTGCCCAGGGTAGCACCTAATAAAGCCTTGCTGCCATTAAGTGTCTCGTCAATTAATTTGTTTTGTTTATCGATACCAAAGTTAAAACGGGCCTGGAGCCAATATTGCAGATCGTGAAAGATATGGGCAAATTTAACTTTGAGTGCCGGAAATGAATCGCCAAAGTGCATCATCTGGGCAGATAGAAAGAACACAATGCCTCCAACTATAATATATGCAATTAGTATGGCTATGAGTATAGCGTAAGACCTTGGTATTTTTATCCGTTGCAATAAATTACAAACGGGATTAAGCAGAATGGCTATGATCAATGCAAATGAAAAAGGAACAAAGATACCTTGCAGTGTATATAATATATAGGTTAGCAAAACCAACCCCAATAAAATAACTGTAGTTTTTAAGTAAAACGGGTATTGCTTTATAGCAGCTTTAGTAGCAGTGGCTTTTTGACTTATTTGCATATCAATTGCCCCTCACTTTATAAAAAATGCCAACAATTAAAACCAAAACCGCTAAAATAGTAAGTAAACCGTATCCCATAAGTGTTGAACATGAAATGTGATGATATTGTTTTTAGCCCCCATTTATCATATCCGAAACTATTCCTTTACCATCTTTACGCTCGGCTAATATAACGCCTGCTATGTGAATAACAATAAAAAGCAATATAGGATACATGCAAAAACCATGAACTTCTTTAATAGTATGTTGCATGGATGACGAAAATGGAAGCTCCTTTTCAAACGCTAAACAAAGCCCTGTTAGCACCATTGTTAAAAGTAATAGGTAAAACACTACATAAATTGATTTTACAAACAACTCGTGCCTTGTTTTTTCGCGGGCCTTTTTTGTGTTGTTAAATTGTTGCCAGGCCTTTTTTAATGTGATAATAAATTTTTGGTCTGCCAGTTCAAAAAACTCAGCTAATAACCTGAAAAGTAATAATGCTACCAGAGCGTAACCAAAATACACATGAATATCCCAAACCTTATCGCTCAACACATGAACAGCAGCGCGAGCCTGATCTAAAGTTACACCCGCGCCATTTTTAGCAAGCTCGGATTGTACCAGTGGTGCCTGTTGCCGTGATTTTAATAGGGTAGAATTAATAAGCACTGTTATTAATGAGCCACTAATAGCAATTACATTTAGCCAATGCCAAATTCGTAAATTTGCCGAACGTGTTTTGGTTGTACCGGGCTGCTCTATTTTTTGTTTAACAGGTTCAATCAGGGCCATATAAAATTAATCGTATTGTATAAAAAAGGGCTCCCAAATTGTGGAAACCCTTTAAATAGCTTTTTTTAATACTTAATTACCTACAACTTCGGCAACATCATTAACCTTACCGTTAACTGATGATTTTGCCGACTTTATGGCGCTCGCTTTTAAATCAGCTAAACTATCTGCAGTTTGTTCTGCTTTCTTTTTTACGGTTTTAACCAGATCGGCTAAATAATCGGTAACTTCTTCGCGTAATTCGCTACCCTTATCTGTAGAAAATAGTAAACCAACAGCTGCAATTGCCGCAGCACCTGCAAGTACACCTACTACTAACTTTGTTTGATTGTTCATGATCGTATCTTTTTAATGATGAATATTCTGTTCGATTATAAGTACAACATAAAAAATGGCCTTGTGTTTAAAATAACTCATAAAAATAAAAAAAGAATAAAGAACAGCAGTGAAGGCTAAAAATTGAGTCTCATCTTTTTCATGGTTTTGATGTTACCTTTTAAATTTATTTCAATATCATCTCCAATAAAATTAAAACCCACACTTTTATAATATTTTATAGCATGTTGATTATCAGTCAGTACGTACAACTCCGCGCCGGTAGATGAATGTGTGTTGCGGCATTCATCCAACAAAAGTAAGATCATTTTTTTTCCAAAGCCTTTTCCACGAAGTGATGGATCGCCGATTAATAGGCGGGATAAGCGGGGTACATTGTTTTTCTGCGGAATAATTTCACCAAAGCCATAATCGCCCAATTGCTCATCGCTAACCATATAAAATTGCCTGTCGGGATTGGCGAGCATGTAAGCTTCGATATCAGCGTAGTTTAAAGGATAGGGGAATGCCGTTGCCGAGAATTGGATAAGCAACTCTTCGCTGCTTACCCAGGTGTTTAGTTGTGCGAAATCGGGTTGGGTAAAAGGTCTTAACATTAACCGAAATATAAGGCTTTATCCGAATGTTTCAATTTGGTTACTGTTTTATCATTTTAATTTGCATTTTTAGCGACTGTAACTAACATTACTAATTACCGTATAACTTATTACAATGCCAAAAAATGCCATCCCGATAGTTGTTGTTACCGACGAACATTATGTAATTATGCTTGCAGCGCTGCTCAAGTCTATTGAGATGAACCACAAAAGCGGCGAACACATCAACGTGTATGTAATTGCTGACGGGGTTAAAAAAAGCAGTCAGAAAAAGATCCATGCTTCGGTTGATGCCAATATGTTTACCATCAACTGGATCAAAATGGAAGATACCATCCCGAAAGGGGTAAAGCTTCCGCTTGATCGTACATCGTACCCGGTAACTATTTACCTGCGCCTGTTTATCCAATATATTGTACCAGAAGATACCCAAAAGGCACTGTTTTTAGATGTTGACATGATCGTTCTGGAGGATGTAAGCAAACTATATAACCAGGAATTAGGCGATAACATTATTGGAGCAGTACAAGATCCCCGCCTGTTAACCTTTGATAACTCCTGGGGCGGTATTATGAATTACAAGGAATTAGGCTTTGCTCCCGATACCAAATACTTTAACACAGGTTTGCTATTGATAAACACTCAAAAATGGGCCGAACAAAGCCTGGATCAAAAGGTAATTGATTGTATTAACGATAACATCAAATTTGCCAACTATCCCGATCAATATGGCTTTAACGTGGTTATGGCTAATAAATGGCTGGAGTTGGATACCCGTTGGAATTACTTTGCTTCCGGCGATCTGAAGGAACCTTTTTTGGTTCACTTTATATCGCGTAAGCCGTTTTATACTACCTACGAATATAATCCTAAATACAAGGAGCTTTTTTATCAGTACCTAAAATTGACTGAGTGGCGTAATGCCAAACCAATAGGAGAGGTTGACCGTTATTTTAAGAAGTTAAAAAATATTTGGATCAAAATTAAAAAGAAGCTTTAGATCAGCTTTTCGCGCTCAAAAAATGCCTGGATGGTATCCGGCGCTTTCATTAGGTAAACTTGCAAACCTAATTTTTCGGCTGTGGCTAAATGCTGCGGGCTATCATCAATAAACAAAGTTTCGGCAGGGTTGAGGTTTTGCTCCTTTAAAACCTGCTCAAAAATATCCGCGTTGGGTTTACGTTTACCCATCAGGTGAGAGTAATATACCTTTTCGAATAAGTGATCGTTACCGTCAAAATTGTATTTTGATTTTAAATGATCTATAATATAATCGTAGTGGATAGCATTGATATTACTGAGCAAAAAGGTGCGATATTTGGCTTTAACCTTTAATAATAGCTCATGGTTACCTTCGGCTACGCCTAATAACATGGTATTGAAAGCATCATCTATCTGCTTATCGGTAAGTTCTGGCTTGTTGGCTTTGAGCCTAACCTTGTTTCTGAATTCATCTGATGTGATCTCGCCTTTTTCAAACGAACTAAAAATGTCATCTTGTTGGCGGTGTCCGAAGAACTGTTCTACGTTGGTAACGCCTAAATCTGTCCATGCTTTTTGCGCAAGCGAAAAATCGATACTGAAAATAACATTTCCATAATCAAAAATGATATTCTTAACGTTGGTCATAAAGGTTTAGAAGAATGGTTATACAGATTCGGTAACTACGGGATCGTTATTAATTGAAACAGGTGCAACCTTTAATTTACCACCCCGGTTTGAACGTTTAGTACGCGAGAATAAAGACAGATCGCGGTTAAATAAAAATTGAAATAACAGAACAGTATATGAAGTATGGTACCCCAATGTTTCGTAATGCTGATCGGCTATTTTTTTGACCTTTGGTAGATTATTCCACGGTACTGATGGGAAATCGTGGTGCTCGTTATGGTAACCTACATTAAGGTTAACTACGTTTAGTACACCGTAATAACTTTTGGTCTCCTGCTCATCGCCATGGGTTAAATAATGCTCCTGTATCCAGCGTGCGCCAAGCGGGTGCAAGCCAACCGAGAAGAAGAAGCTGAATATCATATACATAACGGCCTTAGCGCCAAAAAAGTAATAGAATGCCACCATAAAAGCAATTTCGGCAAGCCAGTTAACAACCGTCCAGGCATCCAGCAGGTCAATCTCTTTTAACCTGAATGGACGCAATAATTGAAATACCGGGAAAAACAATAACCAAATAGATTTACCAAACCATGAGTTGGTGATCAAACGGGCTTCCCAGCCAAAAGGCATATCAGCATCCAACTCAGACACGCCCTGATAGGAGTGGTGTTTTAAATGATATTTTTGAAACGATACCGAACTTGGAAAAGCTTGAGGCAGGTTAGCGAATATTCCGGACAGTGTATTTAATGTACGATTTTTAAATACGAGGTTGTGCGCACACTCGTGGATGCAGATAAACAAAGTATGGCTTGCAAACGCGCCAATAACGTATGATGCCAGTACAACTATCCACCACGAAACATCTTTTAACAGGATAGCTAAAGCAACCTGTATACCTACACATAATACGATAACCAGGAAGGTATAAGGGTTTCGGCCTATCAGTTCCCGGATGTGGGGATGCTCGGTAATGATCTTTTTAGTTCTTTTTTTGTGCGGCTCACTTTCATCCGACCAGTTAAAATCTTTTCTCTTCGCCATTCTTCTTTAGGGATAAAATATTTTCGTCTAAAATACAATGTTAACTTTAATATTTACTAAAACAAAACCTATTGGATAAAAAATACCCGGCCTTATACCTCCCAAAAACATGATCAGGTGGTTTAGATATTAATTTTAAATAAATATCAGGCTGATTTGCAGCCTATTTAACGCAACTTGTATTAAAAGCGTATAAAAAACTGAAATCAGTTTTTGTATTCCGGTGGTATTTGCGTAAAATTGCACCCGAATTGCAGGCGCAGGATTCTGCGCCTATAGCTCAGTTGGTTAGAGTAGAAGACTCATAATCTTTTGGTCCCTGGTTCGAGCCCAGGTGGGCGCACAAACAAAGTGCAAACTTTAAGGTCTGTAATTCAATAAAAAAGCCGTTATCTGATAAAGATAGCGGCTTTTTTTGTGATATAATATATTCATATGCGCATACTCATCAATTTTATTAAATAAGCCACAACCAAACCGCCTGGCATTTGTTACTATTAAAAACATGAGCCATGAAAAATCCATTTATTAAAGAAAGCAACTCACTTGCCTGGATAACAGCAGGTGCAGCAGGTATAGCGGCCGCAGGTGCCGGTATCTGGTATTATATTAAACAACGCCGGGAGGGGCAATTGGCAGCAGCCTACGCCCATGAACACGCAGGCGACTATCTTGAAGCCAAGCAGCCTCACAAACGGAAACAGCGTACCGATGTTCATAACCTGGGAGATATTGTACATCACCAGCAGTTGTAAACAACAAAGCCCGGTTTTGACCGGGCTTTGTTGTTTTTATATTTTAGATGTTATTACTTCGTATCTCGCAATAAACATAGTGGTAAAAGGGAGGGATCACAACTTACAGATCTGAATCCTTAGTTACAACAACACTTGCTACAGTTTGCCAGTTACTGATTACCTGATCAAAAAATGGTTCTTCGGCGGAGCCGCCCTTCCAAATTATATAGGTCTTTTTACCATCGGTACCGGTATTGCTTTTGGCTGTTTGCAGCAAAGTGTTTGTAATGCCTGTTAGTACCTTAGTAAGATCGAAATTGAAAGTTACTTTGTATTTGTCGGAAGAATTAAGTACAATATCGTTAACCGATAAATTTGCTACAAACGGGAAAGAGCTTGATACTAATACACTGTCTCTTCCGCCTTTGGTATTTGTAAATGTGCCGTGCAGGTTAAATGGTAGTTCGGACTTTGCCGACTTTTTACAGTACAATTTTACCGTTACATTTTTGTACGAACCCGAAGGTAATTTAATACTGCCCGCCAGTACATTTAAATTAAAAATATCTATTCTTTTTTCTATGGTTATTGTGGTGTCGATCAGGCTGCTTCCTTGTCCGGTAAAGGATATCTTGTCAATATAAAGCGATGCCGCGGTCCAATCAACCACTACCGTACTATCTGCCTTAATAGCGAATGTTGTGATGGTTGGGGCGTTTGTAGTAGTTTTTGTGGCTATGGCCGAAGCTTTGGCGAAATACGATATGTTACCAAAGCCCGATGTGCTTTGTGCAGATGATGGAGTATCGCTCTTTTTGCAGGACGTTATTACCGATGCAATAAGCAATATACCTAACGTGTATTTTGATAGTGAGGGTATAAATTCCATAGGTTTAAAGTTGTAATTACATCAAATATAATAAGTTATATAATATCCTAATATAAAGTAGTTGTGAAATTTTACACGCGGAACACTTGAGTCACAGCTAAATTTTCACTTTCTTGTATGAAAGTGATCTCGGGCACATTTTGGAAGGAATTTTTTAAGCAATTTGGTATAGCGCTATCTTTATATTTTAACCAATTATCAAAAGCAGGGCAAAGCATGTAGTGGTTCATTCAAAATAGCGGCCTTATGATTTTATTTCTTTGTAATAGCATTCTTTAAAGCCTTATTATACTCGTCCACGCATTTCTCCAGCGGTTGGCCTTTTTTATGAATGCAATCGCAAAAATCAGCGCAAGCTTTAGGGTTTTTACTTTTCTCACATTGCGAAGTACAATCTGATAATGTATTGCGGGGCATAATGTTGTATACATTGGTAACTATCAGTACTAAAGTAATGATGGTTGCAAGCACCCCACCAAAGAAAATTATCGGGAATTTATTATTAAGTACTTTAGGCTTTGGTACCTCATCAGTAATAACCAAATGATTAAAAGGAGAAATGTATTTTAATTTATCATAGTCCCAGCATAAGAGATACAAATTAGCTAATACCATTAAAGGGGAAGAGAGGAGCGAGCCATCAAAACGCACTGCAAGTGATAGAATACAAATATTTAATATGATAGGGAAATACAGAATTGCACCAAGCGTAGCCGTGCGCGGTATCAGCAACAGTATGGCTGCTACAACTTGTGCAATGCCAATAAATGTATAATAATACCCCGTGTGGTGTAAGGCTTCCAGATAGCTCCCCATGGGATGGTTAACGGATAAAGAGGTGAACCGCTCACCCATAATTTTCACAAAACCTGCTGGTAAAAAGCCAGCAGCCAGCGCTATACGATTAAAAACAGCAAAATACCGGAGCCACCTGTTTTGCTTTACCTTAAAATGCAGCTGGTTAAGTGTGGAAGAAATGCTCATATTTTAGGATTTATCTTTTGGGTAAATTAAAAGAACTTTGTGTTTCAAAGTAAATATAATATTATCACAATAGCAAATGGATTCGTTATTAGTTGTTTTTAAAAAAGTTTATGGAATGTGTTTCGTATTTGCATCCCCTGTGCAAATAAGCGAAAATGAAAAACCTAAATTATTTATTATTAGCGGTATTAATGTTAGTTGTGATGGAAGTACCGGCTGTTTGGGCCCAAAGCCCGCAACTTACAGTTAATGGCAAAAGTAACAACGGCGTTAAGTTGCAGCAGTTAAAAATTGACGTTGCTATTTATGGGAATATAAGCCGTACAACCTGGCAAATGACATTTGTGAATTCTACTTCGCGAATATTAGAGGGTACGCTTATGTTCCCGCTTAAAGATGGTGTGAGTGTAAGCCGTTACGCGCTTGATATTAATGGTAAAATGCGTGAGGCCGTTCCGGTTGACAGGGGGAAAGGGGCCGTTGTATTTGAATCTATCGAAAGGCGAAGGGTTGACCCGGGTTTGCTGGAAAAGGTAGAAGGTAATACTTTTAGAACGCGGATATATCCTATTAACCCACATAGCACCCGTACCGTAATTATTGGCTATGAGGAAGAGATACCTTTAACCGATAACGGTAATTTGAAATTTACATTACCACTTAATGTAAAAGATACGGTTGAGCAGTTTTCGCTTAAGGCATCGGTTGTTCAGAGTGTAACTGCACCGGTTGCTGATAATTCAAATGGTGATAATTTGCAATTTGACAATCATCAAAACATCTATTCGGCCAGTATAGAGAAGGTTAATTATGTGCCGGATCATCCCTTATCATTTTCGATACCAAAACCCCTGGACGCGAACGAAGTAATGCTGCAAGCGCAGGGCAATAAATATTACTATTTTATAAATACTAATTTACAACCGAAAACCGTAACTAAGCCGTTGCCACACCGTATTGGCTTATTATGGGATGCATCGTTAAGTGGTACCAATCGCGATAGCAAAAAAGAATTGGCTTTGATGGATGTTTATTTTAAGAAGTTGAACAATGTAGAAATTACTTTGGTAACGTTTAGCAATACTATTTTAAATACCAAAGCTTATACCATAACTAATGGCAACTGGGAGATACTTAAGCATGATCTGGAACATGTTACCTATGACGGAGCTACAAACTTTGGCACTATAAACTTACCGCAATACGCGGTTGATGAGTTTTTATTAATGAGCGATGGCCATCAAACATTTGGAGATAAAACTATCCGGTTGAGCAATAAGCCTGTTTACTGCATCAATTCGTCTGCCGCGGCAGATTATAGCAATTTGAAACTAATGGCGCTTAAAAGCCATGGCGAATTGATAGACCTGACCAAAGATGATACGGATAAAGCGTTACAGAGCTTAACAACACAATCGCTCCATTTTTTGGGTGTTAAGGCTGGCGCTTCGGTAGAAGAAAACTATCCTTCGTTACCGGTTAGTGTGGGCCATACATTTTCGATAGCTGGTATTACACACGATCCTAATCAAAATATTACTTTACAATATGGTTATGGAGATAAAGTAAGTTACGAGAAAGTGATTACGCTGGACCTATCTAAAAACACGGTCGAGAATATTGATGTGGCTAAACTTTGGGCGCAAAAAAAGATAAACGAACTGGATATTAACTACAACGCCAACCGGCTGGATATTGAATGGCTGGGCAAGCGTTTTGGCATTGTAACCCGCAATACATCGCTCATTGTTTTAGAAACCGTGAACGATTATATACAGTATGGGATTGAGCCACCGGCAGAACTACGTGCGCAATATGATGCCATTATGAAGATGCGCGGATCGGATAATACACATTCGCGAAAGGAAAATATCGCTACGTCGGTAAATATGCAAAAGGAACTTAGCCTTTGGTGGAATACGGATATCTTACCAAAACAGAAAATAGCAAAACGCAAAGGTGGAAAGCGATATATAGCCGGAGATGCAAATGCCCAAGCTATGGTTGATGAACCGGTTGGTAATGCTAATGTACAGCAGGCAGTTGCAGCCGTAGCAGCGAGGCCGGTACCGCAGAGTGAATCCTCATTTTCGGCACCAACTGATAAGTCGCTCAGGGAAGTTATGGTTGTAGGTTACGGAGCGCAGGCCAAACGGGATGTTACCGGGTCGGTTGCAAGTATACCTTTAAACGAAGCTTTGCAGGGCAGGGTAGCCGGTGTTAATGTAGCACAAGGTTATGTTGGTGCAAGCACTAATGTACAAATACGCGGTAATGCAGGCGTTATTAATAGACAACAGTTGTATGTTGTTGATGGTGTACTAACAGATCATAATCCCAATATTAATGTAAATGAGATTGAATCGGTAAGTACATTAAAAGATGCCAGCGCAACCAGTATTTATGGAAGCCGGGCTGCAAATGGTGTAATAATTATCACTACCAAAAACGGGAAGGCGGCTGCAGTTAATAATGCTTTTAGTAAAACCGGAAATAATAGTGGCATTAACGTTACTTACAATGCCGCTGCCGCCGAATACTTAAAAACCATACAAAAAACTGATAAGGCCAGTCAGTATCAAAAATACATAGAATTAAGGGTGCTATTAAGTGCCAAACCTGTTTTCTATTTTGAGGTTGCCGATTACTTTATTAAAAACGGAAACAAAGAACTGGGCATCCGCATTTTAAGCAATTTAGCCGAGTTAGACCTGGGCAATTATGAGCTATATAAAATGCTGGGCTACCGCCTTAAACAAGCGGGTGATTTTAAGGGTGAGGTATTCGCCTTTGAAAAGGTTACTGAGTTGAGGCCATTAGATCCGCAAAGTTTCCGTGATTATGGTTTGGCTTTGGAGGATGCAGGAGATCATCAAAAAGCTTTGAATGTACTTTATGCTGCCATGACCAGGAGTTATACTGATGATGCCGATAACCTTTATAGTGGTATACAGGAAGTGTTTTTACTTGAGATAAACAGGATAATTGCGCTGAATAAGGGTAAGCTTGATCTAACTTCCATCCCAAAAACAATGATAAAACCATTGCCGGTAGATATCCGCATTGTGATGGACTGGAACATGAATAATACTGATATTGATTTATGGGTAACTGACCCAAATAACGAAAAGTGTTATTATGGCCATAACAGTACCGAGATTGGTGGGCGTATTTCGCATGATATGACGCAAGGGTTTGGTCCGGAACAGTTTTTATTGAAGAAGGCTATTAAAGGAACTTATAAAATTGAGATCAACTATTTTGGTGACAGGCAGGTTACCCTGGCAGGGCCAACCACCATTATGGCCGAAATGTTCACCCATTACGGAACTCCGCAAGAAAAGAAGGAGTTGATTGTATTGCAAATGAAAAAAGGGGCTAACGGTGCTGTTTATATTGGCGACCTGGATTTTAAGTAAGTAAGATATATAGAAGGCGGCAGATATAGCCTGCCTTCTGTTTGGAAATGTTTAGAAAAATTGCTATATTGTAGGGAAGAAGAATCAGGAGTCAAGATGCAAGAATCACGACATTAAAGACACCCATAAATACCCATAATTTGTTATTTAAGTTATTGATGTTGTGATGGTTATTGAGTTTTGTAAATTATGAATTTGATAATTTACATTCAAATAATCATTGAAAAACACCCATAAATACCCATGTTTCAAATTATTCCGGTTACTTTTCGTTGCGGAAATGGTAATTGCAGAAGGCCAGAGGCCTGAGAATAGTAAACATGAGCGAGACGCTCGCGCTAGCGATAAGGTATTTCAAAATACCGACAAATACCGACAAAATTGTCAGTGAGGTTAGGTCATAAAAAAAAGTCAACCACCTCGCGTGAATGACTTTCTTAACTATTAACTGACCAAATTTATTAACGACAATAATTTGGCTGAAGTAAAATTAAGGTATACGAACTTTAGCAGATACGCGAAAAACACTTTTCTGCTAAAGTTCGATATATTATTAAAATGTTATGGTAAGCGTATACTTACTATAGTTAGCACTTGCGGGTAATGCCGTGTTACCTGTTAAGTTTAAAACCAGTGTTTTTTGGCTGGTTGTTGCCGAGCTAGCTATACTACCCGGAACCAGGTTAACCCTGATGTAGCCAAAGCTGCTGTTTGCAGGCAAGTTAAACGTACCGGAGTTTGGTATGTTATAGTGCGTGCCGGCTACAGCTGTGCTGCTTGCATCAATGTTATAGTTAAGGGTTTGGGCCGAGCTTAATTGCGCGCCTATCACCTGCACTTTAACGCTATCATAACCGGGGACCGCTACCGTGCCTTGTGAACGGCTTTTTACGATGGGAGAGAACTCAACCTGGTTTGGACCGTTATAAACCCGTAAATCTTTACCACACGAGGCAATTATGCCTGCTATAGCCAGCATAATGATTGTGTATATATATGTTGTTCTTTTCATGTTGAGAGTATTTAATTATATCCGTTATTTTGTGTGAGTTGAGGGTTTACATCCAGATCTGCTTGCGGTATTGGGGCAAGGATCCTGGTATCAGTGAAAAGGATGGTGTTATTATCTTTCACAATGTTGGCTCCCTGGCGCACCAGGTCAAACCAGCGGTGGCCCTCGTAAGCTAACTCAATGCGGCGCTCATTTAATATCAAGGCAAGTAACGCTGCTCCGGTTGCCCCCGTTGGTAATAAGCCTGCGCGTACACGGATCTTGTTAACATCGGCTTGAGCCAAACCATCCTGATTGAGGTGCGAATAGGCTTCGGCGCGGTTAAGGTACATCTCGGATACACGGATGATGCGGATATTATCTACACCAAAGCTACCGCCCCAGCCAGCGTATTTTTGTACCCAGAACACAGGCTCGCCGCTTTTGGTAACCGGAGCAAGCATGGCAGTTTTACGGATATCACCAGCTTCGTAAGCGTTTAACAAATTGTTTTGAGGTACAACATCGCCATAACCTGTGGCACTTGTTGGGGAGTTGCCCAGACGTTGGTAAATGCTTTGGATGGAATTAAATACCAGGCTTTCTGATACTTCGTAATTAAGTTCGAAGATGGATTCGGGACTGTTCTTTGTGTTAAAGATGCTGGAATAACCTGCAACTGTGGCTGTTGATACAAAGGTACCCACATTGGCGTTAATAGCCGCTGTTGCCATATCAATTGTGTTTTGCCACTCGGCGTTGTATAATGCCACGCGTGATCTTAATGCTTGCGCCGCTGCTTTGGTTACTAATGTTTTGGCATTGGTATTATCAAGTAATGATATGGCAGTTGTTAGATCAAGTTCTATCTGTGCGTAAACATCGGTTACTTTGGCACGGGCAGGATAGGTTACCTGGCTTAATGCCGATACTCCTTTAAGTACAAGGGCAACGCCTGCATCTCTGCCGTTTAATATGTGCTGCGGATTGTAGCCGTACTCGTTAACCAGGTTAAAGTAAACCAAGGCACGTAAAAAAAGGGCCTGCCCAAGTATGTTGTTTTTTTGAGCCTGGGTGCCATCGCCTACACCGGCAACATTATCAATAACCAGGTTGCTTTTGTTTATCATATCATAACTGATGGTATAATTGGCAAAATGGGTGCGGAATACGTTGGAGTACTCGTTTACAAACCTGCCACTGTTTGAAACGGTGATACGACAGTTATCGGATAACACTTCGGATTGGATGATGAGATCACGACCGTAATAGCCCGATTGCTGCAATGCGTTATAAACGTTGATCAATAAGCCCTGAACTCCCGATAAGGTACTCAAAGCTCCTTCGGCAGAGATGGATTGTCTGGGTACCGTCTTTAACGCATCCTTGCATGATGTGCTGAGTAGTACGGCCCCTATGGTGATTAATATTTTGAATTTTTTCATCGTATTTGAATTGTTTAATTAAAAGCCCAGTTGAACTCCAAAAATTATGTTTTTGTACTGAGGCGTAACTCCAGAGAATGTACCGCCCGAAACTTCGGGATCTGCACCCGTAAATTTGGTCCAGGTGACTACGTTGTAAGCCTGGGCATATACTTGCAATGAGCGTATGTTAACCCGTTTAAGCAATTTTGAAGGGAAATCATAAGACAGTGTAACAGTTTTAAGGCGGATGTATGAACCATCTTCAATAAAGCGATCTGTTAAAGTATAGGGCGTTAAATAGGTAATACCACCCACGGTGCCCGGTGTACCTGTGTTATAATAAGCGCGTGGCTGATCGGTTACATCACCCGGTTTTTGCCAGCGGCGCAATACAGCTGCATCCTGATTACGATCTAATCCGCTGCCAGAGCGAAGTAAGAAAGTACCATCGGTGTTCTGGATCTTGTTACCGTATTGGAACTGTACAAATGCCGATAAGGTAACGCCTTTGTAAGTAAAGTTGTTATTTATACCACCATAGCCTGTTGGTAGCTGGCTGCCTGCCAATACGCGGTCGGCCGCGGTGGGGCTGTAGGTAATGTTGTTGTTAATATCGTAAAACATAGCATTACCATCGGCCGCGTTAACCCCGGCATATCGCGATACAAAAAACTCCAACAATGGCTGGCCAACAAAATAGGTGCTGGCTAAACTTTGCAAGCCGTCATTCAGCTCTAAAAGTTTGCTGCGTAATACAGTCAGGTTGCCGTTGGTTGTCCATTTAAAGCCGCCTACAACAAGGTTGGTAGTGTTTAACTCAAACTCAAGCCCTTCGTTTTGCAAGCGGCCCAAATTACTGCGGATAGAAGCGAAGCCATTGGTAACAGGCAAATTTCTATCTAACAATAACCTTGATGTTGTTTTCCGGAACGCGCCGATTCCACCTGCTAAACGCCCCTTAAAGAACGAGAAATCGATACCCAGATCGGCAGTTGTTGCTTGTTCCCAGGTTAGGTTATCGTTACCCAAAGTAGGAGCAAGGCCCGGTTGGGTATTATACTCGCCAGATCCGGTGTACAGTGAGCGTGAGTCAAAATTACCGATCTGCGAGTTACCTAAAATACCGTAGCTACCTCTTAGTTTCAGATCTTCGATCCATTGAATGTTTGACAGGAAATCTTCTTTAGAGATCCGCCATCCAACGGATGCGGCAGGGAACGTTCCGTAAAGGTTATTGATACCAAAACGTGAAGAGCCATCGTGCCTAACGGTGCCCGAGAAGATGTATTTATCATCGTAAGTATAATCAACACGGCCAAACACACCTAACTGCTTGTAGGTGGTGTAAAATGAACCAACAGACTCCGGAGTAGCGGCTGATTGCAACGTGCGTAATTGATAGTTCACAAAGCCGATACCCGATGCGTTGTTACCGTCGTTTATCTCCTGCTTAAAGGTAAAGCCAGCTATTACACCCAACGAATGCTTTTTGCTGAATACGTGGGTATAGTTTAGCGTTTGATCGATGTTGTAATCTTTAAAGGTGGTGTTGACTACCTGTGCGCGGCCATTCACTGCCGATCCATCAACAGTACGGGGATCCTGGTATTGGTTTTCTACAATGTCGGTATAGTCCAAAGAGTAGGATGAGCGGAACTTAAGATCGGGCAGTATTTTATAGTTGAAGGCAAAGTTACCTATGCCCCGTTTTGAAAATGCCGAGTAATCGTTATAAGACGTATTTTGAACAAGGTTGATATTGTACGAACCAATAAAGCTGGTGTTATAAGTACCATCGGCATTATATATTGGGTTTATGGGCACAATAAGGGTTGAAGAACGGTTAGGGCTTGCAAACGCTGTTCCGCCGGTTGTTCCGTTCTGATTGTAGCCGCTCAAGTTCAATTTAGTTTCGAATGAGAATTTTTTGCTCATTTGGTGATCAAGATTTACGCGTAATACACCGCGGGTAAAATCCTGACCAATTTCTTGCCCTTGCTGTTTGTCATAAGCTGCGGATACAAAGAACTTGGTTTTTTCGTCACCACCAGAGGCATTTAGGCTATAGTTTTGGGTAATACCTTTGCGGTAAACGGCATCCTGCCAATCATAAGTAGGAGCTGTTGACGGATCGCCGAATGAGTTTAGCAGGGTTTGAACCGAAGCCGGTATAGCAGTTCCGTAGCGGTTTTTAACAGCTTCGCGCGAAAGCGTAACAAACTCTGGCCCACTTAAAACTGCTTGTTTTTTGATAATCTGTGATGAGCCAAGGTATGAGCTGAAGGTTAACAGCGTTTGGCCCGATTTTCCCTTTTTAGTGGTGATAACAACCACACCATTAGCAGCTTGGGCACCATAGATGGAAGCAGACGCGGCATCTTTCATGATATTGATAGATTCGATATCGTTAGGGTTAATACCAGCAAGCGCGTTTGTGGTAGGGAAGAGGCGTGATTTATCGCCCGATGAAACTTCCACACCATCAACAATGTACAAAGGGTCGTTCCCTGCGTTAATAGAACCTACGCCACGGATACGGATCTGCACGTTTGCTCCCGGAATACCGCTTGATGAGGTAACCTGCACACCTGCCGCTTTACCTTGTATGGCCCTGTCGAAACTTTGAGTGGGCAGGTTGGCAATGTCTTTGCCATCAATTACGGCGTTGGCACCTGTTATATCCTTTTTGCGTTGTGTAAGGCCGTAACCCGATACTACAACTTCGGATAGTTGTTTAGAATCCGGCACCAGCTTTACATCAATAATAGCTTTCCCGGTAAGGGTAACAGATTGAGTGGTGTAGCCGATGTAAGAAAATTCGAGCGTTTTAGAACCGGAAGGAACTGCAATGCTGTAATTACCATCGGGCGAGGTTTGCACGCCAACGGCAGTACCTTTTACGTGTACCGATACACCCGGTAAAGAAAGGCCATCGTCCGAGCTAACTACCTTTCCGGTTATGGTTTTGCTTTGCGCCGATGCATTGGTTGCCCCAAATGCAAACAGCAATAAAATAATGAGTAAACTTTGTTTCATATTGTTGAGAATTGTTTGGTGAAATAGCCTATCGAGTGTAGGTATTATTAAATGTTGCCAGTTTGCCGGGCCAGCTATGGCGGCGTTTTGATGAGTATGCGGTGCGCATTCATAATAATAAGTCAGTTATAAAATCGTAAATTGTAATATTAGGGAATAGCATTCCGGTAGGATATGCGATTATCACCCGTTTGGTGATTCAGGCTTATTTAGTGCCTGCCCGTGATAGAGCATTTACATTTGGTTATTAAACAAAAAGAGCGAACAATGACTGGTAATAGCCAAATATTCGCTCCTTTTTGAACGGTAATTATGCACTTAAGCAGCTGCCTGTCTATACTTCATCGGTGTTGTTTTGTACTTGCCTTTAAACAACCTGATGAACGAACTTGGGCACTCAAAACCTACCATGCAAACCACTTCGTTGATGGAATAATGTGTGGTTTTTAGCAGCATTTTAGCCCGCTGCAAACGCAGTTGGATCAAAAACTGATGTGGCGACAAGCTGAAAGCCTGCTTAAAAGTCCGCAACAAATGGTTAACCGATAGGCAGGCATGTTTGGCCAAATCATCGAGCGCTATGTTTTTATTATAGTTGCTGTACATGTAATCTTTGGCCAGATTTAACCTTTTTAGAATCTCTATTTTGGTGCTTTGGCTACTGAAATTGAGCTTGTCAACTTTATTGTCAACTTCGTTCTTGTATATCCTGTAATAGTTAATCAGGCAATGGTTTAAGTACTCGTTAATCAGCAATTCGTCTTGCAGGCCATTATCAAGGTTGTTTTTAAGGTGGTTAACATTGAAGAGCATATCGCCTGCAAAAGGGTATATGGTTTCGTTAAAATCCATACCAAAGCCAAGGCCCGCACCATGTTGCGGTTCATCTAAAAGGCTAACATCGCTCAAGGTATAGCTCCTGTTAAAATCTGCTAAAAAGTGTTGATCAAATGTTAAGGCGAACGATTCAACCGGGGTATTGCTGTCTATCTTGCTGATATACTGCGTACCCTTGTTCAATATCAAAAACGAATCCGGATAAACCGAAAGCTCACGCCTTCCCAAACGGTACGATTCGTTCCCGGTTAAAGCAAACCGGATACTAAAATCGCTGGTACTTTGCGTTTGAAAGCGGTGCGCCCTTGTTTCGCTAAGTATCTTGTTGTTGTTCCTGAGTGTTTTGATGTAGTCCATCGCCTTAGGGTTTATTGTTGGTTATAGTTGCGCTCTTCTAATAAAATGTACTGGTTGCCATAGTCGTCATTAAACTCGGCAGACAGGCCTATGGCTAAATACTCCGGTTGTTTGTTAAAACAAATGCCGGCTGCTTTTAATTGGTGATAATCTTTAAGACAGTCGGTAGTATTGAGTATAATACGGGTTTTAAAGCCCATATTGTCTTTATCTACAACCAGGCCGAGGTACAGGTCGGCGCTGTTCATTTGTATGGGCAGGTAGGGTGTTTGGTTGTCTAACATAATCTGATCAGCTACTTTTAAACCTAACTTATCATTAAAAAACCTGATGCCATTTTCCATATCCTTTACAAAAACCGGGATGTATTTTATTTTCATACACGTATAATACAAGCATTACCATTATTAAACTATTTGGGTAATTGATTATGCGGTCAGTTATAAGGGATTCAATACTTTAAGGCTTATGCTCATTGTATATACCAAAGTTAAACTAAAGTAATAGGTAATAGTATCACCCGCATAGGGTGATTTTTACATATAATTAAATAATAATGAGTTAGTTATGCCAGTATTCATCCCCCTTTTAGGGTGAGAAGAATACGTAACGGAGGGTAGGGGAAGATGAATCTGATAGAAGGGAATTATCAGATCAACTTGTTATCGCGGGCGGTTTTAATAGCATCAGACCGGGAGTTGACATCCAGTTTAATGTAAATGTTTTTGATGTGACTACGAACTGTTTCGAGATCAATAAATAGCTCTTTAGCTATTTGGCTGCGGCTTTTGCCATTACATATCAGCTCTAATATCTGGGTTTCTCTTTTAGAGAGGGGAGAGTTCTGGTTCTTTTGAAACGAGTTGATCACCATACGGGCAATGTTAACGCTCATTGGCCCGCCGCCTTGTTTTACCTCTTTAATTGATTCGATGATTTTGGCAGCCGGTGTATTTTTAGTGAGATAGCCCGATGCCCCGTTTGATAAAGCATCAAATATCAATTTCTCCGATTCGTAAACAGTTAAGATAAGGATATGGGCATTAGGAAGCATCTTTTTTAGCTTCGGAAGAGCTTCAATACCGTTTGTTCCCGGTAGTTCAATATCAAGTAATATTACATCTGGAGCATTTGTCGCAATTTTTTTTACGGCTTCATCAAACGAAATATATGTGCCTATAACCTCATAACCTTCGGCCTGGCCAATTAAAAAGGCATAGCCTTCGCGTATGGTTTCATCGTCTTCAATAATTACTATTCTAATGCTATCACTATCGTTCATAATTGTATATACTGATCAGGCCTTTAATTTCAAATTTAAGATAACTTTTGTACCAACATTAACAGCGGATGTAATATCAATTGTGCCCCCAATACGTGCAGACCGGTTTTTAACATTGTTGGTGCCATGCCCCATAATTGTGTTCGCCATATTAAAGCCTTTTCCGTTATCTGTAAGTGAAATAATAAACTGGTGATTGTTGCTATGGCCGAATGTTAAGTTTACCTGCGTAGCCGATGCATGTTTCAGAATGTTATTCAATAGTTCTTTATATATCATCGTCATATTGCGGCTGTATTCCATCGGGAGTCGCACGTTGCTTAAAGCAGCATCAATTTTACCGAACTCAAATTCGGTAGGGGTATCTTGAAAAAGTTCTATACCAAAATGTTTAATATGGGTTAATATTTCATAAAGGTTATCACTTTTAGGATCAAGCGCCCATAAAATATCCTTGGTTCCTGAGTATAATTCTTCGGCATTTTGTTTGATCTGTCCAACAAGCTTCCTTTGTTCGTCTTTTTCTTTATCCATTTTGGATGATAGAATGTCTGATAATACCGTAATGCGGGTTAGTTTATTCCCTAGATCATCGTGGAAATCTTCGGCGGTTTGTTTTCTTATCTTTTGTTTCTCTTCGCGTTTCATACGCTCAATCTGCTTAACAGCTTGCAGCTTGCGTTTGTGCATATAAGTTTGCAATGATATCCCTATCATAATAAAGAATAGCAGCAACAGGATCCTGAATAGCCAGGTTTCATAAAAAGGCGGGGTGATCTCGAACGAGAAACTGGCAACATTGCCCGACTGTATACCATCAGTTGTAATTGCTTTAACCTTAAAGGTGTATTTACCCGCAGGTAACGATGGATAATCAACCATGGTATGTTTCACCGGAAGGCAAAATTTATCATCAAGGCCGGTTAATTGATATTGATATAATACATTATCCGGATTTTTCAAATACACGCCAAAAAAAGATATGGTAAGGTGATTTTGATTGTACCTTATCTTTTCGCCATCATTTAACAGGGTAATTACATTAGCCGATGCTTGTTTGCCATTTTGCTGGCTAAACAATTGCACAGATTGTATTATAGTATAAGGTTTTGATGTTGACGCTTCGCCAGCTTTTGCATTATAAATAATAAGGCCTTTGGTGGTGCCCATCCATATTTTTCCATCGTTATACAACACAGAATTTTGGTTGGCTTCCGCGATAAGCGCTTTGGAAGTATTGCTGCCCCCAATGGTACAATCCATAGCAGCTGGATTGATATTGATCACATTTAACCCGCGACCAGTACCTGCCCATATGGTGTTTTTGTTTAAAACGAGCATATTATATATGCTATTTGAATTAAAGCCGTTTTTAACGTTGTAATTCTTAATGGCCCCGGTTTTTCTATTCCAGATAAATAAGCCACGGTCACCAGTTCCAAATAGCACCAGGTTACCGAAATTTATCATACTCAATATGTTAGATGTTTCTATAGGGCCCAGTTTAAAGTTAGTGACCCATTTTTTATTGATTGACATCCGTACACCGTATTGTGTACCAATAAGCATGGTATCTTTCCCTAATGGTAAAAGTGAGGCTACAAAACCATTTAAGTGATCAACTTTTGCCAATGTATCACCATTCATATAAAAGCAACCAAGCGGGCCAGCCATCCATATTGTTCCGTTTGCATCTTGCGAAATTCCATTGGCTATCCGGTAGTCTGATTTTGAGATCATGCAATATGATCGTCCGTCATATTTCCATATCCCACCCATAGATGTTCCTATCCAAATATTGCTATCCCGGTCGCTGTAAATACATTGAATTTTTTTACCATATGGATTTTTGGTAGGTAAATAGATGTTTTTGAATAGCTTTCCATCATATTGAATAAGGCCGCCACCGTCAGATGCCAGCCAAATGTTTTGATTTTTATCCCGGGCAATCCCCATTACAGATTTAAAACCATTAACACCGGGTTGTTGATCATAAATAACATAAGCATCGCCTTCGTATTTATAAACACCATCACCCCAGGTTCCAAGCCAAATGTTGTTATCCCTGTCGCAATAAATATCAGATACTGTAACATCGGTTAAGCCATTTTGCGCATCAAAATGAATGAGCTTATTATTCTTTAAATAGTAAGCCCCATTTGTTGAGCCAAACCATAAATAGCCACGTTCATCCTGGGCAACACTCGTTAATGAAACAGATTGTGAAAAATCAAGATTGGGATAAGGTGCTATAACACCATTTTTAACTACAAATAGTTTACCATTGCCCAACATGTAAATTTTATTGGCGTCAAATCTGTCAAACTCAATTCTATTGAATTCGATTTTTTTGTAAGCATCGGGCAAGGGAGTGGAGTTTATCCATTTATTACCCTGCATGCTGTAAATGCCATTGGCCCAAACCAATACATGCAATTTGCCTGCCTGGTTTACCGCTATATTCATTATAGAAACTTCTGTAGCGCCGGTAATAGGTACGTATTGCAGTCTGGTACCATTAATCTTAAATAATTTGGCATCCATCGTTAGCCATATGGTGCCATTTGCATCTTCAACTATATGTGTTACCCAGGTTCGTTTTAGGTATATAGGCGAAACATAATTAAAGATTCTTTTACCATCTAAACATGATAAACCCATATGCGAACCAAACCACACCCGGTTTTTACTATCGCAATAAACGGCGTAGATAAAGTTATTGGCTATCCCGTTTTCTTTTGAGTATGATGTAAAGTCTTTCCCGTTAAACCGGCAGGCGCCGCCTAAAGTGGCTATCCAAAGGCAATGTGAGTTATCCTGACTAAACCTGTTAGCCTGTGATTGCGCCAAACCATCTTCAATATTGTAATGTGTAAAGGTGTATTTTTGTGCCGTTGTAACCCAACTAAAGCAACATATAAAGCACACTGATAAAAATATCAGCCTGGCTATATTTAATGCATTAGGAGCTTTTCTTGAATATATTAGCATATACAAATACAACAGACTTATCACAATAACCGGCATTATACCGGGCAATGAATTTAAAGCCTATTTCATCATAAAAATATCACCCTTTTGGGGTGATATTGATTTAGTGCTTTGATTTACAGTTGTTAGACGTAAATCTAAACAATATGTTACTATCCAGTTAAGATTTTAGCTTTAGTTTACGGCAACTACATTTTGCGGGTCAACCTGTTTGTCATTGTTTTTAGAAAACTTACATACCTGGGTTATTTTCCATTGCTGATCGTCGTTCTTCTCCATCACAATGTAGTTTTGTTGCTTAAAATTAGGATATTGAAAGTCAACACGGGCAACTACAATGGCTTCGCTTTTTGCAATTACCTCGTAACTGTTTGTGCAGTTTTGTTTGGTACCGCTATCCTCTTTCATCCGGTCTATCAGGCTCGCTCTGCCTTGTACAATTACCTTTTCCATTCTTGGTATTTTCACGCAGGCATTGTCGCCTAAAACCTGGTCGAGCTTTTTATAGTTGGAGTTCATAAAGCTGTCTATAAAATCGCCTATAACAGCTTCATAGTTTGATCCCTTGCTGCTAATCTCCACGGCGTAAAGCTTGTTTGTTGTGGCTAATGATACCAGTACCATACATACCACTAAAAGTTTATTTTTCATGCTGATTTAGATTTGTTTATCAAATATCACAACAGAAAAACGCAGCAGATATGTAAATAACACCAATTATGCAGGCGCATAAAAAACTAAAAATATGCGAAAATCACCATCATTTAAAAATACTGTAACCCTATCAATATCGCTACGTCTAATTAATAAATATAAACAATCTGATATGAAAATAATGAACGTACTGATTATGATTACTGGTGGATTATATGTTTATCAGCAACCGGTAAAATGCACAAAAAAGCCGCATATAGTGAGTTTGAATTGTTGCGAGAAAGCAAAAACTGCGGCAGTGGAGTAGATGATGTAAAAAATCAGCGGAAGCTATAAATGTACTTCCGCTGATCTGATGTTTTTAGCCTTACAAATTTATCCCACCAGATACTTCAATACGTTGCGCGTTGATCCATTTGGCATCATCTGTACATAAAAAGGCAACTACACTGCCAATATCATCTGGTTTGCCAACCCGGCCCAAAGCGGTAATGCCTGCAATGTGTTCGTTAACATGAGCATTATCCCTAACTAGCCCACCACCAAAATCGGTTTCAATAGCTCCGGGAGCTACCACGTTTACCGCAATACCGCGGGCGCCTAACTCCACAGCCATATATCTGCTTAAAGTTTCAATGGCACCTTTCATGGCTGCGTAGGCTGCAAAGCCCGGCATCGAAAAACGAGCTAATCCTGATGATAGGTTAACTATCCTGCCACCATCATTAATTAAAGGCAACGCTTTTTGAGTTAAAAAGAAAACGCCTTTAAAATGAATATTGGTTAAAGTATCAAACTGTTCTTCTGTTGTTTCTGCAATAGGTGCATTAATTCCAATCCCCGCATTGTTGATCAAAAAATCAAAGCGATCGGTATTAAAAGTACCTTTCAATACCGTTTTAACCTCCTCGAAAAATTTACCGAAGGTTTTAACCTCGCCCGTATTCAATTGTAACGCTGCGGCTTTCTGCCCCGTTTTTTCAATTTCGGCTACTACGGCTAAAGCTTCGTCTTTTTTGCTGTTGTAGGTTAATATTACGTTGATGCCTTTTTTGGCCAGGCTCAAAGCCATGTCTTTGCCTAATCCGCGGCTACCGCCGGTTACTAATGCTATTTTGTTGTTTTCCATTGTTTTAATTTAATAGAACAAAGATAATATGCAATTTGAACAGGCTGTTTGCAAACATCAATCCAATATTTGCAAAATTCAAATAATGATTTAAGAACGGAATGCCAGCGGGGCAAAGCTGGTCTGCTTCCTGAAAAAATTGCTGAAATGCGCTACCTGCTCAAACCCCAACGAATAAGCAATCTCGGATATATTCCAGTCGGTTTGCTTTAACAGGATCTTCGCTTCCTGAACAATTCTGCCAGTAATGATATCTGTAGTGGTTTTACCTGTATTCTCTTTCAAAACCTTGTTCAGGTGATTCACATGTACAGCTAACCTGTCAGCATAATCCTTAGCAGTGCGTAGGTTCAGTTTTTGCTGTGGCGATTCTATCGGAAACTGTCGCTCAAGCAACTCAATAAAAAGTGAAGAAACCCGTGCCGAAGCCGTATGCGATGGGTAAAGCGTCGTAGCGGGTTGCAGCTTTTGCCCATAGTGGATCAGCTCTAATATGTAATTCCTGATCAGGTCATACTTATAAGCATAATCCGAAGATAGCTCCTTGTACATCTTTCTAAAAATGAACGTGATATCATCAACCTCCTCAGCCGATAGTTGAAATATAGGATAACCGCCCGGCTGAAACAAAGGCAGATCATCCAACACTACACCGCTCTTACTTTGAATTAAAAACTCATCCGTAAAAATGCAGAAGAAACCATGCTGGTCATCATCCTGAGGTACATAGTTATAGGGGATTTTAGGCGTGGCGAACAGCAAGGCATTATGCTCAATGTCAATTACCTTATCGGCATATTCGGCCTTGTTTTTACCGCTGATCACACTTATCTTATAATAAGCCCTGCGGTTATACGGCATCACCTTTTTATTCTGACGGGCCAGCACATCCTCTATCTTGAAAACATTAAAATGCCCAATTTCCTTATTAATACCTTCCGGGATAAGGCTTGCCGTATCCCGGTAAAAATTTTCGAGCGTGGTAATTTCCATCTGGCCTGTATTTGCAAAATTCAAATATAAGGTAAATTATCAATTGGTAGTTTAACGGCGCTTAACCCATGGGATCTGCAAATTGTATTGGATATACATATTTCAGGTAAAGGAATAAAAACACCACAGATATCACCAGGATCATTAGTCCGATTACCGCTGTGTTGATTTTTAGGCCATCTTTCCCAACCTCAAATGAAGATATCTGCGCGGCCGGGTCTTGTTTAATTATTTCTGTTGATACCTGCTTTAATTTTATACTTTCCGTAACTATCTTTTCATGTAAAGTAAATTGCTTATACGATAAAATCAGGCCCATAAGCACTATAATAATAACGATAAAAAAAATAATGATACTGCTGCGATATTGCCAATCAAACACTCGCATTAGATGGCCAAAACTATACTGTTGATATTTTTTCTGAAATGCCGTATCTACGTAGTTTGAACTTGTTTTGGATACCTTACGAGCTGTACTATCATCTTTAGCTAACTCATTGTGCAGCTTTTTAAATATCTCTTTTGGCGAGTTTTGGGCAACAGCCGCATTGATATAAAACATACAAACGAACAAAAGCAACAGGCCTGGTATACTAAATTTCCTTTTCATATATTTTTTTAAGCGCTTTTAAATATTTTACCCTACATTCAAGTATTCTATCAATATTATGATCGGGAACCTCGCTGTTTTCAAATGATTTATACGCATCAAGAGTATATTCTCTCAATTCATCGGTGTTACTTAGTTTCATAATTATATCAATATATAAATCAGCCTTTTTACGTTTCTCACTCAAAGTTGGAGCGTAACTTACTAAAGGAGGGATGTTAATTCTTAAAATTTGCATCCGAACCGAAGAATCTGTAATAGCGATCGTTGAATCAAACACCAACTTATGATTTGTTAGTAATTTGCTTGTTTCAGGATAAAGTTTTTTAAACGAAGCCGTATTCTTCAGCATATCGCTTAATGTAGCCGGCTTCTTACCATAAGGTGAAACCTTCACCGTGATTTTTTTTATAGTTGTTTGAGCCGTTTCAAGCTTAACATCTTTCAGTGTTTTGATGAAAGTGCCTTTTGGGTCGGCCGTGTTCCATAACTCAATATCTTTTATTAGGCCATAATAATTCATTTCTAACCATAAATAATAATTATCAGTTCGTAGTTGGTTAGCAATATCAGTTGCTCTATCAGCCCTGTTAGTTTCTGTTTCTAGTTTGTTTGATAATAAATAGTTTTCTTCCGCATTAATTTTATTAATATTCTCATTTCTAATTAACCGTGATATACTATCAATATTTACAACATTTTGAGCTTGTGCGCCACATGTTAATAGAGTAAAGCAAATAATAAAGTATACTGGTTTCATAATTAAGCTTAGTAAGCTAATATACTTTAATTATTTTTTTTTCTGAAATATACTTATATTACTGTACACCAATCTTTATCAATGGGTTACGAGGATCAGGCTTCGTAACCAGTTTATATTCATTAGGCGGTTCAACGCCCAGTAAATTTTTTACAAAATAATCCCATCTGCGGCGCATCATATAAGGCCCGTACTCCAAACCATAACCATGGGCACTATTCGGAAAAACTACCAGATCATAATTCTTATTAGCTTTCTCTAAAGCCTCAACAACCAGCAAAGTGTTTTGCGGCGGTACATTATCATCCATCAAACCATGAACAAGCATCAGTTTGCCCTTCAGGTTTTTGGCATATTTTTCATTGGCTTGCGAATCATAGTCCGAATTAGCAGCTAAACCATTATAACGTTCGCCCCAATCATCCTCATAATTGCGGTTATCGTGGTTTCCCGATTCTGATATCCCTACCTTAAAAAAATCAGGATACCTGAACATCGCCGTAGCCGTAGCAAAACCACCTCCCGAATGTCCCCAAATACCCACACGTGTTGTATCCATGTAGCTGTATTTAGCTGCTAATTGCCTGATACCTGTTATCTGATCCGGTAACGTATTCTCGGCCATATTACCATAGCTCATATCATGAAAGCTTTTAGATCGGAGTGGGTTGCTGGTGCCTTCCAAAACAATAACCACAAAACCTAATTCGGCCAAGGCCTGGTGATCGCCCCTCGAAGCCATAAAGCCCCAGTTACCACCCACACTGCCGCCTTGCGGACCCGGATATATATAATCAATAACCGGGTACTTCTTATTCGGATCAAGGTTGGTAGGCGTGAACATCAACCCGTAAATATCGGTAACACCATCATGTGCTTTAACCGAGAATGGCGTAAGTGGTTTCCAGCCCGTAGCGCTTAATCGTGATATATCAGCCTTCTCCAACGTGCTGATCAACTTACCATTCCAGGCACGTAATACCGTAACAGCGGGTAAATTTGGCTTAGAGTAACTATCAATAAAATATGCACCCGATGGCGATAAAGTAACCGTGTGGTTACCCGCCTCCGGCGTTAAAACGGCAAAGTGCTTCCCGTCAAAACCAACTTTACAAAGCTGACTGAAATATGGATTCTCTGGCTCACGGCCAACCGTCATAAAATATAGCATCCGGTTCTTTTCGTCAACGTTAAGTAGCTTGGTAACCACAAACTCACCTTTGGTTATCTGGTTCTTTAATTTGCCGGTTAGGGCATCGTACAGGTACAAGTGCCCCCAATTATCACGTTCCGAAAACCAGATGATCTCATTGGTTTTAGCCAGATAGCGCCAGTTGATACTTCCCCAGCCCGATTCGTATTGCGTTTTTACATTCTCCTCAAAAATCTCCCTAACCGCGCCTGTAGCAGCATCCGCGATCCTGAATTTTTCTTGCTTATGATCTCGCGATGTAGAAACAAAAGCCAGCTGCTTCCCATCTGCCGACCAATCATTATCATCAAACGTACCACTGCTTGATATATCATCACTCAAGGTAGCCCTGTGAGGATCAGCCGGAATCTGCAGGTTGATCACCTTCGGCTCATCCACATTGATTATCACCCGGCTTATCATGGCTATTTCTTTATCACCCGGTAAGGGGTATTTCCACTGCTTTAAAGTGGGCTTACCAACTTCGGTGCTAACCAGGTACATATCGCTTATGTTACGCTGGTCTTGCTTAAACGTGGATATCTTTTTAGAATCTGGCGACCAAGCCAAAACAGGTTTATCACTATGTTTCCAACCCGCGTTATCGGTAGCATAACCAAAATCTTTAATGCCGTCGGTTGTTAGCTGGGTTTCCCGCTTGCTCTTTACATCACGTACCCACAGGTTGTAATCTTTGATAAAAGCTACCTTGGTACTATCCGGCGACCCCACAGTAGCGTTTATGCCGCTACGTGCACCACGCCTGCCACCGGTACCGCGTTCGTTACTGGATTTCGGAATACTATCTCGTGTCAAGGTATAAGTGGCCAAATCGCACTTCCATTGCCATTCATCAATCTTAAAAGTAATTCCCTTACCATCTGCCGAATAACTAAACGTGGTAAAAGGCAGCATCGTAGCCGTATATCGTTTACCCGCCGCTACCGAAAGTGCTGACGCCAGCTTCTGCTGATCAAAAGGAGCGGAGCGTGTGCCCTTGGCGGGATTGATCAAAACAAACTCGCTGCCCTGCGCCGTCATCACCCTGTACCAAAAGCTATCGCCAGCCAACCAGTTAGGCTTAACAGTCGAGTGATCTATAAGTGCTTCGGTATTGTAGGTAAGCATGCGCTCGGCACGCTCATAATCCTTCGCGGTTACTACGGTTTGCTGTGCATGCGCACCAAAAACCAAAGCCAGCGGAATGGCGGTCAACAAAAATTTATTCATGGAGGAATAGTCAGTTATAAATACCAAGGTAAGCACAATTTTTAAAGTGTGCCACTTGTATTATAAGCTTTACAAAACCGACAGAAATTTAGACACCTGTAATTATCATTTTCACAACAGACACTAACGAATAAGTCATAAAGTCATGGGGATTTATGGGTGTTTTTCTTTGATTTCTCAACCTAAATTATCAAATTCATAATTTTATCGAGCTTAATAACTTCCAAAACCCCAGTGATTTAAATAACAAATTATGGGTATTTATGGGTGTTTTAAATAAACCATTGAAAGCCTTATATCTGGCGTATTTCAATCAATACAATATCGTGAAAATTAACCGAATTTGCAATAAGTATAACGTTCAATTTACGCATTATACTCCACAAATGCCTCATCCACATAACACCACAACCAATGCTCCCCAACCTCGGCCGAAGCCACAACCGGGTGACCTTCGGCATGGTAATGCTTGGTCATATGTGTTTCGGGCGAGTCATCACAGCAAAGTGTAACACCACAGGTTTGGCAGGTGCGCAGGTGTACCCATTTGCCATTATGTTTAATGCATTCTTCACACACATGGCCATCGCCAACGGTAACTTTGGTTAATGATTTTAAATGCTCACAAAGTTCTTGATTCTTCATAGGATAAATGTTTAAATAGAAGCCAGGTATTGGTGCACCTGCGTAACCGCCATAGCGCCTTCGCCCACGGCCGATGCCACCCGCTTAACCGAGTTAAAGCGCACATCGCCCGCCGCGAATGATCCCGGCACACAGGTTTCCAAATGATAAGGCAACCTGTCAAGCTTCCAACTCGCCTGAAACTCCGGGAACTTCAACAGATCGCTACCCGTAATTAAATAGCCGTTAACATCACGTATAATGTCATTCGCCGCCGCCCATTCAGTATTGGGGTTACCGCCAATGCAAATAAACAGCTTGCTTGTATCGTGCCAGCTCTCAGTTAAATTTTTATTGTTAAATATCTTAATACAGCTCAAGGTATCATCACCTTCAAGCTCTTTTACCTCCGAGTGGTACATCACCTCAATATTAGCTATTCCAGCGATGCGCTTTACCAGATAGTCTGATAACGTATCCGACAAGTTCCCTTTCCTTATTACCATAAACACCTTCCGTGCAAAGCCCGAAAAATACGATGCCGCCTGCCCGGCCGAGTTACCGCCGCCAATTATATAAACATCCTTACCATGGCAAAAACAAGCCTCGCTGGCGCCCGCGCCGTAGTAAATTCCCTTATGCAAAAAACGCGTTTCATTAGGCAGGTTCAGCTTGCCATATTCCACACCTGTAGCGCAAATATTGGCCTTTGCTACCAATGTGCCGCCGCCTGCAAGGTTTACATGTATCTTATTATCATAAAAACTACCGTTGATGCCTTCGCGCAACAGCAATATCTCAACACCAAATTTCAACGCCTGTTGCCTTGCCCGTTCGGCAAGTTCGGCGCCGGATATTCCTTGCGGAAAACCCATATAGTTCTCGATCAGCGAACTCGTTCCCGCCTGTCCGCCAATAGCCGATTTTTCGATCAAAACCGTTTTCAACCCTTCCGAAGCCGCGTAAACCGCCGCGCTCAATCCCGCCGGACCGGCACCATAAATACTCAGGTCATATTCCTGGTAGCTGGGCTTATTGATCCATCCCAAATGGCTGGCAACTTCTTCCAATGTAGGGTTACAAACCAGCACCCCATCCGGAAACTCAACAGTAGGGTAGTTGCCCGCGTTGCGGATAACATCCAGTTTATTAGCCGGTATATCATTGGCCTCATCCAGGTCAACCCACTCAAAATCAACCACACTGCGGTTTAAAAAATCACGTATCGGGTACATTTCCGGCGAATCCGGGCTGCCATATAATTTAAGCTTGTTCATGATGTGCTAATATAATAATTTGAGATTGCTTACACCACCTAACTCACCATAACATCAAAATAAGCATTGGCACAAGGTATTTAACCACACATTCAACAAAAATACGCTGAAGAATGACTGTACAGAAAGTTTATTAGAAGGAACGAGTATAATATGCCAAAGACACCATAATGTAATAGCTTTTTGAGAAGGTAACACACTTAAAAAGCACTCCTGTTAATTTAAAACACTCAAAACCAAATACATTATAAAACAAGGCTAAAAACAATTCGCTTCTTTCTGATATCAAAAAATAAATACCGATATTAGAGCTCAAATTTGATCATTGTAAAGCTGACCTTGCAATATCGGCTTGAGTGTCTATGTTTAAAAGTTTTAACGTTTTATTTTATTAAATATTCATTGTATTTGAGTATTTACTATCAAAATCAATTAAACTTACAATAACTATTCAACTCATTAAGTACTAATTTGTAATAATAAAGGCTTTAAGGAACGTCTTCCTTGTAATAAGGGAAATCGGGATAACCCTATAACAAAGTTTATTACAGCCTGATTGTTTATTAATTTTTTGAAGCAATACTATGCTAAATTGTTATGTTGTAGATGATGAACTACACGCGCTAAATATCATATCAGATTACATCGCCCGAACTCCAAATACTAATTTAGCAGGTAAATGTGATGATCCGGTGGCGGCCCTGCAAGAGATAAACGATATTATGCCAGATATCGCTTTTGTAGATATTGAGATGCCTAACATATCCGGTTTGGAATTTAGTAAACTTGTACGGAAAGAGATATCTATTATTTTCACAACCGCGTACCCTAATTTTGCTGTTGATGCATTTGACTATGGCAGTTACGATTTTTTGTTAAAACCCATTAAGTACGAGCGCTTTTTAAAAAGTATACAAAAGGTAGCCGAAATACGCAAAAGTTTAAGCCTGAGCCAAGAAATATTACCTCATTCTCAAAAAGATCATATTTTTATCCAATCGGGCCTTAAGGGTCAAATGATCAGGATCAATCTGGAAGATATCATTTATATCGAAAGCTTAAACAATTATATCGTCATCCACCTGAGTAATGAAAAATATATCGTTTACCTTACTCTTAAAGAGACCATTGAAACACTGCCTTCCAATTGGTTTAGCCGTATTCATAAATCTATCATCGTAAACGATGATAAGATCAAATCTATCGAAGGTAACCGGGTAATTATTGATGATAAAACAAAGCTGGCCATAGGCAGCACCTACAAAGACTCTTTTCTCGAAAAAATATCTAAAAATTTGGTAAAAAGAAAATTGTCGTAGTAACACGATGCCAACTTAAATACCCGGAGGTAAAACCCCCCGGATAATTTAACTAAACATTACATCCAAATTGATTTAATTAAATAGTTTAAAGCTGTTTTGCTACATGGTTACAGTAGTTAAAGTGCTTACGGTAACAGTTGTTGGGTCGGTATCTCCAACGGTCTTTGAAGGATACACGGCGTCAAATTTGGTAGTAAAGTTTTTGAATCTGAATAGTGATTTTGTTTTAGGTTCAAGTGATTTTAAAATGTTTTTTCTCATAACGTTTTTTGTTTGTTATGAGAAAATTACTTCGTAAGTGCCTGTTACAGAACTTTATTACATCAACATATTGATTGGGTGGTTATACAAAACTATTTACATGGTATTTCAAAATTTAGCATCTATAATTGGCCGGAACGGTAAACAAATATCTGCCCATATTGCGGTTTGGTGCGCGTTCATGTGTTATGAAATATCGTTTATCTTTCTGCTTGGTCTTCCGCGGCAAACCTTTGCCGATTACTTTTGGGGGTACGTTTCAAACATCACTTTATTTTACGTGAATGTATGGTGCCTTGATTTTTGTTTCATACAAAAAAAGGGTAGGCGGTACGTATACATCATTTTAATATTGGTCGAGTATGTTGTCTATTGCTTCTCGCATTTTCTTACATCTCAATTACTGCACAATTGGGAAGTGCCCCATAGTGTTTTCGTTACAAAGCGATTCTATTTGCAGAGTATGTACCGCAGTGTATATTTTATAGGCTTTAGCGTAGGTTATTGGTTTGTACGCCAGTTATTACGAAGCAATGATTTGATAAACAGAATGGAAAGCCGGCACCTGCTACAGCAAAAACAAAGTGCCGAGCTGGAGCGTAACTTGTTCAAGGCTAAAAATGCCTATTTAACATCGCAAATAAACCCGCACCTGCTGTTTAATACGCTTAATTTTATTTACAGTAGTTTGTACGAAGTTTCCAAAAAATCGGCCGAAATAGTTGTGTTGCTATCAGATATGATGCGTTACTCCCTTACCGAAATTGGCGAGGATGGCAAGGTTGAATTATACAAAGAAGTTGAGCATATCGAAAACATGGTACAACTAAATCAGGCTCGTTTTAATGATAAACTGAACATTGAAGTTTCCCTGAGCGGTGAGTTTGAAATACGGGTTATCCCCTTGGTTTTTTTAACTTTTATTGAGAATATATTTAAACACGGCGATTTGAGCGATCCCGCGTGCCCCGCTAAGATCAACATCAGCTTCCACAACAACATACTCGATTTTTACACCTCTAATAAAGTGCGTAAAGTAAATATCAACGGCGGGCATGGCATTGGGGTTGAAAACTCAATAACACGCTTACAAATGGCTTATGCCGATAGGTTTGAACTAAAAAACGAAGTTGTGGATAATCAATATATTACCAACCTTGTAATTGATTTCAACTAGGGTATTGTACAGGTTTGGCGCGCCTGTACCGATCGTTCATACTTTAACATAAAATAATAAACCATCATTTCTTGCTTGCGCGAATCGGTAACGAACAAGCGGTTTAAGTGCATATGTACCAGGTCAGAGATCCACTTATCTTTCCATTTACTTTTAGCGCTTGTGGCTTGCTTTAAGTGTGATAGTGATTGGATAAACAGTTTCCTGGCTTTAATTAAATTGCGATCCTGATAATAAGCCACATCGTTTTTTCTTACCCATTCAATAACAGTTTTTTGCTTACGAAACTCGGTATCAAGCTGGTATTTCAAATCACCGATCGAACTAAACTCATTCGAAAAAGAGGTAAATACATGCTCTAAAAAGGCAACCAGTGATTTACCCTCAAGCCCCAGCGCCAACAACATATCATTTACCGATATCATTGCAAACTCAAGTATCTGCTTGGCATTCACAATGCCCGAATGTTGCTTTAAAAATGTTAATATAAAATTGCTGCTGGCATAAAATACATTTTCAAAATGGGCCATATAGCTAATACTATACCTTTCCAACTCACGCTCATAAGTATCAATAATATAGTTGCTTACCAAGCCAGTGTTTACATAAGTGTTTAAGCTGGTATTCAAAATATTTAATACTTTTTGGTGCTGCTGCGGTTCAACTTTTAACCTCAGGCGAATATGATACCCCGGGTCAACATATCGGATAAAAAACCATTCATTAACTAAATTGCTTTTTTTGAGCTTTTTTAAAGCGCCGCCAATAACATCGGCTAGTAACTCGTTTGAGCGGATGGAATGGCAATACAATTTCAGATACAACCATTCGCTGCCAGGGATAAATTTCCGGTTATCAACTTTCTCTTCTGTTATCGGGCTGGTAAGGGGCCGGTAAACCTGTTGTGTATGGTAAATAGAAGCTATAAACTGGTTAACCTGTGGCTGGCCGTATTCATTCACCACCACTGGGTAGGCTATTGATGGCAGCAAATACTCCTTAATTGTTATTTGTTGCAAACTTTTTATCGTATCTAAAAAGAATAAAATGTCCGGCTCACTATCCAGATCAAAAACTAACTGATGATCGGCCTGCGTTAAGGCTATATACGCCGGTAATTGTAATTCTATCCTGATTTCTTCAAATAGGGTAACCTTGCTGCTTACATCAGCTTTAAATACAGCTTTAAAAATATCTTTTTTAATGTTCCAATAAGCTAATTGGAGTATGGTATTTTTATACTCAACTCTGGGATAATAGTTTAAACCCGGAAAATACTGACTGAGGTTAATACCAAAGTTTGATTTTATATCTGCCTTTTGCAGATCGCATAGAAACCGGAATACGGCCAGATCATTACGGGTATAATTAAACGCGGAACTTAACCGTGGAATAACCCGTTTTCCATGTTTTTTTGATTGAAGGATGATCTTACCGTTAACAACAGATACCCACAGATCTGATAACAATATTTGCTGTTCAGCCGGCATGGTTGATTGTGTAAGCACAGGTATCTCATAAGAATAAATGTGTTCGCGCCTGTCAATATTGGCTGTTTTATCATGACAAATGTGGACTATTTCGGCAAAAACAACTTCAGGGTTGTGCAGTACCTCATTCGCGGCCATATCATTAGCAAGCTGCTTTATCGCTTGGTCAAAAGGAGTAAAGCGGCCTATCAATGCCGATGCACAGGGGCCGCCTGCGCTTTCAATAAAAACTTTATCATCAACCACCCTAAACATTACCGACATACTGTTTGGACGGCTGGCATCGTCTTTCTTTAGTACTTTCAAATCTTCATCTGTCAACACCAAGGCCGAGTTGGGTTTACCCGCCGTTTTCCACTTATTAAACAGCAAAGTATGAACATTACCCCAGGGCAGGGGCCGGCTTTCTAATACGGAAGCATTAGCTATGTTCTTTGCTATGTTTACATCATCCTCTTCAACAGCAAGGTTACCATAACCAACCCCAACTTCCGGATCCAGCGCCAGGAGCAAGGGTATAGTTCGGCCATCGAATTTTTGAAGAAAACTTTTTTTAAATTCCAATAAACCGGCAAATTCAGCTATAGGCGTAAGCAGATCAATACAATGCAAACCATCAATAATATCCTGCTGATAGCGCTGTGCTAACTTGGCATTGGGCAGGTTTACGCCCAAATTAACATAAAAATCATTGCTTTGGAGGCTAACTTCTTTACCCGGAAGCTTATCAAGGTCGGCAGCAGTATGTATTTGAGTTACCCGATCAAAAATATGTTTAACCGATTGATCAGGGCGTTCATACAACACCCTTTTCAAATAATCTTGTCCGGTAATATTAGCTTCCAGATGTTGCGATATAATCTGCTTATCAATTAACCATTGTATGTAAGTATTGGCTTCGTTATCAGTACAATCGGTTTGCTGGCATACAAATTCCGCTATTTGGGGTAGCATATGCCATGCGTCCAGATATTGCAGCATCTTCTCAAAAAAACGATCGCCTTTAAAGCTGTCTATTATAAACTCAGTTTGGGTATTGTCATAATTTGATCTGATGAAACGGTATTCGTTGCCAGCCTTGTAAATGGCTGCAGAGAGCTTGTATAATAATCCATCAGTACCCTTATTGAGTAAGGTACCGGCATACTCAATACTTTTAGCATAGCTAAACTGTATATGCGGTTTAAGGTTATTGTTGCTCAGTTTAATATCGGTTGTATCCAGCCCCCATAATAATGAACCAAAAGCCGAGCATATACCAAATGGCGTAGGTCGGAAACACATCCTGTTAAAGTATTTTTTTAAGGTCTCAACGGCTTTTTTATCAAGCTTGTCCAAATCAAAATTTGCTTTTTCCAACTCATTGTAAAACACTTCGCTCGAAAAGTAAATAGCTTTCCTGAAAAAGGATTGTTTTAAAACCTCTGTAAGATTATTTTCTGAATAACTGTAAACTGGCGTTCTTAACAGTAATGTTGAATGGAAATGATGGGTCGACATTTAATCAATATGGTTTATCCAACTGGGGTTTCTAAAAATAGATAATATTGGGCTTAAATCATTGTTGTTTATTACATTATAAATTTCTCTGATTAATTAAATGTAACAATATATGTGATTTAATATTTCACCATGCGAATGTGGGTATTCACCATGTGAAACTGGGTGATTGGTATAAAAAATTTACCAAATGCGGCATTAGTATTGAAATTACACGAAAACATAAAACCAGCTGCTAATGGTTGCTTACGCGGGTTACAGCTATTATTACTTATTGAGATGATGGATTCTTACTTCCGGGTAATTTAAGTTTGGTATGCCGAAAATATCTGTAATAGTACCAAACTATAATCACGAACGCTTTCTGAAATTGCGAATAGAAAGTATTTTGAACCAAACCTTTCAGGATTTTGAGATCATTATATTGGATGATTGCTCAACCGACGATAGCAAACAGATAATTGAGCAATACCGTGGCAACCCCAAGGTTACCAAAATAGTTTACAACCAACAAAACAGCGGTAGCACATTTAAACAATGGCAAGCCGGAATTGCTTTGGCCAAAGGCGAATGGCTCTGGATAGCCGAAAGTGACGACTATGCCAAATCAGATTTTTTAGAATCGTTAATACAACTAACCGAGGAGTATCATAACGTAGGCATCGCGTTTAGCAACTCTTATAAAATTGACCAGGACCGGCAAACAGAAGCGTTACCCGAGTATATAACATCATCATATAAACACGGAATAATTGAAGTTAGGGAGCGCTTATGCCATTATAATATCATTACCAATGCAAGCTCATGTATCATCAGCAGAGAAATAGCCGCCAAGGCATCAAAAAATTTGCACAAATATAAAGCCTGCGGCGATTGGATATTTTATACCCGCATACTACAGCACACCAATCTCGCTTACTCTCCGCGCAAGTTAAATTATTACCGCTGGCACCAAAGCAGTGTATCATTCAGCGCATCAAAAAGCGGTGTTTATGTAACCGAAGGGGTGAATGTGATGGATAATATTGATTATAATATGGTGGAGTTTTCGCTCAGGGAATTTATGTCCTTGTGTAAAGGCTGGCTCAGTAAAATAGGCAGTTTAGGGTTCAGATATCGGCTAAAGCCAACGCGTGTTGTATTGTCTGCCAGTCTTAAGTATTGTATCGCCAAGATGTACTGATAACCACCATTTAATATATAACTAATTACCCGTTAATAACGGATTGTTAACCATCCCGGCAAATAATATCAATCCTGTTTTCATTTCCCGTATGGCAAATATAAAAGGGTGATCAATAAGGGTTTGCACCGGTGCCGAGGTAGTAGAAACACCTATCGAAGTTACCGCCGCGGCTTCGGTACCATCTTCGTTAACATCAATATAGGTTTTATGCTTTACTTCGCTTATCATTAAGCCACCATTAGCATTAATGCGGGTAAAATCGGCATTAGGTGTAAACGCTACCCCCATGCCAAGCGTGGTTAAAGGCTGTTTAAGTGTTGCCTTGTCGGCAAACTTAAACTTCGGAATAATAACCTGGTTATTGCCTGCATGTAATTTTGAAATCCAGTTTTGCCATTGAACAGAATCAAGACTGGCAGCTACTTCCTTTACCGATTTGGTAATTGGCATTACCATCACCATGCTGTATTTTTTGTTATGATAAGGTAGTTCTAAAATACGTACATCCTGATCGCTGTAAGTTTTGTTTTCTACCGTTGCGCTCATAAAATCAGCTTGTACGGCTGTGGTGCCATTGGTATAAAATGCCTGCTTATGAGTATTGCTTACATCAAACTTTTGGTTCCACGCGCTTTTAAAATAAATGGCATTAATCAAAAACATAACATCGTAGGGATTTATTTTATCAATAATGGATGGTATTTTGCCTTTGGTTTGATCACTCACCCATTGGTTTATCACATCAAGTGTGGCAGGTGAGCTAAAGTCGGCGGCCTGTACCTTGGCCTGATAATAATTACTATTGGTTGCTAAAAACTCAGGAATAACACTAAAGGTTTGCTTGTACCAAATTGAATTGGCTATGTTAATTTGTGTCTGCGGATCGAGCTTTGGTAAATCGGTAATCAACTTACTATAATAGCTGTTTACTTCGGCTTGTGTAAAACCGTTATAGTTCGTGGTGCTGTTAATGGCGCTCAGAGTTTGCCCATTACTACCATTATTTAGCATGCCGAACGCGAAATTTACACTGAGTGGCGATACCAGTAAATTGGCCGTACCCGTATTGCTTGCCGATAAGTTTTTGAATAATTTGAATGTAAAACCATTATCGGCCACAACTCTTTGCTGCTCGGCAAGGTTAAGGTTCAAATCCATACCCGGATCAGTGGCTATATCGCCAGTGCCTTTTTTGCACGATACAAATACTGTTAATGTAATAGCTAATGACCAGAGTAGATATTTGCTTTTCATAAATGTGAGGTTTAACTGGGTTTATTGCCAATACGCAAACTCCGGTAAAAACGCTACAAACATTTTGAAAAGTAATATTATTTCTGCTCCATCACAGATATGATATTTCCGGCCGGATCTGTAAACCAGGCTATCAGCGGGCCTCCGCTGCGAAAAATTCCTTTCTCATCTGTTTTAAAATTGGCTTCGTTGTAGATGATGAATTTCACACCGGCTTGAGTCAACTCTTCTACAGCGCTTTCAATATTACTAACCGGAATATTGAGAATGGTAAAAGTGGCCGGTGTATGATTTGGCTTGGGATAAATAACCACATGCGCATTATCAGACAGGTAAAGGTTCAAAATGCTCGGCATCTCGGGCACTTCCGTAACTTTTAAACCTAAAACCTCGCTGTAAAACTGTTTCGCTTTTGCGGTATCGTTTACAGAAAATCCGCTGAATGGCTGGCCGTGCTTGAACATAGTGTTGTGGTTAATTGGTGATATTATTATAGAACGTTTGGACTATGGTTTGGTTTTGCCTCTTGTCGTCATGTTAAAACCTCGGCATAAAAGCCGAGGTTTTTTAACAGTTCAATTAAACACGATGGTGATATATTACCCTCATGGCATTTAATCCGGAGTATATTATCGCAATCTTCCAGATCAAAGTTTGCTTTGTAATTGGTATAGGCATGGTGTATCCGTTCAACTATCATGTTTGCATGATGTGGTTCGGTAACGTTGGTTTTAAATACTTCTACCATAATTAATTTTAAGTGTTATTAGTTCAAATTACTTTGATTCGAACAATGGTTTATATTTATCACGATAATAATAAGCGATAAACAGATCGGCTATGATTAAAGCTATCGACACCGGAACGCCCGATGGTTCAATATATCCATGGAACAAGGCAATATTGATCAGGATTGGGAATATGATTATCGCGGCAAGGGCGTTAAAGCGACCGGTGATAAACAATATACCACAAACAAGTTCAATAAATTTCACAATATTCATAATGTTTGCCAGGCTGATACCCGCCATATAAGTTGTAGCAGCACCAGGGGGAGGCGCAGGCATTTTATGTGCGGCTACCATGTAAAAATAACTAACAGAGCCAACAAGGAGCATTAGCCCTAACAGGGAACGGACAATAATGTAAGCAATTTTCATTTTTTTAAGGTTTAATTTAAGTGAATTAGTGATTATAATATCTAATTTACGATTTTAACGCTGTGCCGTCAATACAGCAAGGTTATCTAACATTTGCCCCCAGCTTTGGTAAGCGCCGGTACGTTTGGCTACAACCTCTGATGCGGTTTGGTGCAAGGTAAGCTTTGTTTTATTATCCTGTTCTTCAAACGTGATGGTAAGCAGGGTTTCTTTTGGCCATTCCGGGTCCATACCTATAACGGCAGGTTCAACAAGATTCCCATGTTCATCAGCCATGTTCATGGTTTGAACAATTTTGCTGTTGGATACAATTTCTAAATAAGTGCCTTTGCACCAACATTTATAACCCGTTGACGTAGTTATGCACGAGTAATAATTACCGCCCTCGCTAATATCGATCTCAATAAAATTGATACTACAGCCATTTGGCGCATACCATTGTACTAATTGCTCCGGGTTTGTCCACGCCTTAAACACAAGGCTTACAGGCGCATCGAATATATGGGTGATCAGGATATCGTTATCGTTCTGAATTACTGTTGGCATGATCTCTAATTTACTGAATTGAAGCTAAATATTCATCAAGAACCAGGAACGAACCGGCAAAACCACCTTGCATAGATTGCAGATTCTCGGCAAATGATTTCTCTTGCTCTGGTGTAGCATTTATTGGCTTGCCGCGAAGCGTTAATGTAGTTTTACCATTGGCCTCGGTCAATAAAAACTTGTTTAATATTTCCAGCGGCCATTCGCCCATTACTGTGAATGGGTTGGAAGTAATTCCACCCGCTTCATCAGAAAAGGAATTAACGAACGACATGCTATCATACGGGTTGATCTCGTGATAAACAAACAGCCCCCACATAATGCTATTGTTAAAATCCATTTTATAATGGAACCTGCCACCAGGTACAAAATTAAACTCGGCAACAGTAATTTTGCTGCCTTTTGGCCCCCACCATTGGCTAAGGTGTTCGGCTTGTGTCCATACTTTAAACACTAATTCTTTCGGTGCGCTAAACTCGCGTGTAATTACTAATTCTGCACTCATGGTTTCATTCTATTTAATTCCGCGGCCAAACGATCAAAGTTTTCCTCATTTGCTGGTATTACTATTGGTTTAACAGTTTGGTATTCTTTGGAATTGGCAAACTCCATTGTAAAAGTAACTTTGGTTTTGTCGCCTTCCTCTTCAAACAAAACGGTTACTTTAAATAGGGGGTTGGTAATACGGTCCCAAACTAGTTTTTCATTTGTTATGATCTCTAAAAAAAAGCTTTCATTTTCATAATTCCCGCCCTGGGGGCCATGCATAGTTAGCTTCCAATGGCCACCCACCTGTAAATCAAATTGATGAATGGTATTGGTAAAACCCACCGGTCCCCACCAAACGGCTAAGTGCTCTGGCTCGGTCCACGCACGGTAAACTAAAGCACGTGGTGCATCAAATACGCGGGTTGTAATAATGTGGTTATCTCCCATCACTCATTTTTATTAATTCGGCTTCCAATTTGTCAATAGTTTGGTTACCACCTTCAATAGCGCCGTATTCTTTAACCACCATATCACGTTCTTCGGCAGTTTGGAATACGCTCTTCATCGTAAGGTTGGTTTTACCGGCCACATCCTCAAAGGTTACAGTCACATAAAAACCCCGGTCATCCGCCTCGCCCGAGCCATGTTGATAGGCCAGGTACGATGGGCGTACCACATCTTCATACACAATCTGGTTTTTAAAATCGGTACCATCTGGCCCATGCATAATAAAGTTCCATTCGCCGCCGGGGCGCACATCATGGCTTAAAAAAGTATTGGTAAAGCCGGTTGGGCCCCACCAGTTAATTAAATGTTCGGCATCGGTAAATGCATCAAATACCAGCTCGCGCGGTGCGTTTAGCAAGCGCGTAATAATGATCTCCCTGTCGGTTGTGTCGTTTTGTGGTTTACTTAATTGTGTCATCTCCTTTATTTTTACTTTGTAATTCTTTCAAATAAACTTCAAGCGAATCGAGCCTTTGTTCCCATTGCTTGCGGTATTGCTCTACCCAGTTTGATACTTCGCTTAAGCCATCCAGCTTTGCTTCACAGTAACGCTCCCGGCCCTGTTGTTTAACTTTTATGAGGCCACACTCGGTCAGTATCTTAATGTGCTTATATATAGCAGCCCGGCTCACATCAAAGTTCTCGGTCACCGAGTTAATATTAAGCGACCGGTTAGCTATCATGTTTATGATCTCCCTGCGCGTTGGATCGGCTATGGCCTGAAATACATCTCTTCTCATAAATATGAAACCTTTTGGTTGCTAATTTAAATGAAACCTTTTGGTTGCGCAAATATTTTTTTAATATTTTCCTGATGTTTAAAACGTAGGGGGATGACAATGAATTAAAAACGTTAATTAAATACCGCTAACATAATTTTTCTTCTGAAAACCATGTTAGCGGTAAAAGGAGAGGCAGGCTATTATTGTTCGTTGTAATCGTAGTTAACCATCCATCGAACTCCAAATTTATCAGTCCACATACCAAAGTATGCTCCCCAAAACATTTTTGCCAGGGGTTGAGTAACCTTGCCGCCTTCCGAAAGGCCATAGAATAATTTCTCAGCTTCGGCCTCGCTGTTTGCAGCTAACGATAAATCAAAGTTATTGCCTGGGATAAATTTATGCCCTGTTGCCTCCAGAGCATCAGTTGCCATTAATACATTACCGTTACCCATAGGTAAAGAGATGTGCATTAGTTTCTCGCCATCCTCGGCTGATAGTTTACCGGGTTCCATCGTGTCTTTAAAGCGTTGGATCACGCTAAACTCGCCACCGAAAATTGATTTGTAAAAATTAAACGCTTCTTCGGCCGTGCCGGGGAAGTTAAGATACGGATTGATAATTGCCATGATATTTAGTTATTATGTTATTGGTTCAAATTATGTTACTTCTCTAAATAGTCTTTTAACCGGCTTAAACTAATCTCCAGATCACCGCCTAATAGTTTGTCCATTTTCATTATGACGAGCATAATATTCATAGGGTATTTGTAGGCGCCGCTCATACCCCAGGTCACTTTAGTTTGTGTGGTGGTTATGGCATCAGTGGTCATAAAAATATTGGCTATCCCCGCAAAGGGACGTATAAAACGGATCTCGGTATCCAAACGTTGGCTGTCGGTTATTTTTTTTATCTCTTGCTCGCCCTGTCCGGCTTGTTTGTTTTGGCTGTCCCAATAAGCAATGAAGCCCACCGTGCCATCTATGCCCTTGTAATCCTTTTTAGCGTCAGGGTCCATTGTCCACCATTTGTTATAGTGATCCTGGTTCTTTAAGTATTTGATAAAATCAAAAACCTCCTGCTGAGGCTTATTGATGACGATTTGCCGTTCGATAGCGTAATCTTTACGACTAAACGCTGCTATAATTAACAGCAAGACTACCAATCCTACAATTATTCCGATAATAATAATGACGATACTCATATGATTTTATTTAACGGTTTATGATTGAATTGTTACCGATTGATACTTTTTCCAGAAGTAGTAAGTAAGCAAGGTAAATGCCAATATGATCAACGGTGCGATCATCATCCCAATGGTATCGTTAACAAAATAGTGCGACATGGACGCTCCAATAAAAGTGCATACAAAGCCAGAGTATGCCCACTCTTTAATTGCGTTAAACTTGGTTTGCAGGATAGCTAATGCTCCCAATAGTTTGGCAACACCCCCAATAATTAAAAAATACATAGGATAGCCTAAGTGCTTCAGAGCATCTTGTCCGGCTTGCTGCTGGGTTAGGCCGCCCATGCTATCGGCAAGCATGGCTAATACAAATATGGATGTGAGTATCCAGTAAGTGATCTTGATTGCTTTTGTGCTCATAATTTATTGGGGTTTATATATTAAAGTTAATATTGTAATGTTAACTGGCAAGTCTCTCACAAATGTTTTTTAGCTGCTGCAAATGCCTTATGGTGTGTGTATTGGTAAATGCTATGGCTTCGGCACGGGTGATGTGGCCCGATCCGGGGAACTCAAACATCACGCAGGTTTTGGTAGGATCAAGCGTTTGGATAGCGTTAAGATAATCTGCCTTGATTTTTTGCAATGTATCGATAAGTTCCTGCTTGTCGTAATCTTTTTCTTCGGGACGTATAGACTCTGGTGATTGAAACTTCGTATCGAAATTTAAAAACATGGCACGCAATTTGGCTACATTCTCTTCAAAATCACGATCAGTATCTTTAATAGGGCCGTTTAATAATTGTACAGAACCACCGGCTGATAAAATGATGTGCTGCACATCTTGTCCGGCGGTCCAGCTCCCCGCAAAGGGTATTTTATTGATATTTTGCTGTGAGATAGTTGACAGTACCTGTAACAAACTGGTAAACGTTTGGTCGGCTTCTGTAAGGTTTGCTTTAATATCCATAACTTGGTTGATTAGTATAACTCAAAGTTAAACCAGGGCCATGGTTTTTGTGCTTGCCTTAAAAGTCAACTTTAGGGGGGATTTGAGACAATTTTTTTATGTTTACAAAACAAATCACAAACCGTATGATACAAGTAGGTATTTTAATAACCCGGCAATACCGTTTATTAAGCGTTGCCGCGATACTGGATGTTTTAGAAACCGTAAATACGTTTTATCAACAAAGCGCTGATCCACAGCCATATCACATTAGTTTGCTGCATTTGGAGAGTGACAGTGATAAATTTAGTACACCTTATTGGGGATATGAAACCCGGTCAATACATCAAACCGATGCGATGCAACTGATCATTATCCCTGCATTTAAAACCGAAGATATTAAACAGGCTGTTGGCGATAATTATCAGTATATACCCTGGTTGCAACAGCAATTTGCCGCCGGTGCCGAAATTGCCACCGTTTGTACAGGTGCATTTTTACTGGGTGCTACCGGTTTGCTTAACGGCAAAAGTGCCACCACGCATGTGGACGCCTGTAATGCCTTCGCTAACGCCTTCCCGGCAATTGATTTGAAGGCAGATAAAACCGTAACCTGCGACGGAAGATTATACACCAGTGGCGGTGCTACATCATCGTTCCACTTGTTATTGCACCTCATTCATCAGCATTGCGGCAGGGATATAGCTGTGCGTACAGCTAAAATTTTCGCCATTGACATGGACAGGGAAAACCAGGCCTATTTCAGCACCTTCCAACCCATGCGCGGGCATACCGATAATATTGTGGCCAGCACGCAGCAAAAAATAGAAGCCAGTTACCAGGATACGGGTACTATTGAAGAAATGATAAAAGATATACCCGCCAGTCGCCGTAACATTGTGCGCCGCTTTAAACAGGTTACCGGTATAACACCTATTGAATATTTACAACATACCCGCGTTGAAGCCGCCAAAAAGCTGTTGGTACAAACCGCGCAACAAATGACGGAAGTGATTATGAACAGCGGTTACAGCGACCCAAAGGCTTTCAGGAAGATATTCAGAAAAACTGTGGGGATGACGCCATCGGAATATAGGGAGAAGTTTTGTGTAAGGTAGGATAGAGGCAAGAATCAAGACTTGGTTATGTTGCTATTAGGTGAGATTGTGTAACTCTCTTATTTTATGTATGTTTACTTGACCTGATTTTAAAATTAAACCTACACAATGAAGAAATTATTGATCATTATTACTGTATTGATTGGTTTGACTGCCGGGGTGCGGGCCCAGTCGACAAGTTTCCAACCTTTTAAACTGGATGTAGGTGCTGGATTTGATTTTGTATCTAAAAACTCAGTTTCATTCATCATAACTGTTGAGCCTCATTACCGTTTTGCTGATGTATTTGCTTTAGGGCTCCGGTTCCAACAGATGACAAACCTGAGCGCGACTAAATACAATATTGGTTTTGATAGTTACGCATCACAATGCCTGAGCGGCGATTATTATGTTACCGATACCAAACAAAAACTGATGGTATTTATTGGTGGCGGGGCCGGCGCTTTTGAAGAGCAAATTAATAACAGCGATACCGAAATTGCGCATTTTGGCTATTTCCCGAGGATAGGATTGGAGACAGGGCGTTTCCGCGCATCGTTGGAATATAATGTTACTGGTGGTACCAAAAACTACTTTGCCATAAATGCTGGCATCTTTTTTTGGGGTAAGCGCAAATAACAAAAAGCCTAAGGCTTGCAGGTTGTTGAAGGCAAGCCTTAGGCTTTTTAATCTACTTATGTACCTCACGAATAATATTCGCTATCAATTGTTTTTGATCGCGGTTTAACGAATCAAGCTTCACACCATCGTTTAATTTATAGGTTATACCATCCAGATCACGCTCGGCGGTTATTTTAGTTCCATTTTTTTCGAACTGGATGTGGCTGTGCTTAGCCATACTTTTAATGGAGGTATTATCCTCGCTGAAAGCGATCTTACCATAATATTCCATTGTTGTTTTATTGCCATTGTTGTTAATACTCATTCTTACATGCGGACCTGGCTTACAGGCTGCAAATAAAATAACCACGGCGAGCAAGATCTGTAATTGATTAGCTTTTTTCATTTTAATTATTTTTGTTAAAAGCAAAGCTACTATAAAACATGGTACTATACAATACATAGTACTATTTAAAATGAAAATATTCTACTTTTCAGTTTTCATTTCGTAGCTTACCTCATCGGCTATGATCTTCCATTCGTTGTTAATGAATTGCCAAACGCGTATATAAAAGCCCGCGGGTTTTTCGGTTGAGTTATTTAATGTCACGTTTACAGAGCCGTAGGTATAGGCAAAATCATTACCTGCAGATATACCTGAGCCATCCTGTATAAAAAGATAGGCTTTAATTTGTTCTTTATTTATGGCAGCTAAGTCGGCAATCTTATCCTGCTGAACCAGGCTGTTGTTGCGGAGTAAACGTGCTTTACTGCTTAAATAGGTTTGATAGGCCTTAGCCGGATCGGTGTCCGCTAATGTGCTGAACGCGGTTTCTGTTAGTTTAAAATCTATAGATTTGTTAGCAGACGGAGCCCTGCGTGTTTTCAAATCGACGGCGGTTTGGAGTTTGATTTCAGGCTTAAACAGCGGGCTGTGATTTAGCGAATGCGTAACGCCACCATCCAGCATTATCTTAAACAGGCCGTTTTTATCCCGTTTCCAAACAGTAAAATAATAACCATAGGCAATCACAGTATCCGCCCGTTTGGCACGATAGGTAAAGGGGCCGGATGTAAAGCCAATATCGCCTGTAGCGGCCACCTGCGCTACGGTTGGGTACCACTCTAAAAGTGCATTGTTGTTTTCGGGGCCTTTGCTGTATGTGGCTATGCCGTTATAGCTTTTTGAGCCATTGAATATACGGCCCGCGCTATCCAAATTAGCCAGAAAAGCCTTCTTTACGTTCATATCAGCGGCAGCTTTTGCAAAGTTGTTCTCGCTTTTGATGATATCGTCAAGGCCTTGTATGTATGTTTTTTGAGCGTAGGTATTGAAACTAATGAGGGTTAAAGAAACAATTGCTATTAACTTAAAGTTGAGTTTTAACGCCATGAATAATGATTTAGGTTGTAGTTAAGACACTAACAGATAGCTTGTTGTTACAAGTATACATTTTAAACCAGTGTTTTACCTAAAAAATGAGCGTATTCTTTTGCTGCCTTGCTAATTTTAGGCTGTAATAGTTTTGCCGGTTTACCAAAGAAATTGGTTTCAATGCTTACGGTATTATTCTTTACGGTTCGTTTCCAAATTCCTTTTGCTTGTCCGTTTATAATAATTACCGGCTTAAATATGCCATTATTGGTAAAAGCATGCGGTTGATGGCTGGGATGGATAACCGCGCTGCGATCAGCGTAAGCTATCAGGTATTCATCAAAGGCGGGTAGTAAGTTTACAGATGCTTTCAATGTAACAGGTATGGTAAAATCATTGCTTAACCAATATTCTTGTTTGTTAATGGTTTCGGCTATGAAATTGTTTTTTACCATCTCCAACGCATGGCGAGCCGCGGTGGTTGATAGGCCAGACCACCAGATGAAATCTTTTAAAGTAGCAGGAGAGCGGCTGGCGAAATAGGTTTGAGCCAGTTTGGCCAGGCATTCGTCTTTAGTTAACTCCGCAGGCTTAATTATCAATTCTGGTAAAAGCGTATAAGTTTGATGGCTGCCTGATCGCTTACCACTGCATATAATACCCTCAGTTTCGGCCCGCATTAAAAAATGGGAGGCGCGGTTTTCGTTGGTGATGATACCTGCCTGCTTAAAATGAGCCATTAACTCTTCACGCGTGAGGTGTTTGTTGCCGGTGAGCGCTTTCTCAATCAACCTGTTACTTTTGCTGAATAATTCTTCTGTAATTTCGAGGCGTTTATCGTTTGATTTCATGGCTGCCCGTACCTGTGGCGCTGTAAGTTGCAATATCCAGTAAATATCCTCGCGTGAAACAAGATGCCATGTTGGGCGCAATACATGGGTGCGAATGATGTCGCCATTATCTAAAGCATCATTCACCATGCCGATAGTTGATTTTGACATGCGCGCGCCTATAGCCCATTTACTCATATCATAATCCTGTGCTTGTATGGCACACATATAGCTCATCACATCTTTTGGATGCGCGAATTTTGCCCTTGTTATTTGTTGATTAACAAGGCGCATGCTGGCTATATCGGTTAACTTCATATACAAATAAACAAACGTAGATTGACAACTGTATGTCAACTACTTAATTAAAGATGGGCATATTTTTGCTACACTGCTGTAGAACAGCTAATTTTATATCACAAAATAAATGGACAGCAGGCTAAAAAGATACATGGGTAGGATTGGTATAAGTGTGCTGCTATTGTCTGTCATCATGCTATCAGCCTGGAGTTATTACGGTTCTATCCCACAAGGGCCTTATCAGCTGGTTTATCCTGCTAATTTTGGTAACCGCATTAACATTCCCGAAGATAACCCTACAACGCAGCAAGGAGTTTATTTAGGCCGGATGTTGTTTTACGAAACCCGCCTATCTGCAACCAATAAACTATCCTGCGCAAGCTGCCACAAACAGGAGAAAGCTTTTAGCGATGACCGTGATTTTAGTTTAGGTGTTGATTTTGTACCTACTACCCGTAATTCCATGTCGTTAGCTAATTTGCTTTGGACACGTAAGTTTTTTTGGGACGGCCGTGTGACCGGTTTGGAAGAGCAAGCGGTTATACCATTAACCAATCCGCACGAGATGGGACAATCGTTATCCACATCTGCAAAAAAACTAAGTGATGTTACAGAATACCCGGTTTTGTTTAAAGCAGTTTATGGCGATGAAACTATTAACGGGAATAGGATCGTTAAGGCCATAGCACAGTTTGAGCGCACACTGATATCGGCAAACTCCCGCTACGATCAGTATCTGCGCAAAGCATACCAACCCACAACAGACGAACTGAAAGGGATAGAACTATTTGAGCGGTCGCCACAACCGGATAAAGGCATACGCGGTGCTAATTGTGGCCAATGCCACGGTGGCGTTAAAACTTACAACGAGTTATTCCATAATAATGGATTGGATAGTGTGCCAATAGATAATGGGATACAGGATATTACCGGATTAGCATCGGATAAGGCACGTTTTAAAGTACCTACCTTGCGCAATATTGCACTTACGGCCCCGTATATGCACGATGGCCGTTTTAAAACACTGGCAGAGGTTGTTGATCATTACAGTGATCATATAAAAGAGTCTGCATCATTAAGTACATTTATACGGGGAGAGTCAAACGAGGTGGGAGGGAAGACGCTGAAACTGCTTCCGCAGGAAAAAAAACAGATCATCGCGTTTTTAAATATGCTTACAGATAGCACTTTTATTAACGATCCGCGTTTTTCCGACCCGCGCAAAATGATATCAAAATCTAAACATTAAATATTTATGAAAAGATTACATTTGGCCTTACTCACAGCAATTTTTGCGTTTCTATTAAATCCTGCTTTTACTAATGCGCAGGCTACCATGCAACAGCCATCGGTAAAAGTTAAAGGTGAGGTTATTACACCGATTGAACTGAAATTGAGTGATTTAAAGCAGCTTGAACAAACCAAAGTTACCCGTAAAGATCGTGATGGGAAAGATCATACCTATACTGGTGTGCTGTTAGCCACCATACTGCAAAAAGCCGGTGTAACTATGGGTAAAGAGCTAAAAGGCGAAAACCTAACCAAGTACATAACGGTAGAAGCCAGCGATGGTTACCAGGTTATTTTTGCCTTAGCCGAATTGGACAAAGATTTTACCGACAGGCAAATTATATTAGCCAGCGAAATTGATGGCCAGCCTTTACCCATGGGCGATGGCGGTTTCCGTATCATAGTTCAGGATGAAAAGAAGCCGGCTCGCTGTATAAAAATGGTAACCAGTATTACAGTTAAATTTGCTAAATAATGCCTGGTAATGGATTGGCATGGCAACCTCTTAAGGTAAACATGGCTGAGTATAAAGCCGGATGCTTAACATCCGGCTTTATTAGGGAATTTTAAGAATTTAGAAAATTAAAACCCGATAGAGTTACCGCCATCTACAGGCAACACAACCCCGGTAATGTACTTTGCCGCATCTGATGATAAAAAGTAAACTGCTTCGGCAATATCAGCAGGTTCGCCTAAGTGGCCCATTGGCGTACGCGACATTACTTTTTGTTTTCTTTCGGGATCACTATCCAACGCTTTTGCCGACATGTTTGTTTTGATAAAACCAGGGGCAACACAGTTTACACGGATGCCGCGCGGGGATAGCTCAACAGCCATAGCCTTTGTCATACCCTCAATGCCGGTTTTAGCCGCGGTATAAGCTATTACATAAGGTATACCATATTGTGCAGCCATTGAACTGATGTTGATGATACAGCCAGCGCCGGTTGCCAGCATACCCTTTGTTACTTCACGACTGATTGCAAAAACAGCATTCATATTGGTTTGAACTATTCGCTGAAACTCTTCGTCAGTTACATCAACAAAATGTTTTTTGAGGTTGATGCCCGCATTGTTAACCAGTATATCAATTTGGGGATATTCAGCGGTGATCTCTGCTACCAATGCAGGTACTGCTGTAATATTGCTCAGATCGCATACTTTGTAATGGCACAGGCTGCCTAATTCGTCGGCAACATTGGCCAGATTTTCCTCATTGCGGCCTATAATAATGGTTTGAATACCGCTTTGAACAAATTTTTTGGTTATAGCTAAACCTAAGCCGGAAGCTCCGCCGGTAACAATTGCAATTTTATTTGGTATGCTCATAAATTAATGTGGATGTGATCAATTTCGTAATCGATTACAAATATGAATTAAATTATCAAATATGAGCGCTCTAAATTAATTAATGAAAAGTGAACCACATAACCAGTTTTAATAAATCCAGGTGCTGCTGCATGTAACCCTTATTTCAAATTAGCATAATGTTCAGTTATTCTCGCATTCGAGCAATTTATATTATATCGTATAGCAAATTAGAAGGTAAATGTTAAGCCGACTAATAATCAATGTTTTATGTGCGAAATTAGTGCGATTAAAGCGTATAAAATGTAATGTAAACAATTATAAATCAGCAAATTGTGAAAAAGCTTTTTTGATTTTTTGAATTTATATCCCCTATATTTACATTAACCAATGTAAACAAACCTGCTTTTACGCTTTCCCCTTACAATATATCCGTATCAGCATCTTGTATTTAAAGGACATTATGATCAAACAATTATCTTCTAAAAAGAATCTGTTCGTTATTATTTTGAGCTGTTTGGGCAGCTTTGTTTTCGCGCAAAGCAAAAACAATGGCTTTATATTGCAGGATGAGAGCAAATTATCGGTTCTTAAAAAACAATATCAAAACGGTGATGCTACCGTTAGCAAAGAAGTGGTACAACTATCTGCCGAAGCAGATCAAGACCTTACAGCAGGGCCCTTTTCGGTAACATTGCAAAAAGCCAAAATTGCCCCAAGCGGCGATATGCATGATTATGTGAGCCAGGCCCCATACTGGTGGCCCGATCCATCAAAACCCGATGGTAAACCGTACATCAGGCGTGATGGTGAACGCAACCCCGAGCTTAAATTGATACACGATAATAGCCAGATGGTTAAAATGTGTGATGTTGTTAAAACCTTAAGCGCTGCATATTACTTTACTGGTAAAGAGCAATATGCTCAAAAGGCGGCGGGTTTATTAAAAACCTGGTTTACAGATGCGGCAACACGAATGAACCCAAATTTAAATTACGGGCAATATATTCCGGGAATTAATGATGGACGTGGGATAGGCATTATTGAAACCCGTAACCTGGCTGTTATACCCGATGCTGTTGCTATGCTGCAAGGTAGCAAAGGTTTAAGTGATGAGCTTAAAACAGGCATCAAAAAATGGTTTGCCGAGTATGTGGAATGGTTGCAAACCAGCAAGAACGGAACGGCTGAACATAAAGAATTAAACAACCACGGCACCAATTATGATTTGCAGTTGGCCACCTTTGCGTTGTTTACTGGCAATACCAAATTGGCCCATGATGTGATACAGAAAACGAGCATCCCGCGTTTTGAAAAACAATTTACGGTGGATGGCCAGCAACCATTGGAATTGGCTCGTACAAAATCATTTGGCTACTCCAGCTTTAATTTGGAAGCATGGGCAAGGTTGAGCATTATGGCAGATAAGCTGGGGATTGATCTTTGGCATACCGAAACTAAAGATGGCAAAAGCATTAAAAAATGCATCGCCTGGATGTTGCCCTATGTGCTAAAACAAAAGGAGTGGACGCATAAACAAATTGAACCGATCAATTACAACGAGATGCTCTACATCTGCAATATGGCATCGGGCAAGTATGCTGATCTTGATTTGCAAAAAGTTTTCGAAATGTATCCCCAACCTAAATTATGGATGTTAAACTAATGAGAGTGAATAGATATTTTATCGCGGTAATTGTTTCGTTTATCAGTATCGCGGCAAGCGCCCAGCAAAAAATAAGACTCAATAACAACTGGGAGTTTTTAAAACAGGATGTAGGCAGCACCTGGGAAACAGTGAGGCCAATAGTGATTAAAGACGGCCCCGAACTTTATCCTTTATGGACCAAAGTAAACCTGCCGCATTGCTTTAACGCACGCGATGCTGTTGATCCGGATGTAAACTATTACCAGGGCCCGGGTTGGTATCGTACTCAGTTAAGTATCAATAATCCGTACAAAAACGGGCATACCATACTACATTTTGAAGGCGCGGGGCAAAAAACCGACGTTTATGTTTATACCACTAAGGTGGGAAGCCATGTTGGCGGTTACGATGAATGGTTTGTTGACCTAACCCAGGCCATAGAAGATTTTAAAAAGAATCCTGCTTTTACCAAACAATTTAAAGGGAAAATACCTGTCGAGATCCGCTGCGATAACTCACGTAATGCGGAGAGTATCCCATCGCAATTATCAGATTTTAATATTTACGGGGGGATTTACCGTTACCTGAATTTGGTTTATCAGCCACAGGTTGCTATTGGTAATGTGCTGGCGAGTGCTTCGGTTGAAAAACCTTACAAAACGGGGAGTATTGATATCAGATCGATGTTTTATAATCCTGAGCATGTGGCGCAGGTTAGTGGTACGGTGAAAATATCCGATGCATCGGGAAAAGTAATTGTTACTGAAAGTTATACGGCCTCTAACCCCGAAGATGGTAAAGCTTATCCGATAGGGAAGGTGAGTGTTAATAAACCGAATTTATGGTCACCAAATGATCCTTATTTGTATACGGTTGAATTGACCGCTACTGCTAACGGACAAACGGTTACCCAAAAAGAAAAGGTAGGTTTTCGGGACTTTTTGTTTGCCGATAACGGTCCGTTTTATTTGAATGGAAAACGCTTGTTGCTGCGTGGTACACACCGGCATGAAGACCATGCAGGCGTAGCCGCCGCCATGACGGATACTATGATGAACCAGGAAATGCAACTCATTAAAGATATGGGTGCAAACTTTATCCGTTTAGGGCACTACCAGCAATCGCGCATCATATTGAACTTGTGCGATAGCCTGGGCATATTTGTTTGGGAAGAAGAGCCCTGGTGCCGTGGTGGTTTGGGTGGCGATGTGTACAAGAACCAGGCCCGCCGCATGATGACCAATATGATTGAGCAACATTATAACCACCCGGCTATTATATTATGGGGTTTGGGTAATGAGAATGATTGGGATGGTGATTTCCCTGAGTTTGATAAAGCAAAGATCAGGGCGTTTATGAGTGAGCAGAATGATCTGGCGCACAGGCTTGATCCATCGCGCAAAACAACCATTCGCCGATGCGATTTTTGTAAGGACATTGTGGATGTTTATTCGCCATCTATCTGGGCGGGCTGGTACAAAGGCTCTTACCCGGAATATGTTAAGTTTTCGGAAACGGAATTTAAGAAGGTTAAGCACCTGTTTCACGCGGAGTGGGGCGGTGACAGCCATGCAGGGCGGCATTCAGAGATCCCCGATAAGGCAATAGCCGGGGCTATGAAACCGGGAATAGGTGTTGATACGGCAATGATAAAAAATTCGGTAAAGCTATTGAAGGATGGCGATTGGAGCGAAAGTAATATCGTTAACCTGTTCGACTGGCATTTGAAGGAGCAGGAAAATATGCCCTGGTTAACAGGCTCCGCATTCTGGACGTTTAAAGATTTTTCTACCCCGATACGTTTTGATAACCCACTACCTTATATGAACCAGAAAGGTGTGGTAGAGCGTGATTTTACTAAGAAAGAGGCTTATTATGTTTTCCAATCTTACTGGTCTGCTAAGCCAACGGCGCATATATATGGGCATAACTGGCCGGTTAGATGGGGTGACGATGGTGAATTGAAAATGGTTAAGGCTTACTCTAACTGTGACGAGGCCGAACTGTTTGTGAATGGCAAAAGCTATGGTGTGAAAAAACGTAACAGTCAGGATTTCCCTGCTGCTGGTTTGCATTGGATGGTATCGTTTATTGCTGGTAAAAATGAGATCCTGTTAAAGGCGCATAAAGGAAAAGTTATGGTTACCGATACCATCACACAAATTTACCAAACCGCTAAATGGGGCAAGCCCGCTAAAATGGTACTGGAAAAAATAGCTGATAAAAATGGTACTGTAACCATACAAGTAACGTTAACAGACAGCAAAGGTATCTTATGTGTGGATGCCGCGAACTGGGTAAACTTTTCGTTAACGGGGGATGGTACTTTACTGGATGACCTGGGTACCACGCGCGGATCGCGCAAGTTGCAGGCTTATAATGGTCGAGCCATCATCAGCATCAAAAAAAATAATGGTAAAAGCGTAGCCGGGGTACAATCGCCGGGTATACCAACGGTATTTTTAAATCTATAAGATGAAGGCAAAAGGATCATATTTTAAATTATTGATATTAAGTTTCGGTTTGATATTGAGCTGTAAAGTTGATGCACAGCAAATTAACAAACATATTATTGAAACGCTACGCCCTATTGCGCTTAAAGAAGCCGCATGGGCGCTTAAACAAAAACCAGTTACAGTTACTGCTGAAAGTTGCAGCCGCAGCGCAGGGGGTAAACACGATTTTTATTCGGAAGGTGATTACTGGTGGCCTAATCCTAAAAGTCCGGATAGCCCTTATGTGCAGCGTGATGGGATGACCAATCCGCAGAACTTTGTGGCGCACAGGTTGGCCATGATCCGCTTCAGCAGGATTATAGGAGCATTGGGTTCGGCTTATAAATTGACGGGCGATAAAAAATATGTAGAGCAGGCCGCGAAGCATTTGAACGCCTGGTTTATTGACTCTGAAACATTAATGAACCCTAATCTGCAATATTCGCAAGCTATTAAGGGAGTGGCAACGGGCCGGGGTATTGGCGTTATTGACGCCATACAATTGATGGAAGTTGTGCAGGGAGTTGAGGCCATGCAGGGCTCATCGGCGTTAAGCAAAAAAACATTGGATGGTACTAAAGCTTGGTTTGCCAATTATTTGACCTGGGTTAGTACCCACAAATACGGCGTAGACGAGATGAACGCTAAAAACAACCACGGTACCTGCTGGGTAATGCAGGTGGCTTGTTTTGCCAAATTTACCGGAAACCAAAAACTGATTGATTTTTGTAAGGATAGATATAAACAACTTTTACTACCGAGCCAAATGGCTGCTGATGGCGGTTTTCCGCTGGAGTTGAAACGCACCAAACCTTATGGTTATTCGATATTTGATCTGGATGCCATGACTACTATTTGCCAGATACTAAGTACACCTGCGGATAACCTTTTTACGTTTGAAACCCTTGATGGGCATTCTATCAAAAAGGGTATCGCATTTTTATATCCTTACCTGAAAGATAAAAATACCTGGCCTTTTCCGCATGATGTAATGTATTGGGAGGAGTGGCCTGTGGCGCAGCCATCGCTGGTGTTTGGTGCTTTGGCTTATAGTAATATGGATTGGCTAAAAACCTGGAAAGCATTAAACCATATACCAGATAATGCTGAGGTGATACGCAATTTACCTGTACGCCACCCGCTGATCTGGATAAAAAATTAGATTTTTAAAAAAATAAATTCATACAATGAACATAAACTATTCTGCTATTATCACCTTGTGTTTTGCGGGTGTGCTTGCACAATCTGTACAGGCGCAGAACAAGAAAGCGCTACCGAAGCCATTTTCTGTCAGTAACAAAACAGTACAGGTTTACACTACTGCAAAGGCATCTGATGATCGTTTGGCAAAAACTGAAACGCTTAACTTTGTTGATAAGAAACAGCCCTTAGAAACCGAGGTGTGCATTTTTGTTGATGCCAATAAAACCTTCCAAACCATTTTGGGGATCGGAGGGGCGTTAACGGATGCATCTGCAGAAACATTTTACAAGCTGCCTAAAGCAGAGCAGCAGGAGTTTATGACGGCTTATTATGATCCCCAAAAGGGAATAGGTTACACATTGGGCCGCACCAATATTCAGAGCTGTGATTTTTCGAGCGATATTTATAGTTATGTAGCTGATAAGGATGTGAGCTTGAAAACGTTTAACATCAGTCATGATCTGAAATACCGTATTCCATTTATTAAACAGGCTATCGCTGCTGCTGGTGGTAAGTTAACCTTATTCGCATCGCCCTGGAGCCCTCCGGCCTGGATGAAGGATAATAATGATGTGCTGCACGGTGGTAAATTGAAAAAGGAATACGACCAAAGCTGGGCCAATTTTTATGTGAAATTTATCCGTGAATATCAAAAACAAGGTATCCCGGTTTGGGGTATCACGGTGCAGAACGAGCCGATGGCCAAGCAAAAATGGGAATCGTGTATGTTTACGGCTGAGGAGGAGCGAGACTTCGTAAAGAACTTTTTAGGCCCTACGTTGCACAAAGAAGGCATGGCCGATAAGAAACTGATTGTGTGGGATCATAACCGCGACCAGGTTTATCAGCGTGCCAGTACAATTTTGGAAGATAAAGAGGCCGCTAAATACGTTTGGGGTGTTGGCTACCACTGGTACGAAACCTGGACCGGTAGCAGTATGCAGTTTGATAACGTAAGGAGTGTGCATGAGTCTTTCCCGGATAAAAACCTTTTGTTTACCGAAGGATGTATAGAAAAATTCGATTTCAACCGTTTAAATGATTGGGCGCTTGGTGAAAAATACGGACAATCATTGATTCATGATTTTAATAACGGAACTGTTGGCTGGACAGACTGGAACATCCTTTTAGATGAGCAGGGCGGCCCAAACCATGTGGGTAATTACTGCTTTTCGCCAATTGTGGCGGATACCCGTACCGGGAAATTGATCTACACTAACATTTACTATTATTTGGGGCATTTTTCAAAGTTTGTTCGCCCGGGTGATAAGCGGATCGTGGCATCATCAAATCGCGACAAGCTGTTAACTACTGCTTTTATTAACTCAAAAGGTCAGTTAGCAGTTATTGTGATGAATAGCTCTGATGATAAGCTGAGTTATAACCTGTGCATACAAGGTAAAGCGGCAGCAGCTACGGCGTTGCCACATTCTATGAGTACATTAATTATACAATAGTATGAAATTTAGGTTTTTAGCCGGTGTGCTTATCGCTGTAGCTTGCCAGAGCACGTATGCGCAGGTGAATGTTTGGCTAACCAATGCGGATAAATCGGCATTGTTTGCGCATCAGAAGCAGTTGCTTCAGTTTAAGAAAGCCGATGGTAAATATCCTGATATTACGGTTGACGAAACAGTTACCTACCAAACTATTGATGGCTTTGGTTTTGCTTTAACAGGTGGAAGCGCTCAGCATATTATCCGTATGAGTGCGCCTGCGAGAGCGGCTTTACTGAAGGAGTTATTTGCCACAAATGGTAATAATATTGGCGTAAGCTATCTGCGGTTAAGCATTGGGGCTTCGGATCTGAATGATCATGTGTTTTCGTATGATGATATGCCCGTAGGGCAAACGGATGTTAAACTGGAAAAGTTTGATCTGGGGCCTGATAAGCAGGATGTTATTCCACTGATGAGGGAGATTTTGGCTCTTAATCCGAAGATAAAGATCTTGGGTTCGCCATGGTCGGCACCGGTGTGGATGAAAACTAATGGCGATACCCGTGGCGGCAGTTTAAAGCCGGAATATTACCAGGCTTATGCCGATTACTTTGTGAAGTATATTAAGGCGATGAAAGCTAACGGTATAACTATTGATGCCATTACGGTGCAGAATGAACCTTTGCACCCGGGTAATAACCCAAGTTTGTATATGGATGCGCCAGAGCAAACCTTATTTGTTAAGAATAATTTGGGCCCGACTTTTAAGGCGGCAGGCATTAAAACCAAGATCATTATTTATGATCATAATGCCGACAGGCCGGATTATCCGATAATGGTTTTAAACGACCCGGAAGCGAAGAAGTATATTGATGGCTCGGCATTCCATTTATATCGGGGGGAGATAGAGACTTTAACCAAAGTACATGAGGCTCATCCCGATAAGAACCTGTATTTTACTGAGCAGATGGTGATTGATGGGAAGGATACTTCGCAGTTTAAGATAGCTAACCCGGTTTCGCGTTTGTTTATTGGAGCCACACGTAACTGGTGCAGGAATGTATTAGAGTGGAACTTAGCTGCCGACCCGCAAAACCAGCCATATACGGATAGGGGCGGTTGCCCGATGTGCGAGGGCGCGGTTACAGTGGCTAAAGATGATATTAAACGCAGTGTGGCTTATTATGCCATGGCACATGCCTCTAAATTTGTGAGACCTGGTTCGGTGCGGATCGCAACCAATACATTGGATGATCTGCCTAATGTGGCTTTTAAATTGCCTGATGGTAAAAATGTGCTGATCGTTACCAATACGGGGACATCGGCGCAAAGCTTCAACATATTTTATAAGGGTAAAACAGCTACAACGGAGCTAAAGGCTGGTTCGGCGGCAACTTATATCTGGTAAGCATCATCAAGAAGATAGCCTCGATACTTGCTTTAATTGGTGTTTGCTGGGGTAACAGGGCGCAATCGGTCAAGCCACGATATAAAGCCTAAAACCGAAGGAAATGAGTGGCGGTGGACGGAACATGGCTACCGCATGCCGCTTGGTTTTTACAGGCTGTAACCGCCCTAAGTGAGGAATAATGCAGGTTGTAAAATGCAACTTATTGCAGAGTATTTAAGTATAAACCAATAATAAATTCTATCTGGCCAATGTGTTCTGATGGAAATATAAACCAGTTTTATTGATCGGTTTAGTGGAAATTATGTAACCTGATATAATCTGGTTAAATGCTTATTGTACCTGATTTTACGGTGCTACGCTTATTGTTCGGTAAAGGATAATGAAAATATAATTACAATGTTAATACTGACCGTTTTTAAGAGATTTTTTGTGAATGGCCCTATTCAGGCTTTTTTGATAACTCTTACACTCATTATTGCCTGCCATAGCTCGCAAGCTCAAAATGCGGTTAATATTGATGATAATGTACCACATCATATTTTATCTTACGGCGAAATTGAGTATCTGGAAGATCCGGGCAATAAGCTATCCCTAACAGATGTGCAGAAGCCGGATATCAACGCGATGTTTAAACCAAGCAAAACGTATACGCCTAAATACTACAATACTACATCGGCTTATTGGTTTAAGTTTAAAATAAAGCACTCCAAAACATCAAAGGTGCATTGGATGCTGGAGTTTTTTGATCAAACGATCAATGATATTCACCTATTTATTCCCGACAGCAATCACAACTATAAACAGTATTTTTTTGGGAATAAATACAAATTCGCCGAAAGGGAATACAAGCATAAAAACTTCACGATAGACCTGCCCAATAACTCCAATGCGGTTGATACTTATTACGTGCATTTGTCATCGGCACAAGGCATTAACGTGATTATTGTATTGCGTGATATTCACCGGTTTATTGAGTACGCTTTATATGAGTACCTCATTTTTGGATTGTTTTATGGAATGATCATCATATTCAGTTTGTATAACCTGATGATGTATTTTGCTATACAGCAAAAACGATACTTATATTATGTGCTTTATAACCTCAGTATCGGTTTTTACGAGATGTGTGTTGATGGTATCGCGTTCCAGTATATCTGGCCCAATGAGCCCTTGTTAAACCAATACGCGTTTGGAGTGGCATTATTTTGCAGTACAATTTTTGGATTGCTGTTCACCATCAATTTCCTTTACCTCAAAACAAAGGCCCCTAAACTGTATAAGCTAATTATAGGCATTATTATACTGCGGTGCATGTTTTTTGTGCTTTGCTTGTTCGATCGGCAGTTGTTTATTTATAAGATAATTGAGTTTGGGCCTTTGGTGGTTGCGTATTTTGCCGGTATTTATGTCTACAAAGGCGGTTTCCGGCCAGCCAGATTCTTTGTAATCGGTTATACTTTTTTAGTGATAGGTTTTGTGGTTAAAGTGTTGTTGTTTTTTAACGTGAGCTGGTTGCCTTATAACGCTATTACGCACTACAGTTTAAGCTTTTGTTTTGTTATTGAGATGATACTGGTTTCCTTCGCAATTGGCGATAGTATACGGCATTTACGTAAGCGTAAGGATAGCGTGCAGAAGCGGATGATACAGCAGCTGCAAATTAACGAGGACCTTAATAACAAGCTCAACAAAGAGTTAAGCTCGCTGGTAGAGCAGCGTACTAAGGAAGTTGTTGAAAAGGCTATTGTGATAGAGAAGCAGAACGAAGAGTTGTTCTCGATGAATATTTTATTGCAGGAGCAGGCCGAAAGTATATCCAGGATGAATGTTCTGTTGGAAATTGACAATCAAAACCTGCATGTTGATATTGAGAAGGTTACCCGTGATAGGGTAATGAATAAAGGTGTTGATTTTGAGGAGTTTAGTAAGATATATCCCGACAGGGAAGCTTGCTTTAAATACCTTTCGGAATTGAAATGGACCAATGGATATAGTTGCCGAAAATGTGGCAATACCAATTATCTATCGGGCCATTTGCCTTATAGCCGCAGGTGCACCAAATGCAGGTACGAGGAATCTGTTATAGCGAATACTATTTTCTCGAATACCAAATTACCCATCAACAAGAGCTTCTATATGCTTTTTTTGATCTATTCATCAAAAGGGAGCATCTCATCCAATAAATTATCCGAGATATTATTGATACGACAAAGCACCTGCTGGTCGTATGGGAATAAGATTAAAAAGGTATTAGGGGAACGTAAACGCGAGCTTAAGAACGCCGGGGAAGAAGGTTGGAGTAAGCTTGTGTTGGAATAGTGCAAGCCTGATATCCTTTAAATCAGCATCAATTATTCGATAATAACTAGATAAATACCTTCCAATTTCCTTTTTGAGTTTACGAATAGACTTGTCTGGTATATTCTGTGCTTAAATATTTAATGATAAGACAAAATGGCTTAGTGATCCGTATTTATCATTTACTATTTTATATTCCGAATTGTTTTTCTGCTGTTTATTGGCCGCATTTTTTAGGCGGCCTATCAATTTATTTATACCCGAATAAATAATCTTTATAATAGAGTACTTCGTGTAATGAGCCTCAAAATTGGCCAACTTCTCAAACTTTAAAAACCCCACAGTTTTCAGTGAAAAAAGTTTCAAAAAAAACGCTCTTTTTTTATTGCTATCAAAGCGTATAAACTATCATTCGCTATAATCCCGGATAGTAAAAACATTGCGTTTTTAAACTGTATTGAGAGTATTATTGGCAATTGTGTTTAAAGCGTATAACTAAAAATCGCAATCGAAAAAAAGCGCTTAAACAGGCTTTTTGGGGCTTGCATATCCCAAAAAATCTACCTTAAATTTACCTCACCAATTTACTAAAATCAGATACATCATGACAAAAAAACGCTCTTCGCCGTAGAGGTTATTGATTATTATTTGGTGTTTGTTAAATATATTATTTGACCTATACCCAACATAAATTATTAACCAAAATTTAAAACCTAAGTTAAAATGTTACTAATTAAAAATTGATATGAGGAAAACTATTACTCAAATTTCAAATTCCTGTAAACAATTATTACCACAACTAAAAAAGGTGGCCTTTATGGTGCCTGTTTTATTGATGGTAATTTGCGCTAACACAAACCTATACGCGCAAACAAGCACAATTAAAGTTACAGGTACAGTTTCTGATCCAAAAGGAGAGAAACTGATTGGCGTTACAGTTAAAGTGAAAGGAACTGCACTTGCCGCGGTTACTGATGTTAACGGAGCTTATTCAATTAACGTTCCGGATAAAAAGAGTGTGCTTGTTTATAGTTACATAGGCTTTTCTAATAAAGAAGAGCTTGTGGGCGAGCGTAAAGTAATTAATACCACATTAAGTGATGCATCTTCAAGCTTATCGGAAGTTGTAGTTACCGGTTATGGCCAAACCGTAAAAAAGAGCGACCTGGTAGGATCTATCGGAAGTGTTAGCGCTAAACAAATACAAGAGCGCCAGCCAACCAGTCTTGCCGATGCGTTAGAAGGCCAGATATCGGGTGCGCAGGTTGTTACCGATGGTGGTGATCCCTTCTCGCAAGGAACGATACAGGTGCGTGGTGCATCAACACTGAGCGCGGGTAATAACCCCTTGTATGTTATTGATGGTGTGTTAAATGATGATGCCAGCTTTTTGAACCCTCAGGATATATTGAACATTGAGGTTTTAAAGGATGCGGCATCGGCTGCTATTTATGGCGTGCGTGGTGCTAACGGCGTTATCATCATCACAACCAAAGGCGGTAAAGAAGGTAAAGCCAGAATTACCGCTAACTATTATCACCTGTTTGGCAAGCTTGCACATAAACTGCAAACAACATCAGCTAAAGATCTGACTTACTACCGCCGTGTATTAAATGGTGGGGCGGGTACAGGTGCCGCGGTTAACCCCGATTCGGTTAGTACTTTTGATAACAAGGATAATGATTACCAGGACTTGTTATACAGAACAGGAAACAAGGATAATCTTAACTTAAATATCAGCGGTGGCCAAAAAGGCTTATTGTATTATTTAGGATTAAACTACTTTGACGATCGTTCTATCATTATCAACAGTTACGCTAAAAGCTTTAACACCCAATTCAATGTAGATTACCAGGCAACAGAGAAATTCAAAATTACCAATAAAATATCTTTCGGTTATGTTACCGGTAACAAGGTTGATGTTGGTAACACGGCGAGTACGGTTTTCCAACGTAACCCATGGGTATCACTATACCGCCCGGATGGTTCGTTAGCTGGTTATGTGGAATCGAAAAGAAACCCAGTAGCTTTCGCGTTGATCGGTGAAAACGTACCGACAAATTATATTATCCAGGACAACATCGCAGCCAATTATAACATATTTAAAGACCTGCGCTTTACGGCATCATTCAATGCGCGTATGGATAACACCGGTACAGAGCAATTTATACCACTATCTATCACATCAGGAGCGTTAGGCCCAAATAGTGGTTCGAGCAATACAGATAACAAGTTTTCGTACGAAATTCAAACTTATTTTAACTACAATAAAAAGTTTGGTAAAGATCATAGTATATCGGCCGTATTAGGTTACAGCCGTGACCACCACAAGGATGGCGGTTTTAACATCGCTTTACAAAATTACTTAAGTGAAAGCGTACGTGTATCTAGCGTAGCAGATTTAGTTGCTACTGGTATAAATACCTATGTGAACAGCTATTATGCAACCGAATCTGTTTTTGCACGGGCACAATACGGTTATAAAGACAAGTATATTGTTAATGGAACTTACCGCCGGGATGGCTCGTCAAGGTTTGGCCCCGAAAACCAGTTTGGTAATTTTGGAGCCGCTGGTTTTGCCTGGCGCTTTTCGGCAGAGCCTTTTATGGCCTGGTCTAAAAAGTTTTTGGATGATGCCAAATTACGTTATAGCATAGGGGTTTTAGGGAATGATAACTTAAAGAATGATTTTCTTTACTCTGTGTTGTTAAATTTTGGGGTGGGTGATAACTCCAATAATAGCGGAACTTATTTTGGAAACAATGGCGTGTACGTGAGCCCTAAATTGGGTAATCCAACTTTACACTGGGAAGAAACTACAACTCAAAATCTGGGTTTAGACCTGACCCTGTTTAACGGAAAATTAACCGTAACCCCGGAGTATTACTTCAAAAAGACCAATGGTTTATTATCAACTCAGATTTTACCAGAAGAAACCGGTGTTAAATCCGGAGCGATAAATTTAGGTAATATTCAGAATCAAGGTTTTGAGTTAACAGTGAACGCAACTCCAGTTACAACTAAAAATTTCTCATGGAACATTAATGGTAATGTTACTTTCCAGAATGCAGCTTTGATCACTTATTTGGTTCCAACAGCTACATCTATCAACGGATCTTACCTTATTAAAGAGGGCGGGCACATCGGTGATTTTTATCTGTTGAATAATATGGGTGTTTATCAGTACGATGTTTCAAATGCTTATGATGCCGCAGGTAACCGTTTAATACCAGTTGGTGTAAACGCAGCAGGTACAGCAGCAACAGGATATACTAATGCCGATGGATCATCTTATACAGGTGCAATCCGTCAAATGAAACGGAATGGTAAAATTTTAAATGGTGGCAGCACCATTTGGCAGGATATTAATAATGATGGCGCGATAGACGAAAGTGACCGCCAGGTTTTAGGTAATGCTATACCTAAAACATATTGGGGTATTACCAACTTTTTTACTTATAAACGCTTTACACTTAACGTAACATTTAATGCATCTTTTGGCGGTAAGGTTTACAACTCTATTGCTAACGGTTTAAATACCGAATCGTCAAACTACACCCCGCCAACCGTTGCGGCCATCTATGGCTCATGGCAAAAACCGGGTGATGTAGCCACCTATCCAAACATGAGCGGTTCTGTTAAAGATACCTATGGCTCTATCGCCAATGGTACAAACAGTCTTTACCTTGAAGATGGATCGTTCATCAGATTGGCGAGTGCTAAGTTAACCTATAACATCCCAACCAAATTGATCAAAAAGATCGGTGCCAATACATTTAATTTATATGTGTATGGAAATAATCTGGCTACCTGGACCAATTACAGCTGGTACGATCCGGAATTTACCACAAGCAATGCTTTGCAACCTGGTTTTGACAACGGAAAATACCCGCGTCGCCGTGAAGTGGGTTTAGGTATAAACATTCAGTTTTAATTAACAACAAAAGATTAAACGAAAGAAAATGAAAAGAATATTAATTATTGCTTCACTTTTCGGGATAGCCCTGGGTATAAGCAGTTGTAAAAAAAACCTGGACTTAAACCCAGCGAGTGGGGTTACGGTTGATGGGTATTTTAAAAATCAAAAGGATATCACCGCAGGCCTGGCAGGCATATATTCGGCTTTTCAGGAGTCGATGACAGGTGCCGGAAATACCAACGATGAAGGTTATGGAGGTAAGTATCATTATTGGGGAGATTTACGTGCCGAAACTTTTTTGGCATCAACGTTCACAAATAATAGTGTTATCGAAATGTCGACTAACACCTTGCAATTCAGTAATTCATCAACAGATTGGGCAGGTTTGTACCGTGTAATAAGCCGCACTAATTTGGCTATCAAATATTTCCCCCAGGTACCGGCAAGTGATCCTAACGTTACTCCAACTATATTGAATAATGCTATGGCTCAAGCTTACGCGCTGCGTGCCGAAAGCTATTTTTACATTGTAAGGAACTGGGGCGATGCACCGTTGTGGATCGAGCCATATTTGGATATTACCCAATCGGGCAGTAAAGAGAAGACCAAAGCCTTAACCCTTATCGATTCGTTGATCATTCCTGATCTGCAAAATGCTTATGCCATGATCTCAAAAAACCAAACCCCTACGGTTTGGTATATTAGCGAAGCTGCAATTTGCGCGATATTGGCTGATGTTTATATGTGGAGAGCTAATATCCCAAGTGGCGGTGGCGGTGGTACCGCAGATTACACTAAAGCGCTAACCTGGTATAATACTTTGCTGACCAGAAAAACACCTAGCGGGAGCTTATATAATGCTACCACTGCTTCAACACCAGCGGGAGCTATTGGAGCCCTTGAACAAGGTGTGAACTGGAAAAATAACTTTTTAACACCTGCAAACGCGTCAGAACCTATATGGAGTATTTATTGGGATTACACCGTTAATGGATGTGCTTGTATCCCTGTTTTTGTTGGATTGAGCAATAACCCGGTACAACTTGATCCAGTTTTCCATGCTGCTTTTAAGGCCAAGTATAAAACAGATGTGCGTGTTTCAAGGAGTATTGATACATTAACTACTTTGAACCACATCAATATGCTTTATAAATATTATAATTTAACACCAACTACCGCTGGTATTACACCAGTTGCAGGTAACCTTAATTTTAACGTTTACTTACCAATGTACAGGCTTGCAGATGTTTACTTATCAATGGCCGAAGCTTATGCCATGACGAGTGACTTGCCTAACGCGTTAAAATATTTGAACTATGTATATGTGAGAGCAAGGCAAACAACAGCAACAACAGTGGTTACGCCTATACCGGCAACAGCTTACCCAAGTACGGCATTAATGGTTGATGGTATTTTAGCCGAAGAACAATTTGAATTATTAGGTGAAGGTAAACGCTGGTACGATCTGGTACGTATGAACCGCGTTCACCAGGTTATGGATCCGGTGTTGAATATCCGTAATGCAACATCGGTTACAGTTGGTAATGTAACTACGGTTACCCCGGATACTAAAGGCTTTATTGATGCACCAAACCGTTATTTATGGCCGGTTAGCCAGAACGCTTTAAATGCGAATAAAAAATTAGTTCAAAACCCAGGATATTAATTATCATTTTATGAAAAAGATAAAAATCATTATAGCAACGCTGACCGCATCATTAGGTGCGGCGGCAATAATGTCCGGATGTACACTGGCCGGATTGAGCATGCAAAAGGACTATAACCGTGCAACTAATGTGGATACCATTGACGCGCATGTTTACAAAACGGCTTGGGCATACATGAAAGCTCGTGCTTATGGCAGCAATACCGATACCATATTCAGAAGAATGTATGACGGTGTAATTTACTCGGGCATTGATACCAACGAATATATTAAGCCGGGCAGAACGTTCATATTTTTGCAGAATGGCGCTGTAACATCACAATTGTGGCCCAAATATAAAAACGGTACAGTTGCTGGTAGTAAATGGCAAAGTTTCTCGAAAGCAGATGTTAAGAATTATTTATCGTATTTGATTCTGCTGGGCCAGTATTCGCATTACAATTTGCCATTACAGGATGTTAAGGCACAAACACTTGCGCCTGCGGGAGTATTTACAACAAATCCTCCGGGTATGCTTGCGCCCGTTGCAAGTGGTACAACTTACAATCCAAATCCAAATTCAATTATGCTGATACATGTGTCAAATGCTAATACAGTTACATCGCAGTTAGATTACCCCATCGTGTTAAACACTAACTCCAACATTGCAGTTAGCGATTTATTAGCTACTAATGGAGTAATACAAGTGCAAAGCAGCACCAGTGCCGCTGTTGTTGCACCGTTTTTTCCGGCTCAATAACTTATTAAGCTGCCGTCTTTTGGGGCGGCAGCTTAATTTATAAATATTCATTTGTAATACCGCTTTAAGTTAACAGCTGTAAAGTTGTTATAATCATATGCCAATTTGCTATTCAATTTAACATATGACAGGCCCTTACTTTGCAAAGCGTATTCGTTAATTTAAAAAGATTATATCCTAATATGTCACCCAAAATTCCATTTACCATTGTTTGCCTGCTTATTGGCGGCCAGTTAACTTTTGGACAACAAAAAGCACCGAACACGGTAATTGAACAAAAGATAGATGCCCTGATGGCTAAGATGACCCTCGAAGAAAAGATTGGTCAGCTTAATCAATATACAGGCGATAGGGCGGCTACAGGCCCTTTAACAACAAATAGCACCAAATATTTAGACATTAAAGCCGGCAAAGTTGGATCGATGCTTAATGTACGTGGGGTTACCGATACGCGGATGGTGCAAGAGATAGCTATGCAATCGCGGTTAAAAATACCTTTGCTTTTTGGTTTGGATGTGATACATGGTTATCGTACCACTTTCCCGATACCGCTGGCCGAAGCCGCGAGTTGGGATCTGGGAGCTATTGAACTATCAGCCAGAACAGCAGCTACTGAGGCGGCAGCATCCGGATTGCATTGGACGTTTGCGCCAATGGTTGATATATCACGCGACCCACGTTGGGGCCGGGTGATGGAAGGCGCTGGTGAAGATCCTTATCTGGGATCGCTTATCGCGGCAGCAAGAGTAAAAGGTTTCCAGGGCAATGGTTTAGGTAATAAAGATGCTATTATGGCTTGCGTAAAGCATTTTGCAGCCTATGGAGCCGCTATTGCGGGACGGGATTATAATACGGTTGACATGAGCGACCGTTTACTATGGGAGGTTTATTTACCTCCGTTTAAGGCAGCGCTTGATGCAGGCGCGGCAACGTTTATGAATTCGTTTAACGAGCTGAATGGGATACCCGCTACCGGTAACGCTTATTTGCAGCGTGATATTTTGAAGGGAAAATGGGGCTTTACCGGTTTTGTGGTGAGCGACTGGGGATCGATAAGTGAGATGGTTGCCCATGGTTTCGCTAAAGATAAAACCGACGCGGCGAGATTGGCTATTACGGCGGGTTCGGACATGGATATGGAAGGGCATGCATATGTTATTGGCCTGAAGAAATTGGTTGAAGATAAAACGATATCGATAGACCTGATCAATGATGCTGTTAGAAGAGTGTTGCGTAAAAAGTATGAGTTGGGTTTGTTTGACGACCCATACCGCTTTAGCGATGCGCAGCGGGAAAAGAAGGTATTGGAAGATCCGGCTAACAAAGTGGCCGCACGTACCGTTGCCGAAAAGAGCATTGTGCTTTTGAAAAATGAGGGGCAGTTGTTGCCTTTATCAAAGAATTTAAAATCTATTGCTGTGATTGGGCCGCTGGCAAAATCGAGTAAAGATATGATGGGCTTTTGGTCGGTAAAGTGGGATAATGACCATTTGGTATCGTTATACGAAGGGCTTCAGAATAAAGTAGGAAACAACATTAAACTAACATATGCCGAAGGCTGTGGCGTGAGCGATACATCAAGAGCGGGCTTTGCCGAGGCGGTTAACGCGGCTAAGAATGCCGATGTGGTTGTGATGGCCGTTGGCGAAACTTTTGATATGAGCGGCGAGGCCAAAAGCCATGCTAACATTGGTTTACCAGGTATACAGGAAGACCTGATCAAAGCGATAAAAGCCACGGGTAAACAAGTGGTGGTTTTAATAATGGCTGGCCGCCCATTGATATTTAACTGGACGGCAGATCATGCCAATTCAATATTATATACCTGGTGGTTGGGCAGTGAGGCTGGCAACGCTATGGCTAATGTGCTATTTGGGGATTATAACCCGGCAGCAAAACTACCGATGTCGTTCCCGAGGGCAGAGGGGCAGATACCTTTGTTCTATGCCGCTAAAAATACGGGCCGCCCTTTACTAAATATTAAGGACCCGCTTTATAAATCGGCTTATTTAGATATGCCTAATACGCCAAAGTTTGCTTTTGGTTATGGTTTGAGCTATACCACATTTGCTTTTAGTAATTTAAAATTGAGCAAAGCGCAAATATCGCAAACCGATAAGTTACAGGTTACTTGTACTTTGCAAAATACAGGTAAATATGCTGGTGAAGAGGTGGTGCAACTTTATTTGCAGGACCTGGTTGCCAGTGTAACCCGTCCCGTTAAGGAACTGAAAGATTTTCGGAAGGTATTTTTACAGACTGGCGAAAGCAAGGAGGTGAGTTTTGTGATAGACAAGGAAAAACTATCCTTTTATAATCAACAAATGAAATGGGGCACGGAACCAGGTGATTTTAAGCTGATGATAGGTAATTCATCCGATAATATTTTGCTTGAGAGTAAATTTGAGCTGATAGATTAAGTGTGAATTTCCAATCATGATAGGCTAATTAAGCTTAATCCGGATACTTTAATTATCAATATTATTGAAAAGTAAATGAGAAGAATAATTTCGTTGCTAATTATAGTTGCCTTTGCTGGTTTTAACGCGAGGGCACAATACGTGAGTTTAACCAATGCTGAGTTTACAAAGCTTGGTGCTATCCTGAAAACGGATGCGGAGGCTAAAAAGACGTTTGAATATTTTCAGGCTACAGCCGATAAAGCTTTAACAGAAACGCCTAACCCGATAGAAGAAATTACTTCGGAAGGTATGCTGGCAGGGCATCCCGATAAGGTAAAAAGTTTAAAGGCGGTTGAAGATGCCGATAAAATTTATGCATTGGCTCTGGTTTACAAACTGTATGGCAATAAAGCCTGTTTGGATAAAGCTACCGAATATTTGTTGGCCTGGGCCAAAGTTAATAAATCATCAGGCGACCCGATTGATGAAACCAAACTGGAACCTCTTTTTACCGGTTATGATATTTTACGAAGTTCGATAAAAGCCGATGCTCAAAAAACTATTGACATCTGGCTGGATAGCATTGCCCAGGGTGAGTTAAATAGTGACTATGCTAAACCCGGCCAGAGCACAGCAACAAATAACTGGAATTCGCACAGGCTCAAAATTATCGCGATGATTGCTTACGCTATACATAGTGATAAGTATAACCAAATTATTGAGAAGGAAATGGCTAAACAGATAGCTATTAATTTATATGCCGATGGTTCGGGATATGATTTTAAGGAGCGTGATGCTTTGCACTACCATATTTACACATTGGAACCTTTGGTTATGGCGGCTATTGTTATCAAGCGTGCTACGGGTAAGGATTTTTTCAATTACGAATCAGAGAAGGGGTCTTCTATCAAAAAATCGATGGAGTTTTTGGTGCCCTTTGTTACTGGAGAGAAAACACACGGTGAGTTTTTAAACAGTAAGTCGGGCTTTGACCGGGCACGTGCCAAGAACGGAGAGCAGGGTTATGTAGCGGGAGCATTGTTCCATCCGAATACGGCGATCTATGTTTTAGAACTGGCATCGTACTTTGATATAAAATATGCTGATGTTGTGTTAAAGAGCTTCCCGCAAGGTAAGCATAAGCATGATTGGGAACTATTGTTGAATAAGGTGAGAAGCCATTAAATTAGCGGCCCATTTATACCTATGAATAAAAAACCGCTTTGCCTGCAATTATTTATTACCGCAGTTTTACTGCTGCTTTGCAATGCATCGTTCGCACAGGTACGTACCGAAACAGGGCTAAACCAATACTGGAAATTTACCAAAGGAGCTTTTGAACCCGGTGGAATAGCTAATCCGGCTTCCAATTGGGAAACAGTTTCGTTACCACATACCTGGAACAAGGATGATGTGACCGACGATATTCCGGATTATTACAGGGCTTTATGCTGGTACCGGAAGACTATCGCGGTAAGCAGCAGCTTTAAAAATAAAAACGTTTACCTGTATTTTGAAGGTGCTAACCAGCAAACAGTAGTGTATGTAAACGGTAAAAAAGCAGGAAGCCATATTGGTGGTTATACGGCTTTCTGTATACAAATAGATCAATATCTGAATTTTGATGAGCCGGAAAAAAATGAAATAGCGGTATCGGTTGATAATAGTTTCAACCCGGATATTGCACCCTTAACGGCTGATTTTACTTTTTATGGTGGGATATACCGGAACGTGAAATTAGTATCGACCAATAAAGTACATTTTGATATGAGCGATGGGGCGAGTGGTGTTTATATAACTACTCCGCAGGTATCGGCGGCTATGGCTTCGGTTAAGGTGAGCGCAAAGTTGGTCAAGTACGTTGGCTTTAAAAACAAGTTAAAGTTTGTTAGCACCATTTGGGATGCTGATGGGAAGAGTATCGCTGTTAAAAGCAGCATCCTGCCGAAGGATAAACTGGCCGAAAACGATGTTATACAGGATATAACAGCTATTGCCAATCCGCATTTATGGAGTACTAATGACCCATATTTATATCGGGTTATCACACAAGTTTATAACGCGGATACTAAGGAATTGCTTGATGAAGTATCGAATCCGCTTGGTTTTAGGTGGTTTAAGTTTGATGCCGCTAAAGGTTTTTTTTTGAATGATAAGCCGGTTAAGTTGATAGGAGCGAGCCGTCATCAGGATTTTGCGGGCTTGGGTAATGCTTTACCTGATGGTTACCATGAGGCGGATATGAAGCTTTTAAAGGCTATGGGCGGTAACTTTTTGCGGATAGCGCATTACCCGCAAGTACCGGAGGTATTGGCCGCATGTGATAGGCTTGGGATTTTAGCTACTGTTGAGATACCTGTGGTAAACGCAATAACCGAAAGTGACGGGTTTACCAATAACAGCAAGCGAATGCTGGAAGAAATGATGCACCAGAATTTCAATCATCCTGCTTTAATAATATGGGGGTATATGAATGAGGTGTTACTGAGACCCAAATTTGCCGATGATAAAGTAAGGCAACAAATTTACTTTGCCAATATTGCCAAACTGGCCCAAACGCTCGAAGATATCATCCGGAAGACAGACCCAGGCCGGTATACGATGATGGCTTGCCATGGCGATTACAACCGGTATAAACAAGCTGGTTTGATACAAATACCCATGCTATTGGGCTGGAACCTTTACCAGGGGTGGTATGGGGGCGTAGTGGGAGATTTTGGTAAGTTTTTGGATAAGTTCCATCAGGATTTCCCCGATAAGCCGATGATGGTTACGGAGTATGGCGCGGATGCCGACCCGAGGATACGATCGGCAAAGCCGATCAGGTTTGATAAGAGCATTGATTATGCCTTAGGCTTTCACCAGGTTTACCTCGATGCTATTAAAATACGTCCGTTTGTGGTGGGAGCGATGGCCTGGAATCTGGCTGATTTTAATTCGGAAACCCGGGAAGAAACCATGCCGCATATCAATAATAAAGGATTATTGACATGGAACCGTGAACCTAAAGATACTTACCGTTATTACCAGGCTGAATTGCTGACAAAACCTTTTATTAAAATATCAAACTGGTTAAACCGTGCCGGTATTGCCGATAGTGCAAATAATAAGGTTTGTACACAAGCTTTAACGGTATTAACCAACGCCCTGTCGGTTGAGTTTGTATTAAATAACCAAAAGCTTGGTGAAGCTAAAACGGTGAATGGTGTTGCTACCTTGAACGTGCCTTTTGCGAATGGGATAAACCAAATTCAGGTTGTAGCTAAGGTTAATGGCCAACAATATTGGGATAATGCAGAAGTGAGCTTTAACTTAATACCTTTTAATATGCAGGCTGCGGGCGCGTGGTTTCAGGATTTGAATATTATGCTGGGAACTACCCGCTATTATATTGAGCCTGTGAGCAAGCAGGTTTGGATTTCTGATCAAGCTTATAAGAAGGGTCAGTTTGGAGCTATTGGCGGTAAGCCTTATATTGGTAAAAATGCGAGGTTACCTTATGGATCAGACAGGAATATCAGGAGTACAGAAAATGACCCGATATATCAAACCCAGCAAACGGGCATCAAGGCTTATAAAATAGACGCACCTAAAGGTAGCTATGAATTAACCTTACATTTTGCGGAGTTGGTTAGCGACGAGAAAAAAGAGGCTTTAGCTTATAACTTGAGCGATGGCAGAAATACCGGTGATGAAAAAGCGCAGGACAGGATATTTGATGTGCTGGCTAACGGGCTGGTTGTGCTGAAGGATTTTAATGTGGCTAAAAAGTTTGGTTATTTAACCGCGGGCTACGAAAAAGTAAAAGTTTGGATTAACGATAACAATGGTTTGAACATTGAGTTTAGACCTATTAAAGGTGAACCCATTTTAAATGCGATACAATTGAGTAAAGTTGAGTAATAATTACCAGGAATTATGATATACCAAAATTTAAAAATGAGCGCGGTAGCCGCTTCTTTATTAATTAGCACAGCCACTTTTGCGCAAAAGCCAAATGTTGCCAAAGAGTTTAAATACGCCGCGGAGCAAACCGGCTTTATGCTGAAACAGCTTGAGGCCAACACCGACCCTAAGCTGGTTTCGCCACGCACTTTTGAAAATGGTAAGTTTAAGATAGTTAGCAGTACCGATTGGACAAGCGGATTTTTCCCCGGTGAGCTTTGGTTTCTGTATGAACAAACAAAGGACCCTAAATGGTTGGAACAAGCAAAAATATATACAGCTAAAATTGAGAAGGAACAATATAACAAAGGCACCCATGATTTAGGTTTTATTATCTATTGCAGCTTTGGTAATGGTTATAAGCTAACCAAAGATCCGGCTTATAAGCAAATTATTATTAACGCGGCAAAATCATTAAGTACCCGCTTTAACCCTAAAACCGGCGTGATTAAATCGTGGGATCATAATAAGGAACTGTGGGTTAACCCGGTTATTATTGATAATATGATGAATTTGGAATTGCTTTTTGAAGCGACCAAACTAAGCGGCGATTCATCGTTTTATAAGATAGCGGTATCTCATGCCGACCATACAATGAAAAATCATTTCCGTGCGGATTACAGCTCGTATCATGTGGTTGATTATGATCCGGAAACAGGAGTGGTTATAAAGAAAACTACGCACCAGGGTTATAGTAATGAATCGGCATGGGCACGCGGACAAGCATGGGGGCTTTATGGCTTTACACTTTGCTATCGCGAAACGCATGATAAAAAATACCTGGAGCATGCACAGCGTATTGCCAGGTTCATTTTCAGCAACCCTACAATGCCTAAGGATCTGATCCCATACTGGGATTATAATGACCCGACAATACCGAATACTTCCAGGGACGTATCTGCGGCAGCGATCACGGCTTCGGCTTTGTACGAGCTATCGGGCTATGCCAAGAATAAGGATTATGTTGTTAAGGCGAATACGATATTGAATAACCTTGCTGCAAACTACAAAAACCCGTTGAACAGCAATGGGGGCTTTATTTTGCTGCATAGCACAGGCCACCGCCCGGCTAAAAGCGAGATTGATGTGCCTATTAACTATGCTGATTATTATTATTTGGAAGCTTTGCTGAGGAGTAAGAAGTAAAGTTTCCCTGGCCTTGAACGGGGCTGTTCCATAGCTTACTACAGTGAATAATGATTATCATCAGGCTACAGAATGCTGAATGTTTTTACCCAAAAACCATGATATTAACTCAGATTTAGAATTAATGTTCAGCTTTTTGTAAATGTTTTTGAGGTGCTGATTAATGGTAAAATAGGTGACATTAAGTTTGTCAGCTGCTACTTTATTTGAATAGCCATCACTTAATAATTTAATGAGTTCCCACTCTCGTTTGGTCAGGCCACTTAAATCATCCTGGTTATGGCTTTTTGTTTGAATCAGGTGTGCAACTGTTGCCGGTGAAAAAGGTAAACCGCCCTCAGCCATCTGTAATAAGGCCTCGCAGATGTAAGCGATACTGCTTGATTTCAATAAGTATCCGACAGCGCCATTTTCCATAGCCTGTTTGGTTAGCTTGTTATCAACCATGCTTGAGAGGATAACAATTTTACTACCAGGAAAATGTTTGCTTAATGCTTTTATCCCATCAATACCAGAGCCTGATGGTAAGTTAACATCTAACAAAATAATAAAAGGGGCGCTTTTTTTGAGAGCCAGTGCATCTGTAACATCAGCTACGGCAAATACTACGTCAAATGATTTTGTTGCCTTAAAGTAGTTGGTATAAACGTCTCTGATGATGCTATTATCTTCGATAAGACCAATTTGTTTCATTGCTTACTTTTTATTTAGTGATGTCTTTTATAAAAAGTTTTAATTAATTGGATGGGTATGCGCTAAAGTCGTAAAATAATTTTAGATAGTGATTACTCAATTATTTTTCTTTATGATCTGTAAATCCGTTTTGTTGCCGTAAAAGCCTTTTTGATTTTATTCTACAATAGTATCAGTTATTTTGGCGATATCGGTGCTTACTTTAGTTATAAATTCCAATTGTTCTTTAAGCAGGTGAGCATCAAGTGTAGGCTCTGGTTTTTCTGCCAGGGCATCCGTTACCGGGATAGTTATTTTAGGTAACTCAGTTTGCATCGGGGCAATTTTATTAGCTGTATCATGCAAAATGGTAATAGACCGTTTAACCAGTTTTAAGTTTTCGGGTTGAACCGTTTGTGGCTTGCTTAACATAGTTGATGCTATGTTAGCAATGTATGAGGTTAAGATATGGTTTAGAACTACAAACTTGTGCACCTCTTTAATATGTACCTGTTTACGCTTGGGTTCGGATGTCATCCGTTCAAAAGCTGCGGATAGGTTGGCAGAATACACGTAAACATCTTTACGGGCCAATTTGTAATCGGTAGTGTTTACGTTTTTGCCCGATAGCGATTCGGCAAACTTCATCAGGTAATCAATGTTTGATCTTAATACATCAGTTAGGGTACTTTTGATCAAGTCAAATTCCCATGTGGGGAAGATGATGTAGCTGGCTATAAAAGCGATACCTCCACCAATTAAAGTATCGGCAATACGCTCTTGCACCACATGGTCAACACCCAGAAACTTAAACAGGATGAGTACATAGGGTGTCATGAATATTACGCTAACAATATAGTTTAGTCGTTGAAAGCTGTATGCTGCTATCATAAAAGCCATAAGAATAATCAATTGCGCCGTGTTATCCCTGATGAAGTAAAGTATCAAAATACCTAAAGCTCCACCTGCTATGGTACCTAATAAACGTTGATAATTACGTTGTTTAGTCAGGCTGAAGCCAGGCTTCAATATCACAATAATGGTTAGTAATATCCAATAACTATGGTGCCCATGGCTAATGGTTTTGGCTGTGATGAAACCCAATAAACAAACCAAAGCCACCCTTAAGGAATGCTTGAAGATAGATGAGCTAAGTGTAAGGTTATCAAAGAATAAACGCGGATCGTATTCCTGATGTGTGATAAATTTGGAGTACTCAACCTGAGCACGTTCTTTCAACACCTCTGCCGATTTGGAATTGTAATAGTTTGAAATATTGCTGATGTTTTGACTAAGATCGCGAAGGTTGATGAGGATCTTTTTGAGTACCAGATTACTGATGCTCTTATCTTGAGTGGCGAGCGCGTCAATTTTAACTTTTAGTTTTTCTAATTCAGGGTTCAGGTCAATAATATGCCTGTACCTTGAATTTGCCTGTATAGAGTAGCCCAGGTTATCCAATTCATCAGCAATGTGAGATATCGTGATCGAAATATCATTAAGAATCCCGGTTTTTTCGAATTTTTGATGGATGGCGAAATAATCATAATGGGTTGCCATGATCTGCTCGAAAAGATCTACCAGATCCACGAAAGTGAGTACTAAGATGCGGCTGGCATTGGTTGACTCTTTAACTACCAGCCGACTTTTAAAGAGCAACTCACGCACCGCATCCTGGTTGTGGCTTACGTGTATTTGCTGGGATACAACCTTATGATAATTTTCTTCGATGTTGATATCCGGTTTATAAAAATCCGCTTTAATACGCAGGAATTTGGCTACATCAAGCATGTTTTCGCCTAAAGCTTGCTGGGCAGCACGATATGGCCGGATGCTGAAAAAAGTGATGCTTAATAAGGTGTACCAAATGCTACCTGCTAATATGGTTGCACTATACTCTAATATTTCGGATGGTTGCAGCGCCTTTTCCATCATCAATATCATAATGAGGAGGCAGGATGTACCAACAGATGCGGCCCGGTTACCATATACGGTGAACATGGAGAAGAAGAAGGCGAAGATCACGATCTCGACACCCATGGTAAATACATTAAGCCTGGCAAAACCAGTCGCGATAGCTACTATAAACATGAGGGCGCTGCAAATGGCCATGCCATTGCGTTTGTGCATTACCGGGCCTGGGTTATCTGCACCACTTACGCAAAGTGCGCCAAGGGAGAGCGTTAGTCCTGTTTCGAGCTGATCAAACTGGGCAAGCACTAACGATGGCAATAAAACGCCAAGCGTGATACGTAAGCCATCAGAAAAGTACTGGCTGTAGAAGAAACTCTGTATCTCTCGGGTTTGGCGGTTCATGCTTAAATACCTTGTGCGAATATAGATATTTTGGTGAGTAGAACGTTGTGAATAGTGAGTTGGTTTGATCAGATTTTACGGGGATTGATGATATACACTTAGCTCAATTCTTCCATAAATATTACCGATATAATACAAACTATACCTATTTACTGGATTATTTACAATTAAGTAGGGTTTATTCAGCTAATTTGCCTATTTTCAGCCTCCGGAATTCCAGGTGTACTAATCACACACTTAATATTTAGTTATCGAATTGTTAATTATTGAGTTATTAAGGCCAAAATAGCCTGTTAACTTGATAGAAATAACCCGATAACCTAACTAAGAAATAACATCAACAATCAAAACAAACACTACACATCTATGACCTCGGTTTTAAAACTCAGTCAAAAAGAAACAGCTTTTAACCAGGAAGTTGTTACCCGTTTTGAGCTATACAATAGCTTGTTTTTAACGCTGCCATTTTACCAGGTTAAGGATACAGGGATTTTATTGCCATTTTTTAGTTCACATTGCGAGCATGGCGCGGCAGAACAAATGGCTCCGCTTGACATTATCCGGAGTTTTTTCGAAAAGTATGTACCGGATATTGACCGTGAGGAACGTTTAAACCGCTTGTTTCGGTTTATTCAATATATAGAAAGGCAAGTTGTATTGTTTGATTCGATAGAGGATGCCGCTTTTAACAAACTTGGCCATACCGATGAAGGCGGGGGTACTTTACAAGGTTTGCTACAACAAGCCCAAAGCCGCGATGAGATGCGTAAAACCATCGGCGAAAAACTGAATAAGTTTTCGTTGAGATTGGTGCTTACCGCTCACCCAACTCAATTTTACCCGGGACCGGTGTTAGGTATCATGACTGATTTGAGCGAGGCATTAAAGCACGATGATATTAACTCGGTTAACTTACTATTACAACAATTAGGTAAAACGCCTTTCTTTAATAAAACTTCGCCAACTCCTGTTGATGAGGCAGTTAGCCTGGCCTGGTTCCTTGAAAACATATTTTACAACTCGGCAGCATTAATACAGGCTAAAGTTGACGAACAATTTGATGGCAAAGGCGATCATGAAGTTATTGAGCTTGGTTTTTGGCCCGGTGGCGATAGGGATGGTAACCCTAACGTATCCTCAAAAAGTACCGAAGAGGTTGTAGGGCACTTGCGCCGCTCCATTTTTCGTTGCTACTACCGCGAGTTTAAGGAGATGAAAAAACGCATCACCTTCCGTGGTGTTAACCAGGCTATGGGTGCGCTCGAAAACATATTATACCAAAATGCCTATAATGCTAACCCTAAACCAACAAACCAAAAGGATGAAATATTAACTCATTTAGGTACAGTTAAAGATGTTTTGGAAAAAGACCATTACTCGCTGTTTGTTGGCTTGGTTGATAGCATGATACGCAAGGTTAAGCTATTTGGCTGCTACTTTGCTACGCTGGATATCAGGCAGGATAGCCGTGTGTTGCGTAATGTATATCAATATTGTACCGATAACAGTTCGCTTAAAAGCGCTGCCAGCAGCAAGTATTTTGATCTGGAGGAGGATGATAAGCTAAAAGCTATTCAGTTTACCGAGATCAATTATAGCCCACTTGATGATGCTGATGCCCTGGTAAAAGATACTTTGCAAACCATTAGGTTGATGAAAGATATTCAACAATCGGGTGGCGAGAAGGCTTGCCAGCGATTCATCATCAGTAACTGCCAGCAAGCATCGGACATTTTACAATTGATGAACCTGTTTTTATGGTCGGGGTGGAAAAAAGAGCAGTTGAGTGTTGATTTTATGCCACTCTTTGAAACCGTTCACGATTTAGCTAACGCCGCCGATGTGATGGAGAAACTATATACCCATCCTTATTATAAAGAACATTTAAAACGCCGCAATAACAAGCAAACCATTATGCTGGGCTTTAGCGATAGCACTAAAGATGGTGGTTATTTAATGGCCAACTGGTCTATATATAAAGGTAAGGTTGAGCTTACCGCCATGGCTTTGAAATATGGCATTGAACTGGCGTTTTTTGATGGGAGAGGAGGCCCCCCGGCTCGTGGTGGTGGTAAAACACACCGTTTTTACTCGTCAATGGGTAAAGAAATAGCTAACGATCATATTCAGTTAACTATTCAGGGGCAAACTGTGAGTTCACTTTATGGCTCGCAGGATACCGCGGTGTTTAATATGGAGCAGTTAGTGAACGCGGGTATTGTATCGGCCATGCATCCTAATAGTAATGATCTGGTTGATGATAAGCATAAGGAACTGATATCGAGCATGGCCGAAAGCAGCTATAAAAAATTCATGGATCTGCGTGAGCATCCTTTGTTTTTGAAGTACCTGGAGAAGATGAGCCCGCTTAAGTTGTTATCTAACATCAACATTAGCAGCCGCCCAACCAAACGTAACGCTGGCAGCGAATTAAAACTGGAAGACTTGCGTGCCATTAGCTTTGTAACCTCATGGAGCCAGTTAAAACAAAATATTCCCGGCTTTTATGGCGTAGGCACCGCATTGAAACAAATGCAGGACGAGGGCCACTGGAATAGTTTAAAAGGACTTTATAAAAGCTCAGGCTTTTTCAAAACGATGATAGACAACTGTATGATGTCGATGTCGAAATCTGATTTCCGTATTACGGCTTACCTTGCTGAGGATAAAACTTTCGGTGCTTTCTGGAAGATGCTGAAAGACGAGTTTGACTTAACCAGCGAACTATTGCTCACCTTAACAGATTCGGAAGTGTTAATGCAGGAGTATCCGGTTGAACGTAAATCTATCGCTATCCGCGAGAAGATCGTTTTGCCGCTGGTTATTTTGCAGCACTTCGCTTTGCAACAATTGAACACCTTACCTGCCGACGATAAATTTTATTCTGTTTACAATAAACTGATTGTGCGCACGGTATATGGTATAGTTAACGCCGGCCGTAATTTAGCTTAACGCGATGAAAAAGATTGGTATAGTATTGATAGTTATTTGCCTGATGGCGTTTAAACCCGCCATTAAGGATAGAGTGTTGATCTTTTCGTTAACCAAGGGTTATCATCATGCCAGTATTGCGGATGGTATTCTCGCGATACAAAAACTGGGTGCCGAAAATAACTTTGATGTGGATACTACAACCAACCCGGCAAAGTTTACCGATGCTGATTTGAAGCCCTATAAAGCGGTGATCTTTTTAAGCCCTACCGGTAGCTTTTTTACCGATGAGCAAAAATCGGCGTTTCAAAACTACATTCATAAAGGTGGTGGTTTTGTGGGTATCCACGCCGCTACCGATTGTTTGTTTGAATGGGAATGGTATGGCAAACTGGTTGGCGCGTTTTTTATAAAGCATCCTAAAATACAGCAAGCCAACTTAGTAATTAATGATCAAACTAATATCTCAACCAAAATGCTGCCGGCCAACTGGCCCCATACTGATGAGTGGTATAACTTTAAGGATGTAAACCCGGATATCAAAGTACTGATAAGTGTTGATGAGAAAAGCTACACCGGTGGCGAGATGAACGGTAACCACCCGATAGCCTGGTATCATAACTTTGAAGGTGGCAAAGCATTTTATACCGCGCTTGGCCATACCAAAGAAGATTTTACTACTGATACCCTTTTTACTCAGCACCTTTTAGGTGGAATAAAATATGCTTTAGGCCGAAAAAAGTGATCAATTTTTCTGTAAAATTTATTAGTTTTGCCCCATATAACAAAAACAAATTATAGCCTGATGAAAATCAAATCACTTAGTTTTATTATGCTGGCCGCGTTTGCTGCTGCATCGTTACAATCTTGCAGTCCGAAAAGAGAAAAGGCTTACAATGTGCGTACCAACGTTAACGCCAATGGTTTAGCATTTATAAAAGAAGCTCACGAAGGCGGTTTAACCGAAATTGCAGCTTCAAAAATTGCCGAGAAAAACTCCACCAATAAAGAAGTTACCGAATTTGCTGCCATGATGATCAAAGATCACTCGGAAGCAGGTGTTGAATTAGATACTATTGCTGATCATAAATATGTATTACTGAAAGGTACGGTTAACAATGAACACCGCACTGTTTTAGATAGCCTGGCTAAAAAAACAGGTGCTGAGTTTGATAAAGCTTACATGGAGCTGATGGTTAAAGACCACGAAGTTGCTGAAGAACTTTACCACGAAAATGCTGATAGCACTTACCCGGATATCCGTGAGTTTGCCCGTAAGGTATTGGTTAAGGTAAAAGCACATTTAGAAGAAGCTGAAAAGATCAAAGCATCTTTAAAATAGTTAAATTAAAATATTTGATATTGAAAGGGATGCGAATTTTTCGTATCCCTTTTTTGTTATCAAATCCTCAATAACAGCCTTTTTACAAACAAAATAGGTCTAGTTTCCTTTATTCATAAACTTTACTGATTTTATGAGTAAGACCATCATCATATCAAACCGACTACCTGTAAAGATCACCGGACAAGAGGGCGACTACAAACTTGAGCCAAGCGAAGGCGGCCTGGCAACCGGCTTAGGCTCCATTTACAAACAAGGTGACAACGTTTGGATAGGCTGGCCCGGTGTTGATGTTGCCGAGGCCGAACAGCAAGGCATTACCGATCAATTACGTGATTTGAGCCTGGTGCCTGTTTACCTTTCGCAAGAAGAGATCAACGAATATTATGAGGGCTTTTCAAATGATGTACTATGGCCGGTATTCCATTATTACGCTTCCACTTATGCCAATTACAAGCAAAGTAATTGGGAATACTACCAGCAAGTAAACAAAAAATTCCGCGATGTAGTACTAAGCGTTGCCGAACCCGACGATACCATTTGGGTTCATGATTATCAATTGCTTTTATTGCCAAATTTGATACGTACCGCACTTCCTGATATATCTATTGGTTTTTTTCTGCATATCCCGTTCCCATCTTACGAAATGTTCCGCCTGATACCCTGGCGTACCGAACTGCTGGAGGGTATGCTTGGTGCCGATTTGTTAGGTTTCCATACTTTTGATGATGCCCGGCATTTTTTAAGCGCGGCAACAAGGCTACTTCCGGTGCATTCATCATCTAATATTATTAATAATGGTGATCGGTCTATCGTTGTAGAATCTTTCCCGATGGGTATTGATAACGAGAAATATGCTTCGTTAACCAAAGAGACCGAAGTACTGGAGCAGATCAAACTCCTTAAACATAACTTTAAAGGCGTACAGATCATCCTTTCGGTGGATAGGCTTGATTACAGTAAAGGGATATTACAACGCCTGCATGCCTTTGAAATGCTACTCAAAGAACATCCCGAATACAAAGAGAAGGTTTCACTTTACATGATCGTTGTCCCTTCGCGGGATACTGTGCCGCAGTACAAAGAGCTGCGCGATCAGATAGATAAGCGTGTGGGTAATATTAACGGCATGCACCGTACTATGGATTGGAATCCTATCCATTATTATTACCGTTCCTTCCCGATAGAAACCCTTTCGGCACTTTACCACATAACGGATGTTTGCCTGGTTACGCCTATGCGCGATGGTATGAATTTGGTGAGTAAAGAGTACGTGGCCAGTCGTACCAAAAACGATGGCGTTTTGATACTGAGCGAAATGGCAGGCGCATCCAAAGAACTGATCGAAGCCATTATTGTGAACCCTACCAATACGGTTGAGGTTTGCAATGCAATGGTAACGGCTTTAACAATGGATGCCACCGAAAAAAAGCGCCGCATGATTCACATGCGCAGCATTGTAGCTAAGTTTAATGTTACGCATTGGGTTAAGCTGTTTATGATAAAGCTGGGCGAAGTTAAAGAGATGCAGCAATCGCTACGTACCAAGCATGTAAGCTACAAAACCGAGCAGGATATTAAAGAACAATTTGCCAACGCCAGCAAGCGCATCATATTTTTAGATTACGACGGCACGTTGGTTAACTTTAAACCTACGGCAGATCAGGCTATTCCCGACAAAGATTTGTACGATCTGCTGGAAAACTTAACCTCCGATCCGGCAAATCACGTCGTTATCATCAGCGGCCGTAAACACGAAAACCTGAACGACTGGTTTTGCGATACCAATACCGAACTGGTTGCCGAGCATGGTGCCTGGACTAAATTTAACGGCCAAAAATGGCATCGTATCCCAGGTTTAACCGATCACTGGAAACCCGACGTGATGCAGGTACTTGAAAGCTATGTTGATCGTACGCCAGGCTCGTTCATCGAAGAAAAAACATACTCGCTGGTATGGCATTTCCGCAAGGTGGAAGACGGCCTGGGCGAATTACGCTCGAACGAGTTGATGAGCAATCTTAAATATCTTGTATCCGATAAAGGCCTTCAAATTTTACCAGGAGATAAAGTTATCGAGGTGAAAAATATGGAGATCAACAAGGGGAGGGCGGCCCTTACCTTGTTAGAAAATCAAGATTACGATTTTGTAATGGCTTTAGGTGACGATCATACCGACGAGGATATCTTTCGGGCCTTACCTCCAGAATCAATCACAATTAAAATAGGGAGCAATAATTCGGCGGCTAAATATTACCTGCGCAACCCGTTTGAAGTGCGCCGGTTATTAAGAACGCTTACACAGTTGGAGCAAAGGGTTTAAAGGAGTAATAGCCTATCGATCAACAGGTTTGCTTTATTGGACTTTTGGGGGACAATTGCTTGTGTGCGGTGGCAGGTTGTATATTTGCCATGTATACTGTATAAACCCCTCCCTACACACTCTCGTTGGTAGGGAATCGCACAGGCCTTATGCTTTTTGATACAGATGCCTGTTCATAGGCAATGGTCTTAATTAACAGCAAATTCATCTGCATTTAACACAAATTTTTCGTGGTGTAGGGCAAAACGGGAAGAATATTATCTTTTGCGTATCCCGTGAAGGATATAAATGGTTAATAAACAGAATGTTAATATCCTTAAAAAAAGCTTACTTAAAATAGTTAACTATATGAAATTTCGGACTAATTAAAACCTCTCAAAGTGTTTATAACTATGGGTTTACGGTTTATAAGTATGTTTATAAAATGCATCATTTTTTTGTTGCCTGATCTGGAAAAGTACCCTATATTAGAATCAACAAGAAAGAAGTAAATGGCAGCCTTGGAAATTCAGAAATTGAATCGGGTTTAAATCTTCGGAGAAAAACTAAAGATCAAGGGAGAGTCCGGCAAGAATCAGGAGACGCGAAAATATCGAGAGATGTTTTTAACGGAATGAGGAAAGGTTAAAAAAGGTGTTACACAGTTGGCAGAAACCGCAAGGAAGAAAGCAAAACTGAAAAGTAAAAGATCGCGGAGGAGATCAGAAGCTTGTGAGAGCAGACGAACGGAACGGATCATGGTCGGTACAGAAAAGCTTGGTGCCTATTGAATGACTACGGTTATACAAAAGGTGAAAACGGAAGATCAGATCGAAAGAAACGGACTTCCGTTTTCGTTTATATAAGGTTTTTCTTTTACATGCTCAATCTTTGTGTTCTGTTTAATGCTTTCAATAACCTCAGTAATAATTTTATTGGTATTTACCGATGTTACAAGGTCTTAACTTTCCGCATCTTAACTCTTAATTATTTCCTGCAATGTGCGAAAATTATGAATAATCGTTACTACTAACCCTTTTTCATTTTATTATAAGTGATGATTGTCCGGCGGATGATCGTTTCATCATAGTCCGAATTACTAAATTGCGTCAGCAGTTCCGGGTAGTCGGCAATCAATTCAGAGAAGGCTTTGACTTGCTGTTTTTTCGGACCACTGCCTTTTATCAATGTTAAGGGGCCGTTGCCTTTTGATAAATACCAGCTTTTTTTGTCGTTCGCGTTTATGTGTTGATACAAATTTAGATTGCCTTTTTCTTCACAACTCATAAATAATCCATTTGGTGTGCCCGGCACCGCATGTCTGGTAAACACCGTCCCCAAAAAAGTATATTCTTTAATGCTATCCAACGCAAGTGGTTTAAATTTCGTGGCACCTGGAGTTTTGTAAGCCAAGCTGTCGGGGCTGGCTGATGCCGCTATTTTATCAACTATTTTACAGTTTACGGTGTCTCCTTTTTGATTGACGTAGTAACCCCTGGCCGAACTAAAAAAATCATTATACCTAAGTATCGCTGCTTTAACAGCATCGGTTGTAGTATAATCGTCATTGGCTTTAAACTTGTCGAGCAATTCCGGATAATCGGCAAGCAAATCATAAAGCTGTTGTTTTTTTGCTTTTGGCGTTCCAAATATGTCGCCCGTGCTAATATACGTTAACGGTGCGTTGCCCTTAGCTGCGTAAGGAATTAACCTTTCAGACCTTGTAACTCCTACCCCGGTAACTCCGACACCGCCGTACATACCTGGGGCCGATCCGCCATAAGATACAACAACCTGCCGATAGAAATTTATTTTACCCCGGTATATCCATTGTACAAAAGTGGAATCGGTTTCTTTAGGTAAAAGGCGTTTTACATAGGTGATCGACTTTTCACGATATTCGGAAATACTATCCAGGCGGATTGTTCGGGTTTGTTCCGAATTTTCTAACGTATACCTCATCTTGTTAGGGCCGCTAAAGTTATTCTTTTCCTTAAAAAGGCAATAAACAGTGTCTTTCCCTTTAACAATAAAGTAATCTTGCTGAGCAAATAAGCACTGGGTGAATAAACTCATTCCCAAAAAAAGAAGCAGAGTTATTATGGATTTTGGGTGCATTTGTGATTCGATTATTAGTTAGATATTGAGATTTAAGCAAGCCTTGATGGCTATTTATTACAAACTCTTCAGCAACTTCTTCAGATCCTCAGGCGTATCAATGGCGTAAGTTTCCAACTCAGTTTCTGCAACTTTAATGCGATAGCCGTTCTCAATCCAGCGGAGTTGCTCCAAACTTTCGGCTTTTTCAAGCGATGATACGGGCAGCAAAGTCACCTGCTGCAAAATATCGCTGCGGTAGCCGTAAATGCCAATATGTTTGTAGTAAGTATAGTGGTAAAGCCATTGCTGCGGCTCATGCCCGCGAACATGAGGCAGGGGCGAGCGTGAAAAATAAATAGCCTCAGAGTTTTTATTTAAAATAACCTTTGGCGAACTGAAATTATAAAGCTCTTCGGTAGTTTGTATTTTTTTGACAAGGGTTGCCAGTTGGGTACCATCTTCGGTAAAGCAGCTTGCTACTTTATCAATCTGCTCTGGCTCAATAAATGGCTCGTCGCCTTGTATGTTAATAATAACCTGGTATTCGGGATGCTGTTGGGCAACTTCGGCGCAACGGTCGGTGCCGCTTTGGTGGGTATCGGCAGTCATTACGGCTACGCCGCCAAATTGTTGCACATGGTTAAAAATGCGCTCATCGTCGGTGGCCACAATCACTTCGGTTAAGGTTGCGCATTTTTTAGCCTGCTCATAAACCCGCTGTATCATGCTTTTACCGGCAATATCAACCAAAGGTTTACCCGGAAAACGGGTAGATGCGTAACGTGCCGGTATTATGCCTAATATTTTCATTCTTCCCTTAACTTAATAGTTTTGAAAGCCTTTAAAGCTTTCTCCTGATCTTCAGCGGATAGTTCTTCGCCCTTTATGTTAAAGTTAAGCGCGGTGCTGCGGCTCTTATAATAAACACCGGTAGTACCAGTTTCCCCAACTTTAGGCGAAACCGTTTTCACGATGAACTGGGCCGTAGTATCAATATGCAGGTTATGTTTTTTTATAGATTGCGGTATCCTAATCGGGACAAATATAGTACTGTCTTTATATCTCAGTTCTGCCAGGTAATCGGCTCCGGGATAATATTTTCTCCATATACCTTCTGGCTTATATATACTTTTAGTGTACTCAATAGTAGGTTCAACCTTTACTACGGCGGTGTCTTTGGATGCCAAACGTTTTTTTTCGGTATCAACATCCTGTGTGGGAACATAGTTAACGCCCGGCTCACAAAAATAACAAAGCGATGTTGCCCAGTTTTTCTGATCCGACAGGTATTGTTGCTCTGTAGATATCAGGCTGCTCGCATAACCCTTAGTGCTATACTCAAAACTAATAGTACCAGATGATGTGGTGATGGTACCCACAAAAGAATCCGTTCCGTTACCCGGCTGATAATCCCAACCGGCGGGCATATCCATACTAAAATAGCTCAGGTCCAGGTTCTTGGTACAACCCGATAAAATAAAAGCTATGGCGATAAAGGCAAGGAAACGGGATTTCATCTATCTAATTAAAACAAGCCGTTTATCTCTCTTTCAATTAATTGTATAATGGTACCCAAATCTTCCGGGTTATTAGTAAAATCAAGGTTATCCTTATCCAGTATCAAAAGCTTACCCAGTTTATAACCATCTATCCACTTCTCGTATTTTTCGTTCAGTTTGGATAGGTAATCCAACCGGATGCCGCTCTCGTACTCACGGCCACGGCGTTGTATATTACTCACTAGTGTTGGTACCGATGCTTTTAAATACACCAGCAAATCGGGTGGTTTAATAAAATCGGTAATATTATCAAATATAGCGCGGTAGTTATCAAAATCGCGGGTTGTCATCAAACCCATATCGTGCAGGTTTTCCGCAAAAATAAAGGCATCCTCATAAATCGTCCTATCCTGAATGATCTGCCGTTCGCTCTTTTGTATTTCGATGATCTGCTGGAAACGGCTATTCAAAAAATAGATCTGTAAGTTAAAGCTCCATCTTTTCATGTCGCTGTAAAAATCTTCCAGGTAAGGGTTATTATCAACAGCCTCGTACAAAGGGTCCCAGCCGTAGTTTTTGGCTAATAATTCTGTAAGCGTAGTTTTTCCGGCTCCTATGTTTCCAACAATGGCTATATGCATGTGATAAAGTTAGCCCCCCAGCCCTCTAAAGGGGGAGCAAGGGGTTTAGTTTAAATGATAGTATTCCTATTAATGATAGTGCAAATTAATTAAATCGCCATCAATAACAAATATTAAAAATGCGATTTAATTATTCCCCCTTTAGGGGTTAGGGGGCTCTAGAATCTTTTGAACCCTATAATCTCTCTTACTTCTCTAATCGTCTTCTGCGCACTTTCACGGGCTTTTTCTTCACCCATCTTAGCAACCTTTCTCAAATAGTCCGAATCCGCAGCAATAGCGTCAATTTTCTCACGCATTGGCGCTGTAGCGATGATCATATCCTCGGCCAATTGCTTTTTCAAATCGCCGTATCGGATTTGCATTTTATTATAAGTATCCTCAAAATGAGCTATCACATCTGCGGATGATACTACCTTCATCAAATCGAACAGGTTTTGTATTTCCGACGGCTTTTCCTGATTCTCAACCATTGGCCCAGCATCAGTAACAGCACGCATTACTTTTTTGCGGATAACTTCCGGCGAATCTGATAAATAAACCGCGTTGGCCTCGCCTTCAGATTTTCCCATTTTACCTTTGCCATCTAAACCCGGTATCTTCACCAAATTGTGGCTGTAGTTAAATGCGTAAGGTTCGGGGAAATATTCATTATCATACAAGCGGTTAAAACGGTTACCAAAAGTACGGGCCATTTCAAGGTGTTGTTCCTGATCTTTACCTACAGGTACTTTGGTTGCTTTGTGGATCAATATGTCTGCCGCCATTAAAACAGGGTAGGTTAACAAACCGGCATTCACATTATCCGGATTAGCGCGAACCTTATCTTTAAACGATGTGCTGCGTTCCAGCTCGCCCATATAGGCGTTCATGTTCATATATAAGTAGAGTTCGGCAATTTCGGGCACGTCAGATTGTACGTAGATGGTTGCCTTTTCGGGGTCAATACCTGTAGCCAGGTACTCTACCAATACTTGTTTTACGTTTCCGTGAAGATCGGCAGGAGTGGGGTGCGTGGTTAAAGAGTGCAGATCGGCAATAAAAAAATAGCAGTTAAACTCGTTCTGCATTTTTACGAAGTTTTGAATTGCTCCGTAGTAATTTCCTAAGTGTAATTTTCCGGTAGAACGTATACCGCTAACAACAGTTTCCATTTGGGCGAAAGTAAGTATTTTTTCTATTTTTGAGGACCATGAAATTGATATTGAAAAAAATCCACGCCCGTTTTTACCGTTACAGCGTTGGCTTTTTCGTTGCACTGTTCTATCCACTTCTCTATTTTTATTCGCGCAAACCCTCACGTTATGCTGTAATGAATCAGTTAAGGCGTTATTGTAGCTTTTGCAGTTCAACAATATCCGGAATTTTTTACCGGGTAAAGTATGAGCAACCTATTGATTGGAGCCGCACCTACATCATTTGCCCCAACCACAGCTCAAGTTTGGATGTTACAGCAATTAACCGTGCGCTCAAAAATAACTTCCATTATATTGGTAAAGATGCTTTTTTAAAAAACTGGGCCCTGGCTATATTTTTTAAAAGTGTAGATATCCCCGTTAACCGGGAAAGTAAAATGTCATCCTTTAAAGCATTTAAAAAAGGAGCCGAAAACTTAAAGGATGGCCGCTCGCTAGTGATCTTCCCGGAAGGAAAAATTCCGGAGGATTACCCACCCCAATTAAACGAGTTTAAAAATGGCCCATTCCGCCTCGCTATCGAACTCAAACTGCCCATATTGCCCGTTACCTGTATGGATAACTGGAAACTCATTTGGGATACCGGCCTCGAAACCGGTGGTAGACCGGGTATAGCCCATGTGTACGTTCACCAACCCATCGAAACCACGCATTTAAGCATTGATGATGCCGATATGCTTAAAGATCAGGTGTTCAACACCATTGATCAGAAATTTAGAAGTGAAGTATGGTAGATTGCAAATCCGTGGAAGCGCTTTTACTTATGTTGAGGATATGATCGTTTTTTTACGTCGGCTACATAACTTTTACTATATTTTTACAGCTGCTGTAGCTTTGGGTATCATGTACCCTTTGCTCTATTTTTATTCCCGAAAACCATCACGATACGCCATACTCAACAAGCTACGCCGTATTTGCAGTTACTTTAGTGCAACTGCATCGGGTATCTTCTTCAACATTAAGCATGAGGAGGCTATCGATTGGGGCCGTACTTATATCGTTTGCCCAAACCATACCTCAAATCTGGATATACTATCTATGTGTATCACTGTTAAAAACAATTACAACTTTATCAGCAAAGCCGAACTGGCCAATAATCCTTTCTTCAGCATCTTCGCTAAAACGGTTGATATCCCCGTTAACCGGGACAGTAAGATATCAGCATTCAAAGCTTTTAAAAAAGCTGAAGAAAATTTGAGGAATGGCGTAACCCTGATCATCTTCCCGGAAGGTAAAATAGGGGATGATTATCCCCCGGTATTACACGAATTTAAAAATGGCCCTTTCCGTCTGGCTATCGAATTAAAAATACCGATACTGCCTGTAACTTCCTTGAACACCTGGCACATTCAATGGGATAGCGGTTTCAAGCTGGGCAGCCGTCCCGGTATCTGCGATATTTTTGTACACAAACCTATTGAAACAGCAAACCTTGCCGTTGATGATGCTGACATGCTGAAAGATATGGTTTACAATACCATTAACGATAAGTTTAACGAAGTAAATAGGAATAAGTCTGTTTCTATATCATAAATCTCTGCACAAAGATTTGACAACTTTTTAAAAGTTGTCAAATCTAAAACGGGCATGCATTAACGCTCTCCCCAAATCGCATTAATTTTTTATCTTTGACATACCATGACAATAGATAACGAAATCGTCGACAAAATAGCTCACCTTGCCCGCCTGGACATTAAAGACAGCGAAAAAGCAGATATGGCTGCCGATATGAACAAAGTATTGGATTTTATGGCCAAGCTAAACGAGGTAAACACAACAGGTGTTGAACCCTTAGTTTACATGACTGAGATTACCAACAGCATCCGTGAAGACGTTGTTTTACAGGAAATTACTCACGAAGAAGCTTTAGAAAACGCGCCAGAAAAGAATGCTGATTATTTCAGGGTAGCTAAGGTGATAGGGTAGCGCCCTAACCCCCTAAAGGGGGAACTAAATAATAAACTTGCATGTTAGCTGTAACATTTGGTATCCTATCTTAGTCAAACAAATAAAAACGGATGCAACCATTAATAACGCTCAAAGATATTGGCCGCAAATATGTTATCGGAACCGAAGTTATCCATGCTTTAAAATCAGTTACGTTAACCATTAACAAAGGCGAATTTGTGGCGCTGATGGGTCCTTCAGGTTCTGGAAAATCAACTTTGATGAATATTTTGGGTTGCCTGGATACCCCATCAAAAGGCGATTACGTATTGAATGGTACCGATGTTAGCCGCATGACGGATAATGAATTGGCCGAAGTGCGTAATAAAGAAATTGGCTTCGTTTTTCAAACTTTTAACTTATTACCCCGCAATACCGCTTTAGATAATGTTGGCTTACCGCTCATCTATGCCGGCATAAGCAAAGCAACCCGCGAAGAACGCGCCAAAAAAGCATTGGAGAATGTAGGCTTAGGTAACCGTATGGATCACAAACCCAACGAGCTATCGGGCGGACAACGCCAGCGTGTGGCCGTAGCCCGTGCTTTGATCAATAACCCATCAATTATATTAGCCGATGAGCCAACCGGTAACTTAGATACCAAAACATCTATCGAGATCATGGCTTTACTGGAAGAGATCCACTCAAAAGGTAATACCATTATATTGGTTACCCACGAAGAAGATATTGCCTTACACGCCCACAGAATAGTGCGTATGCGCGACGGATTGGTTGAGAAGGATTACCAGAACACGGATATTCATACAGCAACCCAAATGTCGCTGTAAAGCTTACATCACTTTAGGCATTCCAGGTATTGAAGCAATAAGCTTCTTGGTGTAGTCTTTGGTAGGATTATAATATACCTGCTCGGAGTCGCCAACCTCTTCAATAATGCCTTTATTCATCACCATTATCCGGTCGGCAATGTGTTTTACTACCGATAGATCGTGCGAGATGAAGATATAGGTGAGGTTAAACTCTTGCTGTAATTCCCTTAACAAATTCAATACCTGCGCCTGCACAGAAACATCCAGCGCCGAAACTGATTCGTCGCAAATAATAAACTGCGGCTGCAAAGCCAAAGCCCGTGCAATAACAATACGCTGCCTTTGCCCGCCCGAAAACTCGTGCGGATAACGGTTAAAGTGTTCGGTATTTAAATTTACACGGCGCAATAATTCCATTACCCGTTCTTTACGCTGGGTATTGTTGTCATACAGATGATGAACGCGCAATGGCTCCATAATAGATTCACCAACCGTTAAGCGTGGGTTTAAAGAGGAGTAAGGATCCTGAAAAATGATCTGGATATCGCGGCGCATCTGTCGCATTTGCTCGCTGCTTAATTCCTGCAGGTCAACATTGTTTAATAATACCCGGCCCGATGTCGGTTCTATTAGTCGTAATATACTACGCCCTAAAGTGCTTTTACCGCAGCCCGATTCTCCAACCAGTCCGAGTGTTTCGCCTTTATAAACTTCAAAACTCACATCGTCAACCGCTTTTACATAGTTTTTTGATATTTTTAAAAAGCCGCTGCTTACCGGATACCATTTGCAAAGGTTCTCTACCCGTAAAAAGGGTTCCTGCGAATACAGTTCGGTTTTACGTTGTTGCATCTCGCTGATGCTGTAGGCGTTTTGCTGCTGGATATCCTGTATATTTTGTTTGGTTTTGATCATTTCGCCTTCTTCGTCAAACTTCAAAAAGTCGGATACGGTAGGCAGGTATTTTAAATGATGCGCTGTTGATGGCCTACAAGCCAATAAACCCTTGGTATATGGATGTTTGGGGTTGTTAAATATCGTAGTAATGCTGGCGCGTTCAACAACCTCACCTTTGTACATTACCATCACCTGATCAGCAACTTCGCTTATCACACCTAAATCATGCGAGATAAATATCAGGCTCATGTTGCGCTCTGTTTTTAAACGAAGCAGCAATTCAATTATCGTTTTTTGCACCGTTACATCAAGCGCGGTGGTTGGTTCATCAGCTATCAATATTTCCGGATCACATGATAGCGCCATGGCTATCATTACCCGTTGCTTTTGTCCGCCTGATATTTCGTGAGGGTATGATCTGTAAATTTCTTCGGGGCGGGGGAGTTGCACCTCGTTAAATAACTCGATGGTACGCATCCGGGCTTCCCGTTTACTTAAACCTTTATGGAGCCTGATGGCTTCGGCAACCTGCGAGCCGCAATCTAAAACCGGATTCAGCGATGTCATTGGTTCCTGGAATATCATGCCTATCCGATTACCCCGGATGGCGCGCATTTGCTTCTCTTTAAGGTCAAGCAAATTCACATCATCAAGCAATATCTTACCTTGAATAATAGTAACCGATGGTTCTAGTAACCTCATGATAGCCAGGGAAGTAACAGATTTACCTGAACCAGATTCGCCAACTATCCCAAGCACCTCGCCCTTGTCAATTTTAAAAGATATTTCTTTAACAGCATTAAAAATACCATCCTTTGTTTTAAACTGAACGATCAGATCTTTTACCTCTAACATAAATTATACAATGGTGATGTTCTCATCCGCAATTAACTCTTCCCCCCTAAACCGCCTGAGGAGCTGGGCCGTAGCCACTACATCCTTTTGGCAATAAACACATATTCTTGATAAATCATTCTCGTTCCAGTAAACATGACCAACCTGGCTGCCATCAATATCATCCTTTGGTGTTGGTATATTGAATATCTCGGTGAGTAAGCTTAATGATGTATAGCTTTTATAATCGCCAAACTTCCACAGTTCCATCGTATCCAAATGGTTTACCTCCCAGGGCTTTTTGCCCGATATTTCCAGTTGCGATGGTAACTGTATCCCATTAACCAGCATCCGGCGGCATAGGTACGGAAAATCAAATTCTTTCCCGTTATGCGCGCACATTACCATATTGGCAGGTTGCTTTTTAAGCAAGGCCTTAAATTGTATCAGCAATTCTTTCTCGTCATGCCCGGCAAATGATTTGATTCTTAGACCAATAGGCTGTTCTTTGGTGAATATCCCAACAGATATACAAATGATCTTACCAAACTCGGCCCAGATGCCTGCCCGTTCGTAAAATTCTTCGGGAGTTTCGTCTTTACGCTGATATTGGGTTTTGGCCGCCCACAGTTTTTGCAGGGCAGGAGAGACCTCGTCAAAGTTCGGATGTTGCGGTACCGTCTCAATATCAAGCACCAATATGTTTTGCAGATCAAGCTGTTCAATCATAGCTAAAATTAGCACAATTTATGCGCTTTTTAAAATACGCTGACTGTATTTAAATACACATCCAAGTAATTTATACAGTAAACTATTCCCGGTGCTTATCTGTTTTGATAATTAAAACGATTGCAAAATACAAGGATCGTAATTGTAATGTAAAACCATGACCAGTTAGTCATTTTTATTAACGCTGGCGAAAATGTGGACTATAATTTGATGTATATCAAATAATTAATACCAGCCGCCATGAGATACTTAGTTCCAAAGTTGAAAAACTTCATCACTGCGTTGGTTCATCCACGTAGCCTGGTTTTACGCCACGAAGGTTTAACTGATGAAGACCTTTTACAGGATCATAACACCTGGTTTGTTTAAAACCGGTAGTTTGATAAAATTTGAGTCGACGATACTTTCGGGAAGGAAGATGAATTTCTTGTCGTAAATATTGCCGTCAATGTAATAACTCAGCCAATACTCGTTGTTTAATCCAAAGGTTTCTTCGTCAATAGGTTCTATCAATTTAAAACCATTCGCCTCAACAATAGGTATCATATGCCTTAAAACCGAAGTTTTTACCTTTTCCCCATTCTTCTCTCCATATCCTTTTGATGTGATCAGCACATTCTCAATAGCCACTTTTTTGAGGTTAATGAGGTACACGTACCAAATTTTACTTTCAATGCTCTCACGCTCAAGCGCTACAGCAATGGCTATATCTTTAACATCATTATCGGGCAGATCTTTTTTCATACAAGAATAAAAAAAGCGGTGTATTTATTTTTTAACAGTTTTAGCTTTGGCTTTAGCCGGAGCTTTTTTAGCGGCAGGCTTTTTAGCCGGTGCTGCTTTGGGCGCGGCTTTTTTGCCAAACTTGCCAAATTTCTTTGGTTCCTTTTCGGCTATTTCAGCTAAGGCTTTAACTTCTTCAAAAGTTAAACTAAGTGGCTCGCGGTCTTTAGGGATCTTTACGTTGAGCTTTTCAAACTCAATATACGGGCCCCAACGGCCATTTAGTATTTTTACTTCAGGGTTTTCATCAAATACTTTGATGAGCCTTTCAGCATCTTTCTGGCGTTTTTCTTTGATGATCTCTATGGCTTGCTCTTCCAGTACATCTAACGGGTCAATTCCTTTAGGTAAAGAGTAAAACGCGCTGTTATGGCGTATGTAAGGGCCAAACTTACCAATGGCAACCGTCATGTCCTTGTCTTCAAAAAAGCCTACTTTTTTAGGCAGTTTGAAAAGTTCCATGGCTTCTTCCATCGTAATGGTTTCCATCATTTGGCCTGCACGCAGACTGGCATATACTGGTTTTTCCTGACCTTCAACTTTTTCTTTGCTTTCGCTTTCGCCGATCTGAACGAACGGACCGTAGCGGCCAATACGTACAGAAACCATTTTACCCGATTTTTCATCGATACCTAAATCACGGCCACCATTTGCCCTATCGGCATTTTTGGTAGTTTCTTCAACCTCTTCGTGGAAAGGGGTGTAGAACGAGCGGATCATATCCGTCCACTCGGTTAAACCCTGGGCTATTTCATCAAATTGTTTTTCAACCTTGGCGGTGAAATTAAAATCGACAATGCCGTTAAAGTGTTGAACTAAAAAGTCGTTAACTACAGCACCGATATCAGTAGGGAATAGTTTTGAACGTTCAACACCAGTATTTTCGGTTTTTTCTTCTTTATTAATGTTGCCATCGGCTAAAGTCAACACACGGAAATTACGGGGTTTCCCATCACGGTCTTCCTTCAACACATAACCACGGTTTTGTACCGTTGAAATAGTAGGAGCGTAGGTAGACGGACGACCGATACCTAATTCTTCCAGTTTTTTAACCAGGCTGGCCTCGGTGTATCTTGCAGCAGCACGAGAGAAACGTTCGGTAGCGGTCATTTCGCGCAAAGCTAAACTTTGCCCTTTAGTTAATGGTGGCAGGATAGCGTTGTCGCCATCTTCTGATATTTCTTCTTCTTCGTCGTCTGATGATTCCAAATATACCTTTAGGAAACCGTCAAATTTCATCACTTCGCCGTTAGCAACTAAATCTTCGCTACGGGTTGATATGCTGATCTTTGCAACGGTTTTCTCAAACTGTGCTTCACTCATTTGTGATGCTATGGCACGTTTCCAAATCAATTCGTATAAACGACGCTCCGATGGATCACCATCGGTAGTATGGTTTTCAAAAAAGGTAGGACGAATGGCCTCGTGAGCTTCCTGTGCGCCTGCCGATTTGGTTTTGAATTTACGTAACTGGTGATATTTATCGCCGTAGGCAGATGTGATCTGTTTTTCGGCAGCGTTTAAGGCAGTATCGGATAAGTTAACCGAATCGGTACGCATATAGGTTATCTTTCCATATTCGTACAGCTTTTGCGCTACCGACATGGTACGTGATACCGAAAAGCCCAGTTTACGGCTGGCTTCCTGTTGTAAGGTTGATGTTGTGAAAGGGGCAGCAGGGCCACGTTTTGTTGGGCGTGTTTCTAAACTTTTAACGTTGAACGCAGCGTTAATGCAGTCGGTTAAAAATTTTTCGGCATCTTCCTGTTTTGTAAAACGCTCCGGTAATTCTGCTTTAAACGATTCACGTCCTTTACCAAAGATGGCAACGATGCGGAAAGCGGCTTCGGTTTTAAATTTATTGATCTCGCGTTCGCGATCAACAATTAACCGTACGGCTACCGATTGTACACGACCGGCTGATAATGATGGTTTAACCTTTTTCCATAAAACAGGGGAGAGTTCGAAACCTACCAATCTATCCAATACACGGCGTGCCTGTTGGGCGTTTACTAAATTATAATCTATTTTACGAGGGTTATCAATGGCTTTGGTTATGGCCGATTTAGTGATCTCGTGAAAAACAATGCGTTTTGTTGTGGCTTCTTTTAAGCCTAAAGTATCAAATAAGTGCCATGATATGGCTTCTCCCTCACGGTCCTCATCCGATGCCAGCCAAACCATTTCGGCTTCTTTAGCTAATTTCTTTAACTCGCTTACTATCTGCTTTTTATCTGCTGGTACTTCGTACTTCTGTTCGAAATTATTTTTAATATCAATGGCATCTTCCGATTTAACCAGGTCGCGAATATGGCCGTAGCTCGACTTAACGGTGAAGTCTTTGCCCAGGTATCCTTCAATGGTTTTGGCTTTCGCCGGAGATTCTACAATGAGTAAATTTTTAGCCATTTAATAGTATTTTGATGCAAATAAAGCATAAAGTATGTGAAACACAAACTTTAGTTTTGGTAAGATTTAATAAAAACAGTGTTATTTTACACCAAATGTGGTGCAGATCAGATCAAAAATCCACCGCCTAAAAGGTCGTCACCTTCGTAAAAAACAGCAGATTGACCGGGGGCAATACCTGATACTGAATGGTGAAAATCAACCTTCATGTGCTCCCCAACCTGTACGATATTGCTTAACATACCGGCATCTTTATAGCGTATTTTAGTAATAGCTTCAAGTGGTTCGGTAATACTTCCGTATTTAACTAAGTTGAGGTTGCGTACCCAGGCTTCTTTGCGTTCCAGTTCGTCGGCAGTACCCAAAACAACGGTATTACTTTCGGGGAGGATCTGCGTTACAAACATGGGTTGCCCCAATGCTATACCCAAACCTTTGCGTTGGCCAATGGTATAAAACGGATAGCCCTGGTGTTTGCCTACTATGGTGCCATCAGTTAACATATAGTTACCGCCGGCTACTCTTTCTTCAAGATCGCCAACTTTATGGCGCAAAAAGGCTCTGTAATCATTATCGGGTACAAAGCATATTTCGTAGCTTTCGCTTTTGTTGGCTAATTCAAGCTGGCCCATATCTTTTGCCATCTGGCGGATATCGGCCTTAGCAAAGCTACCTAAGGGGAATTTGGTACGCCCAAGGTTTTGCTGTGATACTCCCCACAGTACATATGATTGATCTTTATTCTGATCTAAGCCCTTTGATATCACATAACGGCCATTATCTTCTTGCTGGCGGATGTTGGCATAGTGGCCGGTGGCTATAAATTCGCAATCCAGTTTATCGGCACGTTTTAATAAGGCATCCCATTTAATGTGGGTATTGCAAAGTACGCAGGGGTTAGGGGTGCGGCCGGCTAAATATTCGTCAACAAAGTTATCGATCACAAAATCGCCAAACTCGCTGCGGATATCTAATATATAATGCGGAAACCCATAACCAACGGCTAAAGCGCGGGCATCGTTAATGCTATCAAGACTACAGCAACCGGTTTCTTTTGTGTTGGTACCCGATGAAGCATAATCCCATGTTTTCATGGTGAGGCCAATAACCTCATAACCTTGCTCGTGCAACATCACTGCCGCCACCGAACTGTCAACCCCGCCACTCATGGCTACCAATATTCTACCGTGCTTGCTCATTATATCTGGCTGCAAAAATAGGCATTAAATTAAATAGATAGGGTATAGCTTAGTCAGGATAAGGTAAAGAGTATTTTGAGATGGTTTATGGGTATAGTTTATGGTTTATGGTAGGCAAATAGCGGCGCATTCGAATTTTCTTTAAAAGAAATATAATTTATATAACAGCTACTTACACTTGTTACTTAAATAAAATATTCACCTTTTTGCTCAAGTCATCAACAGTAATTATGCCAGCTAATTCGGATAACATGAAGCAGGTTTTGTTTAGTGTTTGGATAGTTTTTACTGTTCCGGGAGTTAAACCGGCGGTTCCCCAGCCGCTTAATTTGAATATTTCGGTATACAAACTATTCATGCCCAAAAGGTAAAAACCACCATCTTTTGTAGGCCCTAACACGGTATCAAAATGATCAAGCTGGCGAAAGGCTAACCTGATGATGCGTTCGTCCAGTTCAAGGCAATCGCTGCCTATAATAACTACGTGTTCGTATCCTAAATTAAATAAATCCTTAAAAGCATTGGTGATGCGGCCTGGCATATCTGTTCCCGATTGTTTTTTCTTAATATAGATGTCGTTTGGCCAGTCATCGTTTTTATCAATCGCTTTATCATAGTATAAAAACTTATCGGTACTTAATGTTTTTGTGATGAGTTGGGCATGCTCCAGCATTTGTTTATAAACCTCGAGCGCTTTATCATCACCCACTGATTTTGCGAGCCGTTTTTTAACATGACCCAGGTGGGGATTTTTGATGAAGATGATAATGGCGCTTTTTCGCATGGGTTATTATCTAATATGCTAAATATAAGCTTTAAAAGGTTCATAAATACCTTTTTATGTAATGTTTTCATGAATTTTTTGAGAGTAGGATAGTATATCAATCGTAATTAATTTTTATTTAGATACCAGTAAATAGTTTTGGTAATGACGATTTATTAGAATAGATTTTATAAGTGTTTGATATACACTAGGAATTTTAAGCAGAAATCAACAGGATAATCTCACTTTAAACCGTTTAAACCATGTTTTTTGATGATTCTGAATAATAAAGAAAGTGCTGTTTTGTTACGAAGTTGCTACTTTAAATTCTAAAATATTAGTCAGCATTTAATGTAAAGCACTTGTTAATCAAATATTAATAAAAGTGATTTTAGGCATTGTGAAAGGCGTTAAATCACATAAATTTGAGTAATCCCTTAATAAAAATGAAAGATCTAACACACAGTTTAACATTCGAACAAAAATTACAAGGCGTGATCATTGCCCTTATCGGAATGGCTGCTATTGTAAATTATCTGATCTAATCAATTACAAACCTAAAACGTAATTGTAAACCTAAAGTACCGGGTGGCTATTTAACCAGATAGCTACCCTTTTTATTTTATAGCCATTGTGTCACAAAACCTTCCACGGGTTATTTTATGATGTTGGCATTACCAAAAACTTTGTAGAATTATATCAATTTGCAGGTATATAGCCCCGGAGGTTATAATAGAAACACCTGCAATGAAGAACATCAAATTAAGCATACTCGATCAATCAACTATAAGCAAAGGCGATACCGCCATTAATGCTATAAAACATACCATTAGCCTGGTGCAAAAAGCCGAACAATGGGGATACCATCGCTTTTGGGTATCTGAGCATCATAACCTAGCCAGTATTGCCGGTTCGGCGCCCGAGGTTTTGATAGCGCATTTGGCGGCTGTTACCAAAGATATCCGCTTAGGCTCGGGTGGTATTATGCTGCCTAACCATAGCTCGTTAAAAGTGGCCGAGAATTTCAGACTGTTGGAAACCTTAGCACCAGGCCGTATCGACCTGGGCATTGGCCGCGCGCCGGGAGGCGACAGGATCACGGCATCGTTACTTAATCCGGCCAATCATTTTAAAGAAGAGGACTACACGCAGCAGGTTAACGAGCTGCAAATGTACTTTAACGATAACGTACAAACCCAATATGGCATTGTAAGAGCCATACCCGTAGTTTTTGATGAACCGCCGATATGGATGCTTACATCAAGCGGTAGCAGCGCGTTTTTGGCTGCAGATATGGGTTTGGGCTTAGCCTTTGCTCAGTTTATATCTGCCGTGGGGGTAAAGCAGGCTATTGAGGTTTACAGAACAAGGTTTGTACCATCAGAAATATTCCCCGAGCCAGAGGTGCTTATCGCGATATGGGTTTTGTGTGCCGATACCGAAGAAAAAGCTGCTGAGTTGAAACATGCTATGTTGCATGTTTTTCTACAGATGGAAAAAGGAGAGCTGCGTAATGGTATGCCGCCTTATGAGGAAATAAAGGATTACCCATACACCGATAGCGATAGACTGCGTATGCAGGCCAATAGTAACCGCTTAATTGCCGGTACACCAGCACAGGTTAAACAACAAATTATTGATCTGGCTACCGATTGTGATGCCGATGAAATTATGGCCGCGGCTATTACTTATGCTCCGGAAGATAAGGTGCGGTCATTTGAGTTGCTGGCGGAGGTGTTTGGAATGGCGAACTGATATTGTTTTTAGATAGTTAGTCTGTTTATGTAGTTTCGCTGTATGAATAAGGCTTTTATTATCCTCGCTCTTGTTGTTAGTTTAGGATTCCTATCGTGCAAACACCAGGTAGATGCCAAAATGCTGGCTGGCAAATGGAACTATGTTAAAGTAGAAAACCCGTACTCACCAAACCCGCCTGATACTGTTTCGGCAGAAGAATTGAAGGAAAAGGCTCCATATATCCGATTATCCGAAAACGGTATCTTGATGATGATGTGGGGCGGCAAGGTGCTTTCGCATGGCACTTATAAGGTGGTTGATGGTAACATTAGCTATACCGAGCAAATGGCTGATGGTAAAACCCGTACTTTTCCGTTCTGGATAAAAGAGTTAACGGATAAACAGATCGTTTTTGAAACCAAGGAAGATGATGCTATCCGGGTGACCGCTAAAAAAGAATAATACAAGGGGTAGAAGCAGGAATCAAGAAAGAAGGCAGGGATTCTTAATCCTGACCCTTATATAATATTATATAAATGAGTAACCTACGAAAAACCGTTGCCATTGATATGGACAATGTGATTGCCAATATTGAGGAACAGATGATAATTTGGTACGAACGTGAATTTGGTGTTCGTATTGATCGGGAAGCCATGCGCGGTATCCCGGAAGGAGATGCTTTTCCGGATAAGGATGCTGTTTACCGGCATATATTTACGGCTGGCTTTTTTCGTACTGTACCTGTGATGCCTGGAGCAATTGAGGCTTTGCAGCGATTAATGCTGAAGTTTGATGTTTACATTGTATCGGCAGCTATGGAGTTCCCGCTATCTTTATATGAGAAGTATGAGTGGTTGCAAGAGCATTTTCCGTTCATCAGCTGGAAAAATATTATATTTTGCGGGCACAAGGGTTTGATCCATACCGATTATCTGATTGACGATCACCCGCGTAACCTGGATTCGTGCAGGGGCAAGGCTATTATGTTTAGCGCCATGCATAACCTTAACCATACGCAATACAACCGCGTAAATAGCTGGCCCGAGGCCGTGGCTCTATTAGAGAGTGAACTGGAAAATTACTGATTTACTTTAATAGCATATTGATCGCGCACGAACTGATTGATGAAGGTTGTTAAACCTCTACCGTTTTGTGCCAGGGTTTTCATTTGCTCAACATTTTCTTCTCCGGCGCTTTGATAGGTGTACAGGTAAATTGTACCATCCAAAAACTTAATCTTGATACGGTCGTCACCTACATCGTAAGCCAATACGCCAGAATTAACAGTGGATTTGTAGGGCTGCATATGTGTTTAACAAAAAATGGTTTATTGGGTTTAAATACAGATGTAATTTAATAATAAGTTTGTAAATAGGCTCACCATTAGCGAGCCTATTTTATATTTTACTCCGCAATAATCTTCACATCAATATTGCCCCTCGTAGCTTTTGAGTATGGGCAACCTTTGTGCGCGGCATCGGCCAATTTTTGAGCTTTCTCTACTTCAATGCCAGGTACATGTACGTGCAGCTCGGCAGATAGGGCGTAGGATGTTGCGCTTTCCTGGTTAAAGCCGATGTGTACATCAACTGTGGCCTGGCTTACATCAACGCCGTCGCGTTTGCCTACAGAGCCTAAGGCGCCTAAGTAGCAAGCTCCCCATGCACCGGCGAATAAGAGCTCGGGATTGGCATAGCCATCTTCGCCGCCCATGGCTTTGGGTGCTTTAAGATCGAGATCGATAACGCCGTCGGATGATTTGATATGGCCATCTCGGCCTCCTTTTGCTGTTACTACAGCGGTATATAGCTTTTCCATTTTATGATTGTTTCTTATCTGATAAAGGAAAAAATTGTCGAAAAGTTTTATCTCATCAATTAATATATTGCTAATATTTTTAGTAATTTTGATTTATGATGGATTGGGACAGGATACAGGAGAAGTTGCAAATATTGGCCGACGCGGCTAAATACGATGTTTCGTGCGCGTCGAGCGGTAGCAAGCGGAAGAATGAGAATAACGGTTTGGGGAATGCCAGTAACGGGATCTGTCATACCTATACCGAAGATGGGCGTTGCGTTTCACTGCTTAAGATACTGCTTACCAACCATTGTATTTTTGATTGTGCTTATTGTGTATCGCGTAAAAGCAATGATATTAAACGCGCCGCTTTTACCGTGCAGGAAGTGGTGGACCTGACCATCAATTTTTACCGTCGTAATTATATTGAGGGTTTGTTTTTAAGTTCCGGTATTTTTAAGGATGCCGATTTTACAATGGAGCGATTGGTGCGTGTAGCCAAAAAGCTGCGTACCGAGCATAACTTTAATGGATATATCCATTTAAAATCTATCCCCGGTGCGAGTGATGAACTGATGCAGGAGGCTGGCTTGTATGCCGATAGGTTAAGCGTGAATTTAGAAATGCCAACCGAAGAAGGCTTAAAGCTATTGGCTCCTGACAAGAACCGGCAGGACATGATCAAACCGATGGGCTATTTAAAAAACCAACTCATTCTGCATACAGAAGAAAAAAAGCTATTTAAAAAGGCACCCATGTTTGCCCCGGCCGGGCAGAGTACGCAAATGGTTATTGGTGCTACTCCGGAGAATGATCATCATATTTTATTTACCGCTAATCACTTTTACAAGAGTTTTAACATGAAGCGGGTTTATTACTCGGGTTATGTACCCATTAGCAATGATAAGCGTTTACCGGGGCTAAATACGGCTGTGCCGATGGTGCGCGAGAACCGTTTGTACCAGGCCGATTGGCTGATGCGTTTTTACGGGTTTAAGGTGAACGAGATAGTAAATGATAGCGTTCCACATCTGGACCTGGATATTGACCCAAAGTTGAGCTGGGCCATTCGTAATATGCAGCTTTTCCCGGTGGATATTAATAAGGCTGATCTGCAGGTGATCTTACGGATTCCGGGTATCGGGGTACTATCGGCACAAAAAATTGTGAAGGCCAGGCTGTTTAGTAAGCTCAACTGGGAGAATTTGAAACAGATAGGGGTTGCCATAAACCGTGCGCGGTATTTTATTACCTGTAACAGCAATGCCTTTGAACGGCGCGACCTAACCGGGACGAATATTAAGCAATTTATACTGGCCGAATCGCAGAGTAAGTATTTGAAGAATAAGCCATCGCAATTAAGCTTGTTTTAATGATAACCACCTTATTTTACGATGGCTCTTTTGAAGGCATATTAACCGCCGTGTTTGAAATATACGCCCGCAAGCTGAAACATGTAAAGTTGCTGCCTAATGGCACTTACAGCGGCGCCATGTTTACCGATGAACTAACCATTATTACAGACGACAACCGGGCAAGGCGGGTACTGCAAGGCTTAACACGAAAGATAGCATCGGCAGGAGTGCAACGGTTGTATGCTGCGCATTTGGCCGAAATATTGGAGGAGGACAATCCTATTGTTGGGTACATGCGCTATGTGTTTGATAATGATAAAAATATAGAAGATGATTATGGTAACCGGTACGTGTTGCGCATATCTGAAATTGTGCGGATGGTGCGGAGGGAAAAGCACAGGATGGAGGCTTTTATCCGTTTTAAAAAACTAAAAGATGAAACCTTTTATGCCACCGTTGACCCGGATTTTAATGTATTGCCGCTGATATTGAAGCATTTTAGAAAACGGTATGCCGATCAGAAATGGATCATTTATGATACCAGGCGAGCTTTTGGTTTATATTATGACCTGCATCAGGTGGAGTACATTACGCTTGATTTTTCGGAAGAGGGCGTGGGTAAAAGCATTGTATCAAAATATGAAAGTGACGAAGGTATTTACCAGGTGCTTTGGAAGGAGTATTTTAAGAGTGTGAACATAGGGTCGCGGAAGAATAATAAATTACACTTGCGGCATGTGCCTAAACGTTACTGGAAAAACCTGACGGAGAAATTGTGAGTGGTGAATAAGTGAGTAGCGGGTTGGGTTAGTAAAGGAATGATTACAAGGTATTGACCGATGTATCGGAAATGTATTGATAGCTTTGAATGGACGGTTTAAATTTCATCAATGAAAAACTACAAACAGATTATAACGCGGTTTCAAGAGCCTGGGATTGAGCAAGCCGAAGGGTTTAATGAGTTGCTTTGGCAATTGATCTGCTATTCGCCCAGGATCCCCGTAAGGTTACAGCAGGAGCAATTACTGGATGAGACTGTGAAATTTACCTTGCCCGTGATGGACGAGTTTTTTACCGGTACCGAGTTACTTTTCAATGGTTTTGTATGGGGGAGTGGTAAGCGTAAAATTTTGATAACCCATGGCTGGGGATCAAAAGCGGCAGACTTTACAGATATTATTACCCGTCTGAGGTTACTTGACAATGTACAGATCATAGGTTTTGATGCGCCGGGGAATGGAAGTTCGGAAGGAGGCTTGTCTAATTTATTGCTGTATATCCAATCGGTTAAGGCTATTGTGGCTAACTATGGTAACCCGGATGTGGTGATAGGGCATTCATTGGGAGCCATGGCTAATGTTATCGCTTTTACTGAGCTGCAAATTACGCCGGCCTTATTGGTGAGCTTAACACCGCTTATCCGCCTGAAGGAGAATTTTGAAGCTACGATGAGCCTGTTTGGTGTTTCGAAACAAAAGCAGGCTGATTTTTTAACCGAGTTTGAAGCCAAGTTTAAGGATACGGCATCATCGTTCAATTTATTCGACAAGTATGATTTTGGTGCCGATCTCAACCATTGGCTGGCTTATGATGTAGCTGATCAGATATCGCCTTATGCTTACATGAAAGATTTTTTGGATATTAATACATCCATCAAAAACAAAAACTACGAAGGTGTTGGGCATGATAAAATATTACGTTCGCCGGAGTTGATTGATGATCTGGAGGCCGTTGTTGCTGGTGTTTTGAATAAGTAACTATTCGGCTTCTTTTCAAAATAATATCCGTTTTATTTAAATTAAGAATTTTGAAGGTATCTATTTGGATATGAATCGCTTGGGTTTGTTGATAATTGTAAGTGTTGATAAGCCCAGCCATTTATGGTAAAAACCTTATCTTTTGCTATATATTGACCATTTTAACATGTTTATAACTAAGCAATTAAAGTTGATAACTTGTCAGTAAATCCCATCGTTTTTTGTTGATAGTTATTGTGATACTGCCTATATTAGAATCATCAAGAACGACGTACTTTAACAGCCTGACAAAAAGAACTGAAATTGAAACCGGGGAGTTTTAGGACAAACCAAAGGTCAAAAAAAGGAACTCAAACCGAACTGAAAAAAATAGATAGATCGAAAGATTTAAAAATAACAGGAAACGGTTGTCGACAAGGCAATACAACAAAGATGTGGAACCTTAAGGGGCGAAGCAATAATGGAGTATAAGGATCGTGGAGGAAACAAAGCTTGCAAAAGTGATGAGGAGACGGATCGGGTTAGAGATACACAAAACTTGATGCTTGCTGGAAAGCTACGGCAGAACAGGAAGTTTGGAAACGGGAGCGTAATTCGAAAGAATAACCTTCCGTTTTCGCTTTTTATAGGGTTTGGGGTTTGTAGCTGTTACCCGTAGCGTCTATATTTATATCATTCTGATTGATGGCCTCAAAATAGTAACTCGGATACTTTCGGATACTTATAGTATCGCAAATTTGCTTTGTCTGGATAATTACATTTACTTATTGGCTAACCAAGCCCAATAAATTCATTTATAATGTGATTTTATTTGTTACTCACTTATTTACAGGACATGAAAAATTATTGGTTTGCTTTACCTGGTTTATTGCTGTGTATTTTACTCTTCTCGTTCACATCAAAACATGGGCAAAAAATTGTAAATATTAATGGCGAGAAAATATTTTTAAAACATGCAGACGATGCCTTAGCTGCTATTGAGCAAGGCGCGCTAAAACTTTCTATAAAGGGTGTGGCCATAGTTGTATTTATTCCGGGTGATTCTACCAGATCATGGGTATCAAAAATGAAGGTAGTTGGTTTAATGAAAAAGGGTTCTTCCAATCTGTTAGGGGTTGCAAGCACCAAGGCCGCAGAGATGGCAGACACTTATCAGGATAGCGGGAGCGGTATCAGGCCTCCATTAAAGGGGGAGTATGGTTATAAAGGCGGGTTGATTAGAAAGGTAGGCTCAGGTTATATTATAGCTGTTTTTTCGGGTGGTAGCCCGGATCAGGATAAGGAAGCCGCAAACAATGGAGCCGAATTGTTCTCCATATACTTTAAATAATAACCATGATTTAATCAATGGTCGGGCACAAAATCCAGGGAAACTGAATTCATACAAAAGCGTTTGTAGGTAGGGGCAGGGCCATCATCAAAAATATGCCCTAAGTGCGAATCACATCTGGCGCAAGTTACTTCGGTGCGGTCCATTCCAACAGAATGGTCTTCTTTATAGATCACACTATTTTTGCGCACCGGCTCAAAAAAGCTTGGCCAGCCACAACTACTTTCGAACTTCGCATCTGAGCGGAATAGCTTATTGCCGCATACCGCGCAATAGTAGGTTCCTTTAGCATTGCTGTTCCAAAACTTGCCTGTAAAGGCACGTTCGGTAGCTTGTTCGCGTGCGGTAGCGTATAATGCAAATGGCAATATCTTTTTCCATTCGGTATTGCTAACCGTTAAATGTTTGGTATCGGTGTTAGAGTAATAGGGGTTATTTGCAGGTTTTGCGGGTTGCGCCCAGGCCCACGAACCCAACAACATTAAAGCTATTATAGGGGTTATCTGCTTCATTTCTTTAATTTATCTTTAAATACCTTTTTAAATTTATCCAACTCGGGTTGTATCACATATTTACAATAGGGCTGGCCAGAGTTTTGGCTAAAATAATTTTGGTGATAATCTTCGGCCTTATAAAATACGGTGTAAGGTGTAACCTGCGTTACAATATCGCTTTTGTAGGCCTTTTCGGTATTTAACTTTTTAATATAGTAATCGGCCTTTTGCTTTTGCGATGTGTTATGGTAAAATATGGCCGATCGGTATTGCGTACCCACATCATTACCCTGTTTGTTTAGCTGGGTAGGATCATGAGCTACAAAAAAAGCTTCCAGCAATTCATCGTAAGTAATAACCGAAGGGTCGTAAACTATATTGCAAGCTTCGGCGTGGCCGGTAGTGCCGGTGCAAACCAATTTGTACGATGGGTTAGCCACATGGCCACCGGTAAAACCCGACGTTACGTTTTTAACCCCCTTTAATTGTTGAAACTTGGCTTCGGTACACCAAAAGCAACCTGTAGCAAAAGTGGCGGTGTCTGTACGGTTACGCTTTGATGCAAATGTTGTTAACGCGGTAGCGAGTAAGATAATAGATAAGAATATTCTCTTCATAGGATATTAGACTGTACAGGATATAAAGGTTTATTACATTAAACATAAAAACTATTATATCGTATTAGCTTAACGAGATTTTAGCTGTGAATAAAAGGATAATGATCGGCTAATGACAGAAGATGATAAAACATTCAGTGTTAAACCTCTTCAACAAGCATGTTGTAGAGTTGTAAAATATCATCGGGTATTTTAACACTTTTGCCGGTTTCCAAATCAATCATTACAAAATCAAACCAGCCATCGCAACATAGCTTATCATTAGCTTTATTTACAATTGTATATTTAACACGGCAGCCACGATCGTCGATGGTATCAATACTGGTACGTACTTTAAAATGATCGCCCAGGGTTAATGCCCTTTTGTAATTCATATGCACGGCTTTAACAACCCAGCCATAACCGCGTTCCATAAACTTCTCCATGCTCATACCATAGCATTGATCCATCTGATCATACCGGGCGGCTAATACATAATCAAAATACTTACTGTTATGTACGTGTTTAAACATATCAATATCATCGGGGCGTACGCGCAACTCGGTTTCAAAGGTTTTATATATGGTAGTATCAGGCATAGTGCAAAGATAACAAACAAACGGATAAGGGGTTTTTATTAAAACCAAACAATTTTATACCAATCGGTATTTTAAAACGATAAAATCGACAATAAAAAATACCTTTCGTTATAATTTTATCAATAATTTATTCAATTTACTTTAACGATAACAATAAAACCATTTTGATATTGTTAAAATCACACTAAGTATCACCGTGAAAATTAACAATTGCAAAATAAATCCGTATTTATTATCAAATTATCACAAAAGTGAAAATTTATTTGAATTATTGTTAACAGGAACGTACTTTTGTTGTGTAATTTAAATTTTAACAATTAAAATTAATGATCATGAAAAAGATATTTATAACTGCCATATTATTCTCAAGTTTATCATTCAGTGTTTTTGCTGATGGTGCAAAAAAAGACAACACGAATGCTGAAGCCATATCATACACTGTATTAAATCAGTTTTCGTATGATTTTAAAGATGCTACAGACATTAGCTGGAAAGTTGATGGAAACTGCCAGAAAGCTGAGTTTGTTTTAGAAGGAAAAAAATTAACTGCTTTTTACACCTTAACCGGCGAGTACCTGGGTGTTACACATGCTGTAGCATTTAAAACTGTTCCTGCTGCTGCTCAAAAAGAAATTGCTTCACAATACGCAGGCTACAAAGTAGGCGAAGTTATTGAGTTGCAACCAAAAGCAACCAGCTCAAGCGCTTTAAACACTTACGCTTCATCATATGCAGATGATAGCAAAGTTTACTTTGTTGATTTGAAAAATGAAAAAGAAGAAATTTTGGTAAGGGTAACTACCAACTCTGATGTTTACTTCTTTAAACAAATTAAATAATCCCTTATTACAAATAGCTTTAAGATTAGAAAACCGTCTCTGATGTGATATCAGGACGGTTTTTTTTCGTTTAGAATAATTTGAGTTGTTGGATAGCCGGTGGTTTAGCCTTCCCAAAAACAGTTCGACCGCCATACTTCCACGATTCATTGCGTTCTTTTGCTATCAGATCATCGAAGTTTGAATTGGGGATAAAATCCTTTTCCGCGTTTTGCGCGATCTTTGATAAACACTTTATGGCTTCCTGTTTATCCGATTGGCCTAATTTTGCTTTGTATACCGCTTTCTGTAAAGTAGCGATGGTTTCGTCGTAGGTTTTAATAGGGACAGGGAAGGGGTGCCCATCCTTACCGCCATGCGCGAATGAAAACCTCGCCGGGTCGGTAAACCGGGATGGTGTGCCGTAGATCACCTCGCTGACCAAAGCGAGTGATTGTAACGTTCTGGGGCCTAAGCCTTCTAACAAAAGTAGTTCTGCAAAATCTGAGGGCCTTTTCTCGTGCGCCAGCCACAATACCGAACCCAAGCGTTTTAAATCAACATTATTTGCCCTAACATCATGGTGCGATGGCATCACCAGTTTTTTGATCTCGGCCAGCATTCTGTCCGGATGTTCTTGCGCAATTTCCATCACGCCGGAGCGGGAAGGAGCGGCCTGTTTATCAACCATGTTTAAAATAAGCCCGCGATTTTGCCCATGTATGGATGTATGCGGCTCTTCTACAAACGAGGTGATAGCAGGGGAGTGCCAATGGTACCGGCGCGCGGTACTGCTGCTATCGCTCATGCCTTGCTGCACTACGGCCCACTCGCCTTTATCGTTCAAAATAAAACTATGTAAATAGAGTTGAAAACCATCTTGAATGGCGGTATTATCAACCTTGGCGCTTAGTTTACTGCATCGCACCAAATAGTTGCCATCTAAACCGGTGCGGTTGGCAATGCTCAATAATTCAGCAGGGGTTTGTTTGGAGTGTTTGCCTTTGCCGCCGCAGATATAAATTCCTAATTCTTTGGAGTGCGGATTAATGGCCCGTTTTAAAGCACCCATTACCGACGTTGTGATACCCGACGAATGCCAGTCCATACCCATAACAGCACCCAGGCTTTGAAACCAAAACGGATCGCTCAGGCGGCGTAATACTTCCTGGTTGCCGTATTCGGTGATGATGGCTTCAACAATGGCCAGACCAAGTTTGGCCATACGCTCGGCAAGCCAAATGGGCACATAACCATAGTGTAAAGGCAGATCAGCACTTCCGGAACGTTTCATTACTAACAAAATTAGTAAATATATCCTTACTTCGGAGCGTTTTTATAATATTCGATAAGTGCATTTAATTCATTAAACTTAAATTGCTTTTTCTTTATAGCCTTTATAACTACGGGCTTATCTGCCATTGCAATGCACATTACATCAATAAATGTCTCACGTCCAAATTCAAACAGACTGTTGGGTGAGGTGCCAAAAAGATATTCTAAGGCTGGCCCCGAAGTGCCAGGTAATAATCCGTTGGGTGTCATTGTTGGAGTGTCATAAACCCGTCCGATAAATGCAGAATAGATTTTTGTATGAGTATCAAGTAAAACCTTAATAAATCCTGGCCTTGATAAAACTGTTGCTTTTGATACTGTAAATGAATCTATTTTTGAATTGGCATTTATTACAGTAAATGATTTTAATGATGATGATGGAATCCATTGTTTTTCTGAGACAGAATCCGTTTTGAATAGAATGTAATCTTCGCTTTTATCAGGCGCTTTAGCTCTCGGCGATTTAGCGATCAACCCGGTTGAGATTTTTCCTTCTGGTGTGTAGTAAGTTCCATGTTCCCATTTTTCACCAAATATTTGAGCTTGTACAGATAAACTCAATAGTTGAAGAATAGAAGTTATGAATATTAGGTTAAAAAGTTGCGCGCTATTTTTCATTAAACCATGATGTTTACAGAGCCAATATATTAATAAATGCCATATTATCGGCTAATCTTTAATTCTTATAATTAATATTATGTTAAGTAAAAGTGTTAAATAAAAGCCCGATATTAACCGGGCTCCTACTTTTACTTCCTTAAAGCGTCTAACTTCTTTTGAATTAAGTTAGCGTTTACGTTGTCTTTTTTACCTAAATAAACTTTCTTTAATGCAAGTAATGCATCTTCGGATTTTGGATCCAAAGCGATGGCTTTTTCTAAATATGGTTTAGCCTGGTCAAACATACCTACGGCTTGTTTAGATAAGGCATCGTATTGTATCTGAGTGGCTTTGGGGTTAGCTTTGTTTGTAGGCAAGGTATTGGCTTTATTAAACAGATCAATACCCGGGTTTAAATAGCATAAGCCAATGTTAAAATTAGCTTCGTAGTAATCCGGATCAATAGCTAAAGCTTTGTTAAATTGAACTAAAGCTTTATCGTAAGCTTTTTGCTGCAAAGCGATGTAGCCTGAGTAATAATATAAACCTTTGTTTTTAGGATCGTTAACTATCGCTTTATCTAACTTATCGCTAACTTCTTTTATCTTGCCGGTTTGTAAATAAAGCTGAATTTCGCGATTAGTTAAGTTAGCATTGCCTGGATATTTGGTAACGGCTTCTGATACAGCTTGTATGGCACCAACTGTATCTTTTTTAAGTAAGTATAAGGTTACTATATCACCAGATATATTCATATTGTTTGAATACTTGGTGTTATTAACCAGGTTTTTATATTGGCTGATAGCCTCATCGTATTTTTTCGCGTTTAAGGCAGACAAACCGGTCAAAAATATAGCATTGGTATCGTCAGGCAAAACGGTTCTGTAATAGTTGAACGATTCGTAAGCGCCGTTGTAGTTAGCCGCGTGGTAATCTTTAACACCCTTATTGTATTTGTATTGGGCAAGGTTTCTGTATGAATCTTCAATTAGCTTTTTATTCTCGCCTTTCGTATCTAATTCTTTAGCTTTTTTCAAAGCTTCATCCGCAGTTATAAATAAAGGTGTTGATGTACTGGTTACTGTATCGGCTAAAGCTAATGACGAGTAAATAGCTCCCTTAAGTGTTTGCGTTAACGGCAAATTCATTGTTTTATCATTTGCAGCAGCTTTATCAATTGAAGCTTTGGCTTCAGTAATATTGGTTTGCGCCATTTTTGCAAATTGTTTTTGCCTGTATATTCCCTGGTATTTGTTATATAGGTCTTGCGCGTTGGTTACCTCCCCTTTTTGAGCGAAAACCGTGCTTACCGAAACAATGGACAATAGTCCTGCTATCAGAAACTTATTCTTCATGGTATAAATTGTATTAATTGGTTAACTGTTTTAGTTTATTGTTTACTCTATTCAATTGGTTTTGGTTGCCCGATTGCAAATATAGCATTTGTAATGCTTTTAAACACACTTCGTTGTTGGGTGCCATTTCTTGGGCCCGCTCTAACCAGGTTTGCGATTGGTTTATATTAGCCAGGTATTCATCCTGCTTTTTAACCTTTGAGGCTTTTTTTAAATATAGCAGTCCCAGGTTGAAAATTGGATCGTAATCGGTATTATTAATGTCAATTACTTTTTGGTAAAATACCTCTGCCCTATCTAATTCGTTTAAATGATCAAAGCAATTTGCTGCCATAAACAGCACATTGGCATCGTTTGATGATATTTCAACCAAATTATTCAATATAGGTTTTAACAAAGCATAATTTTTACGGTTATTGTAAATATTGGCTTCTTCAAAAAGCAGGTATTTATCTTCGGGGTAGCTTTCTAATCCTTTTTGGATGATCTCTAACGAGCGTGTGGTATCGCCAAGTGTTTTGTAAATATTAGCGGCTGTTTGCACGTGCTCCAAACGTGGATTCTTGCTCATCAAAACAGTATCAAAGTAAACTACGGCCGTTTTATAATTACCCAACTTATAATAAATATCGGCCAGATAAACGTTGATCTGTTTAGCCGCGGGAACATACTTTTTAGCAATATTGAAATTGTAAATAGCTTGCCTATAATTATTTATAGAATAAAAACCAAATGCTTTGCGCTGATATACATTAGCTAAACAACCTTTGCTATAATTCATTTCGAGGTTGTAGCGGTATATTTTGTGTAAAACCTGCAAACGGTTAACCAAGCGGGTGGTTTGCATAAGCATGGTATCCGGAAAGTTGAGTTTGTTTAATGAATCGGTATATAAAACGGTGGAGTACACCATGGCTTTATAAACCAACTTGCCCATATCGGATGAATCGGAATGGGTTTTAATGGTGGCATCTACCGATCTTTTGGCATCGCCCAGGTATTTCAGATCGTTCTTTTTATGGAACAGCGCCATGTTGTTAATTACATCCTTCATCACCTCGCTTTGTGCTTTGGCAATAAAGGATGTAAAACAAATACACGTTATCAGTAAAACTATTTTTTTACGGACAGCCATAGTTTGAGCTTATTCTTCTGTTTCGTCGTCAGTTTCGGCAGCATCGTCATCCTCAGCTTCTTCCTCTTCTTCTTCAGTTTCCGGCTCTTCGCCTTCTTCTAAAGTTTCAAGCGGAGCAACGGTAGCATCAACTACTGCAACCGGTGGAACTATTGGGTTACCGTCTTCATCCAACAATGGCGCTTCTTCTTCAACGTCTTCCTCACGTTCAATTTGAGCTACCGAAGCAATGCTATCAGTATCTTTCAAAGTGATCAACCTCACCCCTTGCGTAGCGCGGCCCATTGTGCGCAGCGTTTGCATTGAAATACGGATAATGATACCCGAACGGTTGATGATCATCAGATCGTGCTCATCTGTAACGCCTTTTATCGCAACTAATTGCCCTGTTTTTTCGGTAACATTAATGGTTTTAACACCTTTACCCCCACGGTTGGTAACGCGGTAGTCTTCAATATCGGTACGTTTACCGTAACCTTTTTCTGATACTACTAATACAGTTGTTTCGGCGTTATCGATAGCGATCATACCAACAACTTCGTCTTTATCGTGAGCTAATGTTATACCACGAACACCTGTTGCGGTACGGCCCATCGGGCGAACGGTTTTTTCGTTAAAGCGGATAGCCCTACCCGATTTAAGCGCCATTACAATTTCGCTGCTGCCGGTTGTTAAGCTTGCCGATAATAACATATCGCCATCGTTAATGTTAATGGCGTTGATACCATTAGCACGCGGACGTGAGTAAGCTTCTAACGAAGTCTTTTTGATCACACCTTTGCGGGTACACATAATGATAAAGTTATTCTCTAAATAATCTTTATCCTTCAGGCTGGTTAATTTAATAAATGCCTTAATGTTTTCCTCTTTCGGGATGTTGATGATGTTCTGTATCGCGCGTCCTTTTGAGGTACGGGTACCTTCGGGGATCTCAAACACACGTAACCAGAAACATTGGCCGCTCTCGGTAAAGAACAACATGTAGTTGTGGTTTGACGCGATGAGCAAGTGCTCGATAAAGTCGGCATCGCGGCTGTTAGAGCCTATGGCGCCTTTACCACCGCGGGCTTGTGTGCGGTATTCGGTTAAAGGTGTACGTTTAATGTAACCTTCGTGCGATATGGTAATTACTACGTTCTCGTCCTCAATAAAGTCTTCAGTCTGCATTTCTGCTGATGAGTGAACTATTTGAGTACGGCGTTCGTCGCCATATTTTTCTTTGATCTCTAACAATTCATCTTTGATGATCTGCATACGCAAACCTTCGTCGGCCAAAATTGATTTCAAATGTTCGATCAATTTCATTAACTCTTCGTACTCAGCTTTGATCTTATCGCGCTCCAAGCCGGTTAAACGGCGAAGCGTCATATCCAGAATAGCGCGTGCCTGGATCTCGCTCAGTTCAAAGCGGGTCATCAAACTATCGCGAGCTTCATCAGGAGTGTTTGAACTGCGGATCAACTGGATCACTTCGTCCAGATGATCTAAGGCGATCAATAAACCTTGTAAGATATGCGCACGTTTTTCGGCCTCGGCTAATTCAAACTTGGTACGGCGAACGATAACCTCGTGGCGGTGCTCAACAAAGTGATGGATCAGATCTTTCAGGTTCAACATCATTGGGCGGCCATGTACCAGCGCAATGTTGTTTACACTAAATGATGTTTGTAACGATGTGTATTTGAATAGGTTATTTAATACGATAGAAGCGTTTGCATCGCGTTTAACCTCGTAAACCACACGGATACCTTCGCGGTTTGATTCATCGCGGATAGCGGAGATACCTTCCAGTTTCTTTTCGTTCACCAGTTCGGCAGTACGCTCGATCATGATGGATTTGTTGATCTGGTATGGGATCTCGGTAACGATGATACGTTCACGATCGCCATTGTATAATTCGATCTCGGCACGGGCACGCAAAACGATACGGCCACGGCCGGTTTCTGATGCTTCGCGGGCGCCTTCGAAACCGTAGATGATACCACCTGTAGGAAAATCGGGACCTTTTACAAACTTCATCAGGTCGGTGATCTCGATATTACGATCCTCGATGTATGCTGTTGTGGCGTTAATAACCTCGGTTAAGTTGTGTGGGGCCATGTTGGTAGCCATCCCCACTGCAATACCCGATGCTCCGTTAACCAACAGGTTAGGGAACTTGGCAGGCAATACGGTTGGCTCTTGTTCTGTATCGTCAAAATTGAGCTGATAGTCGATGGTATCTTTGTTGATATCAGCCAACATCTCTTCTGCAATTTTCAGCAATCTGGCCTCAGTATAACGCATAGCAGCAGGGTTATCACCATCTATTGAGCCGTAGTTACCTTGCCCGTCAACCAGAGGATACCGCAAACTCCACTCCTGCGCCATGCGCACCATAGTGCCGTAAACGGATGAATCGCCGTGGGGGTGATATTTACCCAGCACCTCTCCTACAATACGGGCGGATTTTTTATAGGGTTTGTTGGAATTTAAGCCCAGATTTAACATGCCGTAAAGTACACGCCTATGAACTGGTTTTAAACCATCGCGTACATCGGGTAAGGCTCTTGATACGATAACAGACATCGAATAATCGATGTATGCCGACCGCATTTCTTCTTCAATATTAATAGAGATAATTTTATCCGACGAGCCTGCGTCGCCGTTTTCTATGTCTTCAGCCATTTTTATATTTTAAACAAATGTCGCTTGTTAAATTTAAATTTAGGTACTTTTTAAAGCGACGTGCGAAGTTAAGAAATTATGTGGTATGGGGGTACGCTGTGGATAAAAATACGGGATAAAAAGGGCTGAAATTATCCACAATTAAAATCGCGTTATTTTTAAATACAAATGGGAGGTGCAAATACCTGCTTTGCAATTACTTGCTTGGAGGTAAATATAGCGTTTACTTTTTAGTGGATGTTAAAATTCTTAACCAATGCTCTTCCACCACCATTCCGCTGGGTAATGTGCCCGATAATATGAGTTGGTTTTTTTGTATTTTGTAGATGTATTTGATGACCTTCCCGGTGCTTTGTGACGAACGGCTGCTGTAGGTTTGGGTTTCGAAACAGGTATCCCCTTTCAGAACGTAATTACCGGCTTCGTATTTTTCGGTTTTATAACCTTTTTGGCTGACAAAGGCGGCAAAATTTTTGTCGGTGTAAACACGCTGCATTTTATAATCTTTAGGTGCGCCATCGGGTTTGCCATTGTATATGCCGCCGTTGAATTGCCATGTGCCTTTTAAGGATTTGGTTTGATGCTGTTGTGGTATGAAGGCATTTGAGAAAGATGCCGTAAAAAATAGCGTAAGTAATATCTTATTCATTTGGTAACATTTTAATAGGCTATATCAATTGCGAGGTATGAAGCAATCGCGAATTTACAGAGCAGACTTTCATGGCAACTCTGCCTCCGTGCGGTTGCTTCGTACCTCGCAATGACATGGAGTAAAGAACTACACCCAATTAACGCCTTTTTTCAATAAACTCAAAGTTTTTTCTTCTTCCGATCCGGGCTCGGGCTGATAGTTATATATCCACCGTGCCTGTGGTGGCAAGCTCATTAATATCGATTCGATGCGGCCATTAGTTTCTAAGCCAAATTTAGTACCGGCATCGTAAACTAAATTAAATTCGGCGTAGCGGCTGCGGCGTTGGTATTGCCATTCCTGTTGTGCTTCGGTGTATTCTTTGTTGCGGTTGCGCTTAACCAGTTCGGTGTAAGTTGGCAAGAAGGTACGGCCTACTGCTTTGGAGAACTCGAAAACATCATCCCAGGAATGATCGTCGGTAGCGGTTATGCGGTCGTAAAATATGCCGCCTATGCCGCGGGTTTCTTCGCGGTGTTTGATGAAGAAGTAATCATCGGCCCATTTTTTAAATCGGGGGTAAAAATCGGGGCTGTATTTATCGCAAGTCGCTTTTAACTGGCTGTGGAAAAAACGGGCATCATCATCAATTACATAATGCGGTGTTAGGTCTATCCCACCCCCAAACCAACGTACCGGTGGTTTCCCGTTTACGGATGGCATTTCGAAGAAGCGGATATTCATGTGGATGATGGGCACCAAAGGATGATTTGGGTGGATCACGATAGATACTCCAGTAGCGAAAAAGTCGCTTTGATCAACCTTTAGCGCGTTCTTCAAAGTATCGGGCAATAAGCCATCTACAGCCGAAAAGTTAACGCCTCCTTTTTCGAGGATGTTGCCGTTTTGTATAACCCTTGTACGGCCACCGCCACCGCCTTCGCGCTGCCATTGTTCTTCAATAAAAATGGCTTCACCATCTAATTGCTCTAATCCGGCACAGATCTCGTCCTGAATTTTTTGGTATTCGGCAGCTACTTGTTCTTTGGTTATCATACGGACGCAAAGTTGTGAAATATTTAGTTAATTGGGCCTAAATTACGTATTTTTGTATAGCTCAAAGAAAAGAAACCAAGCGTTAATAATCAACCTGACTGTCGGCAGACAGGGAACCAAAATTGTTAACAGTACGTCCCAAAAAGGATGAGAAACCAAGGTATTGACAATACCGACAAAATAGTTATCCCGGTTAACATGGTTATTAGATAGCAAGGCAAATCACAAACTAAAAACACCGACAAATACCGACAAAATTGTTATTGTGGTTATTGATGTGAAGGAAATTTAAGGCACATAAAACTTTGTTTATGAGGCTAAATAACCTATTTGCCTATCCGCTGCTACCCTACCCCCGAAAAATATTACGAAATAATTTGCAAATGTAAATTTCTTACATACTTTTGTAGTGTACTATTTAACTAATACACTAAATCAAATCGAAAATGATACAGATCAAGGATCTAAATTTTGGATACTCAAAAAAGCCTTTGCTGTTTAAAAACCTGAACCTTAATTTATCGCAAGGCCATATCTATGGCTTGCTGGGTAAAAACGGTGCGGGTAAATCAACATTGCTGCATAACCTAACGGGCCTGGCCTACCCGCAGAGCGGGCATTGTATTGTAAACGGCAATATCAGCGCCGATAGATCAGTGGCTTTGTTAGAGGATATGTATTTCATTCCGGAGGAAATATATGTGCCATCTGTAACAGCGGCCAGGTTTGTAAAAAATACGGGGAGTTTTTATCCAAACTTTAGCGAAGAGCAGTTTTACGCTTACCTGAGTGAGTTTGATGTGCCGCGCGAATCGGTGCTGGATAAGTTATCATTTGGTCAGCAAAAAAAGGTGATGATCGCTTTTGGATTGGCTACCAATACAAGTTTGCTGGTGATGGATGAACCTACCAATGGTTTGGATATCCCATCAAAAGTACAATTCCGTAAAATAATCGCATCTGTATTAACCGAAGAGCGCTGTATCATCATATCAACTCACCAGGTGCGTGACCTGGATAGTTTGATAGATACATTGGTTGTTTTGCACGACAGGGAGATTGTAGTGAATCAGCTTTTGGATGTGATATCCGAAAAATTATATTTCACTACGCTTGAAGCCGATGATAATCAGCCTGTTTTATACCAGGAGGAAAGCATGCGTGGCAAAAACGCTATTATAGCCAACACAAACGAATTATACAGCAAAGTTGATATGGAGCTTTTATTTAATGCCGTAATCAGCAATAACCAACCATTGATCAACCTTTTAAATACAAAAACCATATGAACCAGACATTTAATTTAAAACGTTTTGGTATGTTATTTATCAAGCATACGGTAGAGAACATCAGGAATTACGCGATGTCGCTTTTTGTATTTTTCGCCATACTCTCGGTAACAATTTTGATCTCCAATTATCATTCGTATCAACCACACCAGATAGAACCTTTCATGATCTTCCTGATAGCGGCGGGTACTGTATTTACAAGCAACATATTCATTAATCTTGGAGATAAACGAAAAACGATAGCTACGCTTACTTTACCGGCATCAACCTTAGAGAAATTTTTGGTGGGCTGGGTGTACTCGTTTGTAATATTCATCGTACTGTACACCGCAATTTATTACGGTATGATGCTGGCGGTTTTACACTTACGTGAATGGCCAAAAGGTACCGAATTGATAGATATATTTTCGAAAGAAACACCGGTATATTACATCTTTTTTGTATACACCATACTGCATGCTATTGTAATATATGGCGCGATAGCATTCAAAAAAATGCATTTTATTAAAACCGCGTTCGCTTTGTTTTTAATTGGAGGCGCTATTTGGTTAGTAAATGACAAGGTTTTAGGATGGATGGTAAACAAACCTATAGCAGGTAACCCTCCGTTTTTTGGGGCTTCTTTTAGAGATAGCGACCATAGCTATTATAATGTTGACCTGTCTTATAACTATTTGGGTTGGATATTAGCACTGACCGTATTGCTATCGGTTATTATTTGGGTGGCGGCTTATTTTAGATTGAAAGAAAAACAAGTTTAAGTTGAGGGAGATTTAGCAAATGGAATTTAGAAATAACGAAGCCATATACCTGCAAATAGCAGCTTTTGTGAGCGAAAAGATATTAAGGGGGCTTTGGTTACCCGACGAAAAGATACCATCGGTACGTGACCTTGCTGTTGAGTTGGAAGTTAACCCCAATACCGTAATGCGCACCTACGAATTTTTACAAACCCAGGAAGTGATATACAATAAACGCGGAATAGGCTTTTTTGTAGCCGTAGATGGCATTAAAAAAGTAAAGATTTACCGTAAAGAGCGCTTTTTACAACAGGATTTACCTGAGTTTTTCAGGAATATATTTTTACTGGATATCACGCTCGAAGACTTGCAGGCCAGGTATGAGCAGTTTAAAAAAGACAATTTCAAATCGGAATAAACATGAAAACGAGTACAAAATTATTAGCAGGTGCCATCGTAATTTTAATTATCGCGATAGGTATATACAACAATGCCTTAAAAGCTGAATTTGTAAAAGGCAAGTATAAAAAGCCTTACCATAATTATAAGGATATGGGTTTAAAAGGCTTTACCAAAGTAGAGATCAATGGTTCGGGATTGGTTGAGGTGGAGTTTAAACAAGGCGATTATAAGGTTTACAATTCTAAATTCAACAAGGATAGTCTTCAAATTTTGCAAAGTGGTGATAAGCTTATCATCAATGTTAATTTGAAAGAAGCTATAAAAACGGATACCAATAAGGCAACCGGTGTTATAGTACCAGTTAGCATGTACAGAAGTAATTATAACAGGGTAACCATTATATGCCCCCGTTTATCGGCAATAACAACCAGCAATACCTTTTTAATTAATGATAAAGCAGCAGGAAACCATGGCGCTGCTATTGCCCCCCTTTTTATGAATGATAAGACCTTTGTAAACAATTATAACCGTGTGCAAGATTCGTTTTACTATGATTTGCCGCAACTTGACATTTCGGGTTTCAAATTGGATAGCTTATTGATTGTTCAAAATGGTAATGGTAAATTACTATTTCAAAATAGTGTTATTGGGGATTTGAAACTAACTGCCGGCGCATTTACAAGTGTAAACATAGGCCAGGGTAATCATATTAAAAGTGCAGAGCTTAAAATTAACGCTGGTTCGCAATTGGTACTGAGCAATGTGTTCTTCCCTAAGCTAACCTACCAAATATCTGATAGCGCAAGGGTTAGCATATCGGGCATTTCGCTCAAGTCGTTTATCAAATAATGATCACAACCATGAAAAGATTATTTTTAGGTAGCCTGATTGTGGTAATGGTATTGGGTTGCGCCTTTCATTTCAGTATGGTGTATTTAAACTACATCCGCACATTGGGGATAGGTTTTACACCCGGTATCAGCATTTTAAAACCGGATAACATGACAGTTATCCGGAAAGATATCTTTGAGGTGAATTGGTGAGTTATTCTTCAACGTAATCCAGATCCTTACCAAAGCTCTCTTTAAGCTGGCTTAGCGCGAAGATGGCTATCAACGTAAGTAAAACCATCATCACGTAACCGGCGTTGATCAGGGAGGTTGATTGCAGTGTTCCCGATGGTTCTTTAGCTTTAAAGTACGCTACAAATACGTTGAATAATAAAGTGATAGGGATAAGCGCGCCACGTACAAAGTTAGGCACTGTAGTAGTAACGGTTGACCGGATATTGGTACCAAATTGCTCGGAAGCGATGGTTACAAACGTAGCCCAATAGCCTACCGAAATACCCATAAACAAACATAACCATACAAATTGGTTTGATGTAATGCCCTTAGCGCTTAAATAAAGCACCATACTTACAACAGATATCAACAGAAAAACAAGCATAGTAAGCTTGCGCGATTTTGTAACCTGAGCCAGTAAACCTGCAAATATATCGCCAATGGCAATACCGATATAGGTGTACATAATGCCCGTACCCGCGCTTAAGGGTTCTTTAGCGCCAAGCGCCTTACCAAACTCTGGGGATAGCGTTACCAGTATACCTACCACATACCAAAGCGGCATGCCTATCAAAATACAGCATAGGTACTTCCAAAAGCGTTTGGGGTTGTTAAAGAGCATAAGCATGTTGCCTTTTGATACGGTACTCTTCTCAACCTCTTTAAACATGCCCGATTCAAAAGTGCCCATACGTAAAAGCAGGAGTAATATACCCAAGCCACCGCCTACAAAATAAGATGTTTGCCAGGTAAAGTTTTTAGCTATGGTAGCGGCAGCAACAGCACCAAACAGGCCCACCCCTGCTACTATCATTGTTCCGTATCCGCGGTTCTCTTTACTCATTGATTCGCTTACCAGGGTTATGCCGGCGCCTAATTCTCCCGCAAGGCCTATACCGGCAATTAAACGGATGATGGCGTAAGTGTTAACATCGTGAGCAAAGCCATTGGCGAAGTTCGCTATGGAGTACAGCAGTATCGAACCAAACAGCACCTTGATACGGCCGTATTTATCGCCAATGATACCCCAGAAAATGCCGCCTAACAGCAAGCCAAACATCTGCATGTTGATCACAAACTGCCCTTTAGCCAGCATATCATCAGCGCTAACGCCAATATCATGAAAGCTTTTGATGCGCACTACCGAGAAGAGCACCAGATCATAAATATCAACAAAATAGCCCAACGCGGCTACTATTACCAGGAAGATGACGTTTTTGGAAGTATCGTTGTTTTGCATAGTATGGTTTAAAGGTGAGGCTAAAATAACCAAACAAACCTAAATAACAAGGCGTAAAAAAAACCTCCGGGATTTTGATATCCGGAGGTTCTGCATTTTATGGTTTTTATTATTTATACCTTTTTAACGTTAACGGCTTGCTGACCTTTGCGGCCCTCTTCAACCTCGTATTCTACGGTGTCGTTATCCTTAATTGCATTTACTCCACCTTGTACATCCTTAAAGTGTACAAACAGATCCTTACCATCTTCGGTAACGATAAAACCATAACCTTTTTGAGTGTTAAACCATTTTACTTTTCCAGTTGCCATAATAAATAATAGTATAGTATTAAAAAATTTATCCGGACTTAATTATTCTTACCAAACTGAAAAAGCTTTTATTATCAGAAAGGGTATCAGTACTTTAAGCCTCTATATTCAAAGATATAAATTTAACAATAAAATGCAATAAAAATTATTTATTTGGCTGAGGGGTAGTTCGCAGGTATGGTTTTACTATGGTAAAGCCCTTTGGAAACTTGGCCGCTATGTCTTCAGTTTTGATCGATGGAACAACTACTACGTCCTCCCCTTCTTTCCAATCGGCAGGTGTGGCTACGCTGTAGTTGGCGGTTAATTGTAATGAATCGATCACCCGTAATATCTCAACAAAGTTCCTTCCGGTTGATGCCGGGTATGTGATGATCAATTTAACCGTTTTATCCGGAGCGATGATGAACAGCGAACGCACAGTAGCGTTGATAGACGCGTTCGGGTGGATCATATCATAAGCCTCGGATACCTTACGGTCCGGGTCGGCAATGATCGGGAAGTTCACCTCCACGCCCTGTGTTTCGTTAATATCTTTGATCCAGCCATCGTGCGATTCTACCGAATCCACGCTAAGTGCCAAAACCTTAACATTGCGCTTGGCAAATTCGTCTTTCAAAGCTGCTGTACGGCCCAGTTCGGTAGTGCAAACTGGCGTATAATCGCCTGGGTGCGAAAACAGTACGCCCCAGCTATCGCCTAAATAATCGTAAAAATTGATCTCACCTTGTGAGGTTTGCGCGGTAAAATTTGGTGCGGTATCGCCTAATCTTAAACTCATGATATTGTTATTTAAATAATGTCGACTAATTTGATAGATTAATAGCAAATGTAACAGCAATTGTTATTATTGCAAAGGGTTATTTCTAATAATATTGTAAGAAAACACCACTCTGTCATTGCGAGGTACGAAGCAATCGCGAACTGTACAGGGCGAACTTGCATATGTACTCTGCCTACGTGCGATTGCTTCGTACCTCGCAATGACAAAGAAGGAAATCTTGATTCCTGAGTCTCTATTCTTCATTCTCCTCCCAAACATTCTATTAAAACCGTTGTTCAAACATCATGGCAAAACATACCTATCAAACCGGCATCATAGGCAATTGCGCGTTTATAGCGCACGTAAACAAAAACACCAACATCGAGTGGCTTTGCTGGCCCAGGTTTGATAGCACCTTTATTTTTGGCGGTTTGCTGGATAAAAACAAAGGCGGCGAGTTTTCTATTTTGCCCGAAGGCGATTTCACATCGCACCAATATTACCTCGAAAATACCAACGTATTGATCACCGAAATTAGCTGCGCCGACGGCACCAGTTACAAGGTTACCGATTATGCCCCCCGTTTCCGTGAGCACGACAGGTATTATAAACCATTAATGCTGATCCGCCAGATCGAGCCGATAGAAGGCTCGCCACGTATTAGGGTGAAGTGCGAACCCGTATCCGATTACGGCAAAACCAAACTTACCGTTAACCGGGGCAGCAACCATATCCAGTTTTTGGGCGGCGAAGAAAAGATTCGCCTCACCACCAATATCCCCGTAAGCTATGTATTTGATGAGCAGCATTTTGTGCTGAACGAAACCAAATACCTGGCCATGACCTATGGCGAACCGCTCGAAGCGCCTCTCATTAGCACCTGTACCCGCTTTTTGCGCGAAACCATTGCTTACTGGCGCATCTGGATCAAGCACTCCAACATCGCCACCTTTTACCAGCCTTACGTCATCCGTGCCGCTTTGGCCCTCAAGATCCACCAGTTTGAAGATACCGGGGCTATTATTGCGGCAAGTACCACCAGTTTGCCCGAATCGCCGGGCTCAACCCGCAACTGGGATTACCGCTATTGCTGGCTGCGCGATACCTATTACGTAATTACCGCGCTTAACCACATTGGTCACTTTGAAGAGATGGAGAAATACTTCGCCTATGTTACCGATATTTCCTTCGCGGAAGATTTCAGGTACCAGCCACTGTATAGCATCACCGGACAAAAAAACATCGAAGAATTTATCCTTGAAGACCTTGATGGCTATTTAGGTAACAAGCCCGTACGTATTGGTAACCAGGCAAGTGAGCATATCCAAAATGATATTTACGGACAGGTGATGATCTCCGTGCTCCCACTCTATACCGACCATCGCTTTGTATTTAGCGAACGTAAGGATAGCGCCCGTTGGGTTAGTTACCTGCTCAGTAAAATTGAGCGCACCATCGACGAAAAGGACGCCGGTATCTGGGAGTTCCGCAACATGGCCAACATTCATGCCTATAGCAACCTGTTCCAGTGGGCAGGTGCATCCGCTGCCGAAAAGATGGCCAAAACCATCGGCAATACCGAACTCGAAGCACAAGCCGTATCCCTAAAAGAACGTGCCGCCGCGCATATTGAAAGCTGTTACGACCCTATCCGCAAAGTGTATACCAACAGCGCCGGAAGCCCTAACCTGGATGCCAGCACGCTGCAACTGATATTGATGAACTATATCGACCCAGCCAGTCAGCGCGCTAAAGACCACCTGATTGCCCTCGAAAAAGAACTCAAAGCCAGCAACGGCCTCTTTTACCGCTACAAATATGCCGACGATTTTGGCAAACCCAAAACCACCTTCCTCATCTGCGCCTTTTGGTACGTAGAGGCCCTGGCCGCCGTAGGCCGCACCAACGATGCCATCCGCGAATTTGAAAGCCTCCTCCAATTCAGCAACCATTTATTGCTCTTTAGCGAGGATGTTGACGAAAAAGACGGCAGCCAATGGGGCAATTTCCCGCAGGCTTATAGCCACGTAGGCTTGATGAACGCGGCGTATCGCATTGCGATGAAGTTGGATAGGCCGATATTTTTGTAGAGTGCCTCCACCCCTTAAAGGGAGGGTTTTTGAATAATTTGATTTATAGACCTAACAAATGCACCACAAGTGGAACCCTGTAGTAGCGTTGGGACTTTTATTACTGTAATATTGTTAGATTTTCGAGGATTGCAATACTGGTTCTTTTAGAAATATATTATAATCCCGACAAATAAATCACCAAACTATTGTATTTTATAGTTATTAATGATAATCAATAAAAATAATATACATTTATACATGAGTAAGAAAAGCGATAATCAAGATGTTGATGAAGTTAAGGAACCAATAAGTTTAAAACCATGTTTTATAATTACCCCAATCGGTGAATTAAATTCAGAAATTAATATTAAAGCCCGTGGTTTGATAGATACTGTAATGCGTCCAGAACTTGAAAAATTCAATTTTTTTCCATTACCAGCTTATAAAATAGCTGACGCAGGTTCAATAAATAAGCAGGTTTTAGAAAATATTATTTCAAATGAGTTAGTCATTGTAAATCTCACAGGATTAAATCCAAATGTTATGTATGAGCTTGCGGTAAGACATGCAGTTAGGTTACCGGTAATTACCATGGCAGAAGTTGGTACAAAACTTCCCTTTGATATCGTTGATCAACGAACTATATTTTACAATGATTCACTCGCAGGTTCTTTAGTGGCGAGGGAAAAGCTTTTTGAATCCATTGAAGCTGTACTAAAACTTGAAACAATAGATAATCCAATCTATCAAGTATCCCAAGAAATATCAATATTAAAGAAGGATGCAAAGTCAGAAGATTTTACAATGAATCAATATTTGATCAAAAGATTTGATCAAATGGAAAGTGCTATTGCCAATATTAATAACTCTTTAAGGCCCAATTCACAGACAAAGAGTTTTATAAATTTATATCAAGATAGTGAATTCCCATTAAGAAGTTTAAAATTAAGACATATTGGTGTTGGGGAAGACCCTAATGTCGCAATTGAAAATGTACGAAAAATTTTGAATCAAACCCAATTAAAAACTGAAGGGTATGTCGTCTTTGCGAACGGAGACTTTCAATTTGACATTAGAGGCAAAATAACTAATATTGGTATTTTGGTGAATACTATAAAAGCGTTGGGCTTCGAAATTATCGGCGGTAATTTAATTCCTCCAAGTGCGTTCAATATGAGCGCATAGCCCCCCCTTGCTGTCCGAAGTCTCTGACTTCGGACTAATATGCTTGTAGTCTTCGACTACAGTAAAAGAAATATACGTTTTTCACAATCTCACAATAAGTCAAAGAACTACCCCTCCCGCCCGTTCAGGCGCCCGCGCCTGAACACAAACAGTCACAAGCGTCCACACTTCCGAATACATTAACCACCAATAACCACAATAACAATTTTGTCGGTATTTATCGGTATTTCAAAGTCTGGATTCTTCTTATCGGTATTCAACAAGTAACTTCTTATACCTTTCCGGCATCTCCCCATAGCGCATATTCTTAACCAGAGTACCATCCTCGTTTCTTATCCGGGTACATCTGCGCAAAGTTTCAAACATGCATTTAATCGTTTCATCGCTATCACCATCGCTACAAAAACCAAGTTGCCATAATTCCAGCGAAAGCCAGTTGCTCAGTTGTGTGCGCACATCCATAGGCTCAAAAACATCTGCGCCGCCATGTGCCGCGGCATGTTCGGCAACAGGCTTTTGCAGGCTCTCATAAACATTCAGCTTGGTTATCACATCATGCGGTAGGTCGTGTATATCAAAACGGTAAACATCCGCCATCGGGCCATAAGGCAATGGGTTTTCAAATAGCGGCTTTCCCTGTTTATCTATATATTGGTATTCGTCCTCGGCTTTCTTCTTTACATCGGCGGCGGCCTTCTCCAAATCAATACTATCAAAACTTGTATCCTCAAATTTATCATCCGCGTCCAATGCAGCCTTATCCAAATAAACATAAACCGGCTTCGGCTCCTCAGTCTGTGGTAAATAAAAACGCATCAGGCGGGCAATCTTCTCAATCGCGCCAAGCTTGCTATACATCTTCAGGCTCAAGGTACCCGCGTCATCCGTTTTAATTTGCCACAGGGCCGCCTTCTCATCCTCGTTGAGTAGGTATATAGGCTTAGGTTGCCCGTCGTCACCATAATAATTGCCCATATTACCAAAAGCGATAGCCGCCAGTTCGCGCAATAACATATCCTGGTCAATATGTAATTTTTCCGAGCGTTCATTACACCGTGCATCCAGGTACATTTTTATCTTCGGCAACCGCGTCAGCGCTCCGTTCAGCGCTGTGGTAGTGCTATAGCCCGCCCGCAAAGCCGCGCGCGTAGCGTTCATGTCGGTTAAATACTCATCACAAAAAAGTTGTTGTTTAGGCGTTAAAATAATAGGTTGGTTTACTGTTTCCATATATTGGTTTTTAAGATTTTTTTTTAAGTTGAGAGCCAAGCGCACAGCGCATAGGGAAAAAGGCATCTCACAAGCCCAACTCCAATTCCACCGGTATCCGGAATTTTATTTGGAACCCGTCAGCAGGCAGCTTCGGGCGAAAGTGGGCAGAACAATGGTGGCCTTGTGCGGCAGTAGGGCTGGATATCCCTGGTTCTGAACGCTTTGAAGGGCAAAGAAGCCTCTCTGCTGACAGCCTTTTTGGTTACTTTTTGTCGCCACAAAAAGTAACTAGGCCCCTGCGGCCATAAACAGACGATGATTCAAGCCAAAGCAATAAGTATCATCAAACACCATCTACTATAATCGCACATACAAATATAAGTAAATATCTGATTATAAACAACTTAATAACCAAAATTACCCTAATAACCAAACATGAAAAATTACCTGAACTTATTTCCCGTTCAGCAACTCATCCTTTTTACATTCCTCAATATCCGCTTCAATCCTCACCTTTTTCAGGTCTATCCTTATCAAAGCAAACAAACTCATGTAAATATTAGCCACAAAAACCAAAGCGAAGCCTGCAATAATATACCCTCGCCAGTCGGTAAACAGCAAAGTGTAATTGGTAATAATGAGCATTAAAGCGGTAACATAATGGCTAAAACAATACTCGCAGGTAAACAGGTAAAAAAATTTACGCTGCATTAAGGTTTTACCTGTTTTGCTCCGCTGTACGCAGTATTCACGCGGCTCTTTAAACACTTCTTCGTGGGTAACCGTCCACGCTATGCAGGCTATCGGGAGAGCCAACAGAAACAACCATACCACTTGAGTACCTAAAGTCATACCCTGTAAATACAAAATTTGCCAAAATTGTTTCATAACCTGCCAATGCAATACAAAAAAATTCCATCATAAGTGTCATGCAGATACTTTTTACATAAAACCTTATTTTTTACCATTTAAAGCTTATTTTTGCCTCATCAATATTTACCGTTACCCAATCTTCGGGCAACTAAAAACTATAATTATTTATGACAGTAGGACTGTTCATTCCTTGCTACGTAGATCAATTTTATCCCGGTGCCGCCATAGCTACCCTGCAATTGCTCGAAAAATTAGGCTGTAATGTGGTGTATCCTAAAAATCAAACCTGCTGCGGCCAGCCAATGGCCAATTCAGGCTTTGAACATTTAACCGGAGGCTGTAACGAGCTATTCATTAAAAACTTTGCCGAATTCGATTACATCGTGGCCCCATCAGGCAGTTGTGTGCTCCACATTAAAGATCACATTCACGATGATAACCAACCCGAAAAGGCAGCGCACGTAAGTAACCGGATTTACGAACTAACTTCTTTTTTGACGGATATTTTAAAGGTAACCTCGCTCCCGGCTAAATTCCCGCACAAGGTTGGCGTTCACCAAAGCTGCCACGGCCAGCGCGGTTTGCACCTTTCGCAAATGACGGAACTGGTTGCCCCCTATTACTCAAAACCCGGAAGCCTGCTAAACATGGTTGAAGGTATTGAGATAATAGACCTAAACCGCACCGACGAATGCTGCGGCTTTGGCGGAACCTTCTGCGTTGCCGAAGAAGCCGTATCTGTAAAAATGGGAAAAGACCGCGTTGCCGATCACCTCAACCACGGCGCCGAATACATCACCGGTGTAGATATGAGCTGCCTGATGCACATGGAAGGTATTTTAAACAGACAAGGCAGCAAAGTAAAAGTACTGCACATTGCAGAAATATTGAACGGAAGCCCCCTAACCCCCTAAAGGGGGGAACAAAAACTTAAATTAATATGAGTCAAAATATAACTACCCATACCGATAAAAAGCTCCCCCTTCAGGGGGCGGGGGGGGCTGACCATGCTACGTTAGCCGAGATATTTAATAAAGACGAAGACCGCGTTAACTGGCACGATGAAACCCTCTGGTGGATCCGCGCCAAGCGGGATATATCTGTACACAAGATCCCCGAATGGGAAGCATTGCGCGAAGCGGCATCTCAGATCAAGCACAACGTGCTATCAAACATGCACGTCTATTTACAGCAGTTTGAAGCCAACGCCCTGGCCAACGGTATTGTAGTACATTGGGCTGCCGATGGCGCCGAACATAACGCCATAGTACACTCCCTTATTAAAAAGCACAACGTTACCCGCATGGTAAAAAGTAAATCCATGCTAACCGAAGAGCTTCACCTTAATGAGTACCTTGCCGAAAATGGTATAGATGTGATTGACTCCGACTTAGGTGAGCGCATTGTACAACTGGCAAAAGAACCGCCAAGCCACATCGTATTACCCTGCATCCATAAAAAGAAAGAAGAAATTGGCGAACTGTTCCACCAGTATTTAGGCACCCCGGCTGGTAATTCCGATCCGCAATTTTTAACAGAAACTGCCCGCCATCACTTACGTGAGACATTCCTGACCCGCAAGGTAGCCTTAACGGGAGTAAATTTCGCTGTAGCTGAAACTGGCGAATTTGTGGTATGTACCAACGAAGGAAACGCCGATATGGGCGCGCACCTGAGCGATATCCACATCGCCAGCATGGGTATCGAAAAACTCATCCCCGAAAGGAAGCATTTAGGCGTATTTTTACGGTTGCTAACCCGCAGCGCCACAGGCCAGCCTATCACAACTTACTCAAGCCATTTCAGCAAACCCCGCGATGGTCAAGAGATGCACATCATCATTGTAGATAATGGCCGTACTGTTCAATTAGGCCGCGAAGAGTTTCGCAACTCATTAAAATGTATCCGTTGCGGAGCCTGTATGAACACCTGCCCGGTTTATCGCCGCAGCGGTGGTCACAGCTACCACAACGCCATATCAGGCCCAATAGGCGCTATCCTCGCGCCTAATCTGGATATGAAAAAGTATGCCGACTTGCCGTTCGCATCAACCCTCTGCGGTTCATGCTCAAACGTATGCCCGGTAAAAATTGATATTCACGATCAGTTATATAAATGGCGCCAGGTTATCGTACAAAATGGCTACGCGCCAACCGCAAAAAAAATAAGCATGCAGGTTATGGCAACCACTTTAGCCTCCCCTACGGCCTATCATATTGCAGGTAAAGGAGCCCGATTGGTTATGAAATTTGCACCCTTCGCGCTAAATAACAGCCTAAACCCCTGGTACAAACAGCGCGACATGCCAAAACCACCCGAAGAATCGTTTGGCGAATGGTATAAGAAGAACAGAAAAGCCCCCTAACCCCTCAACGGGGAATTATAGCTCAAAATATACAATTACAATTGTTAAAAACACACAATGAAACAAGATATTCAAGATCACGCTAATCAAAAACTCCCCCTTCAGGGGGCGGGGGGGGCTCGTGAAGCGATATTAGCCGCGGTACTGCAAAACCAGCCAGAACTGCAACAACTCCCCGATATTGCCTTTCTAAAAGGCGATACCGAAGGTGCACAAGAAAAATACATCACCACACTAACTACCATAGGCGGTAAAGTACTAAAGGTTAAAAGTTTTGACGAGATCAAAGCATTAATTCCCCAGCATTTTAATGCCGATAAACGTGTAGTAAGTACGCTAACCGAATTAAGCGACATAGCCGAACTAAACCAGGGCGAACCAATTGACCCGCATACATTGGAAGATATTGAACTAAGCGTCATCCGCGCGCACTTCGGTGTAGCCGAAAACGGCTCAGTTTGGGTTACCGAAGATCTGATGGGCCAGCGAGTACTGCCCTTCATCTGCCAGCATTTAGCAGTAGTGATAGATGCCGAAAACATCGTCCCTACCATGCACGAAGCTTACCAGCGTATAGGTTCTGCTAAAACAGGTTTTGGTACCTTTATAGCCGGCCCGTCAAAAACTGCCGATATTGAGCAATCCTTAGTAGTAGGTGCCCACGGCCCCCGCAGCATGACGGTTTTTTTATTAGGATAAACAATGGAAGCAAACACACAGGGCTACGTAAACGCGATAACCGAACAAAGCGGAATAACCACTATCTCCTTTTTTCATCCTGCGCAAAACTCTCTGCCCGGTGCTTTATTGCTGCAACTGGCCCAAAGCATCCAAAACGCGGGCAACAATCCATTAACCAAAGTCATCATCCTAAAAAGTGACGGCGAGCAAGCATTTTGCGCTGGCGCCAGTTTTGACGAACTATTACAAATTACAACCAAACAACAAGGCCTCGATTTTTTTTCCGGCTTTGCCAAGGTCATTAATGCCTGCCGTACATCATCAAAAATAATTATAGGCCGCATTCATGGTAAAGCCATTGGGGGCGGCGTAGGAATTGCCGCCGCTACCGATCATTGCTTTGCCACCGCAAACGCCGCCATCAAACTAAGCGAATTAACCATAGGCATTGGCCCCTTCGTGATAGAACCGGCCGTAACCCGCAAAATTGGCTTGAGTGCGTTCTCGCACGTCACAATAAACGCAACCGACTTTTACACCGCGCAATGGGCAAAGGGAAAAGGTTTATATGCCGATGTATTTGATGATGCTGCCGAAATGGACACTGCCATCAACACCCTCGCTCAAAAAATAATAAGCTGGAACCCCGAAGCCCTATCAGCCCTCAAAAAAACACTTTGGCAAGGCACCGATAACTGGGACACCCTCCTAACCGAACGCGCCGCCATCAGCGGCGAACTGGTTTTATCCCCTTTTGCCCAGGATGCTATCAGTAAGATAAAACCTAAAAAATAGTCTTTAGTCAAACGGCTATCTATAGCTGGGGCACAAGCATGCCCCAGAGGGGCTACATATTTGTAGAAAAATAATCTCCGCTCCAAAAATTTATGTCCCGGAGGGACTACCCTTCTACACCTAACCTCCTACAAAATCCCCACTTACAAAACGTAACCTATTCAAATCAATCGCCGTATAACCCACTTAAATTCTAATTTAAAGGCTAACTTAATTCAGTGTTCCCATGAATTATCTCATCTATATCAGTACATCATTAAGGCTTTTAAGCGATCATGATCTGGAAGAAATGCTCGAGCAAAGCCTCATTCACAATAGTAATGCCGGTATAACGGGGGTTCTGTTATACAATAGAGGCACATTTTTCCAGGTGTTAGAGGGCGAAGAAGAACAGGTAAGCGCCACTTTCGAAAAAATCAAAGACGATCCGCGCCACCATAATATCATCAAAATGAAATCGGGCCCAATTGCCGAACGTAATTTTACCGATTGGTCTATGGGTTTTAAAGCGTCCTCAAAATACTTATCACAACGGCCCGGTTATGTTGATCCGGCAAAAACTGATTTCCTTTACCGTTATAATTCAAACCATCCGGCGGTTTATCTTTTAAAGTCTTTTGCAACAACAAATAACTTCGTCTTTTAATTTTAGGAGTTAGCGTATATAACCCTAACTCCTATCCAAATCAATAAATTTTAATCCCATCTTAATCAATCTTTTGCTGTACCTTTTGGTTATACCAGCAAGGGTTTTCTATATTTAGAAAATTTATCTGTTAAGGATAAGGGTAAACTATGGCAAAAAAGATCAATAAGCTCAAAATAAAAGTATCGTCTAAAAAATATGGTAACGTAGGTGAAAGCCCCGGCATGATCCATATTGCTGATGATGCCATGAAACCCGTTCTCCGGCTTTTCTCCTACAATCAGGATGAAGTTCAGCAAAGCAATGGCGACGATTTTGCACCGATACTTCATCAGCTTGATCATTGCAAAAAACATATGCATTGGTTACAGGTGAACGGCCTCGGCGATAAGCGCCTGATAGAAACCATTGGCGAGCATTTCGGAGTTAATAAACTGGTGCTCGAGGATATTGTAAATACCCGCCAACGCCCCAAGTTTGACGATTACGATACATATTTTTTCGCAACGAGCCGGTTAATTACCTATCAGGATAACGAGATAAGCAATTGCCAGGTATCATTCTTCGTAAAAGACAACCTGATCATCAGCTTTCAGGAAGATTACAGCGATACCTTTGCCATGATAATAAAGCGTTTAATGAGTGGTAAAGGGTTGATACGCACAGCCGGACCGGCCTACCTGTGCTACGCCATGATGGATACCATATTTGATATGTACTTCAGCATGTTAAACAACCTTGGCGATAAACTGGACGATATAGAAGACCGCCTCTATGATAATCCCGATCGCTCCATCATGTACGATTCGCAAAAAATAAAGCGCACCATGATACTGCTGCGTCGTGCCATCTGGCCCGAGCGTGATAAAGTAAACGAGATGCTACGCGAAGATATCACACTGATAAGCAGCGAAGTAAAAGTATTTTTACGCGATGCCTACGACCATTGTATTCAGATCATCGATATGATAGAAAGCTACCAGGAGATCACCTCCAGCATCATCGATGTGTACCTTTCCCTCATCAGTAACCGCATGAACGAGATCATGAAGGTGCTTACGCTGATATCGGTTATCTTTATGCCTATCACCTTCATCGTAGGTGTATTCGGTATGAACTTTGCCCGGCAAGATCCTATCACCAACAAAGTACTGCCCGATAACATGCCCGAACTATACAGCCCGCACGGCTATACCTATTGTTTAATAGCAATGTGTGTAATTACAGTTGCCCAGGTATTATTCTTTTGGAAAAAGGGCTGGTTTAGTAAACTTTAAATTACCATTTATCTACCGGTACCCGGGGTTTGTAATATTTAACAATTTTTTCAAACAAAACTTCGGGTACAAAGGGCTTGGTTAAATAATCGTCCATACCATGCTGTGCCGCCTTCATCCGTGTTTCTGGCATTGCATCAGCGCTAAGCGCGATGATAGGCAAGTCTGGCTGGGTTTGCTTTATTTTGGCCGCTGCCTCAAAACCGTCCATCACCGGCATTTGCAGGTCCATAATAATAACATCAAAATTATGCAGCATAGCCTGCTCAACGGCAAGTTGCCCGTTAACGGCTTGCGTTACGTTGGCTTGCCAGTTTTTCAAAAACTTATTGGCTATCAGCAAGTTCATCTTATTATCATCAACCAGCAAAATATTCATGCCTTTTACATGCGTTTCCAACAACTTGACCGGCGATGGTACCAACTCTTCGGGTTCATCAACCTCCGCCTTTTCAAACAGAATAGAGAAACTAAACTCAGTTCCCTTCCCTACTACGCTGCTTAGGTTAATGCTGCTATTATGTAATTCTACTAAACGTTTGGTTATAGCCAACCCTAAACCCGTACCGCCATAATCACTTTGCGTTGAGTGGTATTCCTGCGTAAACGGATCAAATATCTTATCAATATTCTCTTGCGCTATACCAATACCAGTATCAGCTATAGCAAACCTGATGGTTAATTTGTCCGATTTATCTTCAACAACATCTAATATTAATGATACCGTACCATTTTGAGTAAACTTAACCGCGTTACTCAACAGGTTATTCAATACCTGCCCCAAACGCAACTGATCGCCAATTAAGTTATGAGGTATCTTGCTATCTATCTTCAAAACCAGGGTTGAACCCGTATCATCGGTTTTAGCTTTAAACGATTGCAAAATATTCTGCACCATTTTATTAATGTTGAATGGTGTTTTATACAATTCCAGTTTACCCGCCTCTATTTTGTTGTAATCCAGAATATCGTTGATCAGTTCCAACAAATTATTGCTCGAAAAACGCAGGTTATGCAAATACTCCAACTGCCGTGGCGCCGGGTTATCCTGCAATAACAAATTGGTATTACCAATAACCGCGTTCATAGGCGTACGTATCTCATGGCTCATAATAGATAAGAACTCCGATTTAAACCTCGACGATTTTTCGGCGCTCTCTTTCGCTATGATCAAGGCCTCGCGGGCCTTTTTAATATCAGTAATATCCTCGCCAATGCTTGTGGTTTCTACAATCTGGCCAAACTCATCAAGCGTAACCGTATTTTTCCAACTAATAACACGCTGTTTACCGTTCTTACAATTAATTGGGCTGGTATGTTGGGCGTAAAAACTATTGCTCTCTAACCATGCCCTAAACTGCTCTTTCTGCTTATCTATAACAAACAGGTCTATCCAGTTCATTCCAAAAAGGTCGGCCTTATCATACCCAACAATATCAGCCAAATGCTTGTTGCAAAAAACTATCTCCCCAGCCTTATTAAGCGTTACTGCTGCCAGGTTTATGGTTTCGAGTACGTTTTTGTATTTATTTTCAGCCCGTTCATAATCAAACTCAATCTTTTTACGGTCTGTCAGGTCTTGTAACGTACCTATAATACTTTTAATACTACCATCGTTTTTAAGCGCTTTACCTACAATTAAACTGAGGTATTTTACTTTACCACCAGCTGTTATAATCCGGTACTCTATAAAAGGCTGTTTAATTTTTAAATGATCTTTAAAAATACTGGCAACCATTGGCCTGTCATCCGGGTGAACAAATGATAACAGTAGTTTAAAATGATCTTCGTGCCTAACTACATCTTTATCCAGCTCGTAAATATTGTATATCTCTTCGCTCCATATCAGGTTGTTGAGCAGCACATCCCATTTCCAGCCGCCAATTTTAGCTATAGCCTGCACCTCAACCAATTCCGATTGATTTTTCTTGATGGTTTTACTTGCCAGTCTGCTTTCAGTAACATCCTGCACAATACCCGCCACCTTCATCATCTTCCCGTTTTCATCCTTAACGGGATAACCGCTAACCACCTTAAAATACTTAAGGTTGCCTTTAGGGGTAATTAATCGGTGCTCAAACTCTATTAAAGGATTATCGGCCAAACTTGTAAAGTAGTGCTGGGCGCTCTCTTTATCTTCAGGGTGTATTAGGCTGATATAATAGCTTAATTTTGAACGTTCAGGCGATATCTCCGAAACTTCCAATATACTGAATAAATTATTCGACCATACAATATCCCGTCCGCTAGCATCCGTCCACCAGCTGCCCATTTTAGCTACTATCTGCTCGTTAAATAATACAAGCTCACTTTCTTTTAAGGCATTGGCTATACGTTTGGTATCGGTAATATCAATCGCAGTAAACGTGGCTCCACCGGTAAAGCGCAGCTCGTCGGTAAAAACCGGCGCAACAATACCTTTATACCAAACATCATTACCAAATAACGATTGAAACTCAAATTCGGCTGGTTTGAGGGTTTTTATCGCTGTTTTAAGCATATTTAACAAACCCGAAACCGGCAGATCGTTAATTGTTCTGCCTTTTAAGGCCTCTACCCTGGCAGATATTGCGTCATCAAGCGGGTACCATACATTAACTATAGTTTTATCGGCATTAAACTCAATAACCAAATTGGTATTGCCCGCGGTTAAGCCTTGTAGTTTCGAAATATTATGATCTAATGTTTTGTTAGTTTTTACCAGGATATCTTTTTGCTCTATAACATCGCCTTTAATGTTAAGATATTTTACAATAAAAGAGCGCCTCAACAAAAATATCACTACAGTTAGTGCCGAAAACACGATCACAGCTACCAGCATTACCGGTATATCTTCAACCGGGGTTTTGATAAAATACAGGGCAACAACAAAAGCGACAATATTTAAACCCACTAAGGCTACCAGTTCAGTAAGCCTGGTACATACAAAGCTTATCAGCAATAAACCTATCAGCGAACCCAAAAAGTACTCACTGATATAGTTGTTACTCCCCAGCAAATAGCAATTGTTGATGGTTAAAAAAATTATTGCTGTAAAATAAAGTGTCACTTTAAAAACATTACCCCATTCAAAAAACGATAGCGCGAACGTTACTAAAAAACAAAGGCTGCTAAATAATCTTAAAGATAGCGGGTCAAAAGACAGCGAGGCATACGTAAGGTATAAAAAGTGGAATACAATATTTAACAGGCAGATGATAACAAAAAACAAACGGTAATAGTCTTTATCGTTAGCAGCCTTCAATACTCGTTGTAAACTCAAAAACATGCTTTATTCGGGGATATATTTGGCAAATATTAGTTATACTTGTTCGTTAGTAAAGGGAAACTAAAAATTTACATTTCCAAGCAATTCTAATTAATAAAAGTACGCAGATTTATTTACATTTGCCAATAACAACCAATTTTCCATGTCAGAAATAATACAACTAAAAATCGGAGATAAAACTTATGACTTCCCTGTTATTGAGGGTACCGAAGACGAAAAAGCAATTGATATTTCAAAGCTTCGCGATCTTACGGGATATGTTACCTTAGATATCGGCTACAAAAACACCGGTGCCACCAAAAGCGCTATCACATTTCTTGATGGCGAAGCAGGTATCTTAAAATATCGTGGTTATCCTATTGAACAACTGGCCAAAAAATCTTCGTTTTTAGAAGTTGCTTATTTACTGATATACGGTGAGTTACCAACTGCCGATCAGATCAAAGATTTCCAGGCCAAGATCAACCACCATACCCTCATCCACGAGGATATGAAAAAGTTTTTTGATGGTTACCCATCAAGATCTCATCCAATGGGCCAGTTAACAGGCTTAATTAGCTCGCTATCTGCCTTCTATCCCGAATCATTAAATACGGTTCAAACTAAGGAGGAGATCGATCTGACCATCATTAAACTGATGGCTAAAATGACCACCATTGTATCATGGATCTATAAAAAATCATTAGGCCATCCAGTTATATACCCTCAAAATAGGTTTGATTATGTAACCAACTTTATGTATATGACCTTTGGCCAGCGTACCGAAGAGGTTACCATTGACCCGGTTGTAGTTGAAGCCATGAACGTGTTGTTAATTCTACATGCCGATCACGAACAAAATTGCTCCACCTCTACCGTACGTATCGTAGGCTCATCCGATTCTAATTTATATTCATCAATCACCGCGGGTATATCTGCCCTATGGGGCCCGCTGCATGGTGGCGCCAACCAAGCCGTTATTGAAATGCTTGAGCAGATCAAAAACGATGGCGGCGATACTGATAAATGGATAGCGAAAGCAAAAGATAAAAATGACCCTTTCCGTTTAATGGGCTTTGGTCACCGTGTATACAAAAACTTCGACCCGCGCGCCAAGATCATCAAAAAAGCATGCGATGATATTTTAGAAAAATTAGGTATCGACGACGAAGTACTGGAAATTGCTAAACGCTTAGAAGAAGTAGCTTTAAAAGATCCATACTTTGTTGAACGCAAACTATATCCAAACGTTGATTTTTACTCGGGTATTATTTACCGTGCCCTGGGCTTCCCTACCGAAATGTTCACCGTGTTATTCGCTTTGGGCCGTTTACCGGGATGGATAGCGCAATGGAAAGAGTTAAAAGAAAACAAAGAGCCTATCGGTCGCCCACGCCAAATTTATGTAGGCGCTACCACCCGCGATTACGAGGACATCAAAAACAGATAATTCTTAATTAGAAATATGAAGCCTCCGATAAAATCGGAGGCTTTTTTGTAAAGTAGTACTTCCCACCCTCGCTATTTGGAGGGCCACCAATACAATGGATCCCAATAACCGAAACCTCGCTCCAAACAACTGTTCCGGTAACCATGTATAATTAGCACAAAAGAAGGAGCGTAGTAATATATCCATTGCTCTAATTTCCACTATAATTCAATGCATGTATGTTTGTTTTAAATGGTAATGGGTAATAAATAGTACTAAAACAGAACACATACTAATTAGTTAGTTTTTTTATGATATCCGGATTTTAATTCCGTTTTAATGAAAGTATCAATGGCTTAATCTTATTTTTATGATAAATTAACTATTAACTGATCTAATTTATCTACAAAATGAAAAAACTTCTATTAGCAAGTTTGTGCTTTCTGTTGTACTCAACACAGATATTTGCACAAAACCGCACCATAACCGGTACGGTTACAGCCAAGGAGGATGGTGGCCCCATTCCCGGTGTTGGCGTTAAATTAAAAGGTGCAACCCAGGGTACCGCAACCGGGGCAGATGGTAAATATTCCATTAGTGTACCAGAATCTGGTAGTATTCTCGTCTTCTCATTTCTCGGGTACGGCAAACTTGAAATACCGGTTGGCCAATCAAACACTGTTGATGCGGTATTAACTATTGACAGTAAACAGTTGGGCGAAGTTGTAGTAACGGCCTTAGGTATCAGGAAAAGTGAAAAATCAATTGGTTATTCAGTATCCACGGTAAAAGGCGATGATCTTGTAAAATCAGGTGAGGCCAATATTATTGAAGGTTTGGCTGCAAAAGCAAGTGGCGTTCAGGTTGTATCTTCCAGCGGTACGCCAGGTGCATCTGCAAAAGTAATACTGCGTGGACCTGCAACTTTTAACCGTGATAACCAGCCATTAATCGTAGTGGACGGTGTGCCTATTGATAACAATGTAAATTATATCAACGCGGGAGATAATCCTTACGATAACAGGTTGGCTGGTCCTCAGCTTTCAAACAGGGCTTTAGACATTAATCCTGACGATATCGAGTCGGTTACTATACTTAAGGGCCCATCAGCAGCAGCTTTATACGGCCAAAATGCAGGTAACGGTGCTATTATTTATACCACAAAAAGGGGCAAATCAGGCCAGGGGCTTGGTGTCACTTTTAGCAGTGATGTGCAGTTTGATGAAGTAAGCAAATTACCCAAATTGCAATACCGTTATGGGCAGGGATCTGGTGGTACGTTTTCAAGTGGTACAGCCAATAGTTTTGGTAAGGATTTAATAGCGGCAGGTACCCCTACATTTAATAACATTGATAATTTTTTTAAAACCGGAACTACCTATACCAATAACGTATCTATTACAGGCGGTGGTGATAAAACTACTTTCCGTATGTCTGTTGGGTCGGCTAATATAAATGGTATTATCCCTTACTCAAATTATAACCGGTATAATATGAGGTTAACTGCCGATAGCAAGCTTAGCAGCGCAATCACCGTTGGCGGAACAGTTAACTTTACCAATTCAAACAGCCAATCACCATCTGGTGGTTCAGATCTATCGGGTGTAATGCTTGCTTTGCTGAGGATGCCCGTAGAGTTTGACGGACGGAACTACATTAATCCGGATGGTACACAACACAGCTATTTTGGTTCGTACGATAACCCTTTCTTCTCAGCACAATACAATCCATTTACAGAAGAAACTAACCGTACAGTTGGCAATGCTTATGCTGATGCAAAATTGAGTAAAATATTTACTTTATCATTAAAAGTTGGTATTGATAACTACCACACCACTAATGAAAAAGATTATGCGATATCATCAAGAGGTAACGATGCGTCTGATGGTACCGGCCAGGTTAACAGAACTAATGTCGACTTCCGTAATCTGTATTCAGATTTATTATTAAAATTCAATAAATCATTCGGCGCAAATAATGCGTTCACCTTAAGCGGTTTAATAGGTGCTAATATAAACTATACGCAAACCGGGAGTTCATTTGAGCGTGGGAGAGGTTTAGCTATCCCTGGTTTCTACAACTTTGGAGGAGCATCTGAGCTTTACGTAAGTAACTCGTCATCTTATCAAAACAGTAAAGCTGCTTTTGCTGATGTGACGTTAGACTACAAAAGCCAGCTGTTTTTAACCTTAACGGGTAGAGAAGAATCATCATCTACTTTTGGCCAGGATTCAAAACCTTTCTTTTATCCTAAGGCGGATATAGCTTACGTGTTTTCAAGCCTTTTAAAAGAGCAAAAAGTAATAACCTACGGTAAAGTGAGATTCGCGTATTCAAACGTAGGTATTGGCCCATTACCTTATCAAAACAAAGGCTATTATACAGTTCCAACAATTGGTGACGGTTATACTAATGGTTTAAGTTTCCCTTATCCTGATGCCAGTGGTGTAGGCCATAATGGTTATGCTATAGGTGCCCAAATACCGGCAGCAGATTTAAAGCCAGAAAGAAATGAAGGTTTAGAGGCCGGTTTAGAAATGAAATTTTTAGAGAGCCGTATTGGCTTGGATCTTACTCTTTATCAGCAAACATCGCATGATCTGTTAATTCCTCAACCTGTATCCCCAAGTTCAGGTTTCCAGTATTATTTCCATAATATTGCCCAGATCAGAAACAAAGGTATTGAAGTTAGTTTGAACGGAACACCAGTTAAAACAAAGAATTTTTCATGGGATATTATCCTTAATTGGTCTAAAAACACAAACGTTGTGCAAAAGCTTGCACCAGGAGTTGAGCAGTTTGCTGTGGGTAACTTCTTCTCTGAGCCACAATCATACGCTATTGTTGGAAAACCGTTTGGCGCTTTGTATGGTTACGCATTCGAGCGTGATGCTAACAATAATGTAATGATCGATCCTAATACCGGCTTACCTGTTATAGCAACAACTCAAAGCCAGTTGGGTAATCCTAACCCGGATTGGATTGGTAACGTAACCAACGAATTCCATTTTAAAGGTTTATCACTTTCTTTCCTTTGGGATTTCAGAAAAGGCGGTACACTATGGAACGGAACCTGGCAGAACTTAAACTTCAGAGGAAAGTCGGCCGAATCAGAAGCAAGAAATCAAACTTATGTGATACCGGGCGTTGTTGCCAGCGGGCCTAATGCAGGTCAGCCAAATACCAAGGCAATAAGCGGAACATCATACATTACCAATTACTTAGGTGGTGGTGGCCAAACCAATGAGTTAGCAATGCAATCGGGTTCATGGATCAGGTTACGTTCTGTAAATCTGGCTTACAGGTTTACTACCAACAAAAGCATCAAGTGGATGCAGTATGTTGAAGTTGGTGTAGCCTTAAGAAACATATTCTTATCAACCCCATACAAAGGTGTAGATCCGGAAACCGGCTTAACTGGTTCAACAGCAAACGCCATCGGTTATGATTACTATAATAACCCGGGTACCAAATCAGAATCGGTATCACTTAAAATTGGTTTGTAATTCTTTAAACATTATTAAAATGAAAAGTAAAAAATATATTCTCTTACTGGCGTTGCTTTTAGTAACCGCTTGTAAAAAGGGCGACGTTTTATATACGAGCCCAAATTCACCCTTAACTATAACTCCACAGGTTTTATTAACCTCACTTGAAGTTAATACTATTCAAAACACCGAAGGGGACCTGGCACGCGTTGCTTCAATATTGAGTGAGCAAATGGCAGGTGCAACCGGTCAGTATCAAACCCTGCAAAATTATAACTTGCAAATCAGCGATTATAATAACCATTGGGTAGGCCTATATGCCAATACCATGCAGAACGCCAAGATCATGATAGATAAATACTCCACAAATAATCCATATTATACCGGTATAGCTCAAATTATCATGGCAATCAATTTAGGTGTAGCTACTGATTTATGGGGCGATGTTCCATACTCACAGGCATTTGGAGGCCAAAATGGCGTTTTTGTTGCTCCTTATGACTCGCAACAACAGGTTATTGCATCTATCCAGACTTTATTAGATAATGGAATCGCTAATTTGGCAAAACCACCATCAGCCAATATTAATATTCCGGGAGATGATGACTTATATTATTCTGGCGATCCGGCTAAATGGACTAAGGCTGCCTGGACATTAAAAGCAAGGTATGCTAACCGTGTAAGCATCAAAGACCCACAATCTGCAAACAATGTGTTAACCTATTTAGCTAAAGGTATAACCAGCCCCGGTGATAATTTGGTAAACCCGCACCCCGGTGTAAGCAATGCCCAAAACCAATGGGGTGCTTATCAAAATCAGCGTGCGGGTAACATGGTTGCCAATAAATTTTTTGTTGATGCTTTGAAAGCCAAGAATGATCCGCGTTTACCTTATTACTTTGCTGTTGACGCAAGCAACGCCTATACAGGTGCCGATATTACACAAGAAGTGGTTAATCCGGATGCATCAGTAATTGGAACTTATTTTGATGTTGACCAACCATATCCATTGGTTACATCATACGAAGCCAATTTTTTGGCCGCAGAGGCAAAGCTTAGAATTGGAGGTGTTCAAGACCCTTCAGCCGACCTAAATGCAGGTATAAAGGGTTCAGTTGCTTATGTTACTAAAGGTACTAATGATGGTTCGTCAATTGCTACCTACACTAAACCTACCGCTACCTTAACAAATATTATGACTGAGAAATGGAAGGCTATGTTTGGCCAGATCGAATCTTATAACGATACCAGGCGTACAGGCATACCTGTATTAACTGTCAGGCCAGCTTCTGCAGGTGCTATAACACCTTACATCCCGCAAAGGCTTCCAACTCCACAAATAGAATCAGATACCAATCCGAATGCTAAATATGTTGCGTTGGGTATACCGGTATGGTGGGCTACACAGTAATCAATAACTAAAAGAGTGAAAGAGTCCGGAGATAATATCTCTGGACTCTTTTTGTTAAGGTTAAATAATTATCCCAAAAGTTTTCTCACTATACCCTCATTTAATGGTTTATCAAAAGGTATTTCTAAAAAATATTTCAACTGCCATTGCTGAGTTTTTTTCGCCTGCGCGCTTGTAGTCACATCCCATGGCGGATATACCCTTATCCCCCGTTTACCACCAACATGCTTATTTGAAATAATACCATGCCTCAGCAATACCGCTTTCGGAAATATAAATTGTCCAAAATAGTTCTCTTTGCGGGTGCTGATAATGATCAGGTCTATCTCGTCTGATTCGTCAAACGGCTTAATTGGTCCACCTTGCTCCCGCTTCCATATCGTAACAAATTGCCCGGTTTTAGTTGGCGTTATTTTAGCTACCCTAAATTTTACCGATAAGCCATTGAGCTTAAATATACACGCGCCATACTCCACACTCTCTGTTTCCATTAACAGGTCAGCACAGTCATAGCCCAACACATCATAAACCAATTCTTTGGCTTCGGCCAAATCACTCCTCCTTAAATCGTGGTCAAGTTTTCTTAAAATCATTTATAATTATTGATTTTACTCTTTTTAAACAAATAGCGTAAAAAGTTCGCTGGCTGTGGCTGTACCAGCTAAATGAAGGCATAAGTAGCTATTGCCAGATTTTACAGATTAAGAGAATCTAATCGTAGTTAGTTTCTGTGTCTATGCTTTTTCTTTTTAGAATGAGTTTCTTCTTTATGCTTCTTCTTAGTTTTAGTCGATTTCTTTTTAGATGAATTAGGCTTATCAGCTTTAACTTCTGCTTTTTTATCAATGTTTTTTACAGCAGCCTTTTTAACCGATGTAGTATCCTCCGGACTAATATCCTTCACACTAAATTCACCATCGCGCAAGGCATATTGTAATATCTTTTTTTGCCCGGTTGGTTTGGCGTCCTTACCGCTCCCATCATACGTTGGAAACTCGCGGATCAGGCTACCATCTTTAATGTAAATCTTATCATCACCACGATAAGTTTTTTTGGTTTTATCAGTAAGTTTCGGAAAGTTTAACTTATTTGATTTTGCTCCTCGAAACTCATAGGCGTAAATGTTGATATGATTTGTGGTATCCTTCGCTTTGGCCTCTATCAATATTTCGGGGTTACCATCCATATTCATATCGGTATTAAAGATATCGATAATCGAGCCTTCCAGATCGCCGCTCGTATTGCTGTATTGTTTACCCGTAGAATCGGAATGCAGTATCATGTATGCTCCCGATGAGTCTTTCCCCCTGCCCCATCCAAACACATCAAAATATTTACCCGGCGAACTTTCTATCATTTTATGATAACGGAAAGGTGCCATCAATTCAGCCTTTCCCAGGCTATTAGCCACAGGTGCACTTTGTTTTTCATTTTGTGTACAAGCGGCAATGGCTAAACAACAAACTATAAGAGCTACATAAGAGTATCTGCGGAACATAATTTAAACCTTAATTAGTTAAAGACAACATCAGGCGACAACTCTGCTTTTGGTTTTCCGGGTGCCGTCATATAAACACGTAGCGTATTTGCCGCACCCACATAAAAGTATTTAACCGTTATTTTATGATAGCCTTTTTGCAGCAAAATATCACCTGCATGTTCAAATAAGCTATGTTTACCATCATTATCAACCACAACGTTGTCATCTATCAACAAAGTAGATCCATCTGCCGATGCTGTCGAGAAAACATATTTACCATCATCATCTACTTTAATATATCCGTCATAAATAACCCCAAACGCGCGGTTATTTTTGCGGAAAGCAGCCGTACCAAAGTTTTTGGTTATACCGCTATCTACATAGTTAGCGCCATCAATCTGGTCGGTACCGCTAAACCTGCCTGGGTAAACCTTAAACTTCAAGCCTGCCGCTGTACCTGTGTAATTAACGGCTGGCGATGGTGGAAAATTGTTCATCACCGTATGTGTAACCGCGCTCCGTTTGCCCGATGGGGTGATCACAATAGTTTGCAGCACACGGCTTGAGCTATCGGGCACTAAAATATTCAGTGGCAATTTATATTCCAGGTCAGTTTCGCGTGGTGTATAACCATCAATGGTATAATAGATTTTGGCACCGGCTACAGGGCTCTTTAATTCAAACCTGAAGGTATTCCCCGTCATTATCGTATCCGAAACACCAACTGTTGATGCAACGCGGTAATTAAAACCTTCGGCATCTAATTTCCCTAAATGAACCGGTACACGCACCCCGGCAAAATCAGCATAGTTCTTATTGGCAACCGGGGTCCATCCAATTTCCGACAAAGCCAGCAATCGCGGAAGCAGCATGTATTCAACCTTCTCTTCGGTGGCAATATATTCTGTCCATATGTTGGCCTGCACCCCCATAATATACTTTTGCTCGTCGGCAGTTAAAACCGCCGGAGTTGGGTTGTAATTGTAAACCTTAGCTAATGGCAAATAACCACCAATGCTTAAAGGCTCCATGTAGCTGTTACCTTGTGCATGGTCAAAGTAAACAAAGCCACCCGGTGTCATAACTACGTTGTGATGTTGCTGCGCTGCCGTTATACCACCAGATTCACCCGTCCAGCTCATTACGGTGGCGTTAGGTGCTAAACCACCTTGCAGTATTTCGTCCCAGCCAATTATGTTGCGGCCCTTGCTGTTTACAAATTTTTCAATGCGTTGGATAAAATAACTTTGCAAGCCTTCCTCGTTCTTCAGCTTTAATTTTTTGATCAGCTTTTGGCAAAAGGCCGATTTACGCCATGCACCCTTATCAACCTCATCACCACCAATATGAATATATTTACTTGGGAACAAAGCCATTACCTCGGTCAACACATCCTGCATAAAATTAAACGTGTAATCAGTCGGACATAAAATATTAGGGAAACCACCCCAGGTTTCTGCAACCTTAAGGTTTGGGTTTTTCGGATCGCAGCTTAATTCCGGATAGGCCGTAACAGCGGCTTCCGAGTGGCCGGGTATATCAATTTCGGGTACTATGGTAATGAAACGCTCGGCGGCGTATTTAACAACATCTTTGATCTCTTCCTGTGTGTAATATCCGCCATAAGGCGTATTATCATATTGATTTGGATAAAAATCATGATAATTACCAATCATGGTACGGGCGCGTTTACTGCCAACTTCGGTTAGTTTAGGGTATTTTTTGATCTCAATTCTCCAACCCTGGTCATCAGTTAAGTGCCAGTGAAAGGTATTGAGTTTATAAGTAGCCATCAGGTCAATGTATCGTTTAACAAAATTGACCGGGAAAAAATGCCTTGCCACATCCAGGTGCAACCCACGGTACCCAAAGCGCGGATAATCATCAATCTCCACACAAGGTATTTTTGCTGTGCCGGCCTTTTCGGTAGGCATAATTTGCATTAAGGTTTGTATCCCATAAAAAAGCCCAGCTCCTTTACCCGTAATGGTAACGGCCGTTGGGGTAACACTAATGTGATAGCCATCTGTAGGCAAAGCATCGGCACCAACCGAAGTTAACTTTACCACATTATTGGTGATCGAATTATTAGTAACGCTTATTTTGTGGTAACCCCAATTGGTAGTGATGTATGATGCCAGTAAAGCGCTGGTTTTGTTAGAAGGGGTATCGGCCTGGATAACCGTTTCCATACTTAATGAGAATGTCCCCGCCGTTTTTTTAACCAACATCGGTGCCGGGATGATATTTAAGTTGGGATTATTATCCTGCGCGTTCGCCATTGTAACGCCGGATGCTAACAACAGTACTAAAAAATATTTAACCATATAGCAAATTAAGCAAAACGTGAAGATAGCAGATTTTGCCTAAAGAAAAAGGATGAAAGATGTAAAAGGCCTTAATTATGCCCAAATCGCAGTTTAGTTAACCTAAACCCATAAAATAAAAAGAGCAAGATTTTTAGTCCTTGCTCTTTAATCCTTACATCTTTGCTACTCAAATCACTCTACAGTAATCACATGCTCTTTACCGGCTAAATAGCGCTCCGCTTCAAGGGCGGCCATACAACCGGTTCCGGCTGCTGTAATAGCCTGGCGGAAAATATGATCCTGGGCATCGCCGCAGGCAAATACACCTTCAATATTAGTTTGGGTTGAATCCGGATGGGTAATGATATAGCCGGTTTCGTCCATATTAATTTGTCCTTTAAATATACCGGTATTTGGTGTATGGCCAATAGCTACAAAAAAGCCGGTTACATCCAATACCTTTTCTTCATTGGTCTGGTTGTTCCAAACACGAACACCGGTAACGTTTTGGCCATTGCCAACAATTTCTTTGGTTTCGGTGTTATAAACGATCTCGATATTAGGGGTGTGCTGCACACGGTGAACCATCGCTTTTGATGCGCGGAACTCGTCCCTGCGTACCAGCATATACACCTTACGGCAAAGTTTGGCTAAATAAGTAGCTTCCTCGGCAGCGGTATCCCCTGCTCCTACGATAGCAACATCTTGTCCGCGGAAAAAGAATCCATCACAAACAGCACATGCCGAAACACCAAAGCCATTATATTTATGCTCAGAATCCAAACCCAGCCATTTTGCAGATGCACCTGTTGAAATAATAACCGTATCGGCTAAAATTGTTTTCGATTCATCAACCACAACCTTGTGCGGCATGCTCGAAAAATCAACAGAGCTTACATATCCAAAACGTATATCAGTACCAAATCGCTCTGCCTGTATTCTAAAATCCTCCATCATTTCGGGGCCCATAATCCCCTTTGGATAGCCTGGGAAATTATCCACATCGGTAGTTTGGGTTAACTGGCCACCGGCAAGCATACCTGTATATAAAACGGGTTTTAAATCGGCACGGGCGGCATAAATAGCGGCAGTATAACCAGCCGGACCCGAACCTATGATCAAGCATTTAACGTGTTCTTGTTCCTCAGACATTATATTCTAAAATTATAGCACAAATGTATATTTTTTGATGCATTGAGCCAATAGGCGATGGTCAGTATATTGCCATTGTTTAACGGCGCGAAAGATTGTGTTTTCAACATCTTCCATCTTACCTGATACATTTTACATGGATATTTATCCTCTTAATCCCAAAACCAACAACCCTATCGATACTAATATCAAAGCCACTCCTCCATAAATCAAAACCGGACTTAGCGCCTTTGACCGGGTATCATCCAACAAAAAACGACCGGGATTCAAAGGATCATAAATCACCCTCACGGCATCGCCCTCTTTGTAGAGGTATTTGTTGCCACCGATCTTGTATCTCTCAGTAACCCAATCATGCTGCTCAGTTTTGAACTTCACTACCGGGAAATACGTTGGACTGGTGCTATTACCATCATTAATGAGTTGCAGAATAACACCATTCACCCTGATGCCTTCATTCAACAAACGCCTTTTCTCGCTGCTTCTCACCATACCAAAAAGCAAGGCTGCCAAACCTATAATAAATAACACGATTACAACTTCTATAGATTCCATGATTATGATTTCGGAATTGATTTCGGATTGCCCTTAATTAGATTTATTGATTCCGAAGTTAACTATTCCGCTTTATATTCTTCAATTTCAAATCCGAAATCCAACATCCAAATTTCAAAATCACTTATCAAATTCCAAAAACTCTATCCTGTTCCCCCACGGGTCCTCAAACATAAAACGTTGCCTGCCTAAAATTAGGGTTTGCTCCATAATGGTCACATCATTGGCTTCCAGGTGTGAGCGGGCTTCTTTCAGGTTGCTAATCTCTAAAGCAAAGTGCTGCCTGCCTTTTGCAACATTACCCTTTGTATCAATATGAAATTCAATATCAGCAACTTTAAACCAGTAACCGCTGGAGTCGCTCAATTCTTTAGCCCGGCTCATGTTTTCAAATCCCAAAACATTGGCGTAAAACTGTTGGGCCTTATGCTCCTCTCCCGGAGGAACAGTTACATGAACGTGATCTATGCGGATATAATTAATCATGTTAATTTGTAGGTTTTAAATTTACCCAACACCATTTACTCCAAACATAACGTGTTTTTTGGTATCAACATTGATATGCATTTCCCAATAGTGGTTCCCTCCGTCATTTACCAGAACCCTCTCTTTTCTCCAGGTAGGTGCTATCAATAATTTATTTCCAACTGTTAATCCGTCAGTTAAATCCTTATCACGCCATAAATAACTAATGATCACTATCCTTTGATTCTTTTTATTGGAATAGCCGAAATACTGGCGCACATACTTTTTTAAGTTATGCTTGATGTACATTATATCGTGGGAAAAATTAGGCTGCGCTTTAAGAATGTTATTAAGATTAACTATAACCAAATTCTCGGCTAAGCAAACTTCTTCTAACGAAAGGCTTATTAAACGTGTTTTAGTAATTACCTGGCCATCAGCATCATAAATTGACGGGAATGGGGTGTATTTATTCGAAAATACAACACCCTCAAAAGTGTCGCCAATAACATGAGTTGAATAGTCCGTAGCCTTTTCTACCTTAAGTATCTTTTGTCCAAAAGCATTACTCAAACCAACGGAAAACAATAAAATCAACAATCCTTTTCTCATAAACTAAACCCAAAATCACACATTCTAAATCCTAATTAAAATCGTAACTCGTAAATCAAAAATCGTAAATACCTCTAAGTCTGTATCACCCCAACATTAAACGCCCGCTCAATTGGCGCATGGTTAGCCGCCTCAATCCCCATCGATATCACTTTTCGGGTTTCCAGTGGGTCTATCACTCCATCAACCCAAAGCCGGGCCGCGGCATAGTATGGTGTGGTTTGTGAATCATATCTATCGGTAGTGGTTTTTAAAAGCTCGTTTTCCTGCGCTTCGGTAACCACCTCTCCTTTCGCTTTCATGCTGGCGGCCTGCATTTGTACCAATACTTTAGCCGCCTGCGCGCCGCCCATCACCGCTATTTTTGCCGATGGCCATGCGTATATCAGTCGCGGGTCGTAAGCTTTGCCGCACATGGCATAGTTACCTGCACCGTAAGAGTTTCCAACAACTATAGTTATTTTTGGTACAACCGAATTGGCTACCGCGTTCACCATTTTAGCGCCATCTTTAATAATGCCCCCCTGCTCGCTGCGGCTGCCCACCATAAAGCCGGTAACATCCTGTAAAAACACCAGCGGGATCTTTTTTTGATTACAATTCATAATAAATCGCGTAGCCTTATCTGCCGAATCGGAATAGATCACACCGCCAAACTGCATCTCTCCTTTTTTACTTTTCAATACCGTGCGCTGGTTAGCTACTATGCCAACCGCCCAACCATCAACACGGGCTAAACCACAAATTACAGATTTGCCGTAAAGCGCCTTATATTCCTCAAAGTCCGAATCATCAACCAGGCGTTTGATAATTTCCTTCATATCGTAAGGCTTATCCCTATTTTCGGGAAAGATACCGTAAATATCCTGCTCATTAAATTTTGGCTGCGATGGCTTAACGCGATCAAAACCCGCAACCGGGTTATGCCCCGTTTTACTCATAATGTTGCGGATAGAATCTAAACAAGCGGCATCATTCGGGTGCTTATAATCCGTAACGCCGGATATTTCGCAATGTGTAGTAGCGCCACCCAAAGTTTCGTTATCAATATCTTCGCCAATGGCCGATTTAACCAGGTATGATCCCGCAAGGAATACCGAACCCGTACCATCAACTATCATGGCCTCGTCGCTCATAATAGGTAAATAAGCGCCACCGGCTACGCAACTACCCATAATAGCCGCAATCTGGATAATACCGTTACTGCTCATCCAGGCATTGTTGCGGAATATCCTTCCAAAATGTTCCTTATCGGGAAATATCTCATCCTGTAAAGGCAAATATACCCCAGCCGAATCAACCAGGTAAATAATAGGCAAACGGTTCTCCATCGCTATTTCCTGCGCCCGCAAATTCTTCTTAGCCGTTATCGGGAACCAGGCTCCCGCTTTAACCGTAGCATCGTTAGCTACTATAACACATTGCCTGCCGCTTATATACCCAATACCACACACTACGCCGCCACTTGGGCAGCCGCCATGCTCGGCATACATGCCGTCGGCCGTAAAAGCGCCAACTTCAAGCCAGGGTTTATCTTTATCTATCAAATAAGTAATTCGCTCGCGGGCCAGCATTTTACCTTTCCCTTTTTGTTTTGCCGCGGCTTTTTCACCTCCGCCAAGGTATATTTTCTTTAGTCTGGTTTTTAAATCGTAAACCAATTGTTTATTAATGTCTTCGTTCTTGTTAAATTCCAGGTTCATAAATTGGTTATGTAGATAGGGTATAAAATTGCGTAAATTTTTTGGGATGCAATAGCGCCTATCACTCACCTATACTTTTGACTCTAACCATTATTTTATCCCCGCTTTCGCCTCAATTAAAAATAATTATTGTTAAAATTGTATAGCCGCAATTTAACCAACCTATTATTATGCTTCGCAAAACCATTTCTGTTGTTTGTTTAGTATTGTTTATTACTCTTTGCTCCTTCCGCCTGCAAACAACCGACGGGTACTACAACATAATTTATATTGGCGATAGCATTACTCAAGCCGGCCAGGTTAAAGATGCTCAAACTTATGGCCCTGCCGCGCAAAGCACAGCTTATTTACTTAAAAAAAACATATTCAAAAACGTTCAGTTTAGTAACCAGGGCCGCAGCGGTTTTACTACCGTTGATTTTTTACCGTCATCAAAAAAGGCATACCCTAAAGTTATTGAGGCTGCCAACACGTTTTATAACGAAAAATCGGCCACGTTGCTTTTCAGTATTATGCTGGGTACCAATGATAGCGCCATTAAAGGCCCTAACGGCTCACCCGTATCGCCAGAGCAATATCACGACAATTTAAAAACCCTTACCGATAGTTTATTTAAACGTTACCCGGATTGTAAAGTGATATACCATAACCCCATATGGTACAGCGATAGTACACATAACAGATCAACCTATTTGGTTGAAGGGCGCGAACGCTTACAAAGCTATAGGCCGCAGTTAAAACTACTGGTTAACGAATATAAAACCATACACCCCGGGCAAGTATTTTTGGGCGATAAAAAAGGATTTAAATACTTTAAAAAACACTATTTAACGGATATGAATACCGAAAAAGGCCCAAGCGGCGTGTTCTATCTGCATCCTAATCAAAAAGGTTCGGCATCATTGGGTGAACTTTGGGGAAAAGCTATCGCGAAGGCTTTAAAGTAATGATAACTATCCACATTGGTTATTGCATCTTGACTCCTGATTCTTCCCTTTCTTCCGAAGGTATCCGGCTGTGCCACCATGTAGCTAATGATGAACCATTTACATTCATAATAGGACCGAATAAAGCGGCGGCTAATCCTATGGTCGACATGCCTCCCATAAATAAAGCCAACCCGGCCGCCAGCCCCGAATTTTGCATCCCCACCTCCAACGAAATGGTACGGCAATCCCTTTCCTTAAAACCCATCCACCGGCTAAACCAATAGCCTAAAGTAAAGCCTAATGTATTATGGATAAATATGGCAACTACCAGTAGCATACCAACTTTTAACAAGCTATCGCGCCCGGCGGCGGTTATTACTATCAAAATCACGGCAATCCCTATCATAGATATTAGGGGCATAATTTTATCCAGCCATTTCACTTTACCACGTGCTATAAAATGGAACAACAAGCCGGCCATTATAGGGAATATAACAACCTTGGTAGTATCCCAGGCCATATCCCAAAAATGAACCTCAACCAAACGCCCCGCCAGCAAACGCATAAGCAAAGGTGTAAACAACGGTGCCAATAAAGTAGAAACGGTTGTAACCGCGATAGATAATGCCAGGTTAGCCCTCGCTAAGTACGACATAACATTTGATGCCAACCCACTTGGGCAGCATCCTACCAAAACAATTCCGGCAGCAATTTCTTTCGGGAAATCAAATACACTCACCAAAGCAAAGCCAATTAAGGGCATAACCGTATAATGGCAAACTACCCCAACTAAAATAGCTTTGGGCGTTTTAAATACCATAGCCAGTTCTTTCAAACTCAGCTCGCTACCCATTCCAAACATGATGATCTGTAGCAGCGGGATGATCAACTTAGATAGTTTGAACCCATTTACACTCACAAAATATTGCGGATAGTACATGGCCAAACTAACCACCGCGAATATTATTACCGGAAAACTAAAGCCTTTCAGCTTAGCATATTGCCTGAATATAATAGCCAATGAAGCAAAAGAAAGCATCAGTAACCACCCTTCCATCTGCGGCAACTGTATTTGGCTAACAACAATATAAGCAAGTAAAAAAATAACAGGTATAAAATGCCAGGTTTTAATTGGGCTGGATTTAGTCATGACAGGTAATTAGATTGATGCTGCAAAATAAGGTTTTCTGCCGTATTTTAACAGCCCAATAAATAAAGCTATCATCAATGACAAGGTGGTGAATTTGTATTTAAATTCCGTGTCGTTTGATCTTAATAATAACCAATTTTGATGTTGGGGTATTACTTTTCAAAGCTACACTGTTAATAGGCACCAGCACATTAGTTTCGGGGTAATAGGTAGCCGTGCAGCGCTCCGGGATATCATAGGGCACTATAATGAACAAACGGGCGGCGCGCTCTATATCATCGGTATAATTAAACAGATCAACCTTATCACCGGCTTTTAATCCCGCTTTCGCGATGTCTTTCGCATTCATAAAAATTACGCGGCGCTCGTTGTGGATGCCCCGGTAACGATCTTCCATGCCATAAATAGTGGTATTGAACTGATCATGACTGCGGATACTGGCCATCATGTATTCATCGTCGGCCAGTTTGTGCTCGGGTAATTCGGCTACATTAAATTTGGCAAACTTTGAGCCATCGGGCAATTCAAATTTACCTTCGCGCGGTGCATTGGGAATATAAAAACCTCCGGGCAACCGTACCCTGTCATTATAACTATTAAAACCCGGTACCACCTTTTCAATATCATCACGTATCGTATCATAACCGGCAGCAAACTTATCCCAATCAACCACCGATCGTTCGGCAAGCGTTGCCTTCGCCATACGGCAAACTATAGCTACCTCGCTTAACAGATCATCAGATATTGGCTGCAACACCCCTTTCGACATTTGCACCACTCCCATCGAGTTTTCGCAGCTCACAAATTGTTCTTTCCCGTTTATCATGTCTTTATCGCTGCGCGCCAAACAAGGCAGTATGATACTTTCTTCGCCGTTAACTAAATGGCCGCGGTTTAATTTGGTTGAGATATGTACCGATAATTTCAACTTGCGCATCGCATCAGCAGTAAAATTGGTATCCGGCGTAGCCGAAAGGAAGTTACCGCCCATTGATACAAATACTTTTATTTTACCGGCATGCATAGCTTTTATACTTTCAACCACATCATACCCATGCCGGCGCGGGGGCTCAAAGCCGTATACCTCTTTTATTTTATTCAGTTGTTTTTCGTTAGGCTTATCAAAAATGAGCATGGTGCGGTTGCCTTGCACATTGCTGTGCCCGCGTACAGGGCACAAGCCTGCCCCCGCCTTCCCTATGCTGCCCTTTAACAGGATGAGGTTGGTTATTTCTTTAATGGTATCAACTCCGTTTTTCTGTTGGGTAACGCCCATGGCCCAGCAAATAATGATCTTGCTTTTGTGTTTGAGCATATCTGCTGCCTCACGGATCTGTTCTGCCGGCACTCCGGCAGCCGCGGCTAAATCATTTAGTTTATATTGTGATAAATGATCTACAAACCCGGTATACCCGGTAGTTTTATCTTTTATAAATTGCTGATCGAATACGGTACCCGGCTCACTGTTCTCGGCTTCAAGCAACAGCAATTCTATAGCCTTAATAAGCGCCATATCGCCGTTTATTTTAACCTGCAAGTACAAATCGGCCAATTGTGTTGTAAAACCCAATACGCCCGTTACCGTTTGCGGGTTTTTAAACCCCATTAAACCAGCTTCGCGCAAAGGGTTTACCGCTATTATTTTGCTGCCCTTTTCTTTAGCCTTTTGCAGAGCGGTTAACATACGCGGATGATTAGTGCCTGGGTTTTGACCCATAATAATAATAACATCCGTATCGTAAAAATCATTCAGCGTTACGGTGCCCTTGCCAATCCCTATAGATTCTGATAAACCCGTCCCGGTTGATTCGTGGCACATGTTTGAGCAATCGGGCATATTATTGGTACCATATTCTTTAGTAAAAAGCTGGTAAACAAACGATGCCTCGTTACCCGTACGCCCCGAAGTATAAAATGTAGCCTCGTTGGGCGATTGTAACGCATTTAAAGCATCACCTATCTTTTTAAAAGCCTCATCCCAGCTAATGGGCTGGTAATGTGTTGCTCCTTTCGGCAGATAAACAGGCTGGGCTATGCGGCCTTTTTTGCCTATTTCCATATCATTCAATGCCGATAGATCGGCCACAGAGTTTTGAGCAAAAAATTCGGCGGTTAGCTTTTTGGTAGTTGCTTCTTCGGCTAATGCTTTGGCGCCGTTCTCGCAATATTCCGCAAATGGTGAACGGTCGTCATCCGGATCGGGCCAGGCACAGCTTGAGCAGTCAAACCCGTCCTTTTTATTCATATGGAACAGGGCATGCATCCCCCGTACAGGGCCGGTTTCTGACAAAACATCTTTCATGGCAGCGGCTACAGCAGGGATACCCGCCGCCCAGGTTTTAGGTTCAGATACTTTTAACCTGCTTAATTTTTCCGGGTTTTCGGCTGCCGGCTGTTTTATTTCTTCGCTCATGATAGCTCAACTATTGGGTAAATAATATGCGGTGTGGCGCGGTATAAATGTTAAAACGCTCATCGCGCAAAAAACCAACCAGGGTGATGTTAAACTCCTGGGCCAGTTGTACTGCCAGGGTTGATGGCGCACCAACGGCAGCTATGATATTGATGCCCGCCATAGCCGCTTTTTGAACCAACTCAAAGCTTGCCCGGCCGCTCAACATTAACACGGAATTACTCAAAGGCACCATACCCTTATTAATAGCAGCGCCTATTAGTTTGTCCAAAGCATTGTGTCGGCCTACATCTTCGCGTACCAATAACATTTCGCCTGTATTGCTAAATAATGCTGAAGCATGTAACCCGCCGGTATCGGTAAAAACATCTTGATGCTTTCGCAAAATATCAGGTAAACTATATAAGATATCCGAATAGATAAAGCTATCATCTAATTGATTATCATTAAATTGACCCACGGTACGTATAGCATTAATAGAACCTTTGCCACACACGCCGCAGCTTGATGTGGTATAAAAATTACGCTCCGTGTTTTTCAGACAGGGTACACTATCGGGATGCAAACTCACCTGTATCACATTCTCTTTATTCTCCGCGCAAGCGATAAAACAATGATCTATATTGGCAATAGCTTTCACATTAGTGATGATGCCTTCGGTAAATAAAAAGCCTAAAGCCAGCTCGGCATCGTTACCCGGTGTGCGCATGGTGACCGAGATATTCTGCACTTTGCGTTCATCTACTGGGCCATGTTCTAAACGGATCTCTAATGGCTCTTCAATGGCGAGCACATCGTGTGTAGCTACGCTTAAAGCGGATTTAACCTTGATAATGGGTAATTGCAAACTTGATGCTGAAGCCATAGTTTAAGTACAATTATTGCGGTGCTTTGTTCTGGAATTACAAACCTAAAGTAGCTTTGAGCTTATTGGGTAACTTTTCGACTACCATATTATAAGATTGCCTGGCGTAGTGCTCCCACTCTTTTTTAGTAAACAAACTAATATCGCTAATGTAAATCCACTTGTATCTTGCTAAATGCGGGGCAGGTTTAAAACCATCGCGCGAGGCCAGTTCCTCAAATTCTTCGGGGTTTACTTTGAATGATGCAGTTGGCGGATAAGCATCCGGAGCGGTGATCAAAAACATTTTACCACCCACGTTAAAACAAAGATGCTCTTCCCATTTAATATCCTTAGTTACAGCGGGGAAGCTGTCGCAAATGGTTTCGATGTCTTCTATGTTCATTGTTTAATTTTTGGTGATTGAAATTAAACAAAATGTGACAACAAAAAAATGTCATTTCCTTTAGATTAGCTTCAACAAAACATCATTGGTTGTTATTATAGTTGAAGCTAATCTAAAGGAAATGACAAGGTTTTATATTTATAAATCACCCTACAATAACAACTTTGTGGCCAGCCAAAGCGGCAATAAAAAGCCAAAACAATCTGTAAATGTAGTAATAATGATAGATGAGGCTACGGCAGGATCAATCCCTACCCTTTTCAATATCAATGGTATAGATGCTCCGGTTAAACCAGCTATCATCAGGTTGCCTGTCATTGCTAAAAAGAGTACAAGCCCCAGCATTGGGTTAGCATCGTAAAATAAAGCCACACAGAACACGATTATACCATTACTGGCACCATTCACCATTCCAACCAAAAACTCTTTTAAAACCGTATTATAGGCTTGCTTATCGTTCAGATCGTTCAATGATATACGCCGAACAGTTACAGCCAAAGCTTGCGTAGCGGCATTACCACCCATACCGGCAATAATAGTCATGTAAGCTGATATGATCGACAACTTGGCTACAGTAGAATCAAAACCACGAATAATAGATGCCGCCAAAAACGCGGTGCCTAAATTTATAATTAACCAGGGCAAACGGCTTTTGATCGCGTCCTGCCAGCTACCGCTCAACTCCTCATCTTCGGATACCCCGGATATCTTCAAGATGTCCTCGGTATTCTCTTCCTCCATTACGTCGATGATATCATCAACCGTAATTCTGCCCAACAGGCGCATGTTATCATCAACAACGGGGATGCTGGCCAGGTTATATTGTGATATCAACTTGGCTACATCTTCCTGATCTAAATCCGCCTTAACGTAAACGTATTCTGTTTTAACCAGATCGGCAACTTTGGCATCGGCCTTGGCTTTGATGATATCCTTAACGGAGATAATACCTTGCAGAATTTCACGGTCGTCTACCACGTAAATGGTATAAAAATCCTCCATTTCTTCTGATTGGCGGATGATCTCATCCAGGGCATCCTTTTTATCCAAGCGTAGGTTCACCTGGATAACGTCGGTATTCATCAAACCACCCGCGGTATCTTCGGCGTAGCTTAAAAGTGAACGTATTTCTGTAGCATCTTCATGATCGATATCTTTCAATATTTCATGCTGCTCGTGCTCCTCTAACTGGGATATTAAGTCGGTAGCATCATCATAATCTAAGTCTTCAATTATCTCAGAGCGTTTTTCGGGATCGAGATTAAAAAGGATATCTTCGGGGTGATGTTCTTCATCCATCTCCGAAATAACGTCAGAAGCTTCCTCAACAGGCAAAACGTTAATAATGCGTTCACGGGCTTCCTGATCAAGCTTTTCAAAAATGATGGCAATTTCTGAGGCGTGGTAATCCTCCAGAACCGTTTTCAGTTCTTCATCCGTCCCCTCAAGCGCGGTTTTAATGCGCAGCAGATCTTCTTTATTAATTTCAAAGGATTGCATACCGCTTTAAAAATACAAAAATATGCCCAAAACGCCGAACAAAGCGACGGGCAAAAACGAAAGGTGCTTTGAATTAAGGACTTAGTTTTACAACGTTGATACCCATTTAATTTTAACCCCGGTAATATGATGCAAAAGGCCCATCACTTTTTCAACCTGGCTTTTGCGCACTTCTATTTTAACCAGGCAATCGGTATCAAATCGCTGTTCAATAAGGTTTAGATTTTCACTTTTGATCACTTTCATAACATCATTCATTTGCAAATAGTTAAACGATATCTGGTAAACATCATTTACAGTTTTCTCAATGATTTTAACCGACTTTAAAGCTTCTTCGGTAGCAACTTTATAAGCGTTGATCAATCCGGGAACGCCAAGCAGTGTACCCCCAAAATAACGCACTACTACTACGGCAATATTGGTGAGGTTATGTGATAGTAAAGTATTCAAAATTGGCCTGCCCGCCGTACCTGATGGCTCACCATCATCATTCACACGAAATACAGATCTATCCGGGCTAATACGCAAAGCCCAGCAATGGTGATTAGCTTTAGGATGTTCACTTTTCAATTGGGCAACAATGGCTTTAATATCGCTATCCGATTTTATTGGGTACACAAAACCCATAAATTTGCTTCCACGATCGCGAAAGATACTTTCGCCGGGTTCGGTTATGGTTAAATAAGTATCCTCAAATAACATATGGTTTTATTATACGTAAAGTATCCTTACCAACAGCATTAACCGATACTACTTCCCCTTGTATTACAGGTGATTGTATGCCTTTTTTCAAAGTAACAGATCCGGTAAATACACGAGCCTCATCCCATAAACCATCCTTAATAAAATGAGCCAAAGTACTGGCGCCACCTTCTATTATTACCGATTGGATGTCCTGCAAGTAAAGCTGGTAAAGTATGTATTGGGGTACGTAGTAATTAAAATCTTCGAGCGAGATATATTTTGTTTTACCATCAAATTCGGTTTTCACTTCGTTGATCACAAAGGTTTCTACCGATTGATCGAACAGGTGCAAATGTTTGGGTAATTCCAGTCTGCGATCTATTACTATGCGTTTTGGCGCTTTACCTTGTCCGTAACGTACATTTAATTGAGGATCATCAATTAATGCGGTGTTTTTTCCAACCAAAATAGCATCCTCCTCACCCCTCCATTGATGAACCAGCTTACGCGATTCTTCACCTGTTATCCAAAACTGGCTATTATCGGCGGGAGCGAAAAAACCATCCTCAGTTTGTGCCCATTTTAATATGATGTATGGGCGATGCTTTTGTATGCGGGTAAAAAAACGTTTGTTAAGTTCAAGGCATTCTGCCTCTAAAACACCAACAGTAACGTTTATACCGGCGGCTTTTAGTTTTTCAATACCTTTCCCGTTAACCTCGTCGAAAGGATCACGGCAACCAATTATAACATTGGGTATTTGGTGTTTGATGATCAGATCGGCACAGGGTGGTGTTTTACCATAATGCGCGCAAGGCTCCAACGATACATAAATAGTTGATTGGGATAGTAAACCTTTATCCTGCACATTATTTACCGCATTTACTTCGGCATGCGCCTGACCGTATTTTTGGTGATAGCCCTCGCCTATAATGCGATCGTTATGAACAATAACAGCCCCAACCATTGGGTTCGGGCTAACAAAACCCATTCCCAGTTGAGCCAGCTCCAAACAGCGCCGCATGTATTTATTATGATCAAGCATTTTTGCAAAGGTATGCTTTTATGTTTCTTTGCAGAATGAAAACTGTTCAGGATGCTTTGATCAAATTTGATGATGCGCTCAAGTCGATTTACGACAAGCCTGAAATAAATGCCATTAAATACCTTACCATAAGCGAGGTACTTATGCTATCCAAAGCACAGTTACGAGCCTATGCATCCAACGAATTAACCAAGGCACAATCGCAAAAGCTGGCTAAAATTATTAAAGCGCTGCAAACAGGTAAGCCAATCCAATATATCTTAGGCGAAACCGAATTTTACGGATTACCCTTTAAAGTAACACCGTCTGTTTTGATCCCTCGCCCAGAAACGGAGGAATTAGTGGAGTGGATAATAAGCATCGCAAAACAACGCCATGAACTGGAAACCATATTGGATATAGGAACAGGCAGCGGTTGTATCCCAATAACGTTAAAAACATACCTTCCATCGGCTAAGGTTTCGGCGATTGATATTTCTGCGCGGGCCCTAACTGTGGCTAAACAAAATGCTCAGTTAAATGATGTTGAAGTTAATTTTATTAAAGTCGACATTTTGAAACAAAGCGGTATGGTTATACGCAATACACATTATTCAATCATAGTAAGCAATCCGCCTTATATTACAGATAGCGAGAAAAGCCAAATGCATACTAATGTACTAAGTTATGAACCACATTTAGCACTGTTTGTAACCGACCACAACCCACTGATATTTTATAACGCCATAGCCAACTTTGCCCTGCAAAATTTAAAAGAGAATGGCCTTCTTTTTTTCGAGATCAACGAAAACCTGGGTAAGGAAACAGTTAAGCTATTACAGGATAAGGGTTTTAAAAACATCCAGTTGAGGCAGGACATGCGAGGTACGGACAGAATGGTGGCTGCTGAATTAACTACCTAAAACAAAATCAACTCCTCGGATGGTGATCTATAATAACCGTCTTCAAATACTCCCTATCCAAATGCGTATAAATTTCAGTTGTGGTAATACTCTCATGGCCCAGCATTTCCTGCACTGCTCTTAAATCAGCACCACCTTCAATTAAGTGCGTAGCGAAGGAGTGTCTGAACGTATGCGGGCTGATGCTCTTTTTCAAGCCAATAACTTCAGCAAGTTCCTTAATCATCATAAATACATAAACCCGACTCAATCTTTTACCACGCCGGTTCAAAAAAACCATATCTTCCTCCCCGCTTTGCACCGGGATATGTACCCGTACATCGTGTAGCCACAGCTTCAAAAACTTGATACCTTGTGAGCCTATAGGTACTAAGCGTTCTTTATCTCCCTTGCCTAAAACCTTGATGAATTCAATATCAAGGTATAGGTTTGATATGCGTAGGTTAATCAATTCGCTTACCCTCAACCCGCAACTATATAATACTTCTATCATAGTTTTATTGCGCATACCTTCGGGTTTGGATAGATCAATGGCGTCTATCAGTTTATCAATATCAACTATGCTTAATGTGTCGGGAAGCTTGCGTTTTAGTTTGGGCGCTTCAAGCAATTCGGATGGATCGTAGTTCAATTGATTATCCATCAGCAGGTATTTATAAAAAGCTTTGATGCCCGATATGATGCGCGCCTGTGATGTTGGTATCATACCCAGTTCGTTAATCCACATGATAAACTCACGCAAATCTTTCAATACAACAGTTTCAGGCTGTAGTTTAACCGGCTTGCTATCTGCAAATTGTATCAGTTTATCTAAATCGCCCAGATAAGCGCCAACGGAATTAGCCGACAGGGATTTTTCCAATCTCAGGTACGAACTAAAGCCTTTTTTTGCTTTCTGCCAATCCACTTGTTTTTTGTTTAATTGTATATATTTGAACTGATGAAGATACAAATTATCAACGGACCGAATTTAAACCTATTAGGTGTCCGCGAGAAATCTATTTATGGCAGTTCTGATTTTGAAACTTACCTTGCCGAATTACGCCAACGCTATCCTGATTTGGAGATTGAATACTATCAAAGTAATGTAGAAGGCGAAATTATAAACAAATTACACGAAGTTGGGTTTAGCTACCACGGCATAGTGATGAACGCCGGTGCTTACACCCATACATCCGTTGCCATTGGCGATGCCATTGCAGCTATAAACGTACCGGTAATTGAGGTTCATATTTCTAACGTATACAAACGGGAAGAATTTAGGCACCACTCCATGCTGGCTAAAAACTGTAAAGGTGTGATTGCCGGTTTCGGGATGGATTCATACCGTTTAGGCATCGAAAACTTAATATCTGAATAAACACATACATGCGCAACCTATTTAAGCTACTATCATTTGGACTACTTACCCTGCTGTTAATTACAGCCATACATGATAGTAGCGCGCAGGATAAAAATAAAAGAGCACCCGCCCGCTCGCGACGGGATTCTATACGCCGTGAGTTATTACAGCGCAAATCGCTAATACGCTCTTTCCATCGCACCGGCGATGCCGATTTAGATAATTTACTCGGTAAGATAGAAGATTACACAAGCCAATACATTCAAAACAATTCCGACTTATCTAAAGGTTTCGATACACTTGAGATCAGCCAGCGCCTTCCATCATTGGAAAAACGCATGGGGATAATGAAAAAAACGATTGATAATTCAACTACACTTGTCTACCTGGTTACGATCAGGAATATGGTTGACCGGGTTACAGATCAAACAAAATCATGGGCAAAAAAACTATCCAAATACAGTGATCAGCTTGATACCCTTAATGCCGACGTTACCAGCTTTCAGCAAGATACCATTATAAGTTATGCTCCCGAAGACCCTTTCGTACAAAGAAAATACGTTCTTCAAGTTCAAGATCTTCAGGCTAAATGGAGAAAATTGGATAGTTGTGTCAAAAAGTCAATTATCAGAATAGGTTATCTGCAAAACAGTATTTCATCATTATCAATCTTAATGATTGATTTGGACGATAAGGTGGATATCAAAATAAGCCAATTTACAGTTAAATCAATCGATAATGAGTACGGTTTTATTTGGGATATGCACCCACAAAAAAACCCGATAGATACTGCAGTTGCTAAAACATACAATCTTAATTCAAGGCTTGTCAAATACTTCTTCCCAAGCAAATCAAATTATTGGAGCCATTTAGCTTTCATATTTCTCTTAATTTTATTTTTTGCCTGGATATTTAACAGCAAGCGAAAAATAAGACGCATAAAAGATGAAGATGCTGCTAAAATCTTCGCCCAAACACGCTATATCGTAAAAACGCCTTATACAGCTACATTGGCAGTTGCCAGTATATTAGGCTTATACTTTTACGACCATCCTCCACAGGTAATTATTCAATTCATGCTCGTTATTACAACAGCATGTATTGGCTTACTCATCAGAAATAACTGGCCAAAGCCATTATTTAAATTTGGGGTAGTACTTTTTGTATTGGTTATCATATTTGGTATCAGTAGTCTGTTTATCGAGATCACACATCTTAACCGGATCGTCCTACTACTTTCGTCGGCCGCGGCTATCTATTTCTCATTTAAATTCCTACCGTTTTTAAAAGCCAAACCAGAGGAATATCCTCCATTTATGGAGCTTATTGTTAAGGTATTTATTGCTTTACATGCTATATCGATATTGCTGAATATTGCCGGCAGGTTTAGTATAGCGCAAATAATTGGTTGTACCACGGTATTCAATTTATCCCTTGCTATGGGCATGTATCTGCTTGTGCAAATTTTAATGGAAAGCTTGTTTTTGCAATTAGAAGGTAACAAAACCGAGAATCAGGAAATAATATCCTATCTGGATTTTAAAGTTTTACAAAAGAAATTTAAAGATGTTGCTATCAAGATCGCCTTTGTACTTTGGTTATTCGCACTTTGCAGAAACCTTGTAATTGATGATTATATTTATGATCAGGCTAACGACTTTTTAACCCATCCATATAAATTCAGCAGCACCGCATTTACTTTTGGCAGTGTATTGATCTTTATGATTGTGATTTGGATGTCGGGGATCATAGCCCGGCTTATCAGTTACTTTTATGATTTTGCCGGGCAGCAAACCAAACTAACACTACAAGCAAAAAAAACACGCTCATCTATCCTGCTTATCCGTTTAACCGTATTCGTAATAGGCTTTTTTGTGGCCATAAGCGCGGCGGGCATTCCCATGGATAAAGTAACTATTGTTATTGGTGCTTTAGGTGTGGGTATCGGTTTCGGTTTACAAAATATTGTAAATAACCTTGTATCGGGTGTAATTCTGGCTTTTGAGAAACCTGTTCAGGTTGGGGACATTATAGAGGTTAGTGGTAAATCTGGTACAATAACGGAGATCGGTATCCGCTCCAGTAAAATTGATTGTGGTAATGGCTCCGAACTAATTGTGCCTAATGGCGATCTGATATCTCAACATGTTGTAAACTGGACGCTAACTAATAACAATCGTCAAATTGAACTCACCATTGGGGTTGCTTACGGCTCAGATGTCAAAAAGATCGAAGACATATTGAAAGATATCGTTAACAATCACGATGACATTATGAAAACACCTGCTCCCGGTGTATATCTCAACAACTTTGGTGAAACCGCTATTACTTTCAAGATCCAGTTTTGGGCCGAAGAAATTGGCAAATACACATCGTTAAAAAGCAAAATACTGAGTGAAATTTACATCAAATTTGCTCAGGAAGGTATTGAGATACCCAACCAAAAAAACGATATACAAGTTAATTTTCCCGAAGGTTCGCGTTTAATAACAGATAGTAACCCTGTTATACCGCCAGTTAAAGAAAGTCCTTCGGATCAAGATCAATAAAGTGTGTTTTTTTGCGAATAAAAAAGTCTAACACAATACTGCGGTTATACATGCCCTTTAAATTATAGTTGCGATGGCGTGATTTTACTGATGTAATATTCTTGGTAAAAAGCCTGCGTATAAAGTTTTGATGTGCTTTACTTACAGCCCAGGCATTCTTGTATTTCTTTTCGCTGATAAAGCGCAATAAAGCCATCAGGTCAAAGCACATCCTTATCGGAATGATAATCAATGCTCTCGAAAATGGCAGATTCTTTTTCAGTAATACCAGGTTATTTCTAAAGTTTAGGTAGGTTTTAAATGGAGATTCTGTATCTAACGTTCCTCCACCAACATGGTATACTTCCGATTCTGCACAATACATCACCTTTAGGCCCATGTTTTTTAAGCGCCAGCACAAATCTATCTCTTCCATGTGTGCAAAAAAGCGTTCGTCAAAACCAAGGCATTCGTCCCAATATTTCTTTTTGATAAATAATGCTGCTCCTGATCCCCAAAATACTTCCTTTGATACCTCGTATTGCCCTTTATCCTCTTCTATATCAAAAAATATACGCCCTTCGCAAAACGGGTAACCAAACTTATCGATAAAACCACCGGCCGCACCGGCATGCTCAAAGTGAGTTTTTTGACGGAAGGATTTAATTTTTGGTGCTGCGGCGGCAATAAGATCATCACTCTCCATTAATTTTACAACCGGTTCTATCCAACCCGGTACAACTTCTATGTCCGAATTTAACAGCACATAATAATCAGCTTCTACCCTGTTCAGTATCCGGTTATAACCACCTGTAAAGCCGTAGTTTTGATCGTTGGTGAGGATACTTATAGTTGGATAGTTTTCTTTCAAAAACTCAACAGATCCATCGGTTGATGCATTGTCGCCAACAACAACTTCCATGTTAGGGTAAGTGCTTGCCATTACCGAAGGCAAAAAATCATGAAGGTACTTTTTACCGTTCCAGTTCAATATAACAACGGCAACTTTAGGTAAACTCATCCGTTAACCTCCGGTTTAAATTTCCACCTTCTGTGCGACCATAGCCAATATTGCGGTTCTTCTTTAATCATATCTTCGAGCGTGTGAAGATATAGGTTTGTAATTTCATAGGGTTCTGTTTGCTTGGGCTCATCAACCATAGGTACAAATTTATACTCATAAAACCCACGTTTAACACGTTTTATTTTTCCAAATACAATGGCCGAGTTAAACATGATAGCCATTTTTTCAATCCCCTGAAAAACAGCGGTCTGCTGGTTTAAAAACTGTGTGTAGTATTGTGTTTCGTGCCTAACTGGGGTTTGGTCGGCAGCTAATACGGTAAAGGTCAGGCTTCTTCGCAACTCAGTTAGCTTGCGCAGGGTTGATCGCATTTGCACCAGTGTTACACCAAAGCGCCCCCTAACTTTAAGGTAATATTTGTTAGACGGTGCATCCTGTAAAGGTTTGTAAACCATTATTTTTTGATATTGTGGTATCAGGCTAAAACGCAACACGCACCACTCCCAGTTACAATAATGACCAACAGCGGCTATCAGGCTCTTGCCTTGTTTGTGATATTCTTCTATTAGTTCCGGATTTGTAAGGTATACCCTGCGCAGTATCTCCTTTTCTGATATTGAGATCATTTTGATGGTTTCCACGATCAGATCACCAAGGTATTTAAAGTATTGCTTCTCCAGTAGCCTTATTTCGGCCTCTGTTTTTTCCGGAAATGAGTTCCGTAGATTTTCATAAACCACTTTACGCCTGTAGCCCGTGATATAATAAAGCAAAACATAGAGTACATCGGCTATCAAAAACAAGAACCAGAAAGGCAGTAACGAAACCAGATATAAAAAGAAAAACACAATACTTGAAAGCCCTGCTTTTATCATTATTTTTGCGACGATACCAACCACAAACATAAAAAATATATATGTACGATAAAGGTGCTATTTTGCCAATGTTCTATCTGCCTCCTGTTGAATACTTTGTACAACTTAACAAGCACAAAACCAACTTTTTAATTGAGAACGAAGAGCATTTTGTAAAGCAAACCTACCGTAATCGCACGCACATATACTCTCCGGATGGTGTTTTAGCATTAACCGTTCCGGTTATAAAAGGCGCTAATGGACACACGAATATTAAGGACGTTAAGATAAGTTACGATTTTAAATGGCAGCGTTTACACTGGCTTAGTCTGCAAAATTGCTACCGCCGTTCTGCTTATTTTGAGTTTTACGAGGATGAGTTTGCACCATTTTATGAAATGCACCACGAATACCTCTTCGATTTTAATGATAAGTTATTAAGGCTGTTACTCAAGCTAACTAAAATAAAAGCCGAGATTAATTATACCAACGATTATTTGCCTGTTTATCCGGATAGAGAAGATTTCCGGAGGAATATAGATCACAGAAAAGAATCTCAATTTATTCAAAAACCCTATTTCCAACTATTTGAAGAGCGGCAAGGATCTTTGAATAACCTGAGCATTGTTGACCTGCTATTTAACCATGGGCCGCAGGCTTTGAGTTATTTATAGTTTATTTAGCAAATTCCGGCTTTAGCAATTGCGGAACCGCGTGGCGCATTTTCATCACCTTAGGCTCTGATACGCTTTGGATGTAAGCGCTTCCCGGATGGGTTTTATAATACCCCTGGTGATAAACCTCCGCAGGATATAAAGCTTTATACGCTGTAACTTCGGTAACTATTGGGTTATTGTAATGATGTGTAGCAGCCACTTTCTTCATTACCGCATCAATGGTAGCTTTTTCTTCTGGTGTACGATAAAAAATAGCAGAGCGATAATCATCACCCTCATCAGGTCCTTGTCTATTTAAAGTAGTAGGATCGTGGGCATAAAAGAAAGCCTCTACCAATTGAGCATAGCTAATAACCGATGGATTATAATAGATCTGCACCGATTCGGCATGACCGGTATTCTTTTCACAAACACGCTCGTATGTTGGGTTTTTAACTATTCCACCAGCATAACCCGCCACAACCTTATTCACACCTTTTAATTCGGACATAGCTTCGCTCATAGCCCAAAAACAACCTCCGGCAAAGGTGGCTACCTTCTCGCCAGTTTTGGGCTCGGGCAACTTGGCAAACGAATGATTTTCGGGTTGCCCTTGCGCACATCCCCATAGTAAAATAATGCTTAGCAGATATAAACTTAATTTCTTCATGATGAGTAATTTAATACAATTTACGCAATTAGTCGTACTATGGTTGCTAACCTTACAGACAGACTCATCTTTTTAATATATCGTTACATTGTGATGGAAATTACTGCGATCTTTTTAGAGGAGCCAAAAGATATTCTAATCCATTGATCTTGATTTCGTGAATGGTGTGCAGCATCATACCTAAATTACCCGGCGGAAAGCCTTGCAAATACATCCATTCCAAATAATGCACCGGCAGGTTGCATATCATGGTACCCTTATATTTACCATAAGGCATAGGTGTAACAATGAGCTTTTTAAGAATATCCCTATCCAATACAGTATTTATTGCGTAATGCAAATATAGTGTTATGCCAATCTTTTCTGCACTTCTCTAACTGCAAAATAACCAATAGCAACAGATATTAAAGCCACGGCAGCTATAGATGCTTTATCGGGCATAATTGCAGGTGGCACATATTCGGTTCCATTTATATCGGCTTGTGCCGGAACCTTTACATAACGCCCGTGCGCTGGTATAGATATATCTTCAAAATTGTCTGCCAGATATTTCAATTCGGTTTGTAATTCTTTACCACGCATAGCATAACCATGGCCGGTAGCAACTGTCCGCGGTTCAAGCGCATAGAGTTTCCTGACAGACTCTGCGGCCTGGGCCCAATCTGTTGTAAAGTACTTAGGCGGGCCTGATAATTTGGGGATGAATGACAACGCATATATTGCCGACTCGGCTTTAGTAGTCGCAAAAGCATCGCCTGCAATCAATGTCGCGTTAAGCTTAAAAAACAAAGAAACATGCCCCGGTGAATGACCTGGCGTATGGATGGTTTTCCACTCTGGCAATTCCTCTATCGCGCCGCTGGTATCTAAAGCCTGTACCCTATCGCCAAGGTTAATAGGTTTAGATGGAAACATCCACGATATCCACGACATGAGGCCACCACCAACGGTAGGGTCTGCCGGTGGATAAGACGATTTCCCCGTAAGGTAAGGCAATTCCAATGGGTGCGCGTAAACCGGTACATCCCAATGCTTAAGTAGTTCTTCCAGTCCGCTTACATGGTCAAAATGCCCATGTGTTAAAATAATAGCCAGCGGTTTAGTGCCTTCGCCAAACAAACTTTCGGCCATGCTGATGATCTTGGATGAGTAGCCCCGCAAACCCGCATCTACTAAAACCCAGCCATCGGCAACACCTTTGCGGTTGGCTATCATATATATGTTTACAAACAGGGTTTTTAAACCCCAAACGCCTTGCGAAACCTGGTAGTAATTTACTTTTTTATCGAATATCATAATTGGCAACAATAATTATATAGCTAGTAACGAGTTTTACAGCCCAGTGTTTTAATCATGCATAAACTATTAATTATTAATTAACATTTCGTATTCTTAGATTAAGCTACGGTATTTTAAAACACAACGCCCATCCTCCTGTTTAGGTAAGCATATATAAACAGATACATTATGGAAAGCTTTGAAACAACATTAACAGGCAGCGACGGACAAGTAGACGGGATAGTAATACCGGTCAACCATGCGTCATTTAACGAAATATACCAGTTTACATCTTTAGATGATTCCTTACATTTGACCATAGCCCGCGATTATACCGGTAAATGGATCCGCGTTGCCGGATCAGAGCCTTATTTTTCGGGTTGGGTAGATGAATTGGCCGGGCAAATTACAAGCCTCAAACAACAATAGATCGCAAATGAATAAAAAGAAACTGGGTACTACCAATATTTATATAAGCCCGATATGCTTTGGCGGTAATGTTTTTGGTTGGACGATAGACGAAGCGCAATCATTCAAAATATTAGATGCGGTTGCCGATTCGGGGATTAACTTTATTGATACCGCCGATGTATACTCCAGATGGGCACATGGCGGCGAAGGCGGACAATCTGAAACTATTATAGGTAAGTGGCTTAAACAAAGTGGTAAACGTGATAGCATTGTAATTGCCACTAAGGTGGGAAAAGAAATGGGGCCTGGTAAAAAGGGCTTATCTAAAGCCTATATTACTAAAGCTGTTGAAGATTCATTAAAACGCTTACAAACCGATTATATTGATCTGTACCAATCACACGATGACGATAAAGACACGCCGCTTTTAGAGAGCCTGGAAACTTTTAGCGACCTTATTAAACAAGGTAAGGTACGTGCCATAGGCGCATCTAACTATAACGGCGCACGTTTAAAAGAGGCTCTACAAGTAAGTAAAGATAACAACTTAGCCGCTTATCAAACCCTGCAACCACTTTACAATTTGTATGATCGTGAGAGTTTTGAAACCGATTTGCAAGCGGTATGTTTAGAAAACAACATCGCCGTGATTAATTTTTACGCGTTGGCAAGTGGTTTCCTTACGGGAAAATACCGTACAGAAGCAGATTTGGCGACAAGCAAACGTGCCAGCAACAAAAAGTACCTGAACGATCGTGGTCTTAAAATACTAAAGGGATTGGATGAGGTTGCCGCACAATACAACGCCAATCCGGCTCAGGTATCAATAGCCTGGCTACTGGCCCAACCGGCAATAGCTGCTCCAATAGCCAGTGCAACTACCGTTGAGCAATTAAAGGATTTGGTAAAAGGTGCCGAACTACAATTGGATGCAGCTGCTATAGGAATACTAAATTCGGCAAGTAGGTATTAATTTGTTGGGAGTATCAGTAATTACAGTTTTCTGTATTGATCTACTGATGCTCCCATTCCTTTTTCACCGTGATATGTTGGTGGATTATTAGTCCAGGTGAAAGGCTTGTATAGTGTGGCGCATGCAGGGTTATTTTTTTTCAACTCATCAAATGCGGCCCAAAAAGCATCGTACTTTTTGACGGAGGCAGATATCGCAACCTTATCGTAATTACTTGTCATATCGCCAGTATAGCCTAAGGCCATAATATTCCAACCTTCTGCTATGATCTGGTGTAGCATCAACCCGTACTGGCATGATACTTTAATATAACTTTCATCATCTTTATTGCTAAGATGCACCTCGCTGCTCAATTCAACTATCTTTTTCCATAAGGCAACCGCTTCGTATTTTTCATCGATGGCTTTGTGTAATTGTCCGTTATCGTAAAAGGTCTTAAATATAACATTGAGGCGGCCGTCTGTCCCGCTTAAAAACTCGTCGCGCATCCAAAATACCCAGTCATTTTTAAATGGCAAAACTGCCGATTCATGCCCACGTAAAACAGCCTTGGCCGATAGCAAACATAGCTCCCTAAAAGCCTTACGGCTTGTACCTTTAATCCCGTTTTCATCCATAAACCGGTTGAAAACCTCTTCTTCGGTTTGTTTGGTATTGGTAGCCCAATGGCTAATTACATACGCATTCAGCTTACACCAAAATTCATTGCTAATGTAGGGGCCAACCCAACCGCCGCCCCGCGACCACGACCATACTCCCTTAAACTGCGGAGTATTCACAATATCTTTTAATCCCTTATACCCGGTTTGCGGCGTATTGGTGGTAAACTCTTCGAAGCCATTTATCACACCATCCATCACATAATCAGGATAAGCTCCTTTGCCCTCATACTCGCGCTGGCATTGTACTTCTGCAATTTGCTGGTGTTTACCAATACCAAGAGTAGGATTAAAATCCATTGTCCGGTGGTAATCACCACGGGTATGTTTAACCGAAAAAATCAAGTTAGGATGAGGTTCAATGGCATTAGTTACTTTCAAATAAACGTCCGGTTTCTGATCCATACCCGCGGATAACCATGTTCTATAAAACACCAGTTTATTACGCTTTACGCAAACCTCTTCGCGCAATATATTAATGAGTTTGATATGGCTATCGGCACCGTTGGTGATTGGATTATTACCGGTATGATAGGGTACATTATTCAAATAAGTTTCACCTGTGCGTATCACCAAACCATCCAGATCAGGAAAAGTATCGAACAGTTCCTTCAACATGATCCGGTGTATCTCTATAGTTTTGGGTCTTTCAAAAGATATGCGGCCTTTATCATCGCAAATCTCGTCGTGATAAAGCTCAACCAGTTTTTTAGGCAAAACAATAATATCGGTAAAGTAATAAACCTTTTCTCCGGCCGCGTGCGCGCGTTTTATATTCGCCCTTACCTTATCAGCAGCCTGCATAACCCAGGCGCGTTCTTTTGAGCCTTTCGGGAAGATAGCGGGGTTCAAACCATCGAAGGTTATAGCTGCATGCGCAAAAGTAAAATCATTTAAAACCTGCCCGTTGTAGCCTTGCTGTTTTAAATAAACAGGATCGTTATAAACAGCTTGTGTTAAAGCTTCGCCGGGATTGTTGTGAACCATATCCAGTATGTAATATGACTTTTGTTGGGCTTTAGTTTGCGGAGCTATCAAAAAAAGAAGTAAGCCAAAGCCTATTAGCAGAATATTTTTCATTGTATCAACGTGTTTAACACTGGTTATGGCCAGGTAGACCATTCATATTACAATGAAACAAAAAAACCGCGATTTTGCTATCATACAGATTGGCCTAATTATAACCCATCTTATCAAATAGTTAAATATTTGATAAAAACTTGCTATACCACAACCCCGAACCTTTAATAGTACGCTGCTGGGTTTTGAAATCAATATAGATCAATCCAAACCGGGGGTGATATCCCTCGGCCCATTCAAAGTTATCTGTTAGGGTCCAAACAAAATAACCAGCAATTTTGCAGCCTTCGTTTTTAGCTTTTAATACCTGGGCGATATGATCTTGCAGGTATTTTATCCGTTTAGGATCATCAACTTTACCATCGCTTATCTGATCCGGAAAAGCGGCTCCATTCTCGGTAATGATGAGCTTTTTTATAAACGGATAAGCATCAAACTTTTTAATTACGTTATAAATAGCCTGCGGGTAAACTTCCCACTTCATATCGGTTAACTGCACTTTACGATGTTCTGCTTTAACCAGTCGGGCTCCAATGTAGGGTATTAAAAACGAAGCCTTCACAATTTCGCGGGTATAGTTTTGGATACCTATAAAGTCGAAGTCAAATTTCATAAGCGCTTCATCGCCAGGCAGCATGTATTGCTTTATGCGTTTAAGCACCTTAATATCGTCAGGATATCCCATGCCCGATACCGCCTCAATAAATAAGCGGTTAAAAAAAACATCGGCACGTTTGGCAGCCGCAACATCCCTCGCGTTTAACGAGTAAGGCTCAATATGCGAACACGAAAATGTTGTGCCTATCTGCGCGTTGGGCAAAGTTTCGCGTAATATCCTCCCTCCTGCTGCCATGCATAAAACGGCATGGTGAACGGCAGGCAAAAAGTTTTTGATGCCTGTACGCCCGGGAGCATGTATCCCTAAAAAGTAGCCTGCACCGGTAAATACGGCAGGTTCGTTCATTACCATCCAATGTTTAACGCGGTCGCCAAAGGCATCCGCACAAACCTTTACATAATTGCTAAACCAGGTTACCACTTCGCGGTTTGTCCAGCCACCTTTAACTTCTAATTCGTGAGGTATGTCCCAATGGTAAAGCGTAACCCAGGGTTCAACACCTTGCCTTATACATTCATCAATAATGCGGTTGTAATAAGCTATCCCTTCCGGGTTAACCTCGCCCGTGCCATCAGGCATAATACGCGGCCAGGCTATCGAAAAGCGAAAGTTAGGAATATTAAGCTGTTTAATGAGCGCAATATCTTCGGCGTAGCGGTTATAAAAATCGCAGGCGATATCGGCCTTGTGGCCGTTTAAAACCTTACCTTTTTTTTGGGTAAAAACATCCCATATAGAACGACCACGACCATCGGTGTCTAAAGAACCTTCAATTTGCGGGGCAGCGGTAGATACGCCCCATTCAAAATCATCGCCAAAAAGCTGTTTATTAAACGCTTGGTTTTCTATATCAGATATCATTAATTATCAAGGCTGGCCATATAGCCGCGGCAAATCTCCGAAAAAAGATCCATAGAAATTAGCCTATCTTAAAAAGCTATTAGTGCATGTATAAAGAGCGCATGCTTCTTAAAAACATAGCCTCTTTAACTTTAGCCAAAAACAAAAATAAATTCAGAAATGCTTTCATCACTTTTATGTTTTATCGTTTATATAAAGCTACGTGTAATTGTTTAAGCTACTGTGCATTATATATTATCATTAAGTTAAGCAACTACTATAAAAAACCTTATTATTTATAACAAATTGTTTATATATTTCGGCATTGTAATCTAAACTTTAAACATGAACAAGTTATACACTATAGCATTTTTTGCAGTTGTTGTTATACTCACGGGATGTAGTGATCATTATTACGCGCCTGTAATGTACCGCAATAGCGCATCATACATGAATAAACCTATGTCAACCGATTCGGTAAAATCATCTACCTATATCTCCCTCGGTGCCAGTACAGGTAACGGTGTAAATTTTAAGGATGAATTTTACCTCGGCCGTATCGATCTGCACGAGGCGCATACCTTCAGCAATTTCAATTTAGCTTATGGCATTTACGCTTTTGGCGGAACATATGATAACACATCAATGGCCAAAACAGATCCCTATTATTTCGACAGTAAAGCATTTTATGGCTTTGGAGCCAAACTATCAGGAAGCTTTTATACGGCAATGAACGATCATGTCGATTTCAGGATAATTGGCTTTGAGTTTTCGTACAGCAACGAATCCGGCGATTATGCCAATTTCCGCAACGCAGTTAAAACATTACCAAGCTATCGTATTTACGATAAGAATGATGTTTTAAATGCAGGCCTTACCAGCGAAGTGATATGGAAAAGCCCTTCGGGCATTAAACATGCCCTACGCGGCTATCTGGGGACTTACTTTGGCCCCGACTTGTTAAACTACTCTGATTATAACGACAACCTGCGCCAAAAGATAGATCCCGCGGTAAGCTATTCACTACAGGTTAAAAACTATTTCTTCGTATTTGACCTGCAACCTTTAACCAGCGGAACATTAAGATTAGGCTATTCATTTTAAAACTTATGAAGAAAGGCAATCAAAACCTAACATCCATTACCTTCAACTTTGGATATAAATTCTGATCAATTTATTCCGAGTAAACACTCTGTACCCTATCGCGAAGATTATAACCCGAAGCCATTACTTCGCCATAAGCGCCCGCGGTACGCACCACGATCAAGTCGCCACGGAAAGATTCCGGCAGGTCAACATCCTTGCGGAAACAGTCCGTGCTTTCGCAGATAGGGCCCACTACGTCGTATTTAATGAGAGGCCAGATGCCAGACTCAGGACTCAAGACTTCTTGATTTTTGATTCTTGATTCCTGACTCAGATTTTCTATCTGATGATAAGCCTGATACAGCATCGGGCGTATCAGCTCGGTCATACCGGCATCCAGTATCAAAAAGTTCTTCTTAATACCATTCTTTACATAAAGCACCCGGCTCACTAAAGCTGCCGATTGCGCCACCAGGGCACGCCCCAGTTCAAAATGAACTTCCTGATCTGGCTTTACATTCAAAAAGTCGTTAAACACCTTAAAATAGGCTTCAAAATCACATATCGGGTTTTCATCCGGGTTCATGTAATCAACGCCTAAGCCACCGCCTAAGTTTAAAACCTTGATGGGCAGGTTACGCTCTTCAAACCATTGCTGTAGTTCGTTAACACGTACGCAAAGGTTTTTATAAACCCCCATATCTGTAATTTGCGAACCAATATGGAAGTGTATGCCCAAAAATCGCAGGTTAGTACATTTAGCTAAAGCCTCTGCAACAGCAGGCAACTCCCAGGTATTTACACCAAATTTATTCTCTTCCAGTCCGGTAGTGATAAAATGATGGGTGTGCGCATCAACATTCGGGTTAATACGAATAGCTACACTGGCCGTTTTACCTTTGGCTTTCGCCAGATCATTAATGATCTGCAATTCCTGAACAGATTCCACATTAAAGCAGAAGATATCCTTGTCTAAAGCCTCGTTAATTTCTTTGTCAGATTTACCTACTCCGGCAAACACAACTTTATCCTTACTAAAACCATGTTCAATAGCCGCTTTAACTTCGCCACCGCTCACGCAATCCGCTCCAAAACCGTATGATTGTATCTTATCAATAACCTTCGTGTTAAAATTCGCCTTCATGGCATAATGCACATGAAAGTTATACTTAGCCGAAGCATCGGCGCAAGCCTGCAAAGTTTGACCCAGCAGTGCCATATCATAATAATAAAACGGAGTTTCTAAGCCTTGAAAACGGGTAAGCGTATTGGTATTGAACATGTTATTTTTTGTTCATGGTTCATGGTTGATAGTTCATGGACCATAGTTTTCTAAATTTGTAATTATAAGATTTTGACGTTTCCGACCATGACCCATGATCTATGAACCATCAACTACTCAAACAACCGGCTATGCAAGCTCCGCAACGCCTCTATCTTATCCGCTGTTTTAACCAGTATGGAGATATTGTAGCTGCTGCCGCCATATGATATCATACGTACCGGGATATGTTTAACCGATTCAAGCACGCGGGCCGCGTAACCATGCGTTTCGGCACCAAAATCGCCAACCACGCAAACTATGCTTTGGTTCACATCAACCTCAACCGAGCCAAATATATTTAGCTCATTGGTAATATCGCCCAAATGCGTGGTGTCATCAATAGTAACCGATACAGCCACTTCTGATGTGGTGATCATATCTATCGGCGTTTTATACCGCTCAAACACCTCAAACACACGGCGTAAAAAACCATAAGCCAATAACATGCGGCTCGAGTGTATTTTGATAGCCGTAATACCATCCTTAGCGGCGATGGATTTAATTTCACCCTTTTCGCTGCTATTGGTGATCAGAGTACCCGGCGCGCCCGGTTCCATGGTATTCAATAACCTTACGGGGATCTTATACTTTTGCGTCGGGAAAACACTTTGCGGGTGTAATATCTTCGCGCCAAAATAAGCTAACTCGGCAGCCTCGTCAAAAGATAGCTGCGCTATGGGTTTGGTACCCTTAACTATGCGTGGGTCATTGTTATGCATCCCATCAATATCTGTCCATATTTGCACCTCTTCGCTGCGGATGGCCGCTCCTATTAACGATGCTGTGTAATCGCTGCCACCACGGCGCAAATTATCTATCTCACCAAAGCTGTTACGGCAAATATAACCTTGTGTGATGAACAGCTTATTATCCGGATACTGAGCCAGCAAAGGCTGGATATGCTCCGTCATGTAATCTACAACAGGCTCTCCATCTTCGTCTATCTTCATAAAATCAAGAGCGGGTAACAGTACCGATGGCACACCAATTTCTTGTAGATAAACATGATATAAGGTAGTGCTCAACAATTCGCCTTGCGCCAAAACTATCTTATCTTCAATCGTAGTAAAATGATCGTTAGCTAAATTAGCCAGCAGGCCAAAATGATAATCTATCACTTCTTTACCCGATGCTAAAAACTCAGGCTTGGCAAATAATTCGGCAATAAACTTCTCGTACCTCGTTTTCAAAACGGCAAGCAGTTGCACCGCCTTCAGTTTATCGCCGGTAAGGTAAGCCTGACCAATTTCAACCAAACTATTGGTAGTGCCTGATACTGCCGAAAGCACCACAATTTGCCTTTCGGCAGGGTTTACAATATCCAGCAGCTTTTTCATCCGTTCGGGACTACCTACGGATGTTCCGCCAAATTTTAAAACTTTCATTCTATATTCAGTTTAAACTATACAATTCTGATTATTACTCAATACCAACGAGCGGCCAAAAATATGATTTTACCGCTATAAATTAACATCCATCAAAATAAAATTCGGAAGATGGTTGTTTGAATACATCCTAACCAAAGATTTAACTGTAAATCGCCACAATAATCCCAATAACCAGGATTACAAATTATGGGTATATATGGGTGGTTTCAAAAAGCGATCTTGATGTTTGCTCCTTATTTTTTACTCCGGCCTACGAATCAAATTTCTCCAGCAACTTCAACAGCGTTTCAAAATCCTTCGGATACGGCGCATGGATAGCCACTTCCTCCGTCTCGTTGATCTTAAACGTCACTTCGTAGGCGTGCAAAGCAAAACGTTTCATAATTGGCAACTCTTCCTGCTCTTTACCCAAGCGGTAACCACGCTTAATAGCGGATAAAAACACAGGTTTACCTTTGTACATTTCATCGCCGGCGATAGATGCCCGCTGAGTAGCCAAATGTATCCGGATCTGGTGCATCCTACCCGTTACCGGGCGGCACTGTACCAAAGTATAATGCTTAAAGTATTTTAACGACTGGAAATGAGTTTCGGCACGTTTACCTTCTTGCCTGCTAATAGTTACATTGCCTTTACCAGCGTTTAATATCGGCAGATCAATTTGCAGGTCCTCAAATACATGGGTGCCTTCAATAATAGCATGGTATATCTTTTTAACCCGGCGTTTTTCAAACTGCATAGATACCAGCCGGTAAGCTTCGGGATTTTTAGCAATAATAAGCGCGCCAGATGTTTCTTTATCTAAACGGTGGCACACTTGCGCGTCTGCCGAATAAGCCTTGGCTAAACGCAGCATATTGATCTCGCCGCCCTCACGCTCATCAAGCGAAGCAATAAAAGGGGGTTTATTTACAACAATAATATCAGGATTTTCAAAAATTATCAGGTCCTGGAACTTAGGTATCTTCATTACCGCAAATATCGCCAAAATAGCCCCATAAAAAAAATGCCATTTCCTCTTACAAGACAAATGACATTTCATCGATCGATATCTGCCTGAAATGATATAACTCAAATTTGTCATTTCGATAGAGGTTCAATAGAGCAAAGCTCTATTGGCCGACGAGAGAAATCTTCTGCGCAAGTATGCAGCGCTAATGCAAATCGTGTCAATCGCTCGCAGAAGATTTCTCCTATCGTCGAAATGACAAGTTGGTGAGCCTTCCTAAAAATCTCAAAACAACAGCAAAAAAAATGTGAGACTTGATTTCAAATCTCATATCTAATATCTCAATACGACTATCTACTAATGCAGCTCAAACTTATAACCTACACCTTTAACAGTGCTTACATAAGTTTCGCCAAGCTTTTCGCGAAGTTTGCGGATGTGTACATCAATGGTACGGTTAGTTACCACTACCGAATCTTCCCAGATGTTTTTTAAGATCACTTCGCGGGTATAAACCTTGCCCGGTTTTGAGGCCAGCAGGTATAACAGTTCAAATTCTTTTTTGGCAAGAACAACCTTATTACCACCCTGAAAAACAAGGTAAGCTTCACGGTCAATAACTAAGTCGCCTATTTCAAGTTTATTGTCTGATACTTCTTCTGTTGGCGAGTTGCGTCTTAATATTGCGTTAATACGGCTAACCAGGGCACGGGGCTTTATGGGTTTGGCTATATAATCATCGGCGCCAACGTTAAAACCTGCAATTTCGGAATACTCTTCGCTGCGCGCGGTTAAAAAAACCATAAAGGTATTTTTAAATTCGGGCATGGTACGCATAATGCGGCAGGCTTCAATGCCATCCATCTTAGGCATCATTATATCCAGTATGATCAAGTCTGGTAGTGAACGTTTGGCTTCAGTAACCGCTTCCTGACCATTGCGGGCAGTAAAAACCTGGTAACCTTCCTTCTTTAAGTTATACTCTATCAACTCCAAAATATCCGGCTCATCATCAACTATCAGGATCTTTTGTTTTGAATTGCTCATAGGTGTTTTTTTTGTAAATGTATAAGCTTAATCATACCAATAGGTTAAATCTGTATTAACAAATTGTTAATCATCACATAGATTTAACTTAACGTTTTTACTTAACCAACGTTTTGTTTAAAAAATCTTCAAGATCGACACCTGTAATGTTTTTGGCTACAATATTTCCCTCCGGGTCAAGTATAAAATTCGATGGTATAGCTTCTACATGATACATCCGTACAATGGGCCCATTAAAGTTTTTAAACTCCGATACCTGCCTCCAGGTTAAGCGGTCGGCAGCTATGGCCCGTTGCCAGTCTTCTCTTTTTTCATCTAAAGATACACCTAAAATATTAAGGCCCTTATCTTTAAATTTAGCATACATTTTAACAACATTCGGATTTTCCTTCCGGCAAGGTGCGCACCATGACGCCCAGAAATCTATCATCAGGTATTTACCCTTAAAATCCGACACTCTAACAGGCTTGTAAACTTCATCAACAAGCATAAAATCGGGAGCTTTATAGCCTACCGATAGTGGCTTCGCGTAATCCATCTTCTTCACAAACCGCTCAACAGCCGTATTACCATTAAACTTACCCCTTATCTCGTCGGCGTATTTGATCAAATCAGGTTCGCAAGTTATGGGGTCCAAAGCGGTAGAAGCAAAAAAACCAGCCAGTGATGATTTATTATCATTCATAAATTTGGTCACCATTACAAAGTATTCCTTTTGGTTCTTTTTAAACTTCTCGGTGGCAAGCTCAAACAGCGGTGCCGATTCCAGATGCAGCTTTTGGGTTTTATAATTGTATTCAGCCAATATATCTTCGGTTACTTTAGCAAACTTATTGCTCAGTTTGTTAAACTCCTGTATCTTCTCCGAACCTTCCGAACCTGTTAACTCGTACCTGTTAGTGGTATCAAGCGCGTTGGTTTTAAATGTAATATCATCGCCGTTTTGCGCTATCAGGTCAAACATTGTACCGCCAATCTGTAACTTGTACATATTTGGATAAGGAGTTTCGCGCTTAAACGAAAATTTATTCTGGTCGCTCAAAGCTGCCGAATCAATTTTAACCGGCTGGCCCGTGGTATCGGCCTCTAATAAAAATACTTTTTTAATACTGTTTGGGTTTTCAACCTCGCCGCTCAATGTAAACGAATCTTTTGATTTGCAGGCTGTAAAGACTATCGCGCAAAAAAATATAACGGCTAATTTTACTCTCATTTTGATGATTCCAATATTTCCATTAATAACTGATTGGTTTTTTTAGGATCGATCTTACCTTTTGATAATTTCATTATCTCGCCCATAAACAAACCCAAAACGCCTTTTTTACCTTTATGGTATTCGTTCACCTTGTCGGGATGTTTGGCTAATGTTTCCCTGATAAATCCGGATACATCTGTGCCACCCTCTTCTATCAACAAATTCAATTCTTCGGCAATCTTTGTCGCTGTTTTGGTAACATCCTTACACAATACCGGGAATATTTTATGCGCCGCTACCGAGCTGCTTACTTTGCCGCTATCAACCAAAGCTATTAAGCCTGCCAATCGAGCGGGTTCCAAACTAAAGTCGTTAATGCTGATACTGTGGTCATTTAAATACGATTTAACCGAACCCATCAGCCAGTTAGCCGCGCCTTTATAGTTAGATGTTAGTTTAATTAACTCTGCAAAATAATGCGCAACATCTTTATCCGCCGTAATTACCGAAGCATCGTAAACCGATAAGCCTAATTCATTGATGTATTTATGATATAATGCCTTAGGCAATTCAGGCATCATGGCCCTCACCTTTTGCACATAGTCTTCAGTTAAAACAACCGGCGGCAAATCCGGATCGGGGAAGTAACGGTAATCATTAGCCATTTCCTTTGAGCGCAATACCGATGTTTCGCCGGTATCCGCATCAAAGTTTAAAGTATTTTGGTCAATATGCCCGCCTGCTTCTAAAACCTCAACCTGGCGTGCAAACTCGTGTTCAATGGCACGCTGTACGTTTCTAAACGAGTTCAAATTCTTTACTTCGCAACGGTTGCCCAGTTTTTCCGCGCCTTTTAATCTCACCGAAATATTGGCATCGCAACGTAAACTGCCTTCTTCCATATTGCCATCGCAAATATCAAGGAAGCGTACTAAGCGCCTAATCTCCGTTAAATATTGATGCGCTTCTTCGGCGCTACGGATATCCGGTTCTGATACGATCTCCAGCAAAGGCACTCCTGCCCTGTTCAAATCAATGAACGATTCGGTAGTATGCTGATCGTGCATGCTTTTACCCGCATCCTCTTCCATGTGGATATGGTGGATAGCGATGCTCTTGGTTTCGCCACTTTTTAAATGCACTTCAACACTGCCGCCAATACAAATTGGCTGCGTATCCTGACTGATCTGATATCCTTTCGGCAGATCAGCATAAAAGTAATTTTTGCGCGAAAAATGATTGTGCAGATTGATCTGGCTATCAACAGCCAAACCTAATTTAACAGCATACTCTATAACCTTACGGTTGATCCGGGGTAAAGTACCCGGATGCCCCAAAGAAATAGGGCTGATATGTGTATTGGGCTTACCGCCGAAGGCGGATGAATCGGCACTGAATATTTTGCTTGCCGTAGATAGTTGTGCATGTACCTCTAAACCTACAACCAACTCATACTTATCGGTGTTTGCAACGCTTGTATTTGTCATTATCAAAAATTATCAGCCTGCAAATATGGCTAACCTCGCCTCAAATATAAACTTATTAGTTTTTATGCCTAATACTAAAAACATTATCGGCACAGATATTGGTTAGTTAACCTTATTAAAGGCTGCTTTAAAATGCATATATAAACATTTTAAAGAATACAAAGCCTACCTAATTAATAAGAATTTAGAAATCATGAAAAAACTTATCCTTCCGATGCTACTAAGCGTTATTATGCTTACAGCTGTTCAAACTACCACTTATGCGCAATTTAGCGTAAGTATTAACATAGGCAGCCAGCCAACCTGGGGCCCTACCGGTTATGACCGCGCCGACTACTATTACCTACCCGATGTTGAAAGTTATTACAGCGTACAATCGCGCCAATTCATTTATTTGAGCAATGGCCGCTGGATCTATGCATCATCATTGCCTTCGCGCTACAGCAATTATGACCTATATTCAGGTTATAAAGTAGTAGTAAACAGGCCACGCCCCTATTTAAACTACAACCAGGACAGGGTTCAATACGGAAAATATAAGGGTTGGAAAGGCAAACAAACCATCATCCGCGATAGCCGCGATGTGCGTTACAAACAACATGGCAACCCACATGGCATGCCTCCGGGTCAGGCTAAAAAATATTACAACCAGGATAACGAACACCGTGACGACCATGGTAACGGACACGACAATGGAAACCACGGCGGCGATAACCACGACAATGGAAACCACGGCGGCGGCAAACATGATAAAGGTAATGGTCATGGCCACGGTCATGATTAATTCTGTTAAACACCATTAAAACTAAAAAGAGCCGCAATTGCGGCTCTTTTTAGTTTTAATAAGATTGAAGTTGATTAATTAGCTGGTATAAACGCTTTAGCCTTCTCTAAAACTTTAGGCAAACCAGTAACATCCTTACCACCAGCGGTAGCATAAAACGGCTGCCCGCCACCACCGCCTTGCACTTCTTTAGCTAACTCCTTTATAATTGCGCCGGCGTTTAATCCTTTTTCCTTAACTAAATTATCGGCAACCATTACGGTAATACTTGGTTTACCGTCAATCTCGGCAACTAAAACCAAAAACAGGTCGGCAACAATATCTTTAATACTATAAGCTAAGTTTTTAATCGCATCGGCATTAGGCAACTCCACCTTTTCGGCGATGAAGTTGATACCGTTTATCAATTCGGCCTTTTTAGCCAAACCATCTTTCAATCCCGAAGCTTTGAGCAATACACCTTTCTCCAGTTCCTTTTTCATCCGGGCGTTGTCTTCAAGCAATGTTTCCAGGCTCTTTTTAACGTTAGCCGGATTTTTAAGCACTTCCTTAACATCCTTTAAAACGTTAAACTGTTCGCTTACATAGTTCTCGGCAAATACACTGGTAACGGCTTCAATACGCCTTACCCCGGCGGCAACCGCGCTTTCGGATGTGATTTTAATGAAACCTATCTCGCCCGTATTTTTAACATGGGTGCCACCGCAAAGCTCTTTGCTAAACTTATCATCAAAGGTAATTACACGTACAAAATCGCCATATTTTTCACCGAACGCGGCCGTGGCGCCACTCTCGATAGCATCTCTGTAGTATACGCTGCGTTGCTCTTTTAATGGGATACACTCCCGTATTTTGGAATTTACGGTACGCTCAATACCCTCTAAATCGCCCTCACTAATTTTGCTGAAATGCGAAAAATCAAACCTCAAATACTCATGGTTCACAAACGAACCCTTCTGGCTAATATGATCGCCCAATATCTGCTTTAAAGCAGCATTTAACAAGTGCGTAGCCGAGTGGTTTGCATTGGTAAACATACGCTTGCCATTATCCACAAAAGCCGAATAACGCCTCGGCATAGGGTTAGGTAATTTACCCGGTACTTCTTTAAAATCGGGAGGTGCATAGGTTGACTGCGGCTCCACAACGTGAATGATCAATCCGTTTTCTTTACGGGTATCCACAACCTGCAACACCAGCGGGCCGGTTTGCTCATCGTACCACTCGCTTACCAATTGCCCGGTATCACCAACCTGCCCGCCACCTTCGGCATAAAAAGGCGTAGTATCCAACACAACATGGTATTGCTCCTTACCCTGAGCGGTAACTTTACGGTATTTTAATATCTCGACACGCTCCACCATCAACTCATCATAACCCACAAAACGGGTATTATCGCCACCGCGCAACACTATCCAATCGCCGGTATCAACAGCGGTAGCGGCACGGGAGCGTAGTTTTTGCTTTTGGAGGGACGCTTCGTAGCCAGAAATATCAACGGATTTACCACCCTCACGAGCCATCAACTCAGTTAAATCAATCGGAAAACCATAAGTATCTGATAACTCAAATGCAAGTTCTCCGGTAATAACTTTGGTATCTATTTCATTGAATTTTTTAATTCCCTGTTCTAAGGTTCTTAAAAAAGCTGTTTCTTCTTCCAAAACGACCTTCTGCACAAAATCCTTCTGTTCAACCAATTCAGTAAACACACCTTCAAACTGTTGGGCCAACAATGGTACCAGTTGATTTAAGAATGGCTCTTTAAAATTTAATTGCTGATAAGAATATCTAACAGCCCGGCGTAATATTCTACGGATAACATACCCCGCTTTATTACTTGCAGGCAACTGCCCATCCGCTATAGCGAAACTAATCGCACGAATATGGTCAGCCATTACGCGCATGGCAATATCCGTTTTTACATCCTTACCATAAGCAATCCCACTCTTATCCGCAATAAACTGTATCAGCGGCTGAAATACATCCGTATCATAGTTAGAAGTTTTGCCTTGTAGTATGCGTACCAAACGCTCAAAGCCCATCCCGGTATCCACGTGCTTGGCTGGTAAAGGTTGCAGACTGCCGTCTTTCAGTCGGTTAAACTGCATGAAAACGTTGTTCCAAATTTCCATAACGCTGTCGTCAACACCGTTAACAAATTCTGCACCCGGTTTTGCAGCGCGTTCGGCATCGCTTCGGCCATCGTAGTGAATTTCGGTACACGGTCCGCAGGGGCCGGTTTCGCCCATTTCCCAAAAGTTATCTTTTTTGTTTCCTGGGAGGATATGGTCTTCGGCAACAAAGGCGCGCCATAGTTCTAATGTTTCGGTATCAGCGGCCAGGCCTTCTTTTTCGTCACCTTCAAAGTAGGTAACGTATAAACGATCCTTATCCAATTTATAAACTTCGGTTAACAGCTCCCAGCTCCAGGCAATGGCTTCCTTTTTAAAGTAATCGCCAAAGCTCCAGTTGCCCAGCATCTCGAACATGGTATGGTGATAGGTATCAATACCCACCTCTTCCAGGTCGTTATGCTTGCCCGATACCCGCAAACAGCGTTGCGTATCGGCCACGCGCGGAAATTTCACAGGCTCTTCACCCAAAAAAACTGCCTTAAACTGGTTCATACCCGCGTTGGTGAACATCAGTGTAGGGTCGTTTTTAACAACGATAGGTGCCGATGGCACAATGGTATGTTGTTTGGAAGCAAAAAAATCTAAAAAGGCCTGGCGTATTTCCTGAGCAGTCATGTATATAAATTGAAGTGCAAAGATAGAGTTTTGAATGATTTACGATTTACGAATTACGATTTACGAATGAGGATTTGTGAATTGCTAGTTGAATGTATTGATTATCTGTTCATTTTTCCTGAAAATCGTAACTCGTAATTCGTAAATCGTAATTATCTTTGCCCCATGCCTTACAAAGAACGCGACATCAGCAAGCTATACTATACCATGGGCGAGGTATCGGCCATGTTTGAAGTAAACCAATCGCTATTGCGGTTTTACGAGAAGGAATTTGATATTCTGCAACCCAAAAAGAATAAAAAAGGTAACCGCTATTTCACTCCCGAAGATATTGAGAACTTAAAGATCATCTTCAACCTGATTAACGAAAAAGGCTACACCCTGCAAGGGGCCAAAGATTACCTCCGCGAAAACTTAGGCGTAACTAAAGATAATCAAGCAGTTATCAACTCCCTGGAGACTTTGAAACAGTTTTTGTTAGAGGTAAGGGATCAGATGTAGAGGCCCCCTAACCCCCTGAAGGAGGAACAATAGAATCAAGAGGCAAGAAGCAGGAATCAAGACTCCCCTCCCGTTTGTCATTTCGAACAAGGTATAATAGAGCAACGCTCTGTTAACCGCCGAGAGAAATCTTCTGCTCAATTAAAGTCTGTTACATGCATAATCTTCAAGCCGCTCGCAGAAGATTTCTCAGTCGTTCCTCCATCGAAATGACATCCTTTTTAATATACGTTTTGTTTTTTACGATATATACCTATCTTTGCCTCAACTTACCTCAAGTAAATGAACGGTTTTAACATACATCAACTGCATCTGCATCATCGTACCAAATAACGATCCGCATTTCTGTATGTTCATTTTTAGCAATAAAAATCCGTTTAATCTCTTACTACCCTTAATACCAAATTTGTGAAAACACTTAAAATAGCGATCCAAAAATCGGGGCGTCTTAACGAAAAGTCTGTTGAGTTATTAAAAAACTGCGGCTTAAACTTCGAAAACTACAAAAGCTCCTTAATTTCGCCGGTATCCAACTTCCCACTCGAAATTCTTTTTCTGCGTGATGATGATATTCCGGAATATGTGCAAGACGGCATTGCCGACTTAGGCATAGTAGGCGAAAACATGATAGAAGAAACCGAAGTTGATGTAAATTACCTGCAACGCTTAGGCTTTGGTAAATGTACCTTGAAGATCGCTATCCCGAATAACAGCGATATTCAGCAACTATCTGATTTTAACGGAAAAGCCATAGCCACATCCTACCCTGCTATTCTTGAGAAATTCCTGGCTAAAAACGATATCAAGGCTGATGTACGCATGATATCCGGCTCGGTTGAGATTTCGCCGGGTTTAGGTTTAAGCGATGCCATTTTCGATATCGTATCAACAGGCGGCACTTTAAAAAGTAATGGCTTAAAACCTTTTACCGATGTCATGTCGTCAGAAGCTATCCTGATCGGTAATAAAAACGTTGAACGTCCGGAGTTGATCGAAGAGCTCATAGCACGTATCCAATCCGTACTTCGCGCTAAAGAAACCAAATACGTGGTATTAAACGTTAACCGCGATAACTTAGAAAAGGTATTGGCGCTATTGCCAGGCGTAAAAAGCCCATCGGTAATACCGTTGGCCGAAGCCGATTGGGTAGCAGTACACACCGTTGTACCCGAACGTGATTTTTGGGATAAAATAAGCCAGCTTAAACAAGCCGGAGCGCAAGGCATTATAGTGATGCCTATTGAAAAGATTATAGCGTAGAGAACGCAGCCGGGCCCCCCGCCCCCCTAAAGGGGGAGGAATTATTGAGGCGGATATAAATTTGATTTCAAACAATGAAGGATATAAACAAAGAAATTGAGGACAATAGCTTCCCCTTCAGGGGGTTGGGGGGCAGCTATAGGTATAGCGAACTTTCGTTTGAGGAGTTAAAAAAGCTTGTTCAGCGCAATGTTGATCCGGCTAACGAGATCCGTGCCATAGTTGAAGAAGTGATTGCCAACGTGCGCGAACGTGGCGATGCCGCATTGATTGACTATGCTCACAAATTTGACAAGGTTGAATTAAAAAAACTGTATTTAGATAAAACTGAGTTGGAAGAACTAGCCTCGGCCCTGTTACCAGAGCAAAAGCAAGCCTTACAAACAGCCTATCAAAACATCAAAAAGTTTCACCAAACGCAATTAAAAGCCGAGGATAAGGTAGAAACTATGCCCGGCGTAACCTGCTGGCGCGAGCTTCGCCCTATTGAGCGTGTGGGTTTATATATACCCGGTGGTACGGCGGTTTTGCCGAGCACCTTATTAATGTTGGGTATTCCGGCGCAAATTGCTGGCTGCCATCAAATAGTAGTTTGCTCACCGCCACAAAAAAACGGTAAAGTAAACTCTTTTATAGCCTACGTTTGCCAATTACTTGGAATTGATAAAATTTACCTTGCGGGAGGTTCGCAAGCCGTGGCCGCTATGGCTTACGGCACCCAAACCATCCCCGCGGTTGATAAAATTTTCGGGCCGGGGAACCAGTTTGTTACCAAGGCCAAAACGATTATCCAGTCTACCACAACCTGCGCCATTGATATGCCAGCCGGACCGTCGGAAGTTTTGGTAATTGCCGACGAAACAGCAAACCCGGAGTTTGTAGCTGCCGATTTATTAGCTCAAGCCGAACACGGCGCCGATAGCCAATCTATTTTAGTAGCTACATCACAAACTATCATTGATGCCACGCAGGCGGCTTTAGATAAACAATTGCCAACCTTACCAAGAGCAGAGATCGCCGGAAAGGCCATAGCCAACTCTTATTCCGTTTTGGTTAACGATCTGCAACAGGCCATGCAATTCAGTAACCTGTATGCTCCCGAGCACTTAATTTTAGCGACAGAAAACTGGCAGTCGATTACCAACAGTATCATCAACGCTGGTTCGGTATTTTTAGGAAACCTAACCCCCGAAAGTGTTGGCGATTATGCATCCGGAACCAATCATACTTTACCTACAAGTGCCTATGCCAGAGCGTATTCTGGTGTATCGGTTGATTCTTTTGTTAAGAAGATAACTTTCCAGCATATCACGCCCGATGGCATCCAGAACATCGGGCCAACCGTAGAAATTTTAGCCGAGTTAGAAGGGCTGCATGCTCATAAAAACGCGGTAACTTTGAGAATGAATAAGAAATAATAAATACATACCCACGCGTCATTGCGAGGTACGAAGCAATCGCACGGAGGCAGAGCGGCCTTGCATAGTTCGCGATTGCTTCGTACCTCGCAATGACGCTTCCAAATAAGATAGATATGTTTAGTGTACAAAATATATTAAGAGATAACATCAAAAACCTCACACCCTACTCATCCGCGCGTGATGAGTTCCAGGGCGAGGCGAGTGTTTACCTTGATGCCAACGAAAACGCGTTCGGCTCACCTTTAGAAACCCAATACAACCGCTACCCAGATCCTATGCAATACGCCGTTAAAAAGCGTTTAATGGAGATCAAAGGCGTTCCGATACGCAATATATTTTTAGGTAACGGCAGCGATGAGGCTATCGATATCCTGTTCCGCAGCTTTTGTAACCCGGCGGTTGATAACGTAATTATAGTACCGCCAACTTATGGCATGTACCAGGTATCGGCCAATATTAATGATGTTGAGGCGCGTAAGGTTAACCTGACGCCCGATTTTCAACTCGATATGGAAGGCATTGCCGAGGCTATTGATGAGCGCACCAAAATGATATTCATTTGCTCGCCCAATAACCCCACCGGCAATTCTATTAACCGTACAGATGTTGAAACATTACTGGCTAATTTTAACGGTTTGGTGATTGTTGATGAGGCTTATATCAATTTTAGTCGCCAAAAAAGTTTTATACAGGAACTTACCGAATATGCTAATCTGGTAGTGCTGCAAACGCTCTCTAAAGCGTGGGGTTTAGCCGGGTTACGCCTGGGCATGGCCTTTGCCAGCGAAGAGATCATTGAGGTGATGAACCGCGTTAAACCGCCTTATAACATTAATGAGGCTACTCAGCAACTGGTTTTACAGGCATTACAAAATGTGGATCAGGTTAATCACTGGATAAAACAAACTTTGCTTGAGCGCGATAAGCTGGTTTTAAACTTAAAACAGTTTGATTTTGTACAGGATATCTACCCATCCGACGCGAACTTTATTTTGGTTAAAACTACCAATGCCAAGGGAATATACAATCATCTGGTTGGGCAAGGCATTATTGTTCGTGACCGATCAAAAGTTGAGCTTTGTGAGGGTTGTTTACGCATTACCGTTGGTACTCCGGAAGAGAATTTGACTATGTTAGAATCGCTTGAAACCATTAATTTAGGATAATATGACTTTGGAAAACTTAATTGATAACCTCAATGAAATCGATGAAGATCTGGTTATTTTTCAAAAAGATCAGTTATCAATTAATTCTGAAGTAGTTCTTTTTGACAGAAAGAACGATGATATAATAAGAATTAAAGACAATGTAAAATATGTATATTTTTTAGAAGTTGAGATAGCTAAAGAATTTATAAATGATTGGGTTGCCAGTTTACCAGTTAAGCCAAACTCAAAAACTATAGCCTTAAGAGTTCTTGAGTATGCAATTCACGATGCATAAACACACTATTTAATATCTAAACTTTAATAACACTACCTTTAACCCGAATGAATAAGCTGAAAAGAATACTTTTTATTGACCGCGACGGTACACTGATCAAAGAAACAGCCGACGAGCAGATCGATTCGTTCGCCAAACTGGAATTTTATCCCGGCGCGTTACAATACCTGCCTAAAATAGCCGCCGAATTTGATTTTGAACTGGTAATGGTTACCAATCAAGACGGCTTAGGTACTTCTGTTTATCCCGAAGATACTTTTTGGCCGGTACATAATTTCATATTAAAAACATTTGAGAACGAAGGCGTTACTTTTTCTGATTTCGCTATCGACCGTACTTTCGCTAAAGACAACGCTCCTACCCGCAAACCTGCTACAGGGTTATTAACCAAATATTTGGATACCAAAGTTTACGACCTAAAAAACTCATTTACCATTGGCGATAGGTTAAACGATGTTTTATTAGGCAAAAACTTAGGTGCTAAAGCTATCTGGCTAAACAATCACAGCAATTTAGGTGGCAACGAGTTTACCGAAGAGCAATTAGCAGCCATTAAAGAAACTGTTTCACTCGAAACCACCGATTGGGAAAATATATACGAGTTTTTAAAACTTGGCGAGCGTGTTACCGAGCATGTGCGTAAAACCAAAGAAACCGATATCAGCATCAAGATAAACCTTGATGGTAAAGGCGACGCCAAAGTATCAACCGGGTTACACTTTTTTGATCATATGTTGGATCAGATAGCCCGCCACGGCAGTATCGACTTAGATATCATTGCCAAAGGCGACCTGCACATTGATGAGCATCATACCATTGAAGATACCGGCATAGCTTTAGGCGAAGCCTTCGCCACCGTATTAGGCGATAAACGTGGTATAGAACGGTACGGATTTTGTTTGCCTATGGATGATTGCCTGGCACAGGTAGCCATTGATTTTGGCGGCCGTAACTGGATAGTTTGGGATGCAGAATTTAAGCGGGAAAAAATAGGCGAAATGCCAACTGAAATGTTCTACCATTTCTTCAAATCTTTTTCTGATGCTTCAAAATGCAACCTCAACATTAAAGCCGAGGGCCAAAATGAGCATCACAAAATAGAAGCCATATTTAAAGCCTTCGCCAAAGCCATTAAAATGGCTGTACGCCGGGATGTGAACAATATGGTTTTGCCGAGTACGAAGGGAGTACTTTAAAAAGAAGCAAGAGTCAAGATGCAAGAATCAAGACTCTTAGCAATTAAATATTAAAACGAATTGATATAGAAAGGCATCTTGATTCCTGACTCTTGATTCTTGATTCTAATTTAAAATGGTAGGTATAGTTTACTACGGCGCCGGAAATATTTTCTCACTAACCTCTGCTCTCGACAGGTTGGGTATCACTTACGGTATGATCCACTCGGAAGATGATTTTGAGCAATACGACCGCTATATCATACCCGGCGTTGGGCATGCGGGCGCGGCGATGAGCAAACTGGAATCAACTGGTTTGGTGCCTGTTATCAAAAAGCTGAATAAACCAACTTTGGGTATTTGTGTGGGTATGCAACTGCTAACGGCTTATTCCGAAGAAGGCGATTCTAATTTGTTGGATATCATCCCGGTAAAAACTTTACGCTTTAAGGATAGCGCCGAGTTTAAAGTACCACATACCGGTTGGAACCAGGTTTATCCCGAAAAGGAAAACCCACTGTTCAAAGATATCCCCGAAGGTTCGCACTTTTACTTTGTGCACTCGTACTATATCGAGCATAATAACGTATATACATTAGCATCAACCAATTATACCCTGCCGTTTTCGGCATCAATCCATAAGGATAATTTTTTCGGTGTCCAGTTTCACCCCGAAAAGTCGGGCAAATTTGGCGAGCAATTATTAACTAACTTTGCAAACATCTAACTTACAATCATGTACATTATCCCCGCTATAGATATTTTAGACCAAAAGGTAGTGCGCCTTCGCGAAGGTGATTACGATCAGGTAACCCGCTACGAAGTTTCGTTGGAAGAGATGATCGAAACTTACCGCTCAAATGGTACCCAGTTCATCCACATTATTGACTTGAACGGCGCTAAAGGCGATTTTAGTAACCAGCAATACCTGTTTGATATCATCAAAAAAACAGATATGAAGGTGCAATATGGCGGCGGCGTGCGCAGTATTGAAAAGGTTAAAGAACTATTGGCGGCAGGTATCCACCGTGTTATCGTAGGTACACAGGCCATCACCAACCCTAACTTTTTAGCCGAGTTAAGCAAGGAAGTAGCCATGAAAGATGGCCATTCCGACCAGATCGTTGTTGCGATCGATGTTTTGGACGAGGTGATCAAATATTCCGGCTGGATGGAAAGTTCACCTATCAAACTGATGGATTATGTTGATAAATGCTTGAATTTGGGCTTCTTCCGCTTTTTGTGTACCGATATTAGTAAAGACGGTAAGCTAGGCGGCGCAGGTATTGAATTATACGAAAAACTGCTTGACCACTCTCCTTTCATCAAACTCATCGCCTCTGGTGGTGTAAGCTCGATGGCTGATATTGAGAAGCTGAACAAGATCAAGGTAGAATCATGTGTAGTGGGTAAAGCTATTTATGAAAACCGCATCAGTATTGAAGAAATTAAGGAGTGGAACTTGGAATCGTTGATTACCATATAGCCCCCTCCGCCCCCTAAAGGGGGAACTTTTGATTAGCACGTTGATTGCAATGACTGAAAATAACGATAACTATAACGACGTGGCAAATACCACCAAGCCATCTGGCTCCCCCTTTAGGGGGCGGGGGGGGCTCGCCAAGCGAATTATCCCCTGCCTTGATGTTAAAGACGGCCGCACCGTAAAAGGTGTGAATTTTGTTGACTTGCGCGACGCGGGCGATCCGGTTGAACTGGCCTGGAACTACTCGCAGCAAGGCGCTGATGAATTGGTGTTCCTTGATATCACTGCAACGCACGAGCGCCGCAAAACCATGGTTGAGCTGGTGAAAGCCGTTGCCCGTAATATCAATATCCCATTCACCATAGGTGGCGGTATAAACGCTATTGAAGATGCTGACGCGCTTTTAAATGCCGGTGCCGATAAAATATCCATTAACTCGGCTGCGGTGCGTACACCCGGCTTAATTGATGATCTGGCTAAAGCCTTTGGTGTGCAGTTTGTAGTGGTAGCGGTTGATACCCGCCACACTGAAGGTAAAAACATTGTTTACCTGAATGGTGGCCGTATCCCTACAGAGAAAGAAACCTTTGATTGGATCAAAGAAGCTGAAAGCAGGGGCGCAGGTGAGATATTATTAACCTCGATGGATCATGATGGTACAAAAGCGGGTTTTGACTGTAATTTTTTAAAAACAATAAATGATGCCGTGCATATCCCGGTTATCGCTTCGGGCGGTGCAGGTTCGGTACAGCATTTTGTGGATGTATTTGAGCAGGCCAATGTTGACGCGGCTTTGGCGGCGTCGGTGTTTCATTATGGTGAGATTTTGATACCAGATTTGAAAGCTATTTTGAAGAGTAATGGTATTGAAGTGAGAACAACGATTTAACAATTGTTATTGCGAGTACGAAGCAACCGCGCGGAGGCATAACCGCTCTGCATAGTTCGCGATTGCTTCGTTCCTCGCAATGACATAGAAAATATAGAGAACATGAATATAGATTTTAACAAAAGTGACGGCTTAGTACCGGTAGTAATTCAGGACGATCAAACTTTGGAAGTGCTGATGTTGGGTTACATGAACCAAGAGGCTTACGACAAAACCGTGGCCGAAAATATTGTCACTTTCTTCTCGCGCACCAAAAACCGTTTGTGGACAAAAGGCGAAACCAGTAACAACTTTTTGCATGTGAAAAGCATCGCTTTAGATTGCGATAATGATACACTTTTGATCAAAGTTAAGGCCGATGGCCCAACCTGCCACACAGGCGACAGGAGCTGCTTTAACACTTCATATAATCATAACTTTATATTTGAATTACAGAACATTATAAATGAACGGTATGACAATCCGTCAGAAGGTTCGTATGTAAATAAATTGCGTAATAAGGGCTTAAACAAGATAGCCCAGAAGGTTGGCGAAGAGGGTGTGGAAACTGTGATAGCCGCTTTGGCCGAAACTGAAACAGACCTGATCAACGAAGCATCCGACCTGGTATTTCACCTATTGGTTTTGCTTCGTGAGAAGAACTTAAATTTGGAAACGATAGCCAAAAATCTGGAATCGAGGCATCAATAGTTATTAGGGTATTGGTGAGTAATTATTGAGGAATGTTTAGAGCCATAGGTTTTATAATTTGTTGTTTTCTGATCGCATCTGTTGCTAAAGGCCAGTCACCTGATAGCACCCTAAGAATTCAAGTTCAAGAAATTGCTAAGGATGCTAAAGGCACAGTTGGTTTCGCTATGCTGGGCATTGAGAATCGGGATACGATGTCGTACAACGGCCGCCTGCATTTACCTATGCAAAGCGTAATGAAATTCCCGATAGCCATCACCGTACTGCACCAAATTGACGAAGGCATATTCAAATTAGATCAATTGATCCATATCGGCAAAAGCGACCTACCTCCTACTTACAGCCCGCTGCGCGATAAATTCCCGGAAGGCAATGTTAATGTTTCCATCAAAGATTTGTTGAGCTATATGGTGTCGTTGAGTGATAATAACGCCTGCGATATTTTGCTCAAAACCCTTGGCGGGACGGATGTGGTTGATACTTATATGCACAGTTTCGGTATTAAGCAAATAGCCGTTAAAGCGTCTGAATTTGAAATGGCGCAGGCCTGGGATGTTCAGTTTAGCAATTGGGTTCAGCCTAAAGAGATGATCCGGTTGTTGGATATTGCTACCAAGCCCAATTTTTTATCAAAGGCAAGCCGTGATGAGTTGTGGAATATTATGGAGGCTACTTCTACCGGCCCCAATCAAATTAAAGGCTTATTGCCTGCTGGTAGCATTGTAGCGCATAAAACAGGCCGTTCGGGCACTAACGCCAAAGGTATAAGCGCTGCTACTAATGATGTTGGCATTATCACGCTAGCTAATGGCAAACATTTAGCTTTAACTGTGTTTGTTACCAACTCAAGCGTTGATCTGCCCGCCCGCGAATCTATTATAGCCCGCATAGCGAAAGCGGTTTATGATTATGAAGTAGCAAAGTAGTTATTACCTTTATTTAAATTTTTTATTGCGAGGTACGAAGCAATCGCACGGAGGCCTTGCATAGTTCGCGATTGCTTCGTACCTCGCAATGACATAAAGACAATCAAATGATCACCGTCGAAAAAATAACTGAGCTTACCGGCCACTCTAACCCTATTTTCACCCTTGAGCTTTCGCAGAAACCGGGTATATTGTTTACCGGGGGCAACGATAAGGGCGTGGTGGAATGGAGCTTAAATACCAATTCGTTCATTAAAGTTATGTTCCCGGTGCCGGCTTCCGTTTATGCTATTCATTGTCCGGAAGATTATCCCTTGATGTTCACCGGATTACGTAATGGAGTGGTGATGGTGTTTGACTTTATTAAGCAGGCCTTGCTCCCAGGCTTAAAACACCATATCAAACCTATATTCGATATTAAATCCGTCAACAGCAAAAAAGAATTGTTAGTGGCATCCGAAGATGGTACGGTTTCGGTTTGGAGTTTGGATACATTGGCCCTGGTGCATACTATTAAAGTTTCGGGCGATACTATCCGCGCTATAGCTATCTCTCCAGATGAAAAACAGCTTGCTTTTGCCTGCCGGGATAACATGATCCGGGTGTATGACTTGGAAGATTATACCTTGGTCAAAACCATCCCCGGCCATACTATGGCTGTTTTTGCTATTGCTTACTCGCCCAATGGTGCTTATTTTGTATCAGGCTCACGCGATGCGCAGGTTAAGATATGGGATAGCGCAACCTTTGATCTGATCAAGAACATTCCGGCGCACTTATTCGCGGTTAACCATATCGCCTTTCACCCTACCGAACCTTATTTTGCCACGGCCAGTATGGATAAAAGTATTAAGATATGGGGGTCGGATGATTTTAAGCTCTATAAAACGATCAGTCGCGAAAAAGGATATCCGGCACATCCGCTCTCTATTAACAAGCTTGCATGGTTTGATAATGGCAGCAAACTGGCTTCGGTAAGTGATGACAAAGCCGTGATGCTTTGGAACATTAGCTTTTAGATTATTTATTAAATTAGTACTATGGTAATATCCGAAACAACCCTTAAATGGGCAATGCGCTTTTATCCTCCATTGTTTTTTCAGCGTATATGGGTACAAAAATTTGGCAAAGGTTTTACCAGCGCCGAGGTGAAGATCAACAAAAGCGTATTCAACAAAAATTACAACGATTCTATTTTTGGCGGGACAATTTTTGCCGGGGCCGATCCGTTTTATGCCTTACTGTTCGACCAGATATTGCAGCGACGTGGTTTTAAGGTACGGGTATGGCTAAAATCGGCACAGATACAGTATTTAAAACCGGGGCGCACCAATTTGTATTTTAAGATCGTTATCACCGAAGAAGAGATCGCGGAAGCAGAGGAGATTTTGAATACCGTTGGCAAATTTGTTAAAGCCTTCCCGATAGAGATGTATGATAAAAGCGGGCAACTCTGCGTATCGGTCATCAACGAAGTATATGTACGCAACTTACATATTGGCGAAGAAGGGAAAATAGCGTATTAACCTCCTAAGCCCTTAAAGGGGGAACTGATTTTATATTTATGAATTACGACGAACTGATACAACAAGGTTACCACATATCTACAGATAAAGATTTGCTTGATTTTGATATGATGTTCAATTACCTGAGCGAGGAATCATATTGGAGCAAAGGCATCAAAGCCGAGGTGTTACGCAAAGGGATTGACAACGCGATGAACTTTGGCGTTTATCACGATAAAAAACAAATTGGTTATGCAAAAGTAGTTACAGATAAAGCAACTTTTGCTTACCTTGCTGATGTGTTTATTTTAGAACAATACAGGGGTTTAGGGTTATCCAAGTGGCTGATGCAAACGATTAAGGAGCACCCGGATTTGCAGGGCTTACGCCGGTGGATGCTGGGTACGGCCGATGCACATGGCTTGTATACACAGTTTGGTTTTGGCCCTATCAGCAATCCCGAAAGGTGGATGCAGATATTTTCGCCCTATAAGACACAATAAAAGAATACGGAGAGGCACACTAAAATGAATATCAGGAAATTGATTTTTGAAGGAGAAGGTGTATCTCTCGATTTTAAGAAAACCATTACCAGTTGCGAGAAAATTGCCCGTACTATGGTGTCGTTTGCCAATAATAAGGGCGGGCGCTTGCTGATTGGTGTTGCCGATGATGGCTCTATAAAAGGTGTAAAAAGCGACGATGAGGAGCGTTATATGATAACCCGTGCCGCTCATCTGTTTGCCAAACCCGCCCTCGACCCTGTTTTTGAAGAGGTTTATTTTGATGATAAACTGGTATTGGTTGTAGAGATCAAAGCCAGCGAGGATAAGCCGCACTATGCACTGGCCGAAGATGGCAAATGGTGGGTTTACATCCGCGTGAAAGATAAAAGCATACTGGCCAGCAAAATTGTGGTTGATGTGCTTAAACGATCTACCAAAAACGATGGGGTTTTGATAGAATACTCGGATAAGGAACAAGCCCTGCTTAAATACCTGGATACTAACCCGCGCATCAACATTAAGGAGTATTGCGAGTTATCAAAGATGAGCCGCCGCGGCGCGCAGAAGATCGTTGTGAACCTGGCCTTGTCTGGGGTGATCAGGATACATACTACGGAGAAGGAAGAGTGGTATACGGCTTGTTGATTACTCCATCATTTCAACTGTAGGAGAAATCTTTAGTATAGATAGATGAACTGAGCAGAAGATTTCTCTCTCGTACCTCGTTCGAAATGACATTATTATTTATTGGATTTATTCTAACCCGCTCACACCACCAGATATCACAAACTTCATCATATCGCCTGCGCTTTTTTCTATAGGTTTCACTTTATCTTTAGCTACGATAACAACCTGCCCGGCGAAGGAATATGAATATGGAAAATATACGGCTACCTCTCCCGGAAGGCCAATTGAGCTGAGATCTTTTTGGGTAAGAAAACCTATCTTTTTCAGGCCGAACTCGTTTACTTCAACCAGTACGGGTTCGTTAAATTTTTTTTCGTCGCCAACAAAGGCTTCGGTGAGGTCTTTGATGGATGAATAGAGGAATTTAAATAGTGGTATGCGGTTTATCCAACGGTTAAACCAGTTTTTGATGGGTTGCGTTATGATGCTGGTTACCAATACGCCCGCTATTAAAATTATGATCACTACAGATAATATGCCCAGGCCCGGTATGTAAATGTGTTTACCGGTACTGTCAACCAAAAAAAAGCTACTGATGTTAAGCGCGTTATCAATACTGGATATGGCCCAGAATATGAGGAAGAAGGCTGCACCCAATGGCACAACGATCAATAATCCTTTGGCAAAGTAATTTAATAAAGCACGGGCTAATCTGTTCATTTATCGGTCTCCTATTCGTAAAAATAAACGCGTTTAACGCGTTGCGATACATTGGTGAGTATCTCGTAAGGTATGGTATTAATTTGTTTGGCCAGTTCTTCAATTTTGTATTCTTCGTTAAAAACGATCACCTCGTCGCCTTCTTTTACTTCGGGTACTTGGCTAACATCGAGCATGCACATATCCATGGATACATTGCCTACGGTGGGCACCAATACTCCTTTTACAAGCATTTTGCCTACTCCATTGCCAAAGGCACGTAAATAACCATCGGCGTAGCCTATACGTACGGTGGCTATGGCGCCATCTTTAGTTAAACTGCCGTTGCGGTTGTAACCTACGGTTTCGCCGGCTTTTATTTTTTTAACCTGCGATACACTGGTGCGTAAAGTTGCTACCGGGTGCAAGAGGCTCACCTCATCTTTTATCGCGCCATCTATCCCATATAAACCAATGCCTAAGCGTACCATATCAAACTGGGCAACGGGCCAGCGGGTTATCGCCGATGTATTGGCCATATGGCGCATGGGTTTGTAGCTTAATGCCTTTTCTATCTGGTGATAGGCTTTTTCGAAAGCTCGAATTTGCTTTAAGGTAAATGCATCGTGAATTTCGGCATCACTGGCCGCTAAGTGTGAAAATATGGATTGAATGTGCACATATTTGTTGTCTTCCAACAAATCGCATAAAGTTTCTATTTCAAAATCTTCGAAACCCAGGCGGTGCATACCTGTATCTATTTTGATATGGATGGGGTATTCAAATATGTTTTTGGCTTGCGCGAATTTCACAAACTCATCAAACAGTGTAAAACTATAAATTTCGGGTTGCAGGGTAAATTCGGTCATTTTATCAAATGCCGATACTTCGGGATTGAGTACGATGATGGGTAGTGTGATGCCTGCATTACGCAGGGCTATACCTTCGTCAATATAGGCTACGGCCAGGTAATCAACCTTGTTGAATTGCAGCATATTGGCTACCTCAAAGCTGCCACTTCCGTACGAGAACGCTTTGACCATAGCCATGATTTTCACATTGGCACCAAGCTTTGATTTGTAAAAATTGAGGTTATTTTGGAGCGCGTTGAGGTTGATCTCCATCACGGTTTCGTGGGCCTTTTGTACCAATGCGCGGCTCACACGTTCAAACTCAAAACTACGTGAGCCTTTGATCAGGATGGTTTCATCTTCAAAACCCAGATCGGTTAAAGCCAGCAGTAAAGCTTCGGTATCGGCAAAAAAATGTTTTTGTGGCGTATTGAACAGATCGTGATGATCGGATATGGCTTTGCCTACACCAATAAATTTATCTACTTTTTTTTGCGCGATAAGATCGGCAACCTGTTTATACAATTCCTTTTGCTCTAACCCTGATTGGAAAATATCCGACAGGATGAGCGTTCGGGTTTGGTGTTGATTTTGCTGATTGAGGAAGTTAAGCGCGATCTCTAAAGATTGAATATCCGAATTATAAGAATCATCGATGATGGAGCAATCGTTTACGCCCTGCTTTAATTCCATACGCATAGATACGGGTACAAGCTTCTCTAAGCGATCATCACATACCGTGGCATCATAATCCAGCGCCAGCATGGTTGCCCAGCATACAATGGCGTTCTCTACCGATGCCTCGTCAATAAAAGGCACCAGGCATTCTATTTCTTTACTTTTATAATAGGCGCGTAAGTAGTACTTGCCTTTGATGATGGTTTCGCTGAATACGTACAGGTCGACATCTTCAAGCTTACGGCTCCAGGTGAATTGGTTTTTGCCGGGGATTTCGCCTTTATATTTTAGTAGCGCATCGTAATGATATATTACCTTTTCGCAATTGGTAAAAAGCTTCAGTTTTTCTTCGAGCTTTTGATCGGCATCGGTAAAACCTTCGTTATGAGCCGAACCGATGTGGGTTAGTACACCGATGGTTGGTTTGATCATCGGCTCAAGCTTGTCCATTTCGCCAACGGTGGATATGCCGGCTTCAAATATGCCCAGGTTGTGCTGCTCTTCTATTTGCCAAACCGATAGCGCCACACCTATTTGAGAGTTAAAACTTTTAGGGTTACGCACTATCTTTTTATCAAGACAGAGCAATTGGTACAGCCACTCTTTCACAATGGTTTTGCCGTTGCTGCCGGTAATACCTATTACATCCAGTCCGAATTGGCTGCGATGATGTATGGCCAGTTGCTGTAAAGCTTTTAATACATCGGCGACAAGCAGAAAATTAGCATCCGGAAATAAGCTTTGCTCAAATGGTTTGGATACAACGAAGTTGCGTACGCCCAATTTATATACATCGGCAATAAAATCGTGACCATCCCTCCGGCCGTTTAAGGCGAAGAATAATGAAGCGGGAGGATTGTTGATTTTGCGGCTATCGGTCAATAAATTGGAGATGGATGCATTGTTCACAATTGTACCTGTGGCACCAATAATTTGTAAGATATTGCTTATGGAATACTGATTGGCAAGCATGGGCGCTAATTTCAAGATATTTATACGAATAGAAGAATTTTAACGAATTTTGGTTTGATGGAATTTGAAAATTCGGCACCTAAAAAAATAACCGACCCCAAAATTGGTTTAACCAAAGCCGAACAATACTGCGCCTACCAGGAACGCGCCCAGCAAGAGGTACGCAATAAGTTATACGATTGGGGTTTGTACCCGAAGGATGTTGAGCAGATCATCTCCAACCTGATTGAAAACAACTTTTTAAATGAGGAGCGCTTTGCCAAAACCTACACGCGTAGTAAGTTTAACCAAAAAGGCTGGGGCCGCGTTAAAATAAAACAAGGCCTCAAGTTTAAAAAGATACCCGATAAGTTGATACAGAAAGCACTGAAAGAGATTGATGGCGATGACTATTTGACTACCCTTGCTAAAATAATAGAAAAGAAAAGCGCTGTTTTAGTTGAAAAGGATGCTTATAAACGCCGGTATAAATTACAGCAATATGCCATGAGCCGTGGTTATGAGAGTGATTTGATTGGGGATATTTTGAAGGGGAAAGACTAATATTTATACATTATAATGGTTAATGTATAAATATATAAGGAACATTTACCATACCTGCCAGGTAAGACGTTTTAGCGTAAACTTTTAGCGTATCGGATGTGAGTTTGGTTATATAAAATGGTATACCTTCTATCAATATTTTATTCTCAGTAAAATCAACAATATAACTTGCCGGATTTTTACCAAAGTACCACGAACCGGCTTGACATGGGATTGGGTCCCTGGTAATTGTTAATAAATTATTATTGAAGTTATAGGTATCGTTTACTTCGCATGGGTGAAACGACGACGATGATGCAACTCCTGTGGTTACCTTATCAGGTGTTATGTAATAGGGTTTCCAATTTTTAGCTGTTAGTAGTGATGCAGGGTTTGGGTCGGCCTCTCCCTGATTTTTACAGCAAACCGTAGTCAATATTAAAATCAACAAAATCCAGATTGGTGGTTTCATTAGGCTTAAAGTCAATAACTTATAAATGATTATTGTAAAACTACAGAAAAATATTTTGAATTACCATCATTTTATTTAACATTAAATTAGATATTACTGCTTTATCCAGATGTTATAACTTTATAGTAATGAACCGTAAACTTTTTATCTCATCGTTAGCTACAACTGGTGCCGTGTTATCAACTTTGGATAGCTGGGCAAGGCCTGTTGAAAAAGAGAGCAAGCCAAAATCAAAAATCCCACCTTATTTAAAGGCTGGCGATACTATCGGGGTAACCAGTTCGGCAAGTTATATTAGCTTGGCAGAGGTGCAGCCAGCTGTACAGTTGATGGAGAGCTGGGGATTTAAAGTTGAGGTAGGCGGCACGGTAGGTAAAAAGGATTTCACGTATGGTGGTACCGATGATGAACGGATTACCGAACTGCAACAAATGCTGGATAACCCTAATATTAAGGCTATTATGTGCGCACGTGGCGGTTATGGTATGGTGCGGATAATTGACCGGATCGATTTTAAGCGGTTTACCAAACAACCTAAATGGATCATCGGTTTTAGCGATATTACGGTGCTACATTGCCATATTAACAGCAATTTTGGTATTACTACACTGCATTCAAAAATGTGTAACAGTTTCCCAAGTGATTGGACCAAGGCCGAGCCGATACAGATCACAACCATCGAATCGATCAAACAGGCTTTACTGGGAGAAGAAATGAATTATACGGCTTTGGCATCTGCATCAAACCGTTTGGGTAAGGCTGGGGGGCAATTGATAGGTGGTAATTTGAGTATCATTCAAAATGTGGCTGCTACCAAATCGGACATCGAAACTAAAGGCAAAATACTATTTGTGGAAGATGTGGACGAATACGCTTACAGTATTGACCGCATGTTTTGGAACCTGAAACGTACCGGAAAATTAGATAAACTGGCCGGGTTAATTATTGGTGGTTTTAAAATGAAACCAGATACCCCGGGCGAAGAGTTTGGCAAAACCATTTATGATATTGTACTTGAAAAGGTAAAAGAATACGATTACCCCGTTTGCTTTGACTTCCCAGTGGGGCACCAACGGGCTAATTTCGCGCTAAAATGCGGGGTTAAGCATGTGCTTGAGGTTGGTGCAGCAGGCAGTACGCTTAAATCGGTTTAAAGGGGAAGATACTTGCTGATCGCCCTAAGCAAAACAATAATAATGCTGCATGATGTTTTGAAAGTATGTAATTGTTTCATCTGCTTCTGTATTAAAAAATCAAACTTTTCGCTTAAGTCGGTTTATATCAACAGTATCGCTAATTAATTCGTTTTGGTGATGTGAAAAAAATCGCATAATAATTTGCGTAGTTAAATAACTACATTTATATTTGTAGTCAAATAACTACGCAATGAATTTAAGACGAGATGTATTTCAAGCCATAGCAGACCCTACCAGAAGGGCCATACTGCTGCTGGTAGCTTCGCAGGCTATGACAGCGGGTGTAATAGCCTCAAACTTTGACACGGCCCGGCCAACGGTTTCAAAGCACTTACAAATACTTACCGAATGCGAATTGCTTAAACAAGAGCAAAATGGCAGGGAGATCTATTATCACATTAATGCCAAAAACATGAAACAAGTAGCCGATTTTATTGAGCCTTTCCGCCAGATGTGGGAAGACCGGTTCAATGCCTTAGAAACCATTATGAAAAAATACAAAGACAAAGACAAATAATATGGAGCAAAAAACAAAGATTGTTGCCGAAGATGGCAGACAAGAATTAGTAATTACCCGGGAATTTGATTTACCATTAGCATTACTTTTTAAAGCTTATACGGAGCCCGAAATAGTTGAGCAATGGATGGGAACCAAAGTGCTGAAACTTGAAAATAAAAAGCATGGCAGTTACCAATTTGAAACCAGCGATGCTAAGGGAAACAAATACAGGTTTAACGGCGCCATACACGATTTTGTACTGAACCAGAAGATAACCCGGACATTTGAATTTGAAAATATGCCTTTTGGCGTTCAGTTGGAACTGTTAGCATTTGAACATGTTACTGATGATACCAGCAAACTGAGCATGCATGTACTATATGAATCGGCAGGGCAAAGAGACCAGGTGATCAAAATGGGGATGGCGCCGGGCATTAACATGGCACATAACAGATTGCAAGATATTGTAAGCAAATTAAAATAACATATTATGGAAAAGAGAAATACAATTATTTATTGGATTGCCACAGGTTTAATGGCTTTTGGGATGCTGGTAAGTGGTTTACAGCAAATATTTCGCGCTAAAGCGATGGCTGATATGCTTGCGCATTTGGGTTATCCGCTTTACTTTATGAATATAATTGGCGTTTGGAAAGTGCTTGGAGTTATTGTTATTTTAATTCCAGGATTTAAGTTAGCTAAAGAATGGGCCTATGCAGGTTTGTTTTTTGCTATGACGGGCGCGTTGGTTTCGCATTTAGCAAGCGGAGATTATGGTGTGAAAGAACTTATAGGTCCGTTAATGCAAACTGTTTTTATTATTTTGTCGTGGTATTTTAGGCCTGTGGATAGAAAGATCATTTCGGTTAATTAGTATAATATCATGGAAAAGAAATTAGCATCAGATCAACGTGGGCAGTTACTCAGCACATTGAAAATCCGTTTTGAGAAAAACATGAAACGCCATCAAAGTGTTGAATGGGCCAAACTACAGACAAAGCTGGAGGCCAATAGCGAAAAATTATGGTCGCTTAACGAAATGGAACGCACCGGAGGTGAACCGGATGTTATTGGATATGACGAAAAGACTGACGAATATATTTTTTATGATTGTTCGGCAGAAAGCCCTAAGGGGCGTAGAAGTGTTTGTTATGATCACGAAGCGCTGGAGGCGAGAAAAGAACATAAACCGGAAAACAGCGCCATTGAAATGGCAAAAGATATGGGCATTGAGCTTTTAACTGAAGAACAATACCGGGACTTGCAGCAAACGGGAAACTTTGATACAAAGACTTCGAGCTGGGTAAAAACGCCTGCTGATATCAGAAAATTGGGCGGGGCCATATTTTGCGACCGCCGGTACGATACTGTGTTTGTTTATCACAACGGAGCAGAATCTTACTATGCCGCCAGGGGTTTCCGTGGCTCGTTAAGGGTGTGAATTGATATTAAATAACATACGCATGAATCCGAAAGTTGATTTTTACTTCAATAATGACAATAAGTGGCAGGATGAGTTAAAGCGATTGAGAACGATTGCTCTTGATTGTGGATTAAACGAAGAATTAAAGTGGGGCTGCCCCTGCTACACGCTTGGGAAAAGCAACATCGTTTTGATACATGATTTTAAGGAATACTGCGCGGTTTTGTTTTTTAAGGGCGCTTTGTTAAATAACACTCATGGTATCCTGATACAACAAACTGAGAATGTGCAGGCGGCGCGCCAGATCAGATTTACTAATATTGAGCAAATAGCCGAGCTCTCCCCCATTCTGAAGGCTTATATTTATGAAGCTATTGAAGTAGAAAAAGCGGGTTTAAAAGTGGCACTGAAAAAGCCTGCAGAATTTGCCATTGCTGAGGAGTTTCAAATTAAATTAGATGCGATACCTGCTTTGAAAACTGCTTTTGAAGGATTAACGCCGGGAAGGCAAAGGGCATACCTACTTCATTTTTCGACACCTAAACAGGCTAAAACACGTGAAGCAAGGGTTGAGTAATGGATGCCGCAAATTTTGGGCGGCAAGGGGCTGGATGATTAGGCGTTGGAAAGTTTGAGGATGAAATGGCACGGATTACAAAATGCGAAGCATTAAAAGACCGATCATCCGGCGTTATGGGTGAAATAATTGGCGAACCTTAGCGTTATTTACATTTTTAGGGGATGAAAAGGAGTTGTTTGGGCGTGGGGACGGCCGCGCTTTTGCTGATGGCGATTGCTGGTTGTGGTTTGGTAAGATCATTGGGTAAAGACCCGAATGGCGAAGAGCTTGTACGGTTGGAGGCCCTGCCTAATTACAAAAATGGTGGGTTCGAAAATTTGGCTGAACGGTCTGACTCAACAGTGAAGCCCAACCGGTTCCTTTTTATGTTACACAGCCACCCCGAAACCATCAGGCCTTCTTATAACCTGCCATGGGTTAAAACAGATCTGAAAACCCTGACTGCGCCGGCACCAACCATCGTTTGGTTTGGTCATTCGTCATTATTGATCAAAACCGGGCAGGGTAATATACTTATAGATCCTATTTTTAGCAACCATGCCGGGCCGGTACCCGGGGTAGTTACAGCATTTTCGGGCACTACACATTATCACGCGATGGATATGCCGCCAATAGATGTACTGATCATTTCGCATGATCACTATGATCATTTGGATTACCGCACGCTAAAAAAATTAAAAAATCAGATCAAAATGGCGGTAGTACCGATGGGTGTAGGTTCGGATCTGGTGTACTGGGGATTTGATCCTAAAAAGATCATCGAACTCAATTGGAACCAATCGGTCACGCTGCCTGGTGGCCTCCGGGTTACCGCTACTCCCGCGCAGCACCGCAGCAATCGCGGGTATACCGAAGAAAATAAAACACTTTGGGCATCTTACGTAATACAAACAGAGCGCTACCGGCTGTTTTACAGTGGCGATAGTGGTTATGGGCCACACTTTAAACAAATAGGTGAGCAATACGGCCCGTTTGACCTGGCGTTGCTGGAATGTGGCCAATACAGCCCCAATTGGCCCTGGACACATTTGTGGCTCGGACAAGCTGCCCAAGCGGCCGTAGATTTGCAGGCCCGTTTGTTGCAGCCTATCCACTGGGCCAAATTTGAGGAGGCCGACCACCCCTGGAACGAGCCTATTAAAAAGCTACTGCCCGCTGCCGAAAAGTTAGGTATCCAGGTAAACGTTCCGCGTATCGGGGAGCCTTATACTTTGGGTGACCCGCCCAAAAAAGATGTATGGTGGAATTTTGAGTGATTAAGTTATCTAAATTGTTCCCCTCGCCTTTTGACAAATGCAAATTGTCGCAAATTGCCCCTTAACTTGTCACGTTTCCCCTCATGCGCGTACCCCGTTTCCTTTAGCTTTGTATAAACATTAAGCCAATAGAACAAAATGAGAAAGATCAGAATATTTGAGCATATTTCGCTGGACGGCGTGATCCAGCACGAAAACGACGACAACTTTGCCCATGCCGGATGGACGATACCGTACCGAACTCCGGCTGGGCTGCAAAGCCTGATCGAAGCATACGGAACGGGCTTTGATCTTTTGCTTGGCCGAATTACCTACGATGCCTGGTCCATCTTTTGGCCAAAGGCTGGGGATAATGCGATGGCGAACGGTTTGAACGCCGCGACGAAATACGTTGCAACTCACAGGCCGGACAGTCTTGAATGGGGCCCGGTTGGGGACTTAGGCGCGGACATTGTAGCGGGTATTCGCGATGTTAAGTTAACGGACGGCCCTGACCTTCTTGTTTGCGGAAGTTCGACGCTAACGTCTGTGCTGCTTGAGCAGGGATTGGTAGACGAGGTTATCATGATCGTATACCCGGTATTACTGGGCCGGGGCAAACGCTTCTTTTCGGACAAAGCCTCCGCATGCGAACTGGCTTTTGTGAGCACGAAGACTACACCTACGGGAGTGCTTCTTAATACTTATAGATACGTGGGGCCGCTGAGATCTGAATCTTAGCCTATACGAAAAAGGCGGCGGGGAAAATATCCAATTGTTTATTGAATAAAAACTGATACCACTGACAGCCCTTTTAAATGAATAGTATTCCAGAGCGTTATCTACCTTGGTTGTCCTATATATCCCTGGTATCAGCATCGCGAAGACGGTAATCTTAGCAACCGCCTTTGCTAGGGCCACGTTCATAAATTATTTTACTATCTCGTTCTACATAGTCGCCCGATACGATTGGATATGAATACTTGGGCGCGTGCGATACGCTACGGCTTCTTATAATTATTTTGTCGTTAACTTTCAGGCTATGCAATTGCTGAAATTCATTGTTAAAGTTCAAAAAAAACTTGTCAGACTTTTCCGGCCCAAAATTAAGAATATAATCGTCACCATTAATCCTGACCATCACTCCGAAACCTAATAATGAGCCTGACGGAAGAGAAAGAGAGGTTATAACGCCCTCCATATTGGTATAGTCCTTAATGTGCTTCCTTATTTTAGCAGCACCGGCATACACTTTTTTACCTTCGGGAGACGCTTCCCATTTTTTGTACTTTATACCATCAGGGGTAGCCTCCCATTTTTTCAATTCGGTTTCCCTTTCAGCAGCAGAGAGTGGCTTTGGGGTTGACTTTTTAAAAGTTTCATTTTTCATTTCACGATTAGCAAATACTAGTCCGCTTACTACAACCAGAGGTAAGATCAGCACATAAATGATTTTTTTCATACTTTTTGTAGGTTTAATTAACATAGATCTATCTCCTGATAAATCAGATCCGTTAAGGCATTCTTTTACTTTTGATAGTCTGTCAAATTTATTCAGCAAAACTACTTTGATATTTTTCGGCAAGACGAATTTGGATTGTAAATAAAAATGTAAATTTTGTAAATAAATTAAACGCGGTATGGTTGGTGCTGTAAAAGCAACAAAGCCCCGATACTTCTATCGAGGCTTTGTACCCAGAGCCCCGACGCATCGGGGCACTCCGTTTACGGGAACAGGATTTTAAGTCCGATTTATAAATATTGGAAGAAATAAGTTTTTCAATAAAGCCCTACTCTTCATTGATTTAATGTAAAGTTCTCTGGAATTTGCTTCGGCTTTAGTTATATATTTCTCGTGGTATACAACTACCCATGGGCCTTTATTTTTTGTTGCGATTACTTTGCCAGTATTGTGCCGATGCAATCTTTCTTCAATGTTAGATGTGTGGCCAACATAGTATCGTCCACTTTTACTCGATTTCAGGATGTATGTGTAAAACATGGTTTAAAATAAACAAAAAAGGCCAACATTTTCATGTTAGCCTTTTTATGTTCGATTCTTCTGAGTACCCAGAGCGGGAATCGAACCCGCACTCCGTTTACGGGAACAGGATTTTAAGTCCTGCGTGTCTACCAGTTCCACCATCTGGGCAGGTTATTCACCTGTAAAAAAAAACCCTTCTTTTGAAAGGGAATTTAGAGCGAAAGACGAGATTCGAACTCGCGACCCCGACCTTGGCAAGGTCGTGCTCTACCAACTGAGCTACTTTCGCATATGTTTTGAGATGTTGGTATTGATCTCAATTTCCTTTCAAGTTTGAAGTGTTTAACGCCTCTTTCGTTGTTGGGAGTGCAAATATAGACAGAATTGGATTACCTGCAAGTAATTATTTCAAAAAAATTAAAGAAATTTATAAGTGGTTGTGTTTCAAAACGAGAAATTTTCAATCGGGTGGTGATATGCCTGTATTTGGGCCTAGGTGTTATTGATTTGTTCGCCTATGCTCTGGATATCCGCATGGCTTAAGCCATGCGGATCATCACTGGCCCAAGTGTACAGGGTAATTAATAATTAATTCATTTTAATCAACAATACGCGCAGGTGTTGGTTTGATTAATATTAATAAAATTTAGCGAGATGGATAATATCAAGATCAGTATTGAGAAGGATAAGCAAATACTCACTTTTGAGGTAACCGACTATGTTCATCACGAAAGTGAGCATTGCAAATTTGAGGCATTTAGAGACGGGGAATTTGTTGTTGGCTTTGAGCCTGATAACCAGCGTTATTTACACGTTTGTAAAAACCCCGGGATACTGGATGAAGAAGTGCTGTATTTAATTGCTGATAAAATTGAGGCGATGAGTTTGTAAATGTGCTTTAGTTTATAATATTAGCTTAAAATAATATCACAGGCAACCATTTTGATTGTGTGACGGTAATAACAATTAATTATTGTTTAACTAAAAAACCACACAACACAATGAAGACTTTATCAAAACTGATAACTGCAACGTTTGCCGGCGCGGCCCTGTTTTTTACAACGCAGGCTAATGCCCAAACTATTACGGCACAAAAATTCGCGTTAAGCTTAGGGATCGAAGCCGGTAAGCCAACCGGTGGAGCAACACCTTATGCCGTATTTAATTTAGGCGGTACAGTGCGCCTGCAATATGGCCTAACCAACGATTTGGCACTTACCTTTACTACCGGCGGTTACCACTTTTTTATGGAAAACATTCCTGGAACCAGCACGCCCTACAATAGTTATGGTGTTGGCCCGGTTAAGGCTGGTATTAAATACTTTTTTGTACCCAATATATATTTTGGCGCCGAAGGCGGTATTGGTGTTGAGGTTACTGAGCATGGTTTTGATGGCGGCCAAAAGAAACTGTTGTTATCCCCGGCGATAGGTTATGCTACTGAGCATTGGGATTACGCGCTGCATTACGAGAGTTTAACCGGAGATGGAAACAATTATGGTATTGTTGCATTACGGGTGGCTTATGGGTTTAAACTATAAGCCGAAATAAAAAAATAAAATAAAAATGCCCGGTACTTTTTGAAGTGCCGGGCATTTTTGTATTCCATATTTGGATCAGGATTTTGATACCGGAACGGTTAGGGTTATGGTGAGGTTATCGGGGGTGCCGTTTCTGGTGATGTTGAAGTCTTTCGGGATGATCTTAAAGTCGCCTTTAAAGGTGCCTTCGTTGCCTTTATCATCAAAGGTAAAATGGATGGTTACAGGTTTGGTTACGCCTTTTAAGGTTAGTTTACCGGCTGCCTGAAAGGCGTTTCCGCTTTTGCTTACCGATGTTGACGTGAACGAGATGGTTGGATACTTTTCGGCATCAATTGCATCTTTGGCATGGCTGGTTTTGATGAAGAAGCCGGTACTTAAACTGCTGGCATCAATTGTGGCCGAAATTTTGGCTTGTTCGGGATGAGCCTTATCAAATTCTATGTCGGTTTTTAAGCCGGTGAATGTGCCGTGTATGGCGCCGTTTTCAAACTTTACCTCGTAATTGCCTTTTACTTTCCAGTTTGCGGCGGCGGCAAAGGCCAACAGGCTTACGGCAAGTAAACAGATGAGCAGGTAGCTAATGTTTTTAATAGATGGATGCTTTAGATAATTCATTGTTATAAGCTCTGGTTAGGCAGAGTCTCCATGTTAAATTACGTTGGGTTTAGCAAAGGGGTTGCCAAAGCAGGCGTTATCCGGAAGGAAATAAATTAAAAGATTTTCTGTTATTGTTATGTGCATATCGCAGAAACCCCTCCCTACACCCTCCCGTTGGGAGGGAATCGCGCAAAGCCGCCGCTTTTTTTTACTTGTTAATACGCATTTATAGGCCGGGAAGTTTTATTTTTCCAAATGACAATGGGAATTGGGATCTACCAGTCGGACGAGCTGCCGCTGCTTGAATCGTCGCTGGAAAAGCCACTGTCTGATGATGAATCGCCGCCCGAACCCCAATCGCCCCAGCTACCGCCCGAGTCATTATCGTTAGTGTTAATGGTGTGGGGATCGACGTCATCATTATCATCATCATATACCTGCTGACCGGAGGAATCGTCGAGAATTTCGTTAACTACCAATGCGCCCATGGCTCCTAATAAAGCTCCGTTAACAAATCCATCGGAGCTGGAATGGTTTTGGTGAATGTGGATATTGTTGGGCCCCTGGCTGTTATTATAATTATTCCGGCGGTTACGACGGATGGATGACCTGATGGCTACCCAAATGATCAGGATCAATACTGAGGCTGCTATGAATCCAAAAATGGTTATGGCATCGCTGCTATCATTTGGCTGGCCTGCCTGTTCGGGTTGCTGTTGTTGGGTTTGTACAGCTTGCGTTTGCTGTTCGGGCTGGGTGGATACCCCGCTTAAGGTGGTGCCTACCTGCCCTATCAGTACTTGCAGGCCGCCATAGTAATCTTTGCTTTTGAAGGATGGCTTGATGGCCGACAGAATCTCGTCACTTTTTTGCGAAGTGAATATGGTATCTAAGCCGGATGCTTTTTCGAGGCGTTGCTTGTGTTGCTGAATGGCGGCTACGTAAACCAATCCGTTTTTATTGTTACCTACGTGCCATTTGCGGGATATGAGCAAGGTGTAATCTTCAATCGTATTATCTTTCGGCAGGTTATTGATCAATATAATGGCGAACTGTACGCCGCTCGCTTTTTCAATACCGGCTATGCTTTGGTTTAACGAACTTACCTGAGCGGGGCTTAGTACGTGTGCAAAATCGTTTACGTAGGTATCTTTGAGCGGCTCGGGGATCTGTGAGAAAGCGAAGGTGGATATGAAGATCAGCGCAAGCGATAGAATGGTTTTCATGGTTTGGTGTATGTGATTGATATTAAAGGTATAGAATATTTTTATAAACAGGATGCTACTTAGCCGCAAAATCCATTTTATTAATTTACTTTGCAGCGCTTAATTTAGCTTTACGAATACGGATTTATTATGACTTACTGTTTAGGCATCAAGGTAAAAAAAGGGTTGGTTGCTGTTGCTGATACACGCATCACATCGGGCAATGATGTTACTACCAAGAAAAAGATATTCACCTACCAAAAAGATAATTGCTCGATGTTTATTATGACGAGCGGGTTACGATCTGTAAGGGATAAGGCCATTGTTTACTTTAACGAGGTGATGGATGATAACTTTGATGATTTTACCAAGCTATACCAGGCCGTTAATGCCTTTGGCGAACAGGTGAAACGCGCGGCTGATGAGGATAAGGAGGCATTAGAGAAAGGTGGCTTTAAGTTTAATCTGAACACAATCATCGGCGGCCAATTACGCGAAGATGAAGAACATAAGTTATTTTTGCTTTATCCGGAAGGTAACTGGGTTGAACTAGGGCACGGCGCACCGTATGTAATTATTGGTAACGCGGCGCAGGGCAAGGCTATTTTGAACCGCATTTTGAATAACGAAACCAGTTTAAAGCTGGCGTTAAAGGCGGGTTTTTTATCTTTTGACTCTACCCGGATAAGCGCGGCGGATGTTGATTTCCCGATAGATGTGGCACTTTATAAGGCTGATAGCTTTAACATGGTTGAGCAACATTACGAGGAAGAAGATTTGGAGAAAGTTTCGGCGCAATGGGATAAGCAGTTGAAAACGGCGTTGAAAAGCATTTCAAACACCTGGATGAATTCTGCGTTTGATAAACTTGGGAAACCGGTTAAAAAACGCAAAAAAGCATGAAGTTCAACGTATCAGGAAAGCTGACCTATGATGTAAGAGAGGCATCAACCATTATTCTGAATATTCATGCGATACGCTCGGCGGCACAAACTGTGTTGCAGGAGAGTTTTATGATGGAGCCTTATTTTAAAGCTGAAGAATTAATACCTGTGCAGGGCGAAAACCGCTATGTGCGTTTTGAAGTTACGGAGCCTTGTATTGTAAATATTGATTATAACGCGCTGATAGATACTTCGTTTAAAAAGATAGCGGGACATTCACTTAATGACGTGCCGGTGATGCAGTTACAGCCATCGGTACTGCCCTATTTATCGCCAAGCAGGTATTGCCAGTCGGACAAGTTATTCCGTTTTGCCAACAGCCGTTTTGGCAAGATAGAGAACTCGTTTGAAAAGGTGCTGGCGCTTACCAACTGGATATATGATAATGTTGAATATTTAAGCGGATCGACCAATTCGGAAACATCGGCTTATGATACTGTTACTGAGCAAGCGGGCGTTTGCCGCGATTTTGCACATTTGGGTATCGCTTTATGCAGGGCATTATCTATCCCGGCAAGGTATTTTACGGGTTACTCGTACCAATTAAATCCGCCTGATTTCCACGCTTGCTTTGAGGCTTTTTTGGGCGATCAATGGATATTATTTGATGCTACTAAATTAGCCCCGCTTAACGGGATGGTTAAAATAGCAACCGGGCGAGACGCGGCTGATACAGCCATTGCTACCATATTTGGCAATGTTATTTGTACGGCAATATCGGCAAGTTGTGAACTGGCCGAAGAAAAATTCAAGCCTTATACTTACGACAGGAAGAAACCTAGAGGTTTGAGTTATTTGTAAGGAACCAACTCTCCCCAACGGTTAAAACCGGGTTTATTAGCATCAGCATCCGGGCAGGTATCATGCGGCAAACGGGCCTTAGTTTTGATCACACAACCACATAAATTGCATGTTGATTTGTGGTGCACATCGGCACCGGCAATTTTGTAGAGCAGGCCTTTATCATGGGGCGGGTTTACAAAGTGAGGGCATGTTTTGCAGGCAGCTATCCTGATATGGTAAATCTCTTCGGTAACGGCATTGAAACCAGTTTTGGTCCATTTTAAGAGCGAGTTTGCAACTTCTTTGATCAATGTGACTGTACTCACTGGGGCTGTATTATCCGTATTTTCAGGGGATGGATCTTGGAGGAGTTGGTCGGCATAAGCTAAATCGGCAATAGCCGCCTTGTAATCCTGATCACTGATGCGTTGCCCTGCCCCCAGGATCACGGGCTTTTGGGTGGGCTGCTGGTTTATATTACCTGATAATTGGGAATCTTCCATAATAATAACATTGAGCATAAAATTACAATTATGCTCAATGTTATTAAAGGGTATTAGTAGCTTTTTACGAGCGCTATATTTGCTTAATAATAGTATGCGTTAAGCTGTAGTTTAGCGGCCAATGTAGATGAGGCAGCCGAACCCTGCAACCATACGGTATAAAGTGATGCGCCATACAATTTTACTCCGGGTATGCTGGCCAAAACTGTGGTAGTACCTTTTTGCCTAACCTCGAGCGTGTAGGTGTTTGGTGTAATGGTGCTAAATGATGAAATGGTTCTGTAAGCCCTGTTGGTTGCTACAGTTGCACCACCCTGAATAGCCAGATCAACCGCCGGGGCATCGGGGCTCAAGTTTACCAATCTGATTTGTGTGTTGGTTGTACCTGGGTTTGTGAGGGTATCGATAGTTAATAAATAATCGGCCTTACTGGCTACGTTTGACAGGAAGAGGGTGTAGAATTTACCGTCTTTTAATGTCATGGTATCTGTTTTAATTTTTTGCGATGTGCCGCTTACATAAAATGTGGCGGTGCGTTTGCCGGTGTAGGCACGCAGGTAATCAAGGCCGTTACCATAAACTATGGGATTAGTGTTGGCCATGTTGTTATCCAAAAAGAAATCAAGAGAACCGGCATCGGGGCATGCATCAACTACGGATATTAAAGCTGATGGCGTTACTACAATATCATCATTGTGTACCTTGCTGCACGAAGAGAATGCTGCGGCCAGCAAACAAATCATCCCGATAATGCCTGCCCGCCCTGTCCTAATTTGTTGTAAGTTTTTCATGTTTTTATAAATGTTAATGTTAGATATATTACGAATACGTAAGTGATGATGTGTTTGCTACAGTTACATCAATTTTTTTATAAATTAACATATCATTAACGAAATATTTAAAAAATTCGTATATGAGTTATGGCGTTAACGTGTTGATTTTAATACAAGTAAGTATCTTCAGTTGAGGGGTAGCCCCGATGGGGCAAGTTGGCATTATTAAAGAAAATTAAAATCTTTTTAATAAACGTTTGCAGCACGTATAAACCCCTCCCTACACCCTCCCGTTGGGAGGGAATCGCACGAGGCCAATACCTTTTTAATTTATTGTTTATGTGCGGTGCTTCAAATGATCGCTTTCTCCCGGTAAGGGTACAAAGTCGGTTTCGCCGGGAACGGGGGCGAATTTTTGGTCGAGCCATTGTTGTTTGGCTTGCTCTATGCGCTGGTAATCGGATGCTACGAAATTCCAGTAGATGAAACGCTCTTCGGGGAAAGGCTCGCCGCCGAAGAAGTAGATGGTGGTGTTCTCGTTCATGGTGAACTCGCAGAGTTGATTGTTTTTGGCTACCAGTAGCTCTTTGGGTTGGAAGATTTCGCCTTCGCTTTCAATGCTGCCATCTAAAATGTACAAGCCTGCTTCGCCGTATAGCTCCGCTCCTATTTTTACCGTTTGGCGGGAGGTATTTTTGAGTTGCAGAAAGTATAATGGGCTGTAAACCGGTACGGGCGATGTTTTGCCCATAATGCTGCCCGCGATGAGCGTGTAGGCTATCCCATCCTGATCCCAGGTTGGCAGATCGGCGGTATCGGAGTGGTGGAAGGTTGGTTCTATTTCTTCGAGATGTTTTGGCAGGGCCACCCAGATCTGTAAGCCGTGAAGGCTTTTTTCGGCTTGGCGCAGGTATGCGGGGGTACGTTCGGAGTGGGCTATGCCTTTGCCGGCGGTCATCCAGTTGACTTGTCCGGGTTTGATCTCTACCTCGGTGCCGAGGCTGTCTTTGTGGACGATGTTACCCTCGAACAGGTAGGTTAGTGTTGAGAGGCCGATATGTGGGTGCGGCGGGATATCCATGTTTTGGCCGGGTTTCATTTGCGCGGGACCCATGTGATCGATAAAGATGAAGGGGCCAACCATGCGCTTATCCTTAAAGGGCAACAGCCTGCCTACCATAAAATTACCAATATTACGCGGACGTTCTTCGATGATGAGGCTGATGTTTGACATGGGCTTTTATATATAATGTAGCGGTTAGATATTCTTATTTAACAGGGCATCCCATAAAATTTCGGCGGGGTGCAGGGCTTTTACGGCTGTGCCGTCTTTGATCTGATGGCGGCAACTGGTACCGGCGGCGGCTATGATGGTGTTTTGAGCGGCGGCGCGTACATGTGGGAAAAGCACCAACTCTCCTATCTTCATGGATACATCGTAATGTTCCTGCTCGTAACCGAAAGAACCTGCCATTCCGCAACAGCCGGATGGGATGGTTTCTACGGTGTAGTTTTTGGGCAGGGTTAATACCGTTTGGGTTGGCTGTAAAGCATTAAGCGCTTTTTGATAGCAATGGCCATGCAGCTTAATGGTTTGAGCCTCTGTTGTGAACTGCTGCTCGATGATACGTTTTTGACCCATTTCGCGCAGGATAAACTCTTCGAGCATGAAGGAGTTTTTGGCTAACGCTAAGGCTCTGGCTTGTAATTCGGGCGGGGCCAGATCGGGGTATTCATCCCGGAAGGTTAATATGGCGGATGGCTCGATGCCGATTAAGGGGGTTTCGGGTGTGATGATTTCGGCGAGAAGGCTGATGTTTTGCTCTGCTATTTGTTTGGCTTTGCGGAGCATGCCTTTAGACAGGTAGGTACGGCCACTTTCCTGATGTTGAGGAATACGAACCTGGTAACCCAACGCGGTTAAGAGCCTGATGGTGGTTTTACCTATTTCAACATCGTTGTAGTTGGTAAACTCGTCGCAAAATAGATAGACTATTGGCGATGTGGTGTTTGGTGTTTGTTGCTTGTCCCAGGCTTTTTTCCAACTGCGCAGGGTTTGTTTGCCTACTTGTGGTAATGAACGCTTGGGCGCGAAACCGGCTATTTTTTTGATGATGTTGCCTGTGAACGGCGTTGTGATGACGGCGTTATATATTAGCGGCATGTAAGATGCCAGTTGCTGCATTTTGGTAAAATTGCCTATCATGCGGGTGCGGAGCGGCACGCCGTTGGCATCGTAATAATGTTGCAGAAATTCGGCTTTCATTTTGGCTACATCTACGCTTGATGGGCATTCGGATTTGCAGCCTTTGCAGCTCAGGCACAGATCCATTACCTCTTTAATTTCCTGCTCATCGTAAGGGTTTTCCTTTTCGGATGTGCTGAGGAACTGGCGCAGGATGTTGGCACGGGCGCGGGTGGTATCCTTCTCCTGCAAAGTAGCCATGTAGGATGGGCACATGGTACCGCCTGTTACTTCGGTTTTGCGGCAATCGCCGGAGCCGGAGCATTTTTCGGTAAGGCGCAGGATACCTTCCTGTTTGGAGAAATCGAAGATGGTGGGGATGATTTTGCCTTTGTGCCGCGGCTCGTATCGCAGATGGGTGTTCATGGCCGGGGTATCTACAATTTTGCCAGCGTTGAAGATGTGGTTAGGATCAAAGCAATTTTTGATCTGTTTGAAAAGGCCGTATACCTCCTCGCCCATCATAAAGGGGATAAACTCGCCACGCAGGCGGCCATCGCCATGCTCACCGCTTAAGGAGCCATTGTACTTTTTAACCAGCACGGCGGTTTCTTTAAGCACAGTGCGGAAAAGGGCCACGCCATCGGTAGTTTTAAGATCGATCATCGGCTCTACGTGCAACTCCCCTGCGCCGGCATGGGCGTAGTATGAGGCATGCAGATCATGTCGCTTTAAAAGCGCCTGAACATCGGCTATGTAAGCGGGCAGATCTTCGGGCGATACGGCGCAATCTTCTATCAGGTTTACGGGTTGCTTATCGCCGGGAAGGTTGCGGATCAATCCTAAACCTGCCTTGCGCACATCCCAGGCTAATTTGGCTTCGTGGCCGCTGAGTACGGGGTAGGCATACCCTAAACCGGCGGCTTTCAGGTCGGCAATTAAGGCTTCGGCGCGCTGGTTGAGCTCGTTAACATCATCGCCCATAAACTCGGCCATGAGTAAGGCTTCGGGTTCACCCTCGATAAAAAAGCGATTGTGCTGATAGGTTGGATGGCCTTTGGTAAAGTCCATTATGTATTTATCTACCAGTTCGGAAGCGAGCGGTTTGTGTTTGAGGATGATGAGATTGGCGTGGAGGGCTTCCTGCAAAGTTGTGAAATGGATGCAAACCAGTTTATCAATTGCTGGTGGCAGCGGTAGCAGGTTCAGCTTGGCTTCGGTTACAAAAGCGAGTGTACCTTCTGATCCCGCAAGGAGCTTGCAAAAGTTGAATGGCCTGCCAGGTTTATCGTCAATCAAAAAATCTAAGGCGTAACCTGTGTTGCGGCGGGTAAGCGATTTTTTAGGATAGTTTTGATTGATGAGCGCTACGTTATCCTCGTTGTTAACTAACTGATTAACTTCGCGATAAATATTACCTTCTAAAGTATTGAGTTGTAGCTTTTGCTGAAGTTCATCGCTGGTTAGGGCTTTCAATTCTACCGTTTCGCCATCACTTAAAAACACCTTAGCTTCAAGCAAATGATCGCGGGTATCGCCCCAGGATATGGAGTGGAGGCCCGATGAGTTATTGCCTATCATACCGCCTACCATGGCGCGGCTTGATGTTGAGGTTTCGGGGCCGAACATCAATTTGTATGGGCGGAGGATGGCGTTTAGGTCATCGCGCACGATGCCGGGTTGTACCCTTACCCACTTTTCTTCGGCGTTTATTTGGAGTACTTGTTTGAAGTATTTGGAGATATCGACCACGATGCCGTTGCCTACAACTTGTCCGGCTAATGATGTTCCGGCGGCGCGGGGTATCAGGGTTATTTTGTGCTGGTTGGCAAATTTGATGAGCAGACTGATATCGGCCTCTGTTTTGGGCAGGGCAACTGCTACGGGCTTTTCCTGGTAAACAGAAGCATCGGTTGAGTAAACACGCTTTTGAGCTTCGTGAAGGGTAGAATCATCAAAAAACAACTCACCTGTAAACTGCTTGCTTAGCGCGGAAAAGGAATCTGCCAGAGGTATCATAAGTCAAATTTAAACAGATGAGTGTAAAGGGCGAATATTTGGGTGAATAAAATGGATATATTATTAAATACGGATTAAAATTAACGGCTGAGTATTGTATTACAATTACCTGATTCACAAATTAGCAAAACAAATTTTTAGCTTATTGATTAATTTGCATCTTTACGCTTCGAATTACATCTAACCACTGATCAACAATTTAAGTATCTCAAGTAAACACATGAAAAAAGTAATATTGGTAACGGGCGCTTCATCTGGTATAGGATTGGCTTGCGCTAACGCGTTACAAGCTAAAGGGCACACGGTATACGGTTCGGCGCGCGATTTGAAACGCCTGAGCGGTGTAGCCTTTAAACCCATACAATTAGATGTTACCGACGATGCATCGGTAAAAGCGGCCATTGATACCATTATTAAGGTCGAAGGCAAACTGGATGTGCTGGTTAACAATGCCGGTAATGGGGTTGCGGGCCCGGCTTATGCTATGCCTGTTGAAAGTGCCAAGCAACAATTTGAGGTTAACTTCTTCGGTGTGGTACGGATGTGCGGCGCGGTATTGCCCGGCATGATAGAAAAGAAACAAGGCCTTATTGTTAATATCAGTTCGTTAGCGGGTTTGTTTGGTTTGCCTTATCAAAGTATGTACAGCGCATCGAAATACGCTATTGAGGGTTATTCGCAAAGTTTGCGGATGGAGCTGCGCAACACGGGTGTGAAGATCACGCTGATCAACCCCGGTGATTTTAAATCGGACTTTAGCGCTAACCGTAGCAAAATACCTTTCGGGATAAAGAACGACGCCTTAGAAACCGAATACAACGCCGCCGTTGCCGCTATGGAAAAGGATGAAAGCATTGCGCCAGATCCGGCTTCGTTAGCTAAGGCTTTGTGTAAGATAGTTGACGCGTCGAGCCCTAAACACAGGTATTTGGTTGGGCAGGTTGGCCAAACTATTGTGCCTACGCTTAAAGCTATTTTACCGGGTGGCTTGTTTGAGAAATTGATGAACGATCATTACGGGATAAAGTAGAGCCCCCCTGCCCCCTGAAGGGGGAGTTTTTGATTAGCATATTTAAGAGTCTGGCATTTTATGTTGGGCTTTTTGCGTTGTAAGCGTGGACGCTTACAACTGTTGGTGTTTAGACGTGGACGCCTGAACGGGCGGGGTCTGTGAATGTTGTTTGATCTGCCTATGTACGCACAAGCGAGACGCTTGCGGTAGCGGGGGAGCGTGGGGGGATAGCGAAATATCTCCCAAATATTGCTGTAAATGTTTATGTTAGATTATAAAACCAGAAATCGTTTGCGGAAAATAATTTAGAATCAAATACAAACCGAATTCGATCCGTAAGACTTTTGTCTGGATCCAAAGATAGAATATTGGCATTTAGATCGTCAATTACTATTATCTGAATATAACTAAACTCCTTTTCTACGAGGATTCCCATTGATTTAAAATGATCTGTTCTTATAAACACTAAAGGACTTTTTTTCCATACATACGCGATTATTGCATTCTTAAAAGTTACCTGTGCCCACATCTCATCATCCTCTTTAGAAAAATCGATTTTTAAATTACCTTTTTCAAGACATTCTATAAAACCATAAAACTCACTATTACTCCATAGAATTTCTGTTGAAATTGCTTTTTTTATAGTTTCTGTTATATTCATCATCGTTATTAATTGAATTACCTGTAAACCAGCATAACACTATTGTTATTTTGGGATTTGAGCAACTTTGGGATGAGTTGCCACTAATCTATATTATTAACATGTAGAATCAAAAATTAACTTGGTTACTGTGGTAATTTTTGTTATTAACTTGTTTATAATTAGACATTTACGTATATTTGTATTAAACTCAAACCGATTGAGTTTGGGGAATAGCCCCTTTGGCCAACGCTTTTGGTTGGTTAGTCGCGCGTAGATTGCGTTTGCGCTCCGTACTTCGAGTGCCTCAGTATGACACCCTGCGCGCTTTTGCTTTTCGCTTTGTGCTAATCGCCACGTTTTTCTTTTCGTAAATTTTTAAACCAATAATGATATGAGTACTTATTTACAGGAGTTTTTAACTCCGAAACAGCAAGTTTTTTGTGATGAATATTTAACAGATATGAACGCTACGCGGGCGGCGCTGGTGGCTGGCTATGCGCGAAGCGTAGCCCTGAACGGGCAGGTGATGCTGATGCCTAAAATACAGATGTATTTGAAGAGCCGGATGGAGGACAGGAGCGCCAAAGCTAAGTTTAGCGCAGACCGGGTTTTGGAGGAACTGGGCAAAATAGCTTTTGGCAATATGGCGGATTATTTTGATAGCAACGGAGATATGAAAGCAATGCATGAAATTGCCGATGATGCCAAGGCTGCACTTTGGAGTGTTAGTGTGGGCGACGCGGGCAGTGGATCGACGGCGACGGGTGGAATGGTAAAATTCAGGATGTATAATAAGCTGGCGGCGCTTGATAAGATAGCCAAGCATATTGGTATGTATAAACCGGAAGTGATGAAGCGTGAGGTGGTTTACCAATATATGAGTGAGTATGAGATGAACAGGAATGAGTGGTTTGAGGGATTTGAGGATGAGGAGATGAAGACTTTGAAAGAGACTCAAGAATCAGGATGCAATAATCAAGAGGGAGGTTTGGAACAGACTCAAGAATCAGGATGCAAGAATCAGGATGAGGTTAGCTTAGCGCATAAAGCTGAAAGCGTAAAGCAAGATGAGGGTAGTTTGAAGCAGGAAGAATATGTGCCGGTTGGTGAGGATGGTGAGGTGCTTTGTGATGGGGCGGGGATACCTTATGGTGCGGTGAGGAAGATATTCCGGTTTGATTTGGAAGAGAGTGTGGAGGAGAATATGGCACGGATGCGTTTGTATGAGGCGGGTGATTACAGTAAGGCTGAGAGTTTGAGGGCGAGAGCTGAGGCGGCAGTGGAGGATGGGATTGATCATCAGGTGCAGATCCATTTGGAACTGGATGGGGAGTTTAAACGGCTGGGCGTACCGGAACGAAATTATAGTGATTTATGTTTGATTGAAAAAATGAAGTTTATTGAGGTTGTGAGGAAGAAGGTTGCCTGATGATTTATATTGTTAAACACCCATAAATACCCATAATTTGTTATTTTGGTTATTTATGTAAAGGATAGAACAGGTATGATATTTATCATAGCCCCATACCTCCCCACGGTTATTTTAAACTTTTAAGTATAACTTTAGTCTATTTGAGTTAAATTTGTGGTATTCGGAATGTCGCGCATAAAATTTTTTCTATTATATCACAATCACCTACAGTTTAAAGCTTACTTTGGGCTATTTATAACGGCGGCTGCCATTTCTTTTCTGGCGGCTTGTAATTCAAAAAGCGATACTGTAAATAAGGAGACTGCCCGGCAGTTGCACATTGGCGATAGTACCATTATTGCACGCGACTATGAGAAAGGCAAGCGGTTAATTCTGGATGCCCGCCATAAAATAAAAAATACCGACCCGGCATTAATCACCTATTACTGTTTACGATCGGAGTTAAACCAGAACAGTGCCGACACCGTGATGATGTTTGCCGATAGCGCTATGGCCCTTTTTAAAACCGATGGCATTAAAGCTAAATACCCGGCTCAATACCAGCAATGCTTAATTACTAAAGGAAGTGCATGTGTACGTGCCAAAAAATATATACTGGCGCTCGATTATTACTATCAAGCTAAAAAGGCCACGCCGAGTGGTGAATGTGATAATGGTGCTGTATCTCAAAGAATAGGTGACATTTATTATTCCCAACGGAATTTTGTGGGTGCGTCGGAATATTGGAGTTTGAGTTACAGGCAATTGCTTAATTGCAATTCAATGTATTCGGCTCAAAAAATATTTTTCGAAAAGCAGGCCAGGCTCAACAATACGGGTTTTGCTTTTCATCTATCAGGCAATTTGGATAGCGCGTTGTATTATTACAAAACCGATCTGAACCTGATCAACCAAACTGAAAAGGAGCACTTAATTAACAAACGCAGTATTGATGCCGCGCGCATTGTATGTTATGATAATTTGGGTGGCGTAAATTTAAAAAAGGGTGAGCTTTCTATAGCCGAAGATTATTTACTTAAGGCTACCAGTATCCCGATAGTTAATATTGATGGCATGATGATACCGCCCTACATCAAATTGGCCGAACTCTATTTAAAAAAGGGCGAAATTAATAAGGTTGGCAAATACTTCGCCCTGAGCAAACAATTACTTGAGAAGTACGCTAAAGACAACAGGGGATTGCAACTCAGATGGTACAAATCATACGCCGAATACCTGTTCGCCGTTAAAAAGCCTGCCGAGGCTTACCTGGTCAGCAACAAATATATTGCCCTCAAAGATTCTTTAGATAACAGCGCCAACAAGTTATACCGCCTTGATGTTAGCCGCGAGTTTTCCAGCATCACCCAAAGGCAATCGCTATTGGATCTGCAACAGCAGGATAAGCTGAAGATGATTTACCTGGTGGGTATTAGTACAGTGTTCATTTTGCTTTTCGCTATTATGCTGCTCATTAACCGCAACCTGGTGCGCACCAAGAAAAACCACGCCGAAGCCAATTTGCGCAACCAACAATTGCAGCTTACGCTGGACGAACTTGAACGGGTAAATAAAAACTACATCCGCATTATGCGTGTAATGGCTCACGATATTATTAACCCCTTATCGGGGATGACAGGTATTGCCAGTATGCTAATGATTGATGATGACCTTACGGAGGATAGCCGCCACATGCTTAAACTGATAGAATCAACAGGTTTACATTCTATGGAAATGATAAACGAGTTACTGAAATCGGGCCTCTCCAACGATGATGAGCAAATGAAAACCGAGGTGGTAAACCTGCGTTCGCTGTTGTTTGATTCGGTAGAGTTATTGCAGTTTAAGGCCAGTAGTAAAGAGCAGCAGATCATTTTCGAGTTTGACGAGGCGCCGCTTATGGCTAACATTAATCACGAAAAAATGTGGCGTGTATTTAACAACCTCATTGTTAACGCCATCAAATTCAGCCATAGCGGTAGCATCATAAACGTGAGCATCAAACCAAAGGGCAGCGATATTTTGATGGCTGTAGCCGATAGCGGAATTGGCATCCCCGATAAGGATAAAGAAACCGTGTTTGAGATGTTTACCCCGGCAAAAAAGGCAGGCACCAATGGCGAACAGCCTTTTGGTTTGGGCTTATCTATCTCCAAAAAAATAGTGGAGATGCACAAAGGCAAAATTTGGTTCGAGAGCCAGCCCGGCAAGGGAACTACGTTCTATATTCAGTTGCCTGCCGTTAAGTAAACCGCTTATAACAAATCGTTAGCCAAATTAGCCAGCTCGCTCCTCTCGCCTTTCTGCAAGGTAATATGCGCGTACAGCGGATGATTCTTTGCCTTATCAATCAGGTACGATAAGCCATTACTTTCCGCATCCAAATAAGGCGTATCTATCTGGTAAATATCACCGGTAAAAACGATCTTGGTATTTTCGCCCGCTCTGGATATTATGGTTTTAACCTCGTGTGGCGTTAAATTTTGGGCCTCGTCAACAATGAAGAAGATCTTGGTTAAAGTTCGTCCGCGGATAAAGGCTAAAGGCGATATGGCTATTTTATCGTTGGCTACCATCTCGTCCAACTTGGCTTGCATCTTTTCATCCTCGCTAAACTGGTCTTTAATAAATTTGAGGTTATCCCAAATAGGCGCCATATAAGGGTCTATTTTCGATTTCACATCGCCCGGTAAAAAGCCAATATCCTTATTGCTCAACGGAATAATTGGCCGGGTAACAAAGATCTGCCTAAAGTCTTTCCGTTGTTCTAAGGCGCTCGCCAAAGCCAGCAGGGTTTTACCTGTACCCGCGTTGCCTTGTATGCTTACCAGCTTGATATTAGGGTTCAGCAAGGCATGTATTGCAAAAGATTGCTCCATATTACGCGGACTGATATTGAATACCGGTTGTTCAATAACTTCTTCCAACTGCCCGCTCTCTCCATTATAAAACGCCGGGACAGATTTACGCTTACCATGCAAAATATAAAAGTGATTGTTTTGAAAATTACCCAGCTCCAATTCCTCAGCACTCAGCGTACCCGATTTAGAAAACTGGGTAAGCACTGTATCGGGCACTTTATTTACAATGGCTTTGCCGGTATAAAGTTCGTCCAGGTTTTTGATCTTGCCGGTTTCATAATCCTCCGCATGCAGATCAAGCGATTTGGCTTTCAGGCGCAGGCAAATATCCTTAGATACCAGGATCACCTTCTTATCCGGGTTCTCATGCTGCAAACTCAGGGCGGCGTTCAATATCCGGTGGTCAACCTTATCATCGCCAAATATTTCTTCGGCATCGGTATCGGTCTTTTTATCAACAACGATCTTAAAATGCCCTTTATTAATGCCATTCAATGGCAACCAATGACTGATGAGGTTATTCTTCGAAAACTCATCTATCAGCCTGATAAAGCTCCGGGCCTCAAAATTACGGGTATCGTTCCCGTTCTTCATGTTATCCAATTCTTCGAGTACCTGTATCGGCACCGCAACATCATGCTCCTGAAAATTTTGGAAGGCGTTATGATCGTACAATATAACCGACGTATCTAACACAAATATTTTACGCTTACCCCTGGTTTTACCCTCTTTAGTCATAATGCTAAAATTAGATAATTTACCCTTGATAAAGCAAGCAAGTTTGAAATTAGATTACGATATGGGGATATCCATCCCTCCTCCTTTGATCAACTTACCTATGTACCCTAACAACCAGACCTATTAAGCCATGACAGCCGCTCCACCCGTAGCCTTCCGCTTCAACACCAAAGCTGTAACCAGCGAAACGATCAACCCAACCGGGAATGGCTCCATGTAAGTATACAGCACAACCATTATGGGGCTTTTGTACATCGCTTTCATACTGGCGACTTCGGCGGCTTTTTTGCTCAGTTCAGCTGCCGAAGCTCCGCTGCTTTGTGCCTGTTTTAACATCTGGGCACCATATTTATCCATAAAATCCGGAATAAACACATAGTAATCTACCAGCCAGCTAATTACATACAAGGTAGAAGCGATCAGGCTGATATACAGACCCATTTGAAAAGCCTTGCCAAAACTAATTACGCCGCCATTATGCTTATCGCGATAACTCTTAACCCCAACAAATACAAACGAGAACGCCAAAAGCATGCCCGCGTAACCCAGCACCATACTGCCCTGGCAATTTTCAACATAGTGAAACCAGGCCATAGAGGCCACCATCCATACCGAAACGATCAGTCCCGAGATCAATCCAAATACAAGTACAGTTCTTTTCATGTTTTTAAATTTAAGTATGGCTCAAAATTGTAGTTTTAGTATTTGTAAACCCTCATACTTTAGGGTGATTTTGAATATAAATGGCTGTTTCATGCTTAAGTACTATGGTATTAAGCTTAATCGTTTAGCCTTTTCCACAGCCTGGGTACGGCGTTGCACCTCCAGTTTTTCAAACACGTTAGATGAATGCGTTTTAATCGTGTTTAACGATACAAATAACTTTTCCGCGATCTCCTGGTTACTCAATCCCCCGGCCATCAATTGCAGCACTTCCAGTTCACGTCGGCTCAGTCCGGTTTCGGTTAGCGCGGCTTCATTCAAAATAAAGGTATCGCTGCTAATCAGCAGTTCCTTTTCTACCGTCACAATCGTGGTTTTGGGTTTGCTCAGTTTTAGCGCAAGCCAAATACCTAATCCGGTAAAAATAACAGCTATAAAACCCGCGTAAAGTTCAAAAGCATAATTCACAATAATAAAATGCCATTCCAGCCACTTCATCAAAAACAACAAAGCAGCCAGCGAAGCCCCATAAATAAGTACCGACCTATGCTTCGACAGATAATTAAACGTCATATAAAATTGTCATTCAGTATCATAAACATAGCAAATACACCCGGGTTTATCAATACATCATTCACCCCCTCTTGCAAATCCAATTATAAATCCATTACTTTGTAACTCAAAGTACTTTTAATATGAACAAATACAGATACGCGGCTATTGCCATCTTCCTCATCGAAGTATACATAGCAACTTACGTTCACGATACTATTATTCGCCCTTACATTGGCGATCTGTTGGCGGCTATACTGGTTTATTGTACCGTTAAAAGCTTCATCAATACCCCGGTACTCAAAACGGCCATTTACGTACTGCTATTCTGTTACCTGATCGAGATAAGCCAATACTTTCACCTCGTCGATCATCTCGGTATGCGACAATCGCGACTGGCACACGTCCTTTTAGGCAGCTATTTTACCTGGGTAGATATGCTTTGCTACACACTCGGTATGCTCATTGTATTGGCCGTAGAAATGTTAAACCCAACAACCCAACCCGCATTATGAAACACTTTGTAGCACCCCATTCAATAGTCCGCCAAATATGGGGCAATGGCGACACCATCCTTTTCATCTTCGCCGGAGCATCGGCTGAGTTCGCACTCAATAAGGCTGTAGATTGGCTTTACTACACCGGTAAACTCCCGGCTGATCCATTGGGCCGTCTGTTCTCAACCGTAGCTTATGCGCGGCAAATTATCTTTTCGGAATACGACGAAGCCATACAGGCCATAGATCGCATAACCGCAATCCATAAAGGCGTAGAACAAAGCAGAGGTGCTCAAATACCAGACTGGGCTTATCGCGATGTGCTTTTCATGCTCATAGATTATTCAATAAGATCATACGAAGTTTTAGAACGCGAGCTTACCGCCGATGAAAAGCAGGAAGTATTTGATGTATTCTACAAAGTAGGTTACCGCATGCACCTTACGGGATTACCTGCAACCTACCACCATTGGCAACAAATGCGCCAGCAACACCTGCGCGATAACATGATCAACAGCCACTTCACCGCCGATCTGTACCGGCAATACAAAAAGCACCTCGGCTTTATGCGCTATAATTTGCTTAAACAGGCCCAGGTACTGGTGGTACCGCAAAAGGTAAATCAAATGCTTGGCTTAAACAACGTACAATGGCTTAAACCAATAATATCAATCTACAAACTCTGCCGACTGATCAAGCTACAGGGCACGCTCAAAAACGCCATCCTGCCCCAGCAATACAAATTACAGATCATGGATTTAGATATCGTTTAAAATGCAAAATATACACTTAAACGCTGGTAATGGTATAAGTTATCATATGGCAAAAGTCAAAACATATGTACGTCATTTGATTGTTTTCGGTATTCAGCAGGCCCTTTGCTGTTTGTTCCCGGTATTGGTTTTTGCATCATTGGCGCTATCGCATTTGTTTACTGGTGTGCTTCCGCGATATGATTTTATGCTCCTGATGTGCATCATTATTCAAATAGCGCTCTATTTCACCAAAATAGAAACCCGCGACGAGGTGTTTGTTATTTGCGTTTTTCACTTGCTTGGCTTAGCTATGGAGCTTTTTAAAGTTCATTTCCATTCATGGAGTTACCCCGAAGCCGCGCATACCAAATTTTTCGGTGTGCCGCTGTACAGTGGTTTTATGTACGCCAGTGTAGCCAGCTACATGTGCCAGGCCTGGCGAAGGTTAGATCTCAGCATCATCAACTGGCCAAACCATGTTTGGGCACGGGTTGTTGGTGGCTGCATTTATATCAATTTTTTTAGCAATCACTTTATACACGATGCGCGGTACCTTATCGGGATCTTCGTTGTGCTATTGTTTCGCAAAGCAAATGTGTTGTTCCGCATTCAAAACAGCATTTACCGTATCCCGGTCATACTATCCTTCATGCTCATCGGTTTCTTCATTTGGCTTGCCGAAAATATTGCCACCCGTTTAGGCGCATGGCAATATGCTTACCAGCATAAAGCCTGGCAATTGGTCAATTTTCAAAAGCTAAGTTCGTGGGCGTTTTTGGTAATTGTGAGTTTTATTATTGTTGCCGAATTAAAAATGCTGAAAGATAAACGCGAGACGGTTTAATCCTCCGCTGGAGGCACGTAAGGTAAATTCTTATAATAGTTCAAATAAAACACGCCATATGCCGCCATCAAATTCATACAAACTAAAGCCCATATCTGCCTGAACATCACCACCCAAAATAGTACGATGAATAAACCCAAAACCCAGGTCATGTACTTTTCCATATTCAGGCCAAAGCGGTAAAGTAAACTATGAAACAGCAAAATAAGGCTTAACGCGAAGATCAATAATCCACCAGCCATTAGTGGCGAGAACCGGACGAATAACCAAATAGCCTCGGGCAAGAGCAAAGCAAAATAAACACCCCAAAACGACAGAAATAACTGCAAGCGCGAATAAGGCAACGTTCTGGAGAAGATCAAAAAGGTTTCTTCAAACTGCCGCTCATCAAATATCAGCACCGAGTGCGATACCGCTATAGCCAGCAAAGCGATCCCCGCCACCCGCAGATCATGGCTCACATCGGCGAACATTAAAAACACCCCGGTAATAATGAGGTAAGAGATTCCTTTGGTGATCACGTATTTTAGCTTCAGCTTATCAAACACATAGTAAATGTACAGGCTAAAATACGGCTTCTTCCAACTTTTAGTTAGCTTTAGTATGATAGATTGCGAACTCCCGTCTATCAACTGGTTAATCATCCGCATATAAAACCAGGCGCTTATCGCCACCAGTAAAACGCAATAAACCAATATAACCAGCGGACCGAAATAAAAGCCATGCTTCAGCCCCACGCCAACGGCAATAAAGGCATAAGCCAGCACCGGCAAAGCAATAGCCGCCTGCAAAATAAACCAGGCTACAAACTGCTTCGTTTTTTGGTATGATGAGATGCTGTAAAACAAAAACTGCTGGTGCAGCGCAAACACCTGTCCCGCCACAAAATGCCAGCATTTAAAAGTATACAGCAGCCATACCGCGAACACGGCCAGCATCATTAAAGGGGTGCTAATAAAAGCCAACATCAAAGTTATGTGGTAACCCAGCAATTGCGATGGCTCAACCATCCCAAATAGCACAAAGGCCGCGAATAATAGCATGCCCGCGTGTGCCCGGTAAAACGCGTTGGAGAATATTTTAAGCAGTATATTTGATAATGGAGATCGCATCAGGAAACAGCCGTTAATGTCTGATCCTGAACTAGTAATGTTTCTGATTTTGGCAACTCATCCGCATCCAGCGGCTGGTGCGATGATAGCATAAAGCTCACCCCGTTTTCACGACTTTGCTCACTTATCCAGCTATACAATATCTTTAAAGCCGCGGTATCAATAGTGATCAAAGGTTCATCTAACAAAATCAGTTTCGGGTTTCCCAAAAAGGCCAGCACCAACGATAGCTTCTTCAACATCCCGCTCGAATAGCTGCCAATGGGCCTATCCATATAGGTTTGGATACCCATACTTTCAATATATTTAGCCTCCTGCCCTTTCGGCGCGTCCTTAGCATCAGCAAACAGACGGATCATTTCAGCCCCAGTCAAAAACTCCGGAAAAAGCGGTTCAGCCTCGGCAAAGTTCACTAACTTCCTAAACCCAACAGGTTGTTTTTTAATACTGATGTTGCCATCCAAAACAATATCCCCATCAAAAGCCAATATCCCGGCGATGGACTTTAGCAAGGTACTCTTGCCGGAACCATTTACGCCTTTTATCCAGTAAATACCTTTTTCAAGATTCAGATCGGGCACCTGCAAGGCGGGATAAGCGCCATAGGCCTTTTTATAATTTACAAATTGAAGCATAAGTATTTACTAACGCATCCCTCCAACAACCAGCGCGTCATAAAACTCCTGTATATCAATACCAGCCGCCCTAACTTGCTGCGGAATCAAACTGTTAGCCGTTTGCCCCGGAGTTGTGTTGATCTCTATAAAATAAAAATCACCCGTCTCCTCCTGTAAAATAAAGTCCAGGCGGGTCATGCCATGGCAATTCAGGCGCAGGTAAACGTCGGCAACAATACGATTAATGGTTTTATATTGCTCCGGACTCAAGTCAGCCGGGGTAACCTCCTTAGTCACACCATCGGTATACTTAGCTTCGTAATCAAAAAAATCTTTGGTGGTCAAAATTTCTGTCGCAGGTAAAACCTTTAATTCACCATGCAAACGCACAATGCCTACGCTAAACTCACGCCCCTTAATAAATTCTTCAACCAATATCTGGTGATCTTCACGAAAAGCCCGTTCCAAAGCCTGCGGCAAGCCGGCAACATTATGTACCTTGCTCATGCCTACACTGCTGCCGCCATTATTTGGCTTAATAAACAACGGGAATTTTAGCCTTGCGGCGATACTGGCCACATCATGCCCATCGTGCTGAAACAACTGCATTGATTTTGCCGTGTGCAAACCATCAACCCCGTTCACAATAGCCTTGGTATAAGCCTTGTTCATTGTTATGGCCGATGTTGTAGCATCGCAGGTATTGTACGGGATACCGATCATATCAAAATAGCCCTGCAATTTACCATCCTCGCCCGGCGTACCATGCACAGTAATAAACGCGAAATCAAATTTGATCTTCCCGCCGTTTAGAGTCAGGCTAAAATCGTTACGGTCAATGCTTATTTCTTCATTGCTTTCGGTAACGTAAAACCAACGTTCGCGGGTTACCAAAATGGTATACACCTTATATTTATCAGCCTTTAAATTTGCGGCAACGTACTTGGCGCTTTTAATAGATACTTCGTATTCGCCGCTGTAACCGCCGGCTAAAAGAGCAATGTTTTTCATTGTATATACTTTAATGCAAACTAAATTTACTGATTATATAAATCAGTAGGCGGTCAAATATAAACGATACCGACCAATTAACCACAGAGTTTTCACAGAGATTCAAATTTATAAGGCTCTGTGTAACGTTATGAAAACCTCAGTGCCCTGTGTGGTAAAAAAACCATTCAAGTCCTCAAATTTGGAAATTTTCCCCTATGTTTGATCATCAAATTAAAAATACCTCCAGAAAGATATATACATAGATGAGTAAATTTACTGATTACTTAAAAACCAGGAACTTCTACATCAATCTCGGCGCCGCGATTGCCACAGTTATCGTAGTGGTGATGATCGCTTTTTTTAGCCTGGGATACTATACACGCCACGGTTCGGGCGTACCCGTTCCAAATTTGGAAGGCATGCAGGCCGATAAAGCCATCGCCCTTTTAGATGCCCAGGGTTTTCACGATCCGCACATCGATTCCGTTTATGTGCTCGATAAAGAACCCGGAACCGTTATCCTTCAGGATCCGGATGCGGGTACAAACGTAAAAGAGAACCGTACCATATACCTAACCGTTGTAAAACGCCAGGCTCCCGATGTTTCATTGCCCGATCTGACTCAGGATAATTATCGCACCGCGGTTGCCAACCTATCAAATTTTGGTTTAAAAGTAGGCGATACTACTTACCGTCCGGATATCGCCCGCGATCGTGTACTCGAAGTACGTTTTGCTGGTCAGGTTTTAAAGGTAGGAAGCAAGATTCCGAAAGGATCTAAAATAGATCTCGTTTTAGGCGATGGTGCCGGCGCGAACGAAGTTGAAATCCCACAAGTAGTTAACCTTGAGCTTGACGAAGCTAAATTCGCAATCAAAAATTCGGGACTTATTCTCGGCAATATCACTTACGAAGGTACTATTACCGATACCACCAAGGTTACCGTAACATCACAAAGCCCAATGAAGAGCGATTCGCTAAGTAAGGTGAGTATTGGTACACACATTAATTTAACGGTTACACAAAAAAATTAATGGATATTAACGCTGCAGACCTTAATGAGCGCATAACTCAGGGCGAAACACTCAACATACTGGATGTGCGCGACGAACTGGAATACCATACCTACAACATCGGCGGCCAAAACATCCCCTTAGGAAAGCTGCCATCGGTATTGGATGATCTGGATTGGGAAAAAGACGACGAGATCATTGTGATTTGTAAAATAGGCCTGCGCAGTAAAACAGGCAAACATATATTACAGCAAAACGGTTATCAAAATGTAAAAAACCTGGAAGGCGGCTTAACGGCCCTCCAAAAATTAAAATATTAGTTAAAACGAATTAAGATGCAAGAAGCAGAAATCAAGATATCCGGCCTCAAACTAAGATATTAAAATTTGATTCTGTATGTATATTCGCTCTTGATTCTGGCATCTTGATTCTAATTTTAAAAAATGGCTACTGAAAAGAAAGCATCAGGCGGTATAACCCGCAAATTTATAATAGCGTTAATAGTTATCATTATATTGGCCTTGGGCGCAACAGGAATATTCTATTACCTCCGCTTATACGGCCCTAACGTTACCGACCAGCAGGAATATTTGTATATCCGCACAGGTTCAACCTTCCAGGATGTGTACAAAACCATCCGCGAGCAAGGCATCGTAAAAGATTCTACCACCTTTATGTGGGCCGCTCACAACAAAAAATACGTAAACAAGGTAAAACCCGGTCGTTATAAACTAAAAAACGGAATGAGCAACCGCGATTTGATCAATATGCTGATCAGCGGCCGCCAGGATCCGGTTAAAATAGCATTGAAAAACCTGCGTATGAAAGAGAACTTCGCAGGTTATATCTCCAAAAAACTCGAAGCCGATTCAACGTCCATTATCAGTTTACTGGATTCTGCCGGATATCAGCAAAAGTTAGGTTTTACCAACGATGATATTTATACCATGGTAATACCCAACACCTACGAGTTTTACTGGAACGCTTCTCCTAAAAAAATAATGGCCCAGCTATACGGTGCCTACAAAAAATTCTGGACGCCAGAGCGCAAACAAAAAGCCGAAGTACTACACCTCACTCCTGCCAAAGTATCTATCTTAGCCTCCATAGTAGATGCCGAGGCCCTGCACGATGGTGAAATGCCGGCCATTGCAGGCTTATACCTCAACCGCTTAAAAAAAGGGATGAAATTAGAGTCGGACCCAACCGTGATCTTTGCCGCTAACGATTTTACCATCCACCGTGTGTTGAACAAACAACTGGCCATCGTATCGCCATATAACACTTATCGTGTAACAGGTTTACCCCCGGGCCCTATTATGATGCCGAGCATCAACGCCATTGATGCCGTGTTGAACTATCAGCATAACGACTACATCTACATGTGCGCCAAAGAAGATTTCTCTGGCTACCACAACTTTGCCAACAACATGGCCCAACACCAGATAAACGCCCAAAAATTCCGTAAAGCTTTAGACGAAAGGAATATCAAGCGCTAATGTTCACCAATACCAATAAACTGCGCGTCCGTTACGGCGAAACCGACCAGATGGGCTACATGTATTACGGTAACTATGCCGAGTTTTACGAAGTAGCCCGTGTAGAAATGCTCCGCACCCTTGGCCTAACCTACAAAGGCATGGAAGAATTTGGCATAATGATGCCCGTGTTAGAACTGCACTGCAAATACATCAAACCGGCGCTATACGATGAAGAGATCACCATCAAAACCACCATCGAAAAAATGCCCGGCGTAAAAATTCATTTCAAATATGAGCTATTTAACGAAAAGCAAGAACTCATCAATGTTGGCGAAACCCTGCTGGTATTCGTCAACATGGAAGCCAAACGCCCCTGCCTTGCCCCCGCTTATTTTTTAGATAAGATGAAACCCTTCTTCGGATGATATAATTCGCTCTCACATCAGACAGCCATAATGGTATTTTTTACCGATTCAACAAAAAACACCATTGTAACCATTAATAATACCATTGGGATAAATTATTCTGCATTACCTTTGTTGTGTAATGAAAGAGCAGTTCCCAATATATGATATATGTGCCATATCGGAGTTTAAACGGGATGACATCCTGATCAGCAGGTTTGCTCCGTATTTACAATCGCATAAAAACCTGGCGTTACCGCACAAGCACACGTTTTACCACATGGTATTATTTACCGAAGGTGGCGGAACACACGCGGTTGATTTTACTAACTTCCCGGTAAGGCCATACCAAATTTACTTTATGGTTCCGAGGCAGGCGCATAGCTGGAGCTTTGAGGGCCATGTTGATGGTTATATCATTAATTTTTCGGTACCGTTTTTCCAATCGTTTTTATTGAAGCCGGATTATTTAGACGATTTCCAGTTTTTTGATGGGACTACAGATCATGCGGTGATCAACATTCCCGAAGGTTTACAGCAACAGGTTAAACATCTGTTTGAAGCTATCATCCACGAAAGTGAAACCAATGAGAGATTAGGGCTGGATATGGTAAAGGCTTTAATGTTACAGATATTCATTTTGATATCCCGCATCAGCGTTAACAGTTCGCCAAAAGGCAACGTTAACTATAACCAAACCCTGCTGCGGGGTTTTCAGAAACTGATAGAGCAAAATTTTGCGAATTTGAAGCTCCCAAAAGATTATGCCGAATTATTATATATCACACCCAACCACCTCAATGCTATTTGTAAAGATATGCTGGGCGCATCGGCTGGCGAGGTGATACGTAACCGGGTGATACTGGAAACTAAACGCTTGCTGATCAACCTCGACCTGTCTATCACACAAATAGCCTATAATTTAAATTTTGCCGATAACTCATACTTCACCAAGTTTTTCAAGAAGTATACCGGCCAAACTCCAGAAGAATTTAGAAAGAACACTTTAAACAACACCCATCATGACGACGTTAGCTATAAATAACAATTTCGAAGTAAAAAACCAAGAGTATAAAGTAATGAGCGAGTTTAAGGCCGCTATACATTGCAAATGCCCGCGCTGCCGTACCGGTAATATGTTTGGTAACAGCATGTACGGCTTAAAAGGCCAAAAAATGAACGAATTTTGCCCGCATTGCAACCTTAAATTTGAGCGCGAACCTGGTTATTTTTATGTAGCCATGTTTGTAAGCTACGCCATGAATGTGGCGCAAATGGTTACACTGGCCGTTGCTACGTATATTTTAACCGGCAGTAACAACCCCTGGTTGTATGTTGGCATTTTATTAGGTGTATCGGTGGTTTTATCACCATTTAACTTCAGGTATTCGCGCGTGGTTTTATTGTATTGGTTAACACAGGGATTACACTTTAATCCTGAGAAAGCTAAACCACATATTGACGAGCATTAAGTACGTTAAAGCTTGTTTAAAATCATTCTAATACATCTGTTGCTTATATTCGCATCAAATAAAAAATATGAGCACAAAACTGACCATTAATAATAACGGCTCTGTGAAAATAGAGGGCGAATTTGAAATTGTAGATATGCAGGGTAACGCCTATGGTTTACAAGGCCGTACCGTAGTTTCTATATGCCGATGCGGATTATCGGCAAACAAACCATTTTGCGATGGATCACACAAGGGCCATTTTGAGCATAATGCCGAAGCTTTTGATTTACCGCCGCGCAAGGTTTAGTAAAACAAAAAAGTCCTGAATGATGACCATTCAGGACTTTTTTGTTTTACTAAACCTCTTCTGCCACAGCTTCTTTGTACGAAGATATTTTAGTGGTTTTTATGGTAAGCATAAATGCTTTACCAACATTTATCTTCACACTTTTTTCTTTCAAAAAGTCCTTCATGTATTCATCTGTTTTAATGGTTTCGAACAGATCACGGGCCACTGCCGATCCGCTGATATTGTTCACTACTTTACCATTCTCAATCAGCATGTTAAACGTATAGCCCGATTTCCCCCTGTCACCAGCCGATTCAAAATCAGTTTTGTTCAGCAAGAATTGTTGTTCTTCGTTATTACTCTTTTTAAGGTGTAAACGAATTACGGGCGCGTATTTTTTCCAGGTCTGTAAATATTTTCTTTCTTCCATGTTTTACTGTTTTGATATTACCTTACAAAGCCGTGAAGAACGGTTAAGGAAGATTTAATTCGATATTGCCTATTTGCCGGACGGGGTAATGTTTTGCCCGATAAAGTTTTGTTATCGCGATTGGACGCAATAAAGGTAACAATTAATTAACAGAAAGCCTGACGAAAGCGTTTATTTCTTCTTACCACCCTTTGCGGCCTTAACTTCGGCAAGCTTAACGGCGCTATATTTGTTGCCAAAACTGCTGCGCACGTAAGTTAAAACATCGGCAACCTGCTGATCTGTAAGCGCGGTTTGAGCAGGCATGGTATTTGAATACGATTGTCCATCGATATCTACATTCTGTGCAAAACCATTCAATACAATTTTGATAAGCTTTATTTTATCACCTTTTACATAGCTTGTATTTATTAATGGTGGGTTCATATTGGGCACGCCTCCGCCATCTATCATGTGGCAGCTCAGGCAATACTGAAGATATATTTTTTGACCCGCAGCAATTGACGAAGCCGAGTTAGCCGGTGTTTTAGCGACAGTTTTTTTTGTTTGTGCTGAAGTTTGTAGTGAGCTAATTAAAAACAAGCCAAGGGCAGTAATAAAAGTAAGTTTCATTGAGGTTATAGGTTGTGATTTTATTTTTTATAAACGATACGGTAAATAGAGCCTTTAGAATCATCGGATATGTACAAAGAGCCATCGCTACCTTGTGCTAAACCACATGGGCGGTGATCTGCGCGTCCGGCTGCGGTTTTGGCAGCTGAACCTGAAAAATTATCGGCAAATACTTCCCAATCGCCAAAAGGCTTACCATTTTTAAACGGCTGGAATACCACAAAGTAACCCGCCTGTGGCTCAGGAGCACGGTTCCATGAACCATGGAAAGCGATAAAAGCGCCATTCCTATATTTCTCGGGAAACATATTCCCCGTATAAAACAACAGCGCGTTTGGAGCCATGTGCCCCGGGTATGCTGCTGCCGGGTCAATAAAGTTACCTACGGCTTCCTTTTTCCCATCGCCGCCATACTCGGGCGCCATTATTTTCTTATGCTGAATTTGGTCATAATACATATATGGCCACCCCGCGTTATCACCTTTTTTTAAGGCGTACATACATTCGGCCGGCAATAACGATGATTCTTTAATAGTGTACATGGCGGGGAAAATATCGTGAAGCTGATCACGACCATGTTGCATTACAAAAAGCTGGTTGTTTTGCTGGTTCCAATCCAAACCTACTACGTTACGCAAGCCTGTTGTGTAACGGACACCATCTTTATACGTTTGGTTTAATTTATTTGCTTTAAACTGCCATATACCACCGGCAGAATCTAATATAGGGCAACCTTTAATACCCATTGAACCCAATTGCCTATCTTTCTCCTGGCAGGAATTGGAGTAAGCGCCAACATTAACATATATATTGCCAGCATTATCAAGCACTATTGATTTTGTTTCGTGTTCGCGCCCCATTTTCAAACCGGTAATGATCTTTTCGGGTTCGTTGGGGTTGATAACCTCGTTTTTGTCGTTTAGTTTATATCTAAAAACCTCTTTGTTTGATGATGCATACATGTAACCATCTTTAATATACATGCCTGTACCACCATAATTGGCAAAGCTGCTTATAACTTCGGCTTTGCCCTGGGTACCCTCTTTCAATACTAAAATACCCTTACCATCTTTAGGGCGGGCTAGTTTAACATAAATAATACCTTGCGGAGTAACAGCTATGTGGCGGGCTTGCGCACCCAAATCGGCAACTTTTAACGCGCCAAAACCAGCTGGTAGTTTTAATCCGGCGTTATCAGCATCAGCCGTTACACCTGTATCTGCCTTTAAGGCATAAAGCGAAATACTTACCGCAAGTAAAGCCGCGGGTAGTATATATCTCAAAATATTCTTTTTCATGTATTGGTTAGATAGCTACTTATAGATAAATGCCAATTGAGCATACTTGTTTTAGCACACGCTAAAGATATTTAAATTTTATTATGTGCTGTATTTGTAACTAATTTTAAACAGAAAAGTTACCTTAGGTGATAGCCTGTGCTGCCTCTGCCTTTTTACTGGCTTTGAGTTTGAATAGTTGTTGCGCTAATCCTATTACAAAAAGGCCCGTCCAAAAACCTAATACGGTTGTTATAATACTGGCATTGGCATCTGCCGCTAAGGGCGCGCTTATGGGTAGCCTGGTTAAGGTTTCGACCGTTGCCGGGATCATGGAGAGCAGCAGAGTGAATGACATGCTGCCGATCTGGATATAATCGGCAGCTTTACCGAAGAACTTGATAGACTTTGCGAATACCGCCATAGGCAGTATCAGTAATATAATCACAGCCAAAAAATGACCAGGGGTTGGCTGCCCGGTTTTCATGATGGGCAAGCCGGTTAAACAGGTAACTATAGTTAACCACAAATACAATTTACCGCTTTTGGCAGGGTCGATTTTACCAGATCTGAACAGCGCATAAAGTGCGGCAAAAATTGCCAGTATACTAATAGCGGTATGAATAATTCCGAGGATGGATAAGTGATTTGGCATAGCGATAATTGTTTAAGGTAAATATTCACTAATAATAGTAAAATTACACCTTAAATGCAAATACAGCACTCGTAATCAACCCATTAAAACTTGGCGATATGATTTTTTAATGCGAACAGTACCAACCCCGTCCGCGATTTGATATCGAATTTTTGGAACAGCGCTTCGCGGTAGTTATCAATAGTATGTGGGCTAAGACACATTTTATCGGCTATTTCTTTATAAGTTAACTCGGTGCAGCAAAACTCTAAAAAGCGGGTTTCGTTGGCGGTTAGCTCGGTTGAGGGTTGCTTGGCCACAGTATCATCTTGTACAGAGCGCAGTAGTTTGCCCGATACTAATTTATTTAGAAAGAAATCATGCTCGGCAACGGTTTTAATGGCGTGCACCAGGTCGGATGCTTTTGACTCTTTGAGGATATAGCCCCCTGCCCCGCTTTTAAGCATTTTGATGATGGGTTCATCTTCTTCAAACATGCTTAGGGCCAATACCTTTATTGCCGGATAGTTTTGCTTTACCCAACGGGTGGCTTCGTAGCCATTCATTAAGGGCATAGTTATATCCATCAAAATAACCTGAGGCAACGGGTATTTGGTTATTTTCTCTTGCATATCTACGCCATTGGCGGCATCAAAAACAATTTTAATGTCGCTGTACTCCGATAACAGACTGCTTATTCCGTGGCGGAACAGGGTATGATCGTCAACAACTGCTATACTTATTACTTTATTTTCCATTTAGTTTATTGGTAGGGCACAATAATATTAAATTCTGTTCCAACATCGGGTATGGCAATGATATCAATATCGCCACCTATAAGGCTTACCCTTTTGCGAATATTGAACAGCCCCATTCCACGTTGTTCTTTTAAAATTTCGTCTATATCAAAACTTTTGCCGTTATCTTTTATACCAAGCCTTATCTGCTCCGCACTTTGTTCAATGTTAACATCAATAATAGTGGCGTAGGCATGCCGTACTACATTATTTAAGATCTCCTGAAAAATACGGAACAGGATGATCTCGTTATCAGATTGCTGCTCTTTTGTGACATAATTACTATTAAAATTTATGGTATGCAAGCCAGCGCCTTTCAGATAGTCTAACTCAAATGCTACAGCACTGGCCAGGCCGGTACGCATCAACTCTTGCCCGTAAATTAATCGCGAAAGCTGGCGCAGCTCTTTAATAGCGCGTTTGGCTAATTGCTCTGCCGATTCTACTTTTTCGGCCACGCGCAATGGCTCGTCAAGGTTAATGGAGCTGAGGGTAACTATGGTTAGGCTGAGTAACTGGCCAATATTATCGTGCAGGTTACTGGCTATGTTTTGCATGGTTTGCTCCTGAACTTCCATCTGGCTTTTCAAAAGTTCGTTTTCGAAGCTTTTTTGTAACAGTTCCTTTTCTTCCTTATGCCTTTTCTTTCGCCGGTTGTATAAATTGATGTAGATGAGAAGCGAAACCGGAGCTATCAGGAATACGATGGATGTTAATCCGATAAGGTAGATGAGATCCGTTGACGATACCTGCATATAAATGAATAAGACCAGTTTAAATATAGTATAACATTTAGAACATTAAATACAAGGTACCTTACCGAGTGGCCCATGATGTGGCTTTTATCGTGTACGAGGTAATTGAAAAAAATGTTACTGGCCGTACTGGCAAAATAAAAACAAAGTGTACCGCTTACCCACCAAAAGGGCGCGTAAACCGATAACTGCCTAAACTGATCTTCGTTTAATACCAAATAATAATAGTAAACGCTGGCCAATATCATCACTACCGATACTACCGACGAACTGATAAATACATATCCACCATAATGATTGCTGCACAACTCGCTAAAATAGATCACCAAAAACAGAACCAGCCAAACACCTAACAGCTTTGCCCTGTTATAATAGAGTTTATACAGGTGATAAAAAAAGTAGCTTTCAAATAAACACTCAACCACCAAAAAAACATTGTAAAGCATAAAGTTTGACCGGTGCAGATCAATACGGATATAAATGCCCATAACCTCAACCACACAGGTTGCGAACATAAATAAGATAAGGACACGCCAAGCGGGGTCCTTATCTTTATATAAACATATTAAGCTTACCGCGAAGCAAAAAAACTCAACAACGGTGTTGGCGGTTATGTAGGCAAGCATATTATTTTATTGGCGCCGGTGGCGGTGGAGGGGTGCCTAATAAAGTTGCACCTATAGCATCACATTTTTCGGGAGGTGGGCATAGTTCGCCTTGGTTTTCGGGAACTGCCATTAACGTAGCTGCTTTACCTTTTCCGTCGGTGTAATAATCAATATGATGAGTGGTTTGCTTATCAAATTTAGTTGATACCATTACTAATGTAGTGAAATCCTGATAAGCGGGATTTACCTTGTTAAGGTCGGATTGTAGGATTTTATCGTACGCTGCCAGGTAAAAACGGATTCCATCGCCATCTTCTTTGTCAATATTAGTTAAAAGAGCCTGCAACTGGTCTCTACTAAACCATACACAGCGGGCATCAGAAAATATCAATTCACCTCTGGTAAATCTGTGAGCTCTACCGTTATAATTGGTTACTAAGCGCCTGGCGGTTTGCTCTCCGATGGTATCTTTCAATATTGGAGTGGGTGCTACAGTCTCGGTACTTTTGGGCTGCTGTGTACATGCGGTAAAAACCGATGCGACGGCTGCGGCCAATAAAAGGGGCTTTACGTTTCTCATAAAATTTGATTGTGATTTAAAGTTTATTTAGTGTGTTAAATATAATATATATATGGCATATCTATATTACAAAGCAACAAATAAAGCAATAAGGCCAAAAGGGTGAAAATAGCTTTTAACTAAAAACAATAGCTAAAAGTTTAATATAGATCGACGGATAATCCATTCAGTGTTTAACATCCCAACCGCGCTACTGGTTACTAAAGGGTAAAAACACCCTGTAAACACCCGTTTTATAGCCAGATATTGCCTACCAATACTGCATACCTTAGTTGCACACACTAAAACACCAGTATGATGAGCTTTATGGAAGATCCCCAAACCATGGAACAAGACAGTAAAAGACAGATACAAAATGAGATAAAAACATTACGCTTTACAGATACCCAACTGGCGCCTTTCACTTATGATATTGAGGCCAGGGTATCATCGGTTTATGATGACCATGTACCGGTAAAAATATACCATTTTAAATTGGAGGTTGATCCCCGATCGGATAAACCAAAGTTTGAGAAACTAATTAATGTAGATAATCAACATACTAATTGCAAGCATTACCGGGGTATACAACATGCTGTTTATACACGCGGCTATGAAACTGTTAACGGATTGGTTGCCCCCAAACTTGAGTTTTTTACTTATTGGAACCAGGCATGCGGAGCGGAAGGGTTTTCAAACCGGGTAACGTTTTCGGGCGATACCAAAAGATCAGCCTGCCAGTTGGATAGAGATGATACCGTAAGGGTTAGAATTACTTTTAATGTTTTTCAACCCTAAAATATAACGTTGTAAATACAGGAATAATAAAGCTTTCAACCTAAACCATTTTAATCCTTATCCCCTGTTTTTCGGCATCTGGCCAACAACGTTACAAATCAAAACCTGGCGCAAGCCGGGTTTTGTTGTTTGTATCTTATATAGTAAAGCATATAAATATACGCCTTACACACATTTTATCAGTTTATCGGTACTTATTTCCAACGCTTTTCGCTCCACTCCTTTTGTCTGTATTCATCTAAAAATGTCCAGCATACAATGCGGCTTTTCTTTTGGCCCTGGGCCATGTTTACCGTTTTGATATCCAAAACCCCAACTTTATCCAAAGCCTTATATATGTTGTGCAGGTTATCTTTTTGGGAAACCAATGTGGTGTACCAAAAGCATTGTAAGGGCGATTTTGAACTTTGATAGATCATTTTACTAATGAACGCGGATTCGCCGCCGGGATACCAGAGTTCGGTACTTTGTCCGCCGAAATTGAGCGCGGGTTTATCGGCTGCAAACTTATCTAAATTGCTTTGTTTGCGGGTGTTGGCTTGCTCTGCTTCCTGCTGTGATGAATGGAAAGGGGGGTTACATATCGCTACATCAAACAGTTCATCGGGTTTAATAACGCCGGTGTATATGCCTGATAGATTGGTTTGCAGGCGAAGCTCAATCGCATCGGCAAGGTTGTTTTCTGTGATGACCTTCTGAGCAGATTCGAGGGCCGCGGCGTCAATATCGGTACCTACAAAATTCCAGCCATACTCGTGGTTACCGATCAGCGGGTATACGCAGTTAGCTCCTACACCAATATCAAGCACTTTAATTTTGCTCCCGGTTGGGATGTTTCCGTAGTTACACAAGGCCAGTAAATCGGCTATGTAATGAATATAATCGGCCCGGCCAGGTATAGGCGGGCAAAGGTAATTCTCGGGAATATCCCAGTACTTTAAATTATAAAAAAACTGTAGCAATGCCCGGTTAAGCATTTTAACTGCTTCCGGATTAGAAAAATCAACCGACAGATCGTCGAACTTGTTGGGTATTACGAAGGGCTTTAATTGGGGGCAGCTTTTTATCAGCGCATCAAAATTGTAGCGCGAACGGTGTTTGTTTCTGGGATGTAAACCGCCTTTTTCTTCGGCTGGTTTTTTATATTGATCTGGCAAAGTATTTCTATTTAGTACGCGCAAAAGTAGGGATAATTGTTCAGCCTAAACCACTCTGGTGTTTTCTGTATTAAAAATCCTATAAATCATAACAAATAAAGATCATAACAGGCAATGCTGAAAATTGTACAGTGATTATTTGAATTTATTTGCGTATATTGTATAAAATGCGAATATGCGTGATATTTGCTTAAATAGTTATTGGCAATACCGACAAATTGTTATTGCGGTTATTACATGCGGATATGGCCTTTGCGCTCCGTCCTTCGACTGCCGCTCAGGATGACACCCTTCGCACTTGGTGAACACCCATAAATACCCATAATTTGTTATTGCGGTTATTCTTTAGCGGGTTGCTGCGCTTTTTTGGCTTTGGCGGCATCGGCATAAGCCTTGTACATTTGCTTCCAGTTGCGGCCGGCGGTGTTGGTGAAATAGTCTTCTATTTTGGTTTTGTAGATTTTGAAGATGGTTGATACCTGATCGATGTTCTTGTAATCTATGGCTTGCTCCCTTGCCAGTTTAAGGTTGGTTAGGATAAAGGCTTCGTCCTCTTTAGTCAGGTTTGGCACGATGGATTTGTACCCATTCATGGTGAAAGCCACCTTACCGATGGTATATTTATCGAGGATCAATTCTACCTGATCTTCGGTTAACTCTTTGCGTAGGCCGGTCATTAAAGTTTCGTGAACGGTTTTAGGGATCATCGAATTAATAATAACCTGACGTTCCAGCTTATTAAAGGTTTTACCTGTAATCGGATTCATGCCTTCGGGAACCAGTGTATAATCATGGCTGTTATTCCAATCGCGCACGGCAATCAAATGAGCGGTTATCAATTGCTTAACGCGGGTTGCCTTGGCGGTATCGGTTAAGTTTAGCGATGCCACCCAACCCTCGGCTTTAAATAATGGATCTGATTTTGATTTGGCATCAGTTTTAGGTTTGGCATCGTCCTGCGCCTTTGCAATTTGCGAACTTATAGCAAATGTGATTACAGCGAATGATAACAGAATGATCTTCTTCATGATTATTCAGGCTTTAAGGTGTCTCTTTTAGTGATTTATAATTAAGGCTAATTTATCCGGCAATAGCCGCGCATCATTAAAACAAGTTATCAGGTTGTTGTACAATTTTATCCTGTTTTAAACATGAGCCTCGCAATCATAAAATATTAAATAAATTTGATAGGCACATCGCCAAACTATAAACCAACATTACCCCAATATTGATCATGCTAATAAAATACAAAAGTCTATCCCAGTTTTTAATCTTGTTATGCCTTTGCCTGTTTAGTCAATTAGTTAAGGCTCAACCAAAACTGGCAGCATTATTTGTTGATAATATGGTGCTGCAGCAGCAATCAACAGTGCAGGTTTGGGGTTGGGATAAACCATCTGCCGCGGTTACATTAACCAGTTCGTGGAATAAAGCGAGCTATAAAGCCGTGGCTAATGCCGATGGTAAATTTGTATTTAAAATAAGTACGCCGGTATTTGGCGGACCATACCAGATAACGGTGAGCGACGGCAAACCCGTAACCATCAGCAATGTATTAATTGGCGAGGTTTGGATATGCACCGGGCAATCCAACATGGAAATGCCCATGAAGGGCTTTAAGGGGCAACCCATTTATGGCACAACCGACCTGATACTAAACTCAAAGAATAAAAACATCCGTTTGTATACCGTTCCCCGCTCATCTACCATCGAATTACAAAAGGATTCAAAAACCAGTAAATGGCTGGAAGCCGATCCAGAATCGGTAGCTAATTTTAGTGCCACGGGGTATTATTTTGGCCGGTTAATTAATAAGGTGCTGGATAATGTTCCGGTGGGATTGATCCATTGCAGCTACAGTGGCTCGTCGATACAAGCCTGGATGGATGCCGCTACTTTAGGCGCTTTCCCCGAAATTAAGATCCCCGTTAAGGGTGATACCATTAAGCAGGTGAGCCGCACGCCAACTACACTTTACAATGGCATGCTATACCCTATTTTAGGCTACGGTATAAAGGGGGCTATTTGGTACCAGGGCGAATCAAACTATGATAACCCGGCGCAATACGAAAAGCTGTTTGAAACCTATGTTAAAACCATCCGCGCACAATGGGGCGAGGGCGATTTCCCGTTTTATTATTGCCAGATAGCACCTTATGATTACGCGCAATTGCCTCCTTACAACAAGGGCGGTAAATATAACTCAGCCTTTTTACGTGATGCACAGCGTAAAGAAGCCGATAAAATACCTAACACTGGCATGGCCGTGTTGATGGATATTGGCGAGCAGCCTACCATTCACCCACCGCATAAAGAAACCGGCGGCACACGCATGGCTTATTTGGCACTGGCTAAAACTTATGGCATTAAAGGGTTTAATGCATTAAGCCCTGCTTACGATAACCTCACCATTAAAAACGACCAGGCGATAGTTAAGTTTAAAGATTGCCCTAACGGCATCACATCATACTTTAAAGAGTTAACAACCTTTGAGGTTGCGGGCGATGATAAACACTTTTATCCGGCCAAGGCTGTGATAGCGGGTAGCTCGGTTACGGTAACATCGCCACAGGTTAAAAACCCGGTTGCGGTGCGTTATGCTTTCCGCGATTTTGTTATGGGCGAATTGTATAGCACAGATGGTTTGCCGGTATCATCATTCAGAACAGACGATTGGGATTATGATGCGAAATAGAAAGGTTTTTTTCCTAGCATCGCTCCTGCTGATGTGTTGCGGAACATTCGCGCAAACCAATAATTTGAGCAAATATAATGTGGTATGGAATAGCCCAAGCAAAAACTCAAGTGAATCTATGCCTTGTGGTGGTGGTGATATTGGCTTGAATGTTTGGGTTGAAAATGGCGACCTGTTGATCTACTTATCAAAAAGCGGAACATTTGATGAAAATAACTCATTATTGAAATTAGGCAGAGTTCGTGTTAGCCTATCATCAAATCCATTTAAAGGCAAAAGTTTCAGCCAGGAATTGGTGCTAAATGATGGCTGTATAAATATCACCGGAGCAAACGGAAAGCAAATTACCCGCGTCAATATCTGGGTGGATGTTTTTAATCCGGTTGTGCATATTGATGTTAAAAGTGCCCAACCCGAGATAGCGAAGGTAAGCTATGAAAGCTGGCGTTATGTAAACAGGGTAATGAAGGGCCGGGAGAACAATCAAAGTTCGTGGAAATTTGGCGCGCCAAAAGGGACATTCACCCATGCCGATTCGGTGAGTTTTGTGAATAATGCGGTTCAATTTTATCATCGCAATAGCGATAGTACCGTTTTTGATGCTACCGTAAAACAGCAAGGCCTATTATCGGTAAAGGATGAAATGTACAACCCTTTGAAAGATTTGACCTTCGGCGGGATTTTAAGTGGCGATAACATGGTTACAGCCGGAACTTCTACAGAAACACTTTTAAAGAGCGCTTATGGCCCACGGCTTTACAATGGCACACCTTACAAGGCCTGGCAATTGCAAAGCCGGAAAGCAAGTATTACACAATCAATATCGGTTTACTTGCATACCGATCAAACTGGTAATATCAAACAATGGCAATCTGGCTTAAAAAAACTGGTACAGCAAACGGCTCAAACATCGGCCGCAGCTAAACAAAAAACAATAGACTGGTGGCGCCAATACTGGCAGCGCAGTTATATTGATATTGAACCTGATAAGCCCCAACCTGATAGTTTAAAATGGCAGATCGGGCGCAATTACCAGTTATTTAGGTATATGTTAGGTTGTAATGCTTATGGTACATCGCCAACCAAATTTAACGGGGGATTATTTACTTTCGATCCTTCTTATACAGATACAGCTTATAGTTATACACCCGACTTCCGTAATTGGGGCGGCGGATTAGCCACGGCACAGAACCAGCGTTTGGTTTATTTCCCTATGATTAAAAGCGGTGATTGGGATCTGCTGAAACCTCAGTTTGATTTTTACCTCAAAACATTGCATAATGCCGAATTACGCAGTAAGGTTTATTGGAACCACAATGGCGCATCGTTTACAGAACAGATAGAAAACTTCGGCCTGCCCAATTATGCCGAATACGGCACAAAACGCCCCGTCACCTACGATAAAGGCATGGAATACAACGCCTGGCTTGAATATGAATGGGACACCGTTTTCCAGTTCTGCCTGATGATGCTCGATGTTGAGCAATACACAGGTAAAAACATTACTGAATACCTGCCCTTTATTGAAAGCTGCCTTACATTTTATAATGAACACTATCAATACTTAGCCAAACAAAGGGGTAGTAAAGCGTTAGATGGTAAGGGGCATTTGGTTTTATACCCCGGTTCGGCTGCCGAAACTTATAAGATGGCTTATAACTCCACTACAACCATAGCGGCATTAAGAACTACCCTAAGCCGCCTGCTTGAATTACCTGACCATTATTTAAATGCCGATAGCCGTAAAAAATGGGCCACTATGCTTTCGCAGATTCCTCCTATCAGCTTTGCAGAGTTCGGCGGCAAACAAACCATTGCCCCGGCTCAATTATGGGAACGCGTTAACAATACCGAAACGCCGCAATTGTACCCCGTTTTTCCGTGGCATATCTATGGTGTAGGCAAACCTGATTTGCAAACGGCTATTAATACATATCTGTATGATACTGATGCTTTAAAGTTCCGCAGTTCGATGGGTTGGAAACAGGATAATATTTTCGCTGCTGATTTAGGTTTAACCGATGAAGCCGTTCGCCTCAATACCTTAAAGCTTAAAAACTCCGGCAGGCGATTCCCAGCATTCTGGGGCCCCGGCTTTGATTGGACTCCCGACCATAACTGGGGTGGCTCCGGTATGATAGGTCTGCAAGAAATGCTGTTACAAACCGATGGTAAAAAAATATACCTTTTTGCAGCATGGCCCAAAACCTGGAATGTACGCTTTAAACTGCATGCGCCTTATAATACCACTGTTGAAGGTATTGTTAAAGATGGAAAACTTGAATCGCTCGTGGTGTTCCCTGTAGCAAGAATGGCCGATGTGATAAACATGCTAAAGTGATTTAACAGAGCATAAAAAAGTCCCGGTTGCAACCAACAACCGGGACACCAATTATAAACCTATTAATATTTTCAAACAGAGCTACTCCAGGAGGAGTAAAAAGATACTAACCAAAATACCTATCGCTCTAATTATTTGATGAACAAAAATATTGAACAACAACATTCAATTTGTGTTCAATATTTTCTAAACATTGTACAATGTTATCCTATTTTTAAAAGCTCCGTTTTTATCTGTTAAACGGTATCCAGGTTTCCATTTCAACATGGCCACGATTCCCCCAGGCAAAATAGGGTATCAGTTGCACATTAACAGTGCCTAAGTCCTTAGTGCTTACATTACGATACAAATGATTTTTCCAGTTAGCATTTTGCAATTCTGCCTTTCCGGTTAATGCGGTAATATTCGCGTTATCTATCACAATATTTTGTGGCGTAAGATTAACCTTTGATGATAGCGATAGGTTAAACACATTCTTATCCTTAGGTATCCCTGCCGATTCAATACAATAAACTATAGGGCCACGTTTTACCGCTATCTGGTTACGCACCTCCTCAACCAAAGGGTTAGCCTCAACCATATTAACCGGCATAGGCAAATTGAGTTCAATCACATCGCCAGCTTTCCATTTACTATTGATCTCAGCGTATTGACCAGCTATCAGGCTTATCTGCGCAGGTTTTCCGTTCACGGTAAGCTTCGCGCCCTCGCTCCATCCGGGTATTCTCAAGAACATTGAGAATGCTTCAACAGGCGTCTGATCTAAGGTGATTTTAATGGCGCCATTCCAGGGGTAGTCAGTTTCTTGCGTAAGCTTGATATTGTTGCCGTTCTTTAATTTTGTTGATATAACATTACCGCCATACAAGTTGATATAGATGCCTTTGTCGGATAAGCTGTACACGTAATTATTCAATTCGGCAATAGTGCGTATCACATTTGGCGGGCAGCAGTTAGAGTAACCAATGTAACCTACCCTATCCTTGCTCCAACGTTGTTGGAAAGGCATATCGTCAGACACACTCAGCGGATTGGTATAAAGGTATTTGGTGCCGCTCAGGCTAATGCCGGATAGCATGCCATTATACAAAGTAAGCTCCATAACATCAGCATATTTAGCATCGCCGGTTAGTTGCAACATCCGCCAGTTCCAAAGCACATTACCCACGCTGGCGCAGGTTTCATTGTGCGATGTAAAGTTAGGTAACTGGTAATCGCGGCCATAAGCCTGGTGTATCTGTTGAACATCTTTCAGCAGGTAAGACGTCCCATCCGGCGAAACACCGTCGTACAGCGCACCGCAACCACCTGTAATGTACATTTTGCGGTTCACAACATCATTCCAAACCAAATTGAGTGTATGGGTTAAAGTAGTATCGCCGGTTTCGGCGTAAACATCGGCTGCACCAGCATACAGGTAATTAGCCCTAACAGCATGGCCCATAGCCGCGGTTTGTTGGCGAAAAGGGACCCTGTCCTGGTTATCATCCGTACCGTCCTTCATCAAGCCACGAATATCGATCAGGTTTTTAGCCAGTTCCAGGTATTTGGGATCATGCGTGGTACGATACATTTCAACCACTCCCATATAATGTGATGGGCAAATAGCATTACGCGCCAACTCCGGCGAAGCTGCCTTATAAAAACGGTATAGATAGTCGGTCGCCTTAATAGCAATATTGAGGAAATTCTTTTTACCCGTTACCCGGTAATGAATACAAGCGGCCGTCATTAAATGGCCTAAATTATAGGTTTCGAAATTAAGGCGGTCTTCAAATGCTTTAGCCTTGGCGGGGTTTTTCCGCTCGTCAATCAACGTCGGTGTATGGATATAGCCATCCGCTCGCTGTGCCTTGGCAATAATAGCGATGGTTTTATCCAGTTCGGCATCCAATTTTTTATCCTTATTTACAGCATACATGGCCGTCATAGCCTCCAACAGCTTATAAAAGTCACCGTCCTGAAATGGCGGCCCCACATGCGAACCCGTGTCCAAACCAGCTGCAACCTCAAAGTTCTGAATAGCGTGGCCAGATTTATTATCCGTGTAAACGCTCCACATATGCGGTATCATCGAATCGCGGCAAGCTTTAAAACGCTCGGCCCAAAAACCCTTTGTCCATTGTACATTACCCATATCAACACTACTCAGTTTGGAATATGGGCTTTGTGAAGTATTAGTAAGGCTTTTGCTTTGCGCAGATGCAAGGTTTGATAAAGCTGTTAAACCCGCTACACAAAGGCTAATTCTTAATATCGTTCTCATTTTAATCTCGTTTACTTTTATCTATGGTAATAATTTTAACCGGGCCAAGTAAACCTGCCGGTAATAAAGGCTTACCCTCCAAACGGTAAGGCGCGGTTGTCCAGGTAATGCGTTTATTTTCTGGCAAAGCATAGTCGCCAATCAATCTGTTTGCCCAGGTATTACTTACCTCAACATGCACTTTGTTGTAGCCTGTTTTTAATGCGTTGGTAATATCTAAGCGATAAGGTGGTGTCCATGCTACGCCACAAGGCTTATCGTTTATAGTAACACTGGCTATATTGGCCACATTACCCAGATCAAGCCAAATTTGTTTATGACCAGCCAAATTACTATTCCATTTTACTATCTGCATGTAATCGGCAGTGCCCGAGTAATACTTAATACCCGGAATTTCGTTTTTGCTCCAATCGCTTAAAGTGGTAAAAACTACAGGTCCATCCGGACCACCGTTTTTAGGATCAAAACTAACCTTCCAAACGCCATCAACAGAGCGCACCGTTTTAAAGTCCGACCAGTTGTTTCCTTTCCGGGATGCTGTATTGATAGGTTTACGTAACACAATAAAATACGAGCCATTAGGCTCTAAACGCAAGCTCAAATTAGTCCGCCCGTTTTCACAAGTATATTGACTGCATTGGTAGGTTTCGCCCGTCATAGGATCCCACATTTCAGGTATCTTATTGGCAACACGTAATGATAAGTTGACTATCCTTTGTGTACTTTGCTGGTTCGAGATAAAGTAAATATCAAATTCCGGATCGGTACGGTGTGTCCAGGCAATATCCTTAACATGGTTCCCGGTAGAATCACTGGCGAACATATCTCTTGGTAATCCAATATGATCAAATGTTTCGGCCTGGTAGGTCCCTTTCAAAATCTGCCCTTTACCTTTAATATCAAACAGCCCGTTTACCTTTAAAGTTGGGGACACTAATCCTGGTGCAGTTTTAGGTTCTTCTGTGATCAGTATATTAGCACCATCATTCACTAATTGCTTAATGCGTTCCGATACTTCAGGCGACATATAATCCCCTCCATCCGGAGCCATCCTGGTATCGCCGGGCAGCACCAATAAACCATAGCTCGCACCGCCGGGAAGTACTATCCTTCCATCCCTAACCGTAGCCAAACGCAATAAAGCATCACGGTTAAACGAATCATAGGCATATCCCCGCAAAGGGTCAACCCATTTTTGAGGCTCGGCCATATTAGCTGATGATGTTACCCCATCAGGTATCGAGTGCATAGGCTCACCTTCATTAGCCAGCCGCTTAGCTTCGCTGTTGATCACCTCTTCGCCAAATATTCCAGGCAAGGTATTTACCAATCTATCTGGTGTAATGGCCCTCCTTGGTATTTCTTCTCCCGTAAACACCGCTATATCAACTACAGGCTTACCCATTTGCAGCATAGCCTGGCATCGTTGCAGGTATTCTATCCAGGCAAAGCCGGGCTTCCACCACGTTTGGTTGGGTTGAAAGTACAGGCCTACCCCATCCAATGTCACTCCCGGTTTACGGTCTGGCCAGGGGTTATGTGCAAAAACATGCAGCACAAAGCGGTTGGCACCCAATGCAAAGTTCCGGTCGCCCAATGCTTTCAGCATACCCGGCTGCTCGTTCCAAGCCATGCGTACAGTAGTAAAACTTTCTGCCTGTATAATGTTCTTACCATAAATATGCCCGCCCGAAACCGCGTCCAGCATATCGCCCGGCTTATCATGTGTAGGGCTATTCAGCCAAAACTCACCCATCGGCAAGTCCGATTCACGATAGTGCGCCATGCCATCACCAACCATGGTGGGCGCGGTAGCTTCGGCGCTAAACAAAGTACCTTTTTCATGGGCCAGTTTAGCCATCGTAGCATAAAAACTGTCAACCAATAGTTCCGAAATGGTTTGCCTCACATCATATAATACTTTTTCCGAAGTCTCAGCATTTTGCACCGGGATACCGGCCATAACAGGCAAATAAGGCAACAGATCGTACCCTCTCCGTTTAGCAAACTCTGCTTGAAAAACCGGCGACCAGTTTTGGCTGCCACACTCCCAGCTATCCACATGGAATATCTTTAAAACCTGCGCGGCCAAATCAGGCCCAACTTGCCTGATCGCTTCGCCAAACCAATGGTCAAACTGAAACTTTACCACATCCGGACTAAACTTATCGCACTCCAAACCAATCCCCGCACCCGCAGTTTCATTCTTATGCCCTGTTGAGGTATGCCCCATCCGGATCACTATCCATTTGCCCGCCGGAGCATCCCAGTTTAAACGGCCGTTTGCATCCAAATAATTACTAATATTGATCAATTTATCTTTCGAGATGCATAATGCATCAGGTATTTGCCTGGCCGATGTCCGTTTAGCAACACGCCAAACCTCACCGTTCTTACCTTCAAACTGATTAATGCGTGCCGCGCCGGAAAGTTCTATCCCCTGTATCTTCAAAACTGGTTTCCATTTTGCAGATTCCAGGTCCTCAGCCCCCGGCTCAGAACCTGGCTTTTCATATACAAACCTGAAATATTTGGCTGTAATAGCATCAATAGCGTAAGTATTAGGCTCATCAGAGTCCTGCCAGCCCGCACGTGGTGGCTCCAAACGGGTAGCTTGTTTAAAGGTTTTACCGTCATCACTCGTCTCAACGATCAGCCTTTGTGCCTGGTAATTATTACCGTTGGTACGGATAGTAATGGACCGGCAGGTAAATGGCTGATTAAACGCATATTGTATCCAACAGCTTGTATCGCTGCTAAAGCTCTTTTTACTCCCCTTAGTAGCCAAAAACTGAACATCGGCACCAGCCTTGTTGGTACTAATAACAGGTTTGATAGTTTCTGTGGATAAGGTATCACCCAAACTTACCGGGTAAGCATACGTAGCAATATCTTTATAATAACCGGCATAACTTTTAGGTTTAGCCAAAGTATCATTATAGTGCCTGCCACCATTAATCAATGTTTTGCTCCAAACAACCTTCTGCATCGACATTTCAGGCGTGATCCAGGGCCCGCCCGCCAGCGCGAAACCATCACAATCGTGCATGGCTAATTGCAAACCGAATCGTTGTGCTTCGGTAAAAGAGAACTTAACCATCTGCCACCATTCCGGCGTAAGTTGGTTTACAGGCGGAGTCATTAACGGGGCAGCAGCGTTCGGCCCTTTAATACTCATCAAATAAGCGCCGCCAATACCCGCGTCTTTCATGGCTTGCAGATCGGTAGTAATACCTTCTTTCGAAACTGCACTTTGTATCCAATACCAAAACACCCAGGGTTTGGCCGCATCCGGCGGATGAATAAAGGTTTGCCTTAGAGCTGAATTATCATTAACCGGTTCGGTAGGCACAACCGGTGCCTGTTCCTCTGATACACGCTCGTCATTTTCTACATAAGGGTGCCCGTGCCGGCCACGCTTTTTACTGCTTTTTTTGCTCTTGCCCGATTGGTGTTTAGACTTTTTACTACCCGAACCCGACTTTGATTTTTTGCTCTTGCCGCCACTTTCGTGATGCGAACTTGATTTTTTATGCGACGCACTTTCGTGAGAAGTCTTCTTTTTAGATGATTTTTTCTTTTGCGCGTCAGTGCTTACAGAAATACATAAACACAAAACAATCAATAAAATAAGTTTTTTATATTGAAGTATATATTTAACTAAAACCTGCATTATTAAAATTTAATTTTCGTTGCCAGTACACCTACGTCCGCAGGCTTGTTTTTAACCGGCAATATATAAAAACTATAGCGATATGGTTTAGCAGGTATCTGATACTCGGGCAGCGGCGCGGCCAGTTCGCTCCAGCTATCGTTACCACCAACACCCATCTGTATCAGGTCTATGTTCAGAGTTAGATATCCCGCGTCCTTTAATTTATTGGTATGCCTTGCAGCCACAATATTTTTCTCGGAGTAAGGCCAGGCGCTCATACTTAGCAAGCTATCCGCAACAACCAGCAAGCCATTATTCACTTTATCCGATAAATACATCCAACGAACATCCGTCCGGTTCCCATTCTCTTGCGGAACAACGTAAGGCTCATCAAAAGTCGCTATCGGTTGTGAATATATCCCTACCGGGAAACCAGTCTTCCTATCAATATAATTTTCCATTAAACCACGCCCATACCAACTCACCTCATCATATCCCCTTACTATCCCACATTGCATGCCCACTTTGGGTATATTTGGCAAACCTGACGAAGCGTTCAAACTGCAATCTACTTTAACGGCTCCGTTTCCATTTATTGTATAAATAACTTGTGTTGTGGCTTTCCCATCAATGAGGGTATAATTACTTGTTACTTTTACAATGCCTTTGCGCGTATGATCTTCTGTAATTCCAGTTAGTTTCAAATTCGGCTCATACCAAACTTTAAGCTTTTTATCGGCCTTCCAACCGCGATGGTCATTATCAGTTGCCGGGCGACTAAAATGTGGCAACAAGGGCGCAAATACCTGCTCTTTGCCATTCAATAAATAAGAACTTAATGCACCATTAGTTTTATTAATGCTCACGCTAAAATTATTACCATTAACCAAATAACTATCAGCTTTATCTGAAACAGAAAGCGCGGTGAAATTTTGATTAGATGATTTACTTACAGGCAACCCCGTCAAAGCAATCTGATCAGAAGCCACCTCAAAACCTTTATCGGCCCAGAGTTTATTCTCAGCTAAAGTAAATTTGATATTGGCAAAATACTCAGCACCTGCTTTAATTTTAGGTAAGTAAGGTAAAATGCTCATTAAGGAATCTTTACCCGGAGCCAGATTGATACGTGGTATGGCTTTTTCAGACACCACTTTACCATTCTCCAATACCTGCAAACTCACATTAAAATCATTCAGGTTTTGCACACCATTACGGTTAATTATTTTAATTAAACCCTTACCTGCGTCAACCAATTCACAAGCCGCCTGTTGAAATACATGCTTACATTCGTAAATAGCGGCTTTGGGCCTTCCATCCGATGCCACAATTCCTTTAATGGTAAAATCATCAAAGTAACGCTCACCATAATCACCGCCATAAGCATAAAACGGTGTCCCGGCAGAATCACGCTTCAACAAACCCTGATCTTTAAACTCCCAGATACCCGCGCCAATGATGCGCTTGGTTGAGCGGAACAGATCCCAAAATTCTTTCAAATTACCGTTAGAGTTACCCATCGCATGTGAGTACTCCACAAAAAATATAGGCCGTTTATCACCATTTGGCTGATTAGCCAATAGTGGCACAGTAAATATCCCCGGATACATCCGGCTATCAATATCAACATAAGGCTGATCTATCGGGTTACCCACACGGTGCGAATGGTCGTTAGGTTTTAAGTATCTCGCATCTCCCGGCTCAATATACCCTTCGGCTTGTGGCGTGCCTTGAGCGGGCTCGTAATGCACCGGGCGGGTGATATCAAAATCGTGTACCCACCCTGCCATAGCCGCATGGTTTGGGCCGCGACCAGCCTCATTACCCAAACTCCAGATGATAACACTTGGGTGATTCTTATCCCGCATCACCATACGGGTAACACGGTCAAGATAAGCTCCCGTCCACATCGGGTCATTACTCAACTTCGATCCCAAACCGTGTGTTTCCAGGTTAGCTTCATCAATTACCAAAATCCCGTATTGATCGCATAGATCATACAAATAAGGGTCCATCGGGTAATGGCTGGTGCGGATGCAATTAAAATTAAACTGCTTAATGGTTTTAACATCCCTCAAAATAATATCGCGCGTTAACGCCTTTCCTTTTACAGGATCATGATCCGGACGATTCACAGCATACAGATAAGTTAACTTACCGTTGATGAGCAGTTTGCTATCGCTCTCTCTAAACTCAATACTCCTGAATCCAACCCTACAGCTCTTAGCTTCCAGCACATGCCCGGTAGTATCTTCCAGCGAAATAACCAAAGTATACAAATTCGGAATTTCCGGGCTCCATTTCAACGGGTTCTTCAGCTTAGCCTCCATCAAAGCAAACTTTGCATTATCCAAACGTGGGAATATCTCATTAACAATGCTCTCAACACTCCTATCCAAAGGCTTATCTAACAAAGGTTTATTATTAACATCGTACAGTTGCGCTTTAACATGATAGCCCACAACTTGCTTGCCCGTCAAATTTTCAATGCGTGGTCTTAGCTGAAATCGAACATCTTTATAATCCTTATCCAGCTTACCCTGCCAAAAAAAGTCCGCTATGCGTAACTTAGGTTCTGCCAGCAGCAGCACCTCGCGATGGATTCCGCTCATACGCCATTGGTCCTGGTCTTCCAAAAAGTAACCATCGCTCCAGCGGATCACCTGTACCGATAAAACATTCTCACCCGCCTGCAAATAAGGCGTAATATTAAACTCCGAATTCATAAAGCTATCCTCGCCATAGCCCAAAAACTTGCCATTTACCCAAACTTTAAAACCCGAAGCAACACCGCCAAAATGGAGCGTAATGTTCATATCCTTCCAATCAGCCGGAATGGTAAAGGTTCGTTGATAACTCCCCATCCCGTTATAATCCAACGGCGGGAACGGCGGGCTAACCGGCCTGAACGGATAGACAGCGCTTTTATAAATAGGTTTATCATACCCCTCCATTTCCCAGCTCGATGGTACAGGTATCTTTTTCCATCCGCTTACGCGCGATTTATAAAAATCCTGAGGAGCATCCCCCGGCTTTAATGCGAACGAAAAATCCCACATCCCGTTTAACAATAGCATTCTGCCGCTCTTCTCTCTATCCAAAGTCAAGGCGCCGTTCACACTGCTAAACGAGTAAGCCGTAGCCCGAGCCGGGTCACGGTTAATACCATCCACCAACGAATTTTGCCATGGCTCGGCATTAAAAATAGTTGGCTCGTGCGGTATAGGTGCTGGTGTTTTATCAACCAACTGGGCAAATGCACTTCCGGAGGAAAACATTATAATAACCGTAGATAATTTGAATATTTTATTCATTTACAGCGCGTTATAGTTAACCACATAATCCTTACCCTTCTCAACCGTTAGCTCGTAAACATTATTACCCTTTGCGGTGATCGCGCCTTCCTTACAACTTGGTTTCGATTTACTCTTGATACGTAAAGTCCCCGTACCATCTTCTCCTTTTATCTTGATCTGCGTTGTACTGCAATACATTTTGATGTTTCCTTCGGGCGTTGGCACTGTACCATCCATCCACTTCAGTCCACCTAAATTAGGTTCAGCTAACCAGGTGGAGTAGCCTGCAGTTAAAGGCTTTACACCCAGGTAATATTTACCCAAAAGATAGATTGGGCTGGCACCCCAGGCGTGGCAAAGGCTCTTACCAAACGGACGGCCATACATGGCGTAAACATCAGCTCCTTTTTTATCCGGGTTATATTCTTCCCAGAAGGATGTTGCGCCAAGCTTTAACATACCGCCCCAATAATCTTTCATCTGTTTCAATACATAATCCTGCTCACCCATCGCGCAAAGGGCCTCAAGCTCGTAAAAGCGCATATATGGGGTTGTTATCTTCTGGATGTTATCATTCAGTAACACATTCTTTTTCACATCTTGCTTTTGTTGCTCATTAAAATAATTGAAGAAGATGGCGAACATGTTGGTGTAACGCGTAACGTTATCGCTTTGCTTGTTATCTATCAGGCTATGCACCAATGCATGTTTTTGCTCGTTCCAATACAGCTTAAATATCTTGGCCTTCAACTCATCGGCCAAAGCTTGATATTTGGCAGCCCCTTCGGTATCGTTATTTAGCTTGGCGCAGATAGCCATGGTTTCTAAACTGCGGCAAAATAACAGTTGCTCAAAACTTAGTTCACCTTTTTTACTCAAACCATCGGCCCAGTCAATAAACAGCCAATCGCCGGGTAAACCAGCCATCATGCCGTTCTTATCACGTCGCGACAAGCAATAATCCATCAGCGTTTGCATACGCGGATAAAACTGCTTGATAAAGGTTTTATCGCCGGTATATTGGTAATAATCGTTAATGCTCAAAAACCAGTAAAACGTATAATCCATAATGGTATTAATATGGCTCGTTACCGGGTCTTTTCCGCGCAAGGCTAATATGGTGCGTGTTACCGTAGGCGAATCAAAAAACGAGTAATAATTCATGGCATAGCTTTGATATGCATCGCCAGACCAAATCCACCTATCCCTTTTTATGCCATCAATAAAAAACTCGCGCGTAGCTAAGTGGAGGGTATATTTTGAGATATCATAGATCTTATTCACTTCTTCATCCGAACAACGAAAACCCCCACGCTCCTTCAGTGGAGCGTACTCATAAAGCATTGAAACAGAATCAACCGAAACACCACCATCAAATTGAACATTCACATAACGCAATGCTTTAGATAACTCCATAACCGAATCTTTTTTAACTGATTCGTTAATGGCCAACTCATCCAATGTTTCGCAATGCTCCACCGATTGTGCTTCCTCTTTCGATTCACCATAATAAATATGCAACTTGCCTTTCCCTTTTAAACCATGAAGCTTAACAAAGCCAAAGGTTTCTTTACCAAAATCTAAAAAGAACGAATTAGCTTTTTTATCACTGCTTACCGCATGTTGTGGCACTGTTGGCAAACTGAATTTAGACGGCGGCGATAAAGGATCATTAAAATTCCACGCTCCGGCATTCAAGTAAGTAGTTCCCGATTTGTCGGATACCTTACCGGTAGCATCTATCCACTCCTTATCCTCAAAAGTAACCAGCCAACTATCATCGCTCACCACCGTTTTACCCTGCACAAATATAGCAGGCACCCTATCCTGACAGTAAACCTTTAAACTCACCTTATGGTGACCCGCCGGAACGGTAATACTTTTAGGATAGCCCACAAAAGCCTGTCCGTCAACCTTTACATTATAAGTTCCCTCAACATAAAGTTTAACCTCTTCCGTTGCCGGAACATCAAAATCTTTGTGAAACTCGATCAGCACATAGTGGCTGTCCATTTTCCAAAGCACGGGTAAAAATGCGCCACGGTCTGTCCGCCGGTTCTGCATTTTGTTGCCCAGCCAAATATCAAAATCGCCCGGATAATATATCCAGGTAGCTTTTTTGGCTTGCGCCGATGCCAGGTCAGTCCCAAACAAACCCAGTAGTAAAAAAATGTAAACTATCTTCTTCATATATCTTAAATCAATTGGTTTAATACTAATTGGTTTCGCCACGCGTCATTGCGAGGTACGAAGCAATCT
>NZ_JBDSCA010000053.1:0-26512 GCF_039921305.1 Mucilaginibacter sp.
TTACGCCATACATCAGTACGTACGTTCCGCGCATAATCAGCGGCGATGCTGGGCCTTGTACCCCACATTTTGTCCATATCCACGTTTCTGACCTGTTGGGTGTGACAGGCAATACAGCCCTCCCGTATAAATATGCCTTTACCTGCTATTTCTTCCGTATTTAATGGTTTGCTTGTTGGTAATGGGGCATTGTTGTTCTGTGAATTTAAAGCAGGAAGTATAGCTGCGAACATGGTTAAGCCAATAAATAGAATAATGGCTGCTCCGAAAAGCCTTTTATGATTATTATAAATATCCATGTTATCGTACAGTTGAATTAACAGGTAGTTTATCAAGTTCCTCAAAAACAGTTTTTTGCAAGTCGATCTCTTCCTTGTGCATAATCATATCATACAGGTTATAGGCGAAAATTAAGTGCGAAGCCCACATCAGCGAACCACCAATAGCACGCCAAAGCCAATAAGGAGCCATAAGCACTACAGAGTCAATAAAAGGTTTGCCATCAATCCATAACATGCCTTTTAAAGTGCCACCTATCATTAGCGGTATGGTATAAAACATCAAACCAATCAAGGCCATCCAGAAGTGCGCGCCCACCAAACTTTGGCGGGGCTCTTTTCCTGTCAGTCGGGGGACGAGGGTATACATACAAGCCCAAAGCATAAAAGCAATAATGCCATACATAGTAAGGTGCGAGTGGGCCACCGTGAAGTCTGTAAAATGCCAGTATAGGTTTGCCGAACGGAAAGCCTCTGCCGTTCCTTGAAAAGATCCTGTAAAATAAAAGATAATACCTACCAGGTAAAACGGCAAAGTATAGCTGGAACCTATTTTATGCCAGTTCCCCTTGAAAGTCATCAGGAAATTGGTTGTTCCGGCAAACACCGGTATCAACATACCCATACTCCCTATGATCGCGGTTGTTTGTAACCACCACGGTATAGCACTGAATATAAAATGATGCGTGCCTATCAGCGTATAAAACAAGATCTGTGTCCAAAAAGCGAGGATACCAAGGCTATAAGAATAAATAGGAGTATTTAATTGCTGGGGTAAAAAATAATAGATCAACCCAAGATTAAACAGCATAAACCACATACCTACCCCCTGATGCATATAATAACCCTGCGCTATGGTTTCGCCAAGGCCGTTTTGCCAGAAAGGCAAATAGCCAACCAACGCGATCACGATGGTAAACATAACCGCCGAAACCATATACCAGTTAGAGATGTAGATCTCTTTGGTTTTACGCCGGGCGATGGTTTGCAAATAGTTAACCAGCGTGATTATGATACCGATGGCAAACAACAGCATGACAGGCCATACATATTCCCGGTATTCGCCCCCACCGTTATTGATGCCTGCCATCAGCGAAGCGCTGCCAGCGATGACGGAAGCATTGATCAGTATGAGCGCATACCAGCCACGTTTAAGGCTCGCTACTACGGTATTGCTTACCGTTGAAACTACATAGTAACCCAGCCCGATCATCGCCAGCGAGGACCAGCCCCAAAACACCATATTGGTATGCACCGGGCGTAAGCGCCCAAAACTTAACCAGCTTATGTGATCAACATCCGGGGAAACAAATTTTATCCCCAGATATTCACCGACAGATGTGCCTAGCACCAGCCAAAAAGTCGCGGTGCATAAGTACCATAAAATAAGTTTAGTCAGTTGTGGATCAATGTCGGGTCTTTTGACCGCTTTCTTTTTTGATGCCAGGAATCGAGGGCTATTGACTTCTGCAATATGTTGAAGCAGGCCTTTTTTATCTTCCGGCGGGAATTCCCCCGCAAGTTCTATATTGCTAAGTTTATAGTCCACCGCCTGTTTTCTCTTGACCAATTCTGCAAGGATGTCTTTCGTGTCCAGCTCATGTAGCGATGTGGCCAAATATTTAGCATCTTTTCTGATTTTATTGCCACGGATCCTACTGACCATGTTATTTGTTTTCACAGCCACCAGGTACACTGCGATCAATAGGGGGATCAAAATAAGAGTGATCGTGATCAGCACACCGGGGTTTGTCCAGATATTGGTATCTGTATCGGCCGATTGGGCAAACAGCGTGGATGCAGATAAGACAAAGAATAATAGAGTTATAGCTTTCTTCATGGTTGTGGCTTAGTGTCTTGTAGCGGCTCTGAAACACTCAAAGAATAATGTCTGATCAAGATGTCCAGCTGATGATGGTCGAGGTCCTTCAAATGGTTCCTTAGCCATGTTTTACAACTGGTTTCGGAATGGTCTATGGTACCTTCCAGGCGGTTACTACTTTTTAAAAGCCAAATGGCCAATATTAAAAGAATAACAATAACTGACCCGAAAATCAAGATTTCCCAAGGCAAATTGTTATCGGTCTGATTTACTTGAAGTATAGAAGTCATTGTCGGATTTTTAAGAGAGTGGGAAGAGTATTATTCATAACCCAATTAACAATATTTTGTTTTATTTTATATATTAATATCTTTTTATCTTTTATTTAGCAAAAAAACTATTTTTTTAAACTGGCAATTCCAAGATTAAGGTCCTCATTAAATTCACTGATGGCGGTTCTTTGAAGCAAGTCATGTATTTGATTGCGTATCATTTTAAAATCATTATGAAGGGGACAGGGATTGACTTCTGAGCATTGTTTCAGTCCTAATCCGCACCCGATAAAAATACCATTTCCATCAACTGCTTCGACAATATCAGCCAATGGGCGCTTTAAGGCCGCTTCATCTAAATAGAATCCTCCATTCGGTCCTTTTGCCGACTGAACAATACCTTTTCTGCTTAAATCCTGCAAAATTTTAGCTAAAAAATGTTCCGGGGAATCAATACCTGCGGAGATCTCTTTTATGCCCACTCTAGCCCCTGCTGAAGCTTTGTGCGCAATAAAAAATATCGCCCTTATCGCATATTCGCATGTTTTTGAAAAAATTGCCATTTATATGGCAAAGGTATAGAAATGCTTAACAATAAAAGAGTTTTTTATCTTTTTTATTGTTAAAAATAGTATAACACTCTAAAGCAAGGAGATTTTATCAAACCTTACCACAAGAAAAACGAGAATGTATTCAAGGGTGAGTGCCTCCGTAAGAAAAAACACAATGACAATTATTAATATACCCTGCTTTCTTTTTGTGGTTTACCTTCGCGTGTTGCCGTGAGAATATGAAGAAAAATCATTAATGGGGTCTTCTCAGGTATGAGAACTATTCCTGCGCAATCGAGCGAGATGGGTAACGGAATTGAAGTTGGCGCGGTAGTGTGTGGTGAAATGTAGTTACTTATCACAGCGATGAATATTTGGCTGCTTGTAATTACTTTGGAGTCTTAATCAACCCATGATTTCCTATAAATGTGTCTGGGAATACTGGGCGAAGAAGCCTTTTCTCCGGCATAGCGCGGAAAGCGTACAGGCCGTTTTAAACCGGGTAAAATGCCCCATGCTCCTCGTACCGGAAAGACAGGAAATAGAAGATTTTAAGTGCATGGTGCATATTACTGATCTGCGCTACTGTAAATTATCATTGTTGAACTATTTGGTTGAACTGGCCACACCCTATCAGGCCAGCCTATTGCTCGCTCATATGCCAATGAGCGGTTTGCCGTCTTTGGAAACGAAAGAGGCCCTTGATATCTTTAATAATGAAATAAGCAGCCACCTCCGATATGATAAACTTTTCTTCGATCAGATCAAAGAAAAAAACCTTGAAAAGGTATATGATGTATTAGCTTACGGCATGAATACAGGCCTGCTGGCAGTAGTCAACCATCGGTTTCACCTTGAGGATATCGTCAGCCAATATCAAATTTATACGCTGCCCACGCACATAACTATACCTCTGCTCGTTTTTCCGAATTGAAATTTGGGTGATACAACCCTAAGATATGTTGAATTTTAAGGCAGCCATTTCGATTATTCTATTTTCTCCCACTCGCTTGCATGATTAACATCATGGTTTATGCTGACCTGCATCACGATTAGGTAAGCCTAATCGGCGACCTTTACATCACTAAGCGAGGCTTGGCGGGCTTAAATTAAAACACTAACCATATGCCGCTTTGTAATTTATTCAAAATCAAATTTTAAAGTCATGATGTACAACGGTTATCAATTTTGGGGAATGGATATGATCTGGTGGTTCGCGTGGATCATACTTATTCTATGGATATTTGCGGTCCCCTACAATATTCCAGGTCAGCGAAAACCTAAAAATTCTTCACTCGACATTTTACAAAGACGCTTTGCTTCAGGGTCAATTAGCAAAGAAGAATTTGAGAATAGCAGGCAAATTTTGTTAAGAGATATTGTATGACCATTCTCTTGCAATTGGCCTGGCTTTTTATACTTGCTATTCCTATCGCCTGTATAGCCTGGACGGTGACGCACGAAGAAGTGTTCCGCGAGCCGAGAGAATATTTTGGCAGGCGCAGCCGGGAGGGAAAAACAATATTAGAAAGAAAGTTTTTTTACCTGTTCACCTGCGAGTATTGCTTCAGTCACTATGTGACCATTTTAGTATTGATTTTTTCCGGCTACCAGCTATTATTTAACGATTGGCGCGGCTATGTCATTGCCGGCTTTGCGTTGGTATGGATCGCCAATACTTACATGAGCTTATTCGCATTAACCCGTGCTGAATTAAAAAAAGACAATACGGAGATCCGGGAAATGGATGAAAGATCCGCCAAAAAAGCAGCATAACACACTAAAAATCATTGATCATACGCACTACCAAATCAATTAAAAACAAATATTATGAAAACTACAATGAAAGGACTTGTCTACGGCGGACCAGGTAAAATTGAATTAAAAGAGATACCTGTACCAACTTTGATAAAGCCGACCGATGCCCTGGTTAAGGTATTAAAAACCACCATTTGTGGTACCGACCTTGGTATTTTACATGGAAAATCCCCATTGTGTCTCCCGGGCACTACGCTGGGCCATGAAGGTATAGGCATGATAGAGGAAGTTGGCAGCGCGGTACGTAATTTTAAGAAAGGCGACCATGTTATCATATCCTGTATTACCGCCGACGGTAGTTGCGAATACTGCAAAAAGCAAATGTATGGCCATTGCGAAGATGGTGGCTGGATATTGGGATACCTGATCAACGGCACGCAAGCAGAATATGTTCGCATACCACATGCTGATAACAGCCTGTATCATGTTCCCGCAGGATCGGACGAAGAGTCATTAGTAATGATCAGCGATATCCTGCCTACCGGGCATGAGATAGGCGTATTGAACGGTTGTGTAAAACCGGGAGATACGATCGCTATTGTAGGTTCCGGCCCTATAGGCATGTCAGCCTTACTGACCGCTCAATTCTATTCGCCGGCTAAAATTTACATGATCGATCTGGATGAAAACCGGCTGGAGCAAGCCAAAAAATTCGGTGCAACCGATACGATCAACTCTGCAAAAGAAGATGCCATAAAGCGGATCATGGCCGAAACGAAGGACGGGGTTGATGTGGCCATTGAAGCTGTTGGCTCGCCCGCAACGTTTAATATCTGCCAGAACATTGTACGTCCGGGAGGCCACCTAGCTAATATTGGTGTTCACGGGCATAGCGTCGACCTGCAGATCCAAAACCTATGGATACAAAATATCACGATCACCATGGGCCTGGTCAATACCAATACAATCCCGATGCTATTAAAAACAGTGCTTTCAGGGAAAATAAATCCAAAGCAACTCATCACGCACCATTTTAAGCTCGACGATATATTACAGGCTTATGAAGTATTTGGAAATGCTGCGAAAGAAAAGGCAATGAAAGTAATCATAGCCCCCTAAACGAATTTGTATCGTCGTGTCCGTCCGCAATAGGCTGGTTATGATGAAGGTCATTCAATTAACTGACCGCTATCATGATCGTATTTCTGGCAAACATTGACCTTTACACCATAAATATTAACGCTCATGTCAAATAAAATAAAGTTAGATAACTTTCCCGCCGAAACTTCGGTGGAAGAATTCCTAAAATCAGACGAACCGTCAAATCCAATAGCACTTCTTTACCCGATCAATATCAGGGAAACGGATCATAAATACGAATTTGAAATAGCAGCCCCCGGATTTAAAAAAAGCGACTTTAACATTATTTCGGAAGGAGGCCTGCTTACCATCACCGCAACTAGCGAGCATGAAAAAACTAAAGAGGCGGATAATTTTACCCGGAATGAATATATCAGGTCGTCAATCAATCGCTCTTTTAGCTTGCCGGAAGATATATTGGTGGGTCATATTTCTGCGGAATACCACGACGGTATACTCACTATTGATCTCAAAAAAACAAATAGGTTCCTCATTGGAAAAAAACATGTAAAAGTTGAGTGACCTAAACGACCAGCGGGCTTCACCATCAATTGCCAAATGAAGTAGTGCCATTTTTCCTTTTGAACATCCTTGAATTTTCGCTGTAAACTACTAATCGATATAATAATTCATCTATAACTAATTTAAAAAAATGAAAACTAACGAAGAATTGCAAAGAGATGTTCAAAACGCGATCAAATGGGAACCGTTATTGAATGCAGCCGAAATCGGCGTTACTGCTAAAGATGGTGTGATCACCTTAACCGGCGTTGTAGACAGTTATTCCAAGAAAACGGAAGCTGAAAATGCGGCCAAAAGTGTGACCGGGGTAAAAGCGGTAGCAGAGACCATCGAAGTAAATTACGGCAGTTCCTTTAAAAAGAACGATACCGAAATTGCTAATGAGGTACTGAATGCCTGGAAATGGAACTGGGAAGTTCCTGCCGATAAGATCAAAGTGAAAGTTGAAAGCGGCTGGGTAACCCTGGAAGGCGAACTGGAATGGAATTACCAAAGAGAAGCCGCTAAAAAAGCGGTGGCAAATCTGACCGGTGTAAAAGGGGTATCAAATAATATTACTATCAAATCCGAATCAAAAGATGCTGTTGAGCAAGCAGCAGTAGAATGCGCATTGGAACGAAGCTGGTCCATTGATGATGAGGATGTTGACGTAAAAGTTAAAGGTAACCGGGTTACGCTCACCGGAACAGTTTCTTCTTTATATCAGAAAGATGAAGCCGGAAGATTAGCCTGGAATGCACCCGGCGTTTATTCGGTTGACAACGAGTTGCTGGTTGACTTTGATGACTAAAATGTAAAAGGCTGTTTCAAAAAGAGGCAGCCTTTTTAAAAGGTTTACTTATACCTGCAAAACAAGTTATGTTATACAATATTACACAACCCGACCGTTCGCGTCATTATCAGGTTGCCGCCCGGCAATGGATCTCTGAAATTAATTTTTTTACAATAGAAACAGCCTTTCTGCAAAATCTACTACAAGGCTGTATACCGTTACTTTCCGATAAGACCTTTGCTGAAAAGCGTATAATTACCGTTAAGCGCCTGCTAAAACTGCAGGCTGACAAAAATTATTCTGACCATGTCCTCAATGAACAGTTTGAAATGCTGGAACGAGCCAGCCGCGCAGTCATACCCATACCAGCAAATGAAGTCGAACTCGCCTGCAAACAAATGGAGCTTGAATTTCTGATACGTTCCTTAATCGAGGAATACAGCGAGGTAAAAAGAGAACTGTTTCACTCGTTGAAAGTGTGTTACCTGAAAATAAGCGATAACTGGTTTTTCTAAATGCGGTAGTTATGTGTTAACCAGGAATGCTTGTTATAGACGCTTTCATAATACCCATTTGTGTTGACAAACAGTCTTTGGAGTGATCCGTGTCACTAAATACCCGCCGCATAAGTGCCACCTTTAACCTATTCAAATAGTGCTTTATGAAAGTCTGGGACAGGTTCGCTAATAATTCTACATCAGGTATAAAAATAATTTTGCTGGTCGGCATATACGTTGTCCCATTTAGCCAAACTGTTTACGGACAATTCGTGAACAAACCTATTTCCAAAGATCAAGAGGTTTCGCTTTCAAATGAGTTGCACCTGTCGTTAGCGGCAAAAAATAATCCGGAGTATTTAAATTACCCCCAAGAGGTAAAACAAATTTACCGCCAGGCAGGTAAAAAACTTTTATGGATCGCACCAGATACCGTGAAAACGCACGCGGCAGACGCGATGATCATGCTTGATTGTGTGTTGCAGTACGGTCTCAACCATGATGATTACCATCCGAAGGAATTGGTGTACGACAAACTGAACCGCTATACCTCCAAGTTTTCGAAAACAAGCCTTGCTGAAAAATTGCGTTTTGACAGGCTGCTGACCGATGCTATGCTGACCTTGATGAATGATCTTCATTATGGTAAATTAAACCCGGCACACCGTCCTTCGCAGATCGACGGAAAGAGTTCTTCCGGCTTTAGCGCAAACGCCGAATTACTGAAAGCGATCCGAGAGGGGGATTTTTTCCTTGCTGTTGATAATGTTCAACCCAAATCTAAGGCCTATACCAATCTACAATACCGGATGCACCTGCTGGAAGGAAGGGTAACCGCGGAGTGTTATTCCTTTCCTGAATCTGAGATCAGGAAAATGGCTATCAATATGGAACGTCTACGCTGGGTGGAGAAGAATGAATCTACCTTTATCCAGGTCAATATTCCCTCGCTCACCCTGGAGTTCGTTACGCCGGACTCTACCTATGAATTTAAAGTGATCGTTGGTTCACCGGCTGCGCCGACACCTGTTCGCCAGGATGCGCTGAACGCTTTTACTACGCAGCCGAAAGAAGCACCCTTCAATTTGGTTTTCGCGTTAAATAACTTACCTCTAATGAATATCCGGGGCTTGGCCGACAGACTGGCATTCAGCAAGCAGAACAGAGCCGTGAGTACAGGCTACATCGCAGTAGAGCAGCCGGAAAAGCTGGCTGAACTGCTATTGAAATATGACGGTGCGAACCAACAATTAGCCAAATTACACCAGGCCCTCCATAACGGTAGGCGAGAAAAATTCGTCTTGGGTAAAGCGGTCCCGGTAATCATCACCTATCTCACACTTGAGATCAACGAAGGCATCATCGCTTCATATAAAGACATCTACAACCTGGATAACGACCTGGAAATGGAATTATACAATAGACAGCAACTGCTTGTGCTAAAAAACAAAAGTGGCCTGTAAATTTTAAATTAACACCTCTATGAAAACGATAGCTGTATTAACAGATTTCTCTAAACGGGCTGAAAATGCTGCCAGATATGCCTTGTGCCTGGCGGAGAAAATCCACGCTGACATCAAATTATATAATTCTTTTTTCGTGCCATCAGAAGATCCGCTGTCGGCCCAGATCGCCTGGCCGATGGAAGACTATGAAGCCCTGAAACGCGAGAGCCTCCATCAACTTGAATTGTTCGGCGCCAAATTAAAAAAGGAATATTCCGTTGGAATGACCGGCACCTTTAAACCGGCTATAGAATATGAATGCCATGACGGCAATTTCAACACCTATCTAAAAGGGCTGGAAGCTGAGAAGGATACGGTATTACTAGTGATCGGCGATCATGAAAAGGGGATGTCAACCTGGATGACCGGCAATCATCTCGATGAGATTATAGACCAGGTTAGTTTGCCGGTATTGGTTATTGGCGAGCACCAAAAGTTCCAGCAAATTGATAAGATAGCTTTTGCTACCGACTTAAACACCGGTGACATAGAACAGATTCATTCCCTAGCAGGTTTGGCCGGTACATTCAACGCGGAGCTATTAATTGTGCATATCGCGGATGAAAAATATGACGACCTGGAGTTGCAGTACAAGGTAGACACTTTTTTAAGTGACATTACCAGTAAGATTGATTTTGCAAAGATCTATTATCGCCGCGTAAAAAGTATAGATGTCGGGCACGGGTTGAACTGGATCTCGGAACACGGCCAGATCGATATGCTGGTAATGGTACACCGTCATAAAACGTTTCTGCAGAATCTGTTTAAAAGCAGTTTTACTAAAGAGGTTGCGGCAACCATCCACCTTCCTTTACTGATTTTCCCTTCCCCGGCCTACGCTGTCCCTGTTTTCTAAAATTAACATTTCATAAATAATTTATAAATCCAATATATCATGTCTATTCAAACCATTAATCCAAATACCAACCAGGTGGTAAAATCCTTTACGGAGAGTTCCCCTGAAGCTGTAGAAGCTGCAATGATACAAGCTGAAAAAGCTTTTGCAATTTGGCGAAAAACAAGTTATAAATCGAGAGCCAATCTATTGCATATGGTAGCTATCATTATGCGTGAACGAAAAGAAGAACTGGCCGCGATGATCACCCTGGAAATGGGCAAGCTGCTTGACCAAAGCCGTGGAGAGATAGATCTAAGCGCGGACATCTTTGATTATTACGCATTGAACGGCGAGAATTTTCTGGACGACAAGATCCTTGATCCTAAACAGGGCGAGGCGCTGATCCGACATTCTCCCATCGGTATCCTGCTGGGTGTAGAGCCGTGGAATTTCCCGTTTTACCAAGTGGCACGCTTTGCTGCGCCTAATATTATGATCGGTAATGTCGTACTGGTTAAGCACGCCTCGAATGTTCCGCAATGCGGGATCGCAATCGAAGAAATATTTAAAACAGCCGGTGCCCAAAATGGTATTTATACCAACTTACTCATCTCTGGCCCCAGGGCATCTGCTTTAGCTGCCGATGACCGTATCAAAGGGATATCTTTAACCGGAAGCGAAGCGGCCGGAAGCAGTATCGCAGCCGTAGCAGGAAAAAATCTAAAGAAGTCTGTACTGGAACTCGGAGGTAATGATGCTTTTATCGTATTGGAAGATGCGGATATTGATCAGGCTGTGAACTGGGCGGTAATTGGCCGTATGAACAACACCGGGCAATGCTGCGTTGCAGCCAAACGCTTTATTGTAATTGACAGTGTAGCGGATGAGTTTTTATCCAAATTTAAAGCCAAACTAACCGATTTGAAGGTAGGTGACCCGATGGATGCGGAGACTGAGTTAGGCCCGCTAAGCAGTGAAAAAGCCGCCGCTGATCTTGCGGACCAGGTACAGCGTTCTGTTGATGCCGGCGCAAAGGTTGCTTTAGGAGGCAAAAGACTGGATCGGCCAGGGGCATTTATGGCAGTGACCATCCTGACTGATCTGAAGCCGGGCATGGCAGCCTATAGCGAAGAACTTTTTGGGCCGGTGGCTTCATTTTACCGGGTAAAGGATGAGCAGGAAGCAATTCTGCTGGCCAATGATTCTTCATTCGGATTAGGCGGATCGGTATTCACCAAAGACATTGAACGCGGTAAACATGTTGCAGACCAGATCGATACCGGTATGGTATTTATCAACCACCCCACCTGGACAACGCCTGAACTGCCTTTTGGCGGTACCAAGCATTCCGGCTATGGCAGGGAATTATCGAGTTTGGGTATCGATGAATTTGTAAATAAAAAGCTGATCCGGGTGAGTGCCCTGACCGACGCCTTTTAGAAATTCAACTATACCGGCAGCTTGTAAATAAAAATCCAGGCTGCCAGCATTTAACTCCATTAAAATGAAAATACCAAAAACAATGAATGCCATGGTACTGGAACAGTCAGGGCATTCCCTTGTTTATAAACAAATCCCCGTTCCGGTTGCATCCGGTCAACAAGTACTGATCAAAGTATCCGCTTGCGGTATTTGTCGCACCGACCTGCACATAATAGATGGTGAATTAACCAAGCCAAAACTTCCGCTGGTTCCCGGTCATGAAATTATTGGCAAAGTAGTGGCTGCAGGACCGGAAGTGACCAATCTTAAAATAAGCGACCCGGTGGGCATTCCCTGGTTGGGTTATACCTGCGGGCACTGTAAATTCTGCCTAAACGGAAAAGAAAACTTATGTGACAATGCCAAATTCACGGGTTATAATATTGATGGTGGATTTGCAGAGTACACCCTGGCGGATTCCCGTTTTTGCATTCCGCTTTCCGGAGAATATGTCAAACCGGAGGCCGCACCACTGCTGTGTGCCGGCCTGATCGGTTACCGGTCATACAGCATGATCGACAGATCAGCCAGGAAAATCGGGATGTATGGTTTTGGCGCAGCAGCTCATATTATTACCCAGATAGCTAAAGCTCAGGGGAAAAGCATTTTCGCCTTTACACGGGAAGCTGATAAGGAAGCACAGATTTTTGCGCTAAGAATGGGTGCCGGATGGTCAGGCGGAAGTAATGAAACACCGCCGGAAAAGCTGGATGCGGCGATCATTTTTGCACCTGCTGGAGATTTGATCCCTAAGGCACTGAGGGATCTGGATAAAGCCGGGCAGGTCATTTGCGGTGGTATTCACATGAGTGATATACCCCGATTTCCTTATCAAATATTGTGGGAGGAAAGAAGTATCAGATCCGTAGCTAATATGACCCGTCAGGATGGAAAGGACTTTTTTGAGATATTGAAGACCATTCCTGTCCATACCCAAACGCAAAAGTTTGATCTGCGGCAGGCTAACGAAGCGATAAGCAAACTCAGGCACGGCAAGATCCAGGGGGCGGCTGTATTACTGATGGAATAGCCGTACAACACTCTTGATGCCTTTTGCATATTATTTAAATACTAATTATCATGAACAACGTCATTAACTTAAAAAACAGGCCATTGGGCAAACCAGGTTACAGTGATTTTGATTTTATCATCGAACCGATGCCACAGGCCGGCCGTGGAAAAATTCTTTTAAAAACTTTATATGTATCCATTGATCCCTACCTCCGGGGAAGGATGAACGATTCTAAATCTTATGCGTCTCCTTTTGAGTTGAATAAACCGATGGTATCAGGCATCGTTGCTGAAGTAACTCAATCGGAACATCCGGGCTTTAATAAGGGTGATTTCGTTTCAGGTATGCTGCAATGGAAAGAATACCAACTATCGGACGGGGAAAAACTGCTTAAGATTGACCCTGAAGCCGCGCCGCTAACCACATATCTCGGAGTTCTAGGGATGACCGGACTGACCGCCTATTTTGGGATAACCGTTGTTGGCAAACCCAGGCCCGGAGAAACACTGCTCGTATCAGGCGCAGCAGGCGCGGTAGGCAGCATCGCGGGCCAGATCGGTAAAATTATGGGGTGCCGCGTCGTGGGTATTACCGGCCATGGGAATAAAGCGAGGCTACTGAAAACTAAATTTGGTTTTGATGATGCAATCAATTACCGGGATTCGCCGGATATAACAGCGGCCGTAGCGAGCACCTGCCCCAATGGTGTTGATGTTTATTTTGACAATGTTGGCGGGGCGATTTCCGATGCGGTGGTGCCGAATTTAAATAAGTTTGCACGGATCCCTGTTTGCGGGTCCATATCGCTCTACAATTTAACAGGGGATCACCAGTGTCTATCCATGCAGTCCGTAATTACCGGGAAAAGTATCACCATGCAGGGTTTCCTGGTTTCAGATTATGCTTCAGAGTTCCCGAAAGCTACCAAACAACTTGCGGCCTGGATAAAAGAAGGTAAATTAACTTATTCCGAAACTATTTATGAAGGGTTCCGCAACATCCCCCAGGCGTTGATCGATCTGTTTGAAGGAAAGAACGAAGGCAAAATGATCGTAAAAATTTAGCCTAAAAGAATTAAATCCAGCGAAAGATCGAAAAGGAAATCTGTTTAACCGGCCATGACCAGGCGGGCATTTTCAGGATAGGGAACCTTTTTGTTCCAGTGGTTCATGATCCATTCTCCTACCTGGCGATGCGTTTGTTCTTCAAAGGGAAGGTTGATGAGCATGGTTTCCATCTTCTCTACCGATTTCATGCTGGAAAGGTTATGACGTTGCATCAGCCTGTTGATCAGGCCTAATACTTCAGGTCCGTCATGCCGGTTAAAAATTATATTGACTGCAAAAGTTGTCCGGGATAAACCCAATCTTTTCTCATTGTTCCAGCTATACCGGTTTTGGTAGTGGAGGTCACTTTTACTAAAGGCGTTCATGGCTTTGCGCTGACGGTTTAATTATTAGGTGAAAGTTTTAATCGTGTTTTTGTAAGGCTACTTTTAAATTCTATTTCGCAGAAAGTTACTGGCTCAACACTAAGCAGTCTTTTGCCGTGAACCCGCAGCTAAATTTGTTTCCCGTTGCCACCTATCAAGGTTCCTGATGGTTTGTCCGGCAACTTGCGCTAAAGCTACATTTGCGATTTTTATATTTCGTTTATCAGCCGCAACAGCGTCGATATGGTCCATATGCACGGAACGGGTGCTTATATATCTAATGCCCATATCGGCCAGTTTATTAATGATGGGCGCTGATACAACGTCGTTATCGGATACAATAACTGCGTCCTTTCCGGCAGCATAGGCTACTGTTTCCTCGCCAAGGGGATTTGAAATGAGCGTAATGCGATGTTTCCGGTGATTAAAATCAGCCAGCCCCGCTTTTTCAAAAGTTTTGATATTGTACGCAACAACTTTCATTTGTTCACCTATTTAATTCTTCCAAAAGTAGGGGAATAGCAGCGGTTAAAACTTGAGGCCAATCATTAATACAGGTGATACTGGTCAATGATTCACATTTACACAACAATGATTATCACCCCTTTACATGCCCTGAATCATAGTTTAGTTGCGCTTACATGATTAAATTTACTTCATGAAAACAATCCTGGTATTGACCGATTTTACGATAAAGGCAGAGTGTGCTGCTAAGTTTGCCATATACCTTGGTATTAAGAATAAAGCCAACCTGTTATTATGCCACGCCATAGAGCCCGACTGGCAATTTGCCAATAAAAGCAGCAAAGGCGATAAGCAGTTGGCTTTAAATAAAAAAAGTCTGCTGGAATTGGAAGTAGCAGGTAACCTGATGAAGAAATTAATACTAGCAGATAAAGGTATGTTCGAACCACAGATCACCTACCTGGCAGCTATTGGCTCTTTAATGGAAGTAACGAAAAATATTATTGTTGAAAAAAAAGTCGACCTGGTAGTGGCGGGCAACCATCGGTCTAATTGGTTAGCGCGTCTATTGTTCGGAAGTCATATCCATTCGCTGATCGATCAACTGGATCGCCCGCTACTGATCGTTCCTGAGGATGTTCCATATAAAGGTATAAAAACCATCGGGTATGCAACAGATCTGAGCTTTGATAACACCAAAGCCATAGATTATTTAGCAAAGATCGCTGCCCCTTTCGAGGCCGCTTTGTCTATTAATTATGTTTCACCGCGGCAATTTCCCGATAAAACGGGCAGATCAGGCGAGTTTTCCTTATCCTTCAGACCAAATCGAGACCATCCGCTGGTAGCTTATCATCATATCAAGGCGGACGATATTAAATCAGAACTCTTAGCACTCACACGCTCCAAAAGCATCAATATACTTGCCCTGGTTCATCGGCGATATAAATTCTTCGGGAAGATATTCCATCAGAGCATCTGCGCTTCGCTGGCCTATCGTTCCCGGACGCCGTTGCTGATCCTGCCGGATTTATTTAGCCTGACTGCGCCCGTATATAAAGCTGATCTTATAAATAACTATTCATACGAAGTGAACTTAGCGCAGTTGTAACGCAATCTCAGATTAGTATGAAGGCCGAGGAAAAAGATTTTTCAGCGTAGTGGATCAGTTTTTCATTTTTATAAGCTTTTCGATCGCCAAGATCTGTACCTGACTGCTTTGTTTATCGATCAGCCCCTCCTCTTTAAAATCTGTTAGCGTACGACTCACGGTTTCTGTGGCTATTCCGGCCATTGAAGCTAATTCTTCCCGGGAAATTTTAAATTTATTGTCGGCCGACTGTTTGCTTAACCGGACCAGTACGCTCGCCAACCTCCGTCTTACGGAATGGTAAGCCAGTTCCAGGAGCTGGTCTTCTTTTTCGCGCACGTTATTGGATAATATCTTGATAAACTGCTGCCCAATAGCCGGATGCTGGTTCAGCAAAGTGACCAGCGCTTCTTTTGGAAGCATACATATCGCCGAATCTTCTAAGGCTTCAGCCGTTTCATTAAACGACTCATCCAGCAATAAAGCGTTAATACCCAGGTAATCATCGGCTTTAAAGAGGCCCGTTATCAGCTCCCTGCCATCGTCAGCAAGTTTGACGGTTTTGAGGCTTCCCTCCAAAATCAGGTAGATACCTACCGGCTGGTCTCCATCGTAATATAAGATCTGCTTTTTCTTAAGCTGCCTTACCTTTCTGCCTGCGATCAATGCCTTTAATTCGGCAGTTCCATTACCTGCTCCGAAAGTTAGCTTTTCCAGGTTTTGTATGGTTTTGCTGAAATACGCTTTTTGCTTATCATTTTTATCTAACCTGCATTGGATCGCCTGGAGCAGCTCCATATCATCGAATGGCTTGGTCAAGTAATCATCCGCGCCCATTTCCATCCCTTTTCTAAAATCCAGCCGCTCGGCCTTTGCTGTTAAAAATATGAAGGGGATGGAAGAAGTTTCCGGGTTCTTATTTAATAGATATAAGACGCCATAACCATCCAGCTCCGGCATCATGATGTCACATAAGATCAGGTCTGGCCGATGTGCTATGGCAACATCAACCCCTTCTTTACCATTCGCTGCTTTCAAAACTTTGTAGCCATCTAACCCCAGGATCTCAGCCGTGCTTTCCCGGAGATCAATATTGTCTTCAATAATTAAGATCGTTTTACTCATGATTGATTGGAAATAAAAGGGTAAAAGAGGTACCATGGTCTACTTTGCTTTCAAAATGGATGTGGCCATTCATTAATTCAGTATACCTGGTAACAATATTTAATCCTAAACCGGTGCCCGGGATGTTCCCGGTATTATGTGCCCTGAAAAAAGGTTCGAATAGGTGTTTTTGATCATTTTCAGGTATGCCAATGCCATTATCCTTTACAATAACAGTCAGGCCGGTTTCAGTGATGATCGTATTGAATTCAATAAATGTATTTTCGCCGGAGTATTTAATGGCGTTGCTGATCAGGTTAATAATGCAGTTTTTTAATAGAGCCTGGTCTATCTTTGCAAAACTTACCGTTCCTGAATGTTCATAGATGATCTTTTGGTCCTGTTTTGCGATCATCTGCATCTCTTCGGTGATCTCTTCGCCAAATTTGAGGATATCTGTATCCGAAATTAGTATATCGACTTTGCCAGCTTCCAATCTTTCCAGCGATAAAAAATCATTCAGGATAGCCGTCAGGCTGCTGACCGAGTTTTTTATCTTACCGATATGTTTGGAAACACTAGTTTGATCATCCACCTGTGAATATTTTTCCACCAAAATTGCGGATAGTTGTATCGAACTTAACGGCGTCCGGAATTCATGTGAGGCCATCGAAACAAACCTACTTTTTAACTGTCCCAACTCCTTTTCTTTTGTTAAGGACTGGCTTACCTTTTCTTTGCTGTCCTGCAGCGCCGATACCGTCTCATTTAATAATTGGGTCCTAACCGCCACTTGTTCTTCCAGGTGTGAGGCGTATTCCTGCAGCCGTTCTTCCGCTATCTTTTCTCTGCTTAGGTCGTGAATAAAGCCGGTATAGATCTTTCTGCAGGAAAACTGGACCTCACTGATCCCTAAACGGAATGGAAACGTTGTGCCACCTTTACGCATACCGATCACTTCGCGGCCTTTGCCAATAATGCTTGCAAGCCCCGTTTCCATGTATTTAGTCAGGTAATCATCATGCTTTTCTTTGTCGGGCGTCGGCATCAATATAGAGATGTTTTTACCGATCAACTCTTCAGCTTCATAGCCAAATAATTTACAGCCTGCAGGATTAATACTTTCCATTTTTCCACGATCATCAATGGTGATGATACCGTCGATAGCATTTTCAATAATTGCTTTTAATAAAGCGGCATTTTCCATGGGCTGAATATAGGAGGGGGATATGTAAATATCAGCATTATAGGATATAAGAATCTGACCAGCATCATAAGAATTAGTGATCTTTATCACTTCCCAATTGATAACAACCAATCAACGGCTTTAATTGATGCCTTTTCAATTGCAAAAAGGCTTCACATCAACGCTACGATAGGACAAAAGTAAAATGGTGATAAGGATCATAGTTATTGGTGATTTAGATCAGTATTAAGTTTGAAAAATCTTTAGAAGTTTGCCTGTACTGAATAAGTTTTGACTAATAAATTCACCACGAAGAATATAAAGATGTTAACAGGAAAGATATGCCGGGGATGAAGAAATGGGTAGGTTAGGCTTAGTGCTTTCAGGCGGCGGTGCCCGTGGAGTTGCGCATCTGGGGCTACTGCAGGCCCTTGATGAAATGGGCCTTAAGCCGACCATTATTTCAGGTGTGAGCTCCGGCGCCATTATCGGGGCTTTATATGCATCGGGTTATTCACCCCAGGAAATTTTAAAACTTACGAAAGACCATTCCGCGACTACCATTATGGGCGTTATCCTTACATCAGGCGGGTTGTTTTCGCCAAAGGGTTTAATGGAGGTTTTAACAGCGGCTATCGCTACAGACAGTTTCGAACAGTTGCAGATCCCACTATTTGTTACCGCGACGGATATTGTTACCGGCACGCCTATGACTTTTTCAAAAGGTCCTCTTTTTGAGGTACTGGCGGGCTCCTGCGATATTCCCGCATTGTTTGACCCGATTAAAAGCGGCAACCGGTATTTGGTTGACGGCAGTGTAATGAATAATTTACCAGTTGACTGTTTGATCGGCCAATGCGACCAGATACTTGGATCCCATGTCAATAAGCTTTTCCATCCACAAAAAGAACCGTTATCCAGGTTGCAGGTATTTGAGCGTTGCTTCCAATTAGCCATATCCGGCACAGTTACAGCTCAGGGGAAACGTTGCGATCTTTTAATAGAACCAGACCTATCCGATTATAATATGTTCGAAATGAAATTTTCGGACGATATTTTCGAAATCGGTTACGCTAAGGCTAAAGAAAACAGGCAGATACTCGAAAATTTATTTAGACATTGAAACGATGTGCCGTCAACCATATAAATACCTGTTAATTTGCTGGTTGCTCATCAGCTCCCTTCTTACCGGCTGCGCACAGAAGGTCCCAAAAAAAGCCCTTGTTGATTCTTTAGGTAAATCTTGGGATCGAACAATTCCGGGAAATTTTAGTAGACAGTCAAAAGCGGCTTTTGATAGCACTCAGCTTACGATTTTCCTGAAACGTTATCCAAAGCTAGATGTGTTTGCAACTGAAATCAGCACCTTTTATCACAAACGGAATTTTGCTTTGGCATGGTACGATAATGGTAAGGTCATTGAACAGGCGGGCAATTTAACAAACAGGGTTCTGAACCTGCAAAATGAAGGAATTAAACAGATACCTCCCTACAAGCGTATACTGGATTCTTTATTTTACAACAATGACCCCCAAAGTAGCCAACCAGACGTTCAGTTGGAGCTAATGCTGACGGCTCAATATTTTTTATTTTCAAAGGTTGCCTGGGGCGGCATGAATGATTCCGTAAGCACTTCAGTTAACTGGTATGTTCCAAGGAAAAAGGTGTCCTATGGAGATTACCTGGATAGTCTTTTGAAAGCTCCGGCCAGCCAAACCCGGGTGAAGGAGCCCGTATACCGGCAGTATGAATTGTTAAGAGCCTATTTGAGAAAATACCGTGAACTGGATATGGCTGAAAGCTGGCCCCCGATAATTTATAACGCACGGTCGCGTAAGCTTGGGGATACCTCGGCAACAGTTCAAATAGTAAAAAGTCGGTTATACAAATTCGGTGACTATTCAGGAGATACCACCAGTCATTTATTTGAGCCCGGGTTGGTTAATGCCCTAAAGAATTTTCAGAACAGGTATGGGCTTACGAGCAATGGGATACTAGACAGGGCTACTTGTTTGCAATTGAGTGTGCCGTTAAAAAAACTGATACAACAAATCATAGTCAATATGGAACGCAGCCGTTGGCTTCCCGTAAGTATAACCGGCGATTATATATCTGTAAATATTCCTGAATTTAAAATGCATGTTTATCATGCCGATAGTTTATTGTGGAGCTGTGATGTTGTGGTTGGTAAATCGGTACACCAGACAACGGTATTTTATGGCGAGATCAAATATGTGGTTTTTAGCCCGTACTGGAATGTTCCACCCTCCATCGTGAGTAAGGAGGTTATCCCTGGGATAAAAAGAAATTCGGACTATCTTTCAAAGCAGAATATGGAGATTATCGGTCACAGCGACGGATTACCGGTCGTACGGCAAAAGCCCGGCAACATAAATTCCCTTGGTCTTGTTAAATTTCTTTTTCCAAACAGTTATAATATTTATTTGCACGACACGCCGTCCAAATATCTTTTCGGGGAATCCTCCCGGGATTTCAGCCACGGCTGCATCAGGATCAAAGAACCAGTTAAATTAGCAGAGTTCCTGCTTAAAGACCGGCCAGAATGGAATGCAGGGACTATCAGCCAGGCCATGCATTCGGGAAAGGAAAAATATATAACCCTAAAAAATAAGGTACCCGTTTTTATCGCTTACTTCACCGCATTTATAGACCGCAACAACAAAATTAATTTCAGAAAGGATATTTATGACCGGGATAACAAACTGGCAGCTACAATTATTTCCGGGAACGGGAATTATTAACGGAACTTCTTCTGCCTTTAATCAATTTTCTAATCCGGAACCATGGTATTAAAAGAAGTCAATTCCAGAACCGTTAACCGGTTTTAAGTGGTTCATTGCCTGAAAATGGAAGAATTTAATTAACTCAATTCTCGGGGATGAGGATCAGGGGGATCTTAACCTGTTTAATGATCTCGTCAAAGTCATTGGCTTTGGTATAACCTGAATTCTCAACCTTAGTATGAATGCCCATAACGATCACGTCAGCCCTCCAGTCGGCAGCTTTTTTCAGAATTGTGGAATAGGGCTTTCCTTTTTCTACAAAGATTTTGACAGGATAGTCATGGAATATTTTTTTAACAAGCGTCTCCAGATTTTTTCGGTAACTGATCTTTAATTCCTCGCTTATCTCTGCTGAAGTGCTTCCGTCTTCACTCACATCGCTGGTTGGTTTTACGATGCTGACAAGGGAGATCTCCGCATTCATTGGCTTTCCAAAAACCAAGCCAGCTAAAGCTACTTTTTCTGCATAAGGGCCGCCGGCCAAAGCAATTAGCATTTTATATTTTTTCATAGTTGATCGATTAGAAATAAATGTTGTTTAATTAATTGCCTTTATCGCATATACTGCTACCTAATAAAAGGTAATCCGTCCTTCCTGAGTAGGCTTTTAACTTATTAAGCTTCGTTACTTTCAGAAACCGGGATAACAACTAAAGTTTTTTTGGTATGCCGGATCACCTCCTCTGCGACACTGCCTATCAACAGATGTGACAACCCCTTTCTTCCATGGGTGCCCATCACAATGACATCAGCTCCCCATTCGTCAGCTATCTTTAAAATGATCTCGTAGGGTTTGCCCTGCTCTATAAATGTTTTCACGGGATAGTTTTTGAAAACTTTATCGATCACATTTTGCTGGCTGGTATTGAAGTTACCGTCGATCATGTCATCCATTTCCCTTGGCGTGGGTTGTTCACCACCCCAGTTTGCTTCCGGATCAATGATGCTTACCAATGCAATTTCTGCGTGGTATTGTTGTGCTATCTGTAAACCATTCAAAGCGACAACTTCGGCGCTTTTACAATTATCTATGGCGATCAGTATTTTATGAAACTCCATGATTATTTATTATTTAAAAGAGCTTTATCTTCTTCTTCCTTCTTTTTCTTTGCCTGGTCTTTAAAATAACCCTTAAAGAAAAAATTGTGCTTTAGCGCTTCCATGTTCTGGTTAAAACCATCGGTACCTTTTTGCAAGTTATCCATGGTCTTCCTGAGGTTATTTGCCATGGTAGAATCTGCTAATAAAGTATGTACCGGCCCTTTACCATTGGTCAGATCACGATTGAGCCGTTTAACGATCTCATTTAGCTGAATGGTCATGTTATCAGCATTGGTGCCGGCAGCTTTTATCTTCACCATTGTTTCTTTCAGATTTGCTGCCATTGCAGTATCCGTTAATAGAAGCCCCGCGGTACCTTTTCCGCTTTTTAACTGCGTAACAATGGTATTAATTCCAATCATCATTTGATTAGCGTTACCCGTGGCTTTATAGATATTTTGCAGTGAAGACTTCAAACTAACGCCAATAGATTTATCATTAAGCAATTTTAAAACATCGCTGCTGTCTATCCGCAAAACTGTCCCCTTTAGCACTTCAGATATATTGGCCACATTATTATTGGTTTTGGATAAGGTGGCGATAATTTCATCCATGTTGACCATTTTCTGTGCCCGCAACAGATCTCCGTCCTCCACGGCGGCGCTCGGTCCGCTAACCGGTGTGATGTTAATAATTTTGTTTCCCATCAGACCTTCCGTACCGATGCCCGCCAAGGCATTTTTATGAATGTAGGCCTTTACTTTGCTGTTGATCTGCATTGTAACTTCAAGGGTTGTATCATTAATAAGGTCGGTGCTTTTTACCGTACCTGCCTGTATCCCTGAAAACAATACATTGCTTCCTACGGTAAGCCCATTTAAATTAGTAAAGCGTACCTTCAGTTTAAAATCAGCTCCGAAAAGGTTATTGTTCTTTCCGATGATATAAAATGTCAGGATCAGGACAAAAAGACCTGCCAGTACAAATACACCTAGTTTAATATTATTTTCTTTTTGTTCTGCCATGGTCGTTTATTCAAAAAATTGTTTGATCTGCTCATCTGTCGATTTTTCCAGCTCTTCATAAGAGCCTTCTATGTAACACTGTCCATTCAGCAGCAGTACCACCACATCGGAGATATTTTTAACACAGGTCATATCATGGGAAATGATAATGGTGGTGGTCTGGTATTTCTTTTGCAGCGCCAGGATCAAATTTTCTATCTCTTTGGAAGTAACCGGGTCAAGTCCGGTCGTGGGTTCATCATACAGGATGATCTCCGGCTTTAAGATGATCGTTCTCGCCAATGCAACCCGTTTCAGCATGCCGCCGGATAATTCTGATGGCATCATGTCCAGTGTCTTTGCCAGGCCGACGTTTTCTAATGCCTCATGCACCATTTTATCTATAGCCGGTTCTGAAAGGTCAAACCAGTGCCTGCGCAAAGGAAATTCAAGATTTTCTCTAATGGTCATGGAATCATATAGTGCATTTCCCTGAAACAGGAAACCAATTTTCGTCCTGACTTTATCCAGGCCTTCTTCATCAAGTTCGGGAATATCCTCTCCAAAAACTGTAATGCTGCCGTTGTCAGGCTTTAGCAGGCCGATGATGCATTTGATCAATACAGATTTTCCTGAGCCGGATTTCCCCAAGACAACTGTGTTTTTACCTTTTTTAACTTTGAGGTTGAAATCCTTTAATACAGCATTGCTGCCGAATTTTTTGAAAAGATGCTTGATAACGATCACATTTTCGTCTTCGGGAATCTGCTCCTTACTAATCGTTATTGGACTTATTGCTGCTTTCATCCGGTGATTAATTAAGTCCCAATATTTCGGTTACCTGTACGGCCAGTAGATCAATGACGAAGATGAGTACCGAGGCTAACACAACTGATGAGTTTGCTGAAACTCCAACGCCCTGCGTGCCTTTACTCGAATTAAATCCTTTATAACAGCCTACCATTCCTACTGCAAAACCAAAGAACAAAGTCTTTATCACGGCAGGTGTAATATCACTATAAGCCAAACTTTGGAATACCTGGCGAAAGAATAAGGCAAAACTGGTAACTGAACGGATATTGACACCCAGATATGCACCGAATAACGAAACGGCATCACCTAAAATGGTTAGAATCGGCAACATTAACGTGGTTGCAATTACCCTGGTAGCGACAAGGTATTTAAAAGGTTTGATCCCGCTGACTTCCATGGCATCGATCTGCTCGGTTACTTTCATGGAACCCAGCTCTGCGCCGATACTGCTGCCAATTTTACCGGCAAAGATCAGTGCAGTGATAACAGGGCCGATCTCGCGGACAATTGCTAACCCTACCATGACCGGTAATTGGGATTCAACACCATAACTTACCAGTGAAGGTCGTAGCTGCATCGTCAAGACCAACCCCATTATAAAGGAAGTCAAGGCAATGAGTGGGAAGGATTTATAACCGATAATGTAACACTGGTTAAGAAATTCCTTTACTTCATAATGCGGCCTTATTCCCATTGAGAAAAAGCGGCCGGTGAATTTTGCTATATTTCCGGTTTCATCCAGAAATTTTTTAGTACTTACAAGTAACGACATACAGGCGATATAGCGGATATTTTAATAATATCCTTACCATCAAAAGTACCCTGCTGCAATTTCTTAACAGGTGATTTTCCGCATAAAAAAGCGTGATCCCCGTCACAAAAGCTTAAGTGTCTGATTGTATCTGATGGCGATAAAAAAGCTACCATCTGTTTTATCGCAACTGGTACTTATTTGCCAGTGGATTACCTGTTTTCAAACCGACCGGTTTTTTTACTGATAATGATCTTATACATGATCAGCTCAATTTTTGTTCCCACATCACTTTCCTCATCTACAAAACCATGTTCGCGGGTCACCGAATCATCCATTATAAATGGAGTGAGCCGATCAACCAGTTTTTGCAGTACCTGCTGCTTTTCTTTCAGGTCGGTGATCTCTTCAAACTTTCCCCAGGCGATCACGCTTTGCCAATTAGTAACCTCTTTGATCTCGTCCACCTCAAAACAAACTTGCGGATTTGCTCTCATCATATCGATTTTCATTCCTTTAGCGGAATGACAATAAATATTTCCGCCGTCGTAGATATAATTCACAGGTACAACATACATGGTTTCCGCAGAATGGCAGCCAATACGGCCAATCACCTGGCCTTTCAGTAAAGCTTCTATTTGGGTACTGTTTAATTCTCTTAGCATTTTGTTTTTAATTAATTTGAACCTTGAAATAATAATTTATATTAACCCGCAGCTAATTCAAGTTCCCGGAACACAATTTCAACGTTGGCAAAGATCTGTTTCTTTATTTCCTGGTATTTATGGGTAAGGCTGATCATTAAATGACCGACCCTTGCGTTGGTAAGTGCCAGGTTTTGACTGTTTTCTTCTATCTTATTTTCTGCAACTTCTTTCAACTGGTGAAGCTGGGCATCCACGCTAATTTCTGCACTTAAGATGTCAGCCTGCAGTTTTTGAAGTTTATTGGCATTCTTTTGTAATTCTTCCGTATTCTGATAATCTTTAAGACGGGTAAAATAATAGTCCTGTTTAAGATTGTTTAGGAAAGCGCACTCGATCTTATAAAATTCCAAGTCAGATTTCCAACGCTTGGCAATCACATAATACTCAGCGGACCGGTCAGAAATTTCTTTTATAGTTTCCATTATTTGAACTTTTACTATCTGCAGACATCTGCAAATCGTCAAGAATTAATGATGTAAATATCCATGTATCAAGAGAATGCACCCATGACAGAGATCACGGATAAACGTGATAGACATCACAACCGATTTCAGCTGATTACATTTTGGCGATTTAAGGCAACAGTGATTATCATCATGGAATTGCCTGATAATAATCATATCGAGAACTTATCAAAAGCCAGACATTTACAGCCAACATCCTACTAAACACTCATGGAAACAACTATATCCCTATCCGTTCCCGCCATTCATTATTATGTAAAGGCGAGGCAATGGGCCTCAGATCTTGAATTCTTCAAGATCGAAACCGCCTTTTTTTACCGCTTGCTAAACGATTATTTTATTCGGGTTGTTGAGCCAGCACCACTGGAAGCCATAAAAGAAATGGTGAGCAAGCTTTCCACACTCGAAGAAGACGAGGAGCGGGGCATAAAATCGGTAGGAGATCAACTTAAACAGTTGGAACTGATCTCTGAAAACAGTGTTACTGAAAATCTCGATGAATTAGCAAGCAAACAGGTCAAATTAGAAAACCTGATGGCTAAACTAAACCAGGAATATCGTGCCGTTAAAAATGAACTTTTTGCGCTGGTTGAAAGCGCGATCAGGGATACTGAAATTATTAAAAACTAATATTAAACTAATAATCATGATCGAAATATTCGTCGGTGGGTTTGCCCTTTCCACAACAGAAATGGAACTGGCTCAATTATTTAGTCCACATGGGGCAGTAGCCTCAGTAAACATCACCAAAAATCGGATAACACTACAGAGCAGAGGCTATGGTTTCCTGGAAATGGCTGATCAATTTGATGCTACCCGTGCCATTAAAGCTTTAAATGGCGTGTTCATAGACGGCCGCCGACTTACCATATGCCGGGCAGATAAAATATTAACAACCTCAGCGCTTTTTCAATTAAATGAACAGCAGGCGATCCTTATTAAAAAGAAAAGGCCTATAACAGCGTTATTATAATTGCTATTAATGCTATGGCGGACCAAGATGGAGCTGAGACCTTATTATAATCGAAACTTATTACATTAAATATGCTTACTATAATACATGAACAATGCATTATACCCCTTAAAATTCGAACCTATCTATCAATACCGCCTTTGGGGAGGCCGAAAACTAGCGCATTTACTTTCTAAACCGCTGCCAAAAGAGGAACCTATAGGTGAAGCATGGATATTGAGCGATCGTA
>NZ_JBDSCA010000054.1:0-3992 GCF_039921305.1 Mucilaginibacter sp.
CCTCATTGGATGATTGCATTTCTTCATTAGCCGATTGCAGCTCTTCGTTGTAAGATTGCATATTTTCATCCGAGGAAGCTATGCGCTCTTGAGCTACTGTGAGACTATGTTTTAATTCGGCAATTTCCATTTCCATGCTGATCAAATGCTCTTTAGTGATTTCATTGATATCCCCTGTACTGATAATATTTTCTTCGCTCTGTACGGCTTTGGCCTCTGAAAAAATGACAAGCAGCAACCGTTCTTCCGAATTGTTTACATAAAAGGGGCTGATGGAGATATTGATTATCCGACTTTTTAAATTTTCGAAAGGTTCAATGTTTACTTCTTTTAGTAATACTCTTTCATCCAGCATCAATGCCTTATGGGCCGCAGCTTTAAAAATAATAGAAATACTATCCGGCAGCAGCTTATTCAAATCGAAATTAAAATTTTCATTTTTAAGGTAGGAATTAATATCACCGAATGATTGGATCACCAACAGGTTTTCATCAGTACAGATACCGGTAAGGCCGGATTCTTTATATAGGAAAGAATTGATCTGTTCCTCCAAAGCAGATCTGGAAGCCGGAAGATGGGTCTTTTTACTTACTTCCTTATTATTTATTTTTGCCCTTTCAATCACATGAGATGAAAAAGCATCAAACCTGACCCCGCGCGCGGTTTTATTACTTTTAAATATGTTCCATTTTGTGCTAATCTCTTCAAAATCTTCTTTTAATGTGCCGGAATTTTCACTGGGGCCCAGGAAAAGGTAGCCATTTTGTTTTAATCCAAAATGCATCATGGCAAACACTTTTTTCTGCGATACCGGGTTAAGATAGATGAGCAGATTCCGACAGCTGATCAGGTCGATATTGCAATAAGGTGGGTTTTTAACCAGGTCATGCTGGGCAAATACCAGCATTTTTCTGATCTCATGCTTAACTTTGTAAGTTGCGCCGTCTTTTGTAAAATACTTATTTAGCCTTTCTTTGGAAACTGTTTTTTCTATTGTATTTGGATAAATGCCTTTAGATGCGATATCCAAAGCGGCTTTACTGATATCCGTTGCAAATATTTTGATTTCAAGTTCTTTTGGGTGTAGCTTCAAATACTCTTTTACTAGAATAGCCATGGAATATGCTTCTTCCCCCGTGGCGCAACCGGCTATCCATATCTTCAATATTTCTCTGTTGTTTTTGATGATATCTGGGATTACTTTTTCTTCGATGATCTTAAAGGCATCAGGGTCACGAAAGAAAGAGGTGACACTTATCAAAAAATCATTTGCCAACAATCCGATCTCCGAATGGTTGTCTTTTAAATAATTATAGTATTTAATAACCTGTTTAAAATTGTGCTCGGCCATTCGCTTCGTGATTCTCCTAATAATGGTAGGACGCTTATATTCCGAAAAATCCAATGGTAGGTTCGCTTTGATGAGGTTAAATATCTGCCCAAGCATCTCCTCAGTAATATCGTCCGGTTTTTGACCCGTAGGTAATATTAGTTTGCCCTCTTTTACATAATTTTCAATAATCTTAGGCATAGCCTCCGGTGACAGGACCAAGTCGGCAGAATCAGTAGCGATAGCCGCCAGTGGCATCCCATCAAAGGCTGCAGTGGCAGGTTCCTGAACAAGCACAAGGCCCCCGGCATTTTTGATGGCTTCAATCCCATTTGAACCATCATTGCCTGTACCGGACAGTATGACCCCTATGGCCTTATCTCCTCGCTCTTTCGCCAGGGAAGTAAAAAAGTAATCAATCGTCATATATGGACGGGACTGATCTTTTTTATCAGATAGTAAGAGCCTGCCGTTTTCAACGGTCATGAATTTGGAACTTGGGATCAGGTAGACGGTATTAGGCTTAATATCCACGTTTTCAACTGCCTCGATAACTTCCAGTTTGCTATGTTGTGCCAGTAAGTGGGCCATCTGGCTTTTAAAATCAGAGGACAGGTGCTGTATTAAGATATAGGAAACCGCGTCAAGCGGGGTATAATCGAAAAATGCGGAAATTGCTTCCAAGCCGCCGGCAGAAGCACCAATGGCTATAATGTACTGTTTATCGACAATTTTAGCCATGATTTTTTGAGTGAATTAAGAGAAAGAAACGATGGAATAGCAGTAATAAATGTAACATAATTATTCTTAGTTTGTTTTAAATACGAAGCTTCTTAAGTGAACAAACCTGATAACAAAAACTGGTCAGGCGAGTTTGTTCGAAATACCGAAGATAAATGCACTACTATTGTAGATAGTATTTAGTAAAATTGAAGGGAGCCGATGATGAATGTAGGAAAATTTGAAGGGTTCGATGATCAATTGAAAGACCTTCGGCCAGAGGTAAAGGAAAAGGCGCTCGACCTGGCATCTGGTTATGCTCAAGAGGGCATAGAAATAAAAATTGCTTTAAGAAAAGCGATCGCTGAAGCGGAACTTTGGTTTTTAGATTCGGAGGGTTAACTACAACTTATTAGTGAAAGACCAATTAAGGAAAGTAACAACATAAGGCAACAGGTAGACAGCAATCCAAGTTGATAATCATTCTGCGAAAACAAGTAGATAAGCTCGATCATGAAGCCGGGTATGACGGATAAATACTTTGCTTTATGAAAATCAAAAAGGGAAAGAAACCTCTTAAGTGGCTGGATTCTGTTTTAGTTTTAAATAAATGTACTGGCTAAAGTATAACTAAGTTAAATTAATTACTGGTTAGTTTTTTTAAATTTCAGCTACTTTATAAAATGGTTGTTGGTATTACTATCGGTTCTGCTATCATTTTAAAAAATACTTTAAAAGAGCAGCCTTTGCCTGAATCGCATTCCACTTCGATCTTACCGCCGGATGCATTGACGATCTTTCGGATCAAATATAATCCGATGCCTGTTCCTTCGGCAGTTTCATTGACTCGTTTATACTTTTTAAAAATATGGTCTATCTCATCTTTTGTAATGCCGATGCCGTTATCAGTGATCGTTAATACGTTATAATCACCTTCTAGTTCAGTTTTGATGCTGATTTCCGGCACACGATCGGGTGAGCTGAACTTTAATGCATTCGTGATCAGGTTAAACATTACACTTCGCAGGTTTTTTTTAGCGAACCGAACTTCTTTTTTTCTGAAATCCGTATGAAAAATCGCTTTCGAAACCTTGATTTTTTCTGATAGCGTCTCTTTGATCTCCTTAAAAATCTCCGGGAAATTTTCCAGACTCTCAACTTCATATTCCGATTCGATAAAGCCTACCTTAGCCAGATCGCTGATAATGGCTTTGAAATTGATTACCGCCTTATTCATCATCCCGGATAGTTCCATAACCTCCGGGTCTTTTGTATTCAACTTATCATTAAGGATTTCCAGTAGCATTCCAATATTGACGATAGGTGCATTCAGGTCATGTGAGGCGCCAAATACAAAGTTGTTCAGGTCGGCGTTAATCCTTAATAGGCTCTTATTACTGCTATCCAGGCTCCGGTTGCTGATATCCAGGCTTTTATTGCTGATATCCAATTCCTGCAATAGTTTTTTTAATTCCGTGATGTCATAGAAACTGATAATTGCCCCGTCGGCTTTTTTGCTATTTTTCTTCAAGTAGGGCATGGTCATCACCTGGTAGATCTTTCCGTCAGTAGCTGCCGCTTCGCGGGTAATGGGCACCTCATCATCAATGACTTTCTTTATATCATCTATCAGGGTTTCAGATTTTATATTCGTAGTGATATTGCTTAGCGGGCGACCAATATCGCCCTCGCGAATATTGATGTGTTTTACCGCACCGGGCGAATATCTTTTTAGCAGCAGCTCCCTGTCAACAAATAACTGGCCGTTGGTATTGCTGCGAAAATAATTGTTCAGGTCGTCATTCAGATCCGTTAAATCGTCAATAGTCTGCTGATGATCCTTATTGACCGTTTGCAATTCCTCATTCACCGATTGCAACTCTTCGTTCGAACTTTGCATTTCCTCATTGGCGGACTGCATTTCTTCGTTAGCGGATTGCAG
>NZ_JBDSCA010000055.1:0-187039 GCF_039921305.1 Mucilaginibacter sp.
AGCTTTTGAAACCAATTCCAAAGTATTTGAACGCCGCGAACACCGTGAATTTAACCAAATTGAACAAGATATTTTACAAACAGTATTTGACTTAACCAAAACACATAGAGATTTTTAACATCATGAGAAAAAAAATAGTAGCCGGTAACTGGAAAATGAACACGGATTATAACGAAGGTTTAACCCTGTTTAGCGAAGTAGTTACCCTGGTAAATGCCGAAATAACCGGCTCACAAACGGCCGTAGTATGTAGTCCGTTCATCCACCTGCAAAGCCTGGTCGAAAAATCAAAAACCAGCGATAAAGTATTTATTGGCGCGCAAAATGCCCACCAGGCCGAATCTGGTGCTTACACCGGCGAAATATCAGCCAAAATGATTAACTCTATCGGTGTTGATTATGTGATATTAGGTCACTCGGAGCGTCGCCAGTACTTTGGTGAAACCAACGAATTATTAGCTAAAAAAACTGATACCGCTTTAAAAAACAGCTTAACCCCAATATTCTGTATTGGCGAAACTTTGCAGGAGCGCGAAGCCAACACGCATTTTGATGTGATCAAATCACAACTGGTAGAAGGTGTTTTCCATTTAGATGCCGAAGCCTTCGCCAAAATAGTGATCGCTTATGAACCAGTTTGGGCCATAGGCACAGGAGTAACCGCCAGCGCGGAGCAAGCGCAAGAGATCCACGAGTTCATTCGTAAAGAGATCTCCGCCAAATACACTCAGGCCGTAGCCGATGAAATCACCATGCTTTACGGTGGAAGCTGCAATCCTAAAAACGCCCCCGAACTATTCGCCAAAGCGGATATTGATGGTGGTTTGATAGGCGGAGCATCATTAAAAGCAAGAGATTTTGTGGATATATTGAAGGTGTTTAATTGATAATAATATCAAGTAATTAGTATCAAGACAACCCACGCGTTATTGCGAGGAACGAAGCAATCCCCAACTTACAGAGTCGCTCTGTATAGTATAAGGATTGCTTCTTATCTAAGCGTGACATTGAATATAAAAATGCTTACCTATTTAAAAACGATGTTAATCTGTGTTTTTCTAAGTTTTAATGTATTCAAAGCTTCGGCTCAGGATGAACGAATAACTGTTTTAAACAAAGGCATTATCGGCAAACCCTTTATTTTCGATAAATCAAAAGGTAAAGATCACGACAAAACAACACTCAAATATTTGGGGAAGCTTACAACTAAGCCTGGCGTAACCTATAAAATTATGTCATCCTGTTGGATATGGGGCCTATCCCAAAGAACAACTTCCCGAATTTTAGTTTACACAGCTCAGAATAAATATATCGGTAACTATTATATGTCAACTACCGATGTTCTACCTGTAAAAATAGCTCGAAACCAATTGATCTTTAAAGATGTTAATGGTGTATCTGATTCAATTAATTTCAATAATGGCGTACCTAAATACATCATTGTTAACGGTGATGATGCCAGTTTTGATAGAGAATAGATTGTAAACCAAACTCATGAAACGTTTACCAAAACTCCTTTACATTCTATTGCCAACTTCAATTCCGCTGGTGTTGTTTTCTTTTGTTGCGAAACACTATACCGAGGGCGATTCAGGTAACCAAAGCCTTTTAATTGACGTGATTTACAGTTTAATATCTTTTTATCGCAGCACAGTGCCTATACTGTTTGTGGTAGCTGTGCTTGTACAATATTTGATTGTTTTACCTATATGGCACAATAACGCTTCAAAACCATGGCTAACCAAAGTGATGTGGATGGTATTGATTATCGTGGTTTGTATAGGTTTGTCTGCATTATTAAGTTACATCATTTGGGATACTAAAGATGGCACATCATGGTTAATTAAGGTAACCATAGCTGTAACCGGCATGCAGTTAGCTTACTGGCTGCTTAACTTAGTTTTGTTGAAAATTCTGACATCTACCATCAAAAGCAACCATCAAAGTTTACCCAACAATACTCAAAATTTAGAATAATGAATTACTACGAACTTCTTTTCACCACCATCATAACCGACGATTACCAGCAGGACCTACTAATAAACGAACTGGCCGAATACGGTTTTGACACCTTTGAGGAAGTTGATTTCGGCTTTAAGGCTTACATCCCGGTTGATAATTTCAACAAGAAAACGCTGGACGAACTGCTGCAGCCCTATCACGAAATGTTCACTTTTAGTTATGAGGTAAACCTGATCCCGCAAAAAAACTGGAACGAGGTATGGGAAAGTAATTTTGAGCCGATACAAATTAAAGATCAGATCTACGTAAGGGCAACCTTTCACCAACCTAAGCCTGAGTTTAAGTACGAGATAGTGATCGACCCGAAAATGGCGTTTGGCACAGGGCACCATCAAACCACATCCATGATGATGGATTTTATGCTGGAGGCTGATATGAAGGACAAAACCGTGTTAGATATGGGCTGCGGAACAGGTATCCTGGCTATCCTGGCCTCAAAAATGGGAGCAACCAGCGTGACCGCGATAGATTATGATGAAGTGTGTTATGATAGCACGCTCGAAAACGCGCCTTTAAATCACATAGGTAACATCATAGCCATATGCGGTTCAAAAGATGCCATTCCCGATTATGAGTACGATATCATCCTCGCTAACATTAACCGCAACATACTGATGGAGCAAATGGACCGCTACGCGCAGGTACTAAAGCCTAATGGCGAGATCTATTTCAGCGGTTTTTACGAAAGTCCGGATATGGAGATCATTACCACCGAAGCTGCTAAATACGGCCTCAAATACATCTCGCACAAAGAAAACAAAAATTGGGTGTCCGTAAGAATGGGCAGCTGAGTTTTCAACAATACCATAAAATACTAACAATCTTAATTATAGGCCCTTATTGTAATAAATTAATTACCTCGAATACTGGTAATTTTGTTTCTTTGTAGGTGTATTTGCTTAATACGTAATAAATTTACATGAGGGTACATTTTATAGCCATTGGCGGCAGCGCCATGCATAATTTAGCTATTGCTTTGCACAAAAAGGGATTCACGGTTACGGGCTCTGATGATGTGCTTTTTGAGCCATCGGTATCGCGCCTGGCCAAACATGGTATTTTACCCGAAGCAAATGGCTGGTATCCCGAAAAGATAACCGCTGATATTGATGCCATTATATTAGGCATGCATGCCCGCGTTGATAATCCGGAGTTGTTAAAAGCGCAACAACTTGGCCTCAAAATTTACTCATACCCCGAATACATTTATGAGCAATCGAAAAACAAAACCCGTGTTGTAATAGGTGGCAGCCATGGTAAAACCACTATTACCAGTATGATACTGCATGTGCTAAAAGCAGTCGGCAGGGATTTTGATTACTTAGTAGGCGCTCAACTGGCCGGTTTTGATACCATGGTGAAGATAACCAACGAAGCGCCAATTATTGTTATTGAAGGTGATGAGTACCTGTCTTCGCCGATAGACAGGCGGCCTAAGTTTCACTTGTACAAAGCAAGTATTGCAGTATTAAGTGGCATCGCCTGGGATCATATTAACGTTTTTCCAACATTTGAAAACTACACCGAGCAGTTCAGTCTGTTTTTAGATACCATAATACCTGGAGGAGCCGTAGTTTATAGCGAAACCGATGAGGTTTTAAAAACCACGGTTATAAATAATAAAGCTGATATTAAAAAAGTGCCGTACCACCTGCCCGCTTTTGAAATTGATAGAGGGGTAACCAATATTCTATATAACGGTAATAAATACCCTTTGCTGGTTTTTGGAGAGCATAACCTGCTTAACATTGAAGCAGCGCGCTTAATGTGCCAGGAGTTAGGTATCGCTGCCGCGGACTTTTACCAATATATTACCACCTTTAAAGGTGCTGCGCGCCGTTTGGAAGTATTAGCCGATACGGAAACAGGTAATATTTATAAAGATTTTGCCCACTCGCCATCCAAATTAACGGCTACTATTAACGCGGTTAAAACCCAATTCCCAGATAGGAAACTGATAGCGGTTATAGAATTGCACACTTTTAGCAGCCTGAACAAAAGCTTTTTAAATGAGTATGCCGGCACACTGGATATTGCCGACGAGGCTACCGTATTTATTGACGAACACACTTTTCAGCAAAAAAATATTGAACCTTACCCTGTGGGGATATTAAAATCAGCTTTCGCCAATAATAATATGCAGGTTTTTAATCAGCCGGGAGCATTGTTAGCGTATCTGGAAAATATTGATTTAAACAATACAAACTTGCTTTTAATGAGTTCTGGCAACTTTGGGGGTATAAACTTGAACGAGCTGACAGACAAGTTAACAAAAAAAGCTGAACACATTTGAAATTTTAATTAAAAAATTATCGTAACTTTATAAATTACAAACCTTATCCTTTAATTAGTTATTACATGAAGACACTTGGAAAAAAAATCAGACTACTACGTCACCAAAGGGGTTGGAGCCAGGAGGACGTTGCCAAACGCCTTGATATTTCCATTCCTGCTTTCTCGAAAATTGAAACCGGCATTACCGATATTAACCTGTCCAGATTAGAGCAGATATCGATTTTGTTTGAGATGACAGTAGTTCAGTTGTTGACTTTTAACGATACCGAGCAAGAAGCAAAATACAATACCGAATTAGATACCGTAAGCAAAAAATTAAGTGACCGCGATATTGAGGTGATCGATCTTCAAAAGAAGGTGATTGAGCTTTACGAAGAACTTCGATTAAATAAAGTAACAGCATAATAAAAAGACCCGGTTATTCATCGGGTCTTTTTATTTATCTCGGCGGTTTAAAATATACATCGCATAGTAAGGTGCCTTTTGCCAAACGTGGCGCCTGTTGCTTCGTGTAAGGCAATCATTTTCTCATTAAAATCACCCACCCATGATAGCTCTAACTCAAAATACTGGTTTAGCGGGTAAACATATTCCTTCAGTTTAATAAACATGGCCGATTCCAACCCGTGTTTCTGAAATTTCTCTTTTGTTCCCATCACAATGGCCCGCATACGCGATACGCCTTTCCATTTATTGTATAAAAACTTAAGCTTACCTATTAAATCAAGTTTGCCATTTAAGCCTTTAATCATCTGGTTAGCATCAGGTAATATGAGTGTGAACGATGCGGGTTCGCCGTTAACGTAAGCAAACCAGATCAAACTTTCGTCCATAATAGCTTTCATCTGGCTAAAATTCTCCATAATGGTAGCCTTATTAATAGGGACAAAGTTTTCAAAATTCTTCCAGGCATCGTTATAGATCTCCATAAAATCATCGGCATACTGATCTATTTTATCAGCTTCAAGGTGCTTAAATTCATAGCCGGGCTTTTTGGCCACCCACTCCGCTATCTTAGTAAAGCGCTCGGGGAAGGGTTTGTATACCGTTAAATGGTTGGTAATCTGTTCGTATTGGGTTTTAAAGCCATAATCTTCAAAAAAAGCTCTGTAATAGGCGTGGTTATAGTTCATTCCGTACGATGCTACTGTGAAACCTTCAACCAGTAGGCCCCAAAATTTGTCGTTTTCGCCAAAGTTTATTGGGCCATCCATGGCCTTCATACCTTTTTGCTGTAGCCAGGCTTTGGCGGTATCAAACAGTTTAAAAGCGGCTTGCTTGTTTTCAATACATTCAAAAAATCCACAACCTCCGGTTGGTTGCTCATAGTTATAGGCTTTCTGTTCGTTAATAAAAGCGGCTATACGGCCTATCAGTTTGCCATTATCATCATGTAATATCCAGCGGGTAATTTTACCATGGGTATGGAAATTGTTCTTCTTAGGGTCAAAAACTGCCTCAATATCCATATCAAGCGGGCATATCCACACATCATCGTTCTTGTAAATACTACGCGCGACATCTAAAAAGGCTTTTTTATCTGCTTTGCTAATAACTTCGGTTATCGTCATGCGTTAAAAATAAAAAAAGCATCCGGCTTTAAGCCGCATGCTTCTGTATAAATATCATTTTGTTATTATCTATCAATAATCATCTATCAATAATCGTCATCCTCTTCCAGACCGTCAAATTGGTCATACGCCCCCAATTCGTCTATCGAGTTGTCAAACTCATCCTCATCGTCGTCATCAATAAACCTGCTTTTAGGTTTGGGTGATGCCTCTTTTTCACTTCCTTTTTTGGCTGGGCTTGTACTTGCACTTGTCTTTTTTGCCGGTTTTTTGGGGGTTTCCATTGAAAAATAGATTAGCGTTGTAAATAGTTTATCTTAATTTAAATTTACTAAGAAATTAGAATACGTTAGGTTTTTTTTGAAAATTTTTATTTGATGAGGTTCTGCCCATCTGATTACCAAAAATAACGAAAATGATTTTTAATGAAAAAAAGATTGAAGATTTATTCTGATTGCTCCCCAACCGCCGAATCATCACTTGTAAGTTCTTTTAATTGAGGTAATTCGTTCAAATTATTAATGCCAAAATAGTCCATAAAAAACTCGCTTGTAGCATAAATTATGGGGTGGCCAACACTTTGAGCCTTACCGGCGATAGCAATTAATTCTTTTTCGAGGAGTTTTTGTATCGAATAATCGCAATTTACGCCACGTATTTGCTCAATATCAAGCTTGGTTACCGGCTGATTATAGGCAATAATGGCCAGTGTTTCTAAAGCCGCCTGGCTCAGTTTCTTTTTTGAGCGCTGTATTTGCAGTTGTTTAATAATAATGTGATAATCTTTTTTAGTTAAAAACTGGTAGCCGTTATTAATATGAACTAATTCGATAGCAAAATTTGGATCGAGGTATTTTTGCTGGATATTTTGGATAGCCTGTTTAACATCCTGCTCCAAAAAATCGCGCTCAAAGCTCAATTGAAGGCAATACATGATCTCTTCAAACCGGATGCTGTTTTCGGATGCGAAAATTAATGCCTCTATATATAAGTCTGGTTTCTCCATTACAGCCCTAAAATAATAAGTTTTTTGGTGATAGCCGTTACGGGTTTAAACTGTGTAACATATAACATACAAAATAATTAAAAATAATCTGTAACCTTTCTTAAACGGGTGCGTCTTATGGATATATTAATTAAAACAATAACATTAATCAACTGATTATAAAATAGTTACAAATCATGAAAATAAAAATATTATCTATCGCAACCATACTTTTAATAGTAGCATCAATAAGTAGTAAAACATTTGCAGCCGGTAAAAATATCAGCAAAACAGCCGAAGCCACTGCAACAACTTTGCTTGAGAACGTTAGCAACATTAACAAAATTGAAGTTCACGGTAACGTGCAGCTTTACGTAACCAACGGCCTTAACGACAAAATTAAGGTATACGATAACTACTACAACCAAAACGCTTTAGTGCAAGAGCAAGACGGTGTATTACGTATCTCATCATACAAAAATGAAAAATTAGTAGTTTGGGTAACCGTTGCCGATTTGAAATTATTATCAGCTTATGATAACGCTTCGGTTGAATCTTTTGGTAAATTTTCGGCCCTTGATTTTAGCCTGAACTTAAACAACAGCGCAACAGCCAACTTTAATATGGATTGTATTGAAGCCAAAATAGCTGTTAGCGATAGCGCTAAGGCTAATATCAGCGGTAACGCAAGCCAAACATCATTGGTAATTAACCAATCGGCTACGGTAAATGCCACACAATTAATTGCCGATAACATCAGTACACAACGTGTACAGCCTAAGGCTAAGGTACTTGCAAACGTGTTAGACGAACTGGCTTTTAACTAATAAGCACTTAACCCCATCATATATATAGCAAAGGCCATCTTAATAAAGGGTGGCCTTTTATTTGTTATAGTATAAGTGTAACTTCATCAAATAAAGCGTAGTCAAACCCAATAAATACTCTGTATGAAAAAAATATACATGTTCCTGGCAGTTGCAGTGTCGTCGTATGCTCTAATTGGTTTATCAGCCTGTAATGTAGCCTGCACAAATGGTTCGGGCAAAATGGTAACCGAAACACGAAAGGTTACCGGTTTTGATAAAATAGATATTAGTGGTGGTTTTGACGTAGTAATTAAACAGGATACTGCCGAATCGCTCTCTATCACGGCTGATGATAACCTGATGGAAGCCATTAAAAGCGAGGTTAGCGATGGTAATTTGAAGGTTAAAACTAAAGGCAGTATATGCAATTCGGGTAAGCTTGTATTAAATATCAGCTTGCGCGACCTGTCTAAAATTGAAACATCGGGCGCTGTGAATGTAACATCGAACGGCAAGATCACCACCAAAAAACTTGTTATTGGTACATCAGGAGCAGCAAAAATAACACTTGATTTAAGCGCGGATAATTTATTTACAAACGGTAGCGGCTCAACAGAATTAAACTTAACCGGGCAGGCCAGCTCGCATTTGGTAAATTTTTCGGGCTCGGGTACATTAAATGCTCTTGATTTTGTTGTGGCTAAATACACGATAGAAAGCAGCGGAGCCACTCATTGTAAAATAAACGTACTCAATGAGCTAAACGTAAGCAGCTCAGGCGTATCTGATGTTGAGTACCGGGGCAATCCGGCTAAAATTCACGAAGATAAATCGGGAGCATTAACTTTAAAAAAGATAGACTAAGCTATTAAGCCTTATATTTGTGCCTCAATGCCATAAAACATTGAGGCATTTTTATTACGATTATGGAAGCCGAAGAGCAAATTATCACCTTTCAAACCTATTACGACCCTATGCTGGCACATATTGTGCGCACAAGACTTGAGGATAACGGTATAGCATGCTTTGTAGTAGATGAGAATATGGGGACGCTATATCCGGCCTATAACGCGGCCATAGGCGGCATCAAACTTAAAATATTTGCTCGCGATCTGGATAAATGCAAAGCTATTTTGGCCGAAGATAGTACTCTAAACGTTGATGAAATACCCGAAGCTGAATCAGAAACACAGGTTGTTTGTCCATATTGCGGCTCAAATAACGTGCGTTACGGCTTTGCAAGCGGCGAAAATACAGGCTGGTTTGCCAGGTTGTTCTCGGCAATCAGGTTAGATAAGTTTGTTGAGCAAAACGAATTTCATTGCTTTAACTGTGGCCGGGATTTTGAATAAAATATTTAATCCTTCAATAACTCAATCCTTCGATCATTGAAAACCTGCATATTTAACTGGAGTGGGGGCAAAGACAGTGCACTGGCGCTATACTACTGCCTGCAAGACCCGGATATTCATATCAAATACTTAGTAACAACGGTTAACGATGCCATGAACCGCATCTCGATGCATGGTGTTAGAGAGGCGCTATTGATTGAGCAAGCCGAAAGCATTGGTATTCCTTTATACCAGATCAGGCTGCCCGAAATGCCCGGTATGCAGGAGTATGATGATACTATGCGAACCCATTTAAACAAGCTAAAAACCGAAGGTGTAACCCATAGTATTTTTGGTGATATCTTTTTAGAAGACCTTAAAATGTACCGTGATGAGCGCCTTGCCGAAGCTGGCCTTACCGGGATCTACCCCCTTTGGAAGCGCGATACACACGAGCTGATCAACGAGTTTTTGAACCTCGGTTTTGGCACGGTGATAGCCTGTACCCAAGCCTGGCTGGGTGAGTTTGTGGGTAAAGAAATTAGTCGTGATCTGATCAATTCCCTTCCGGATGGGGCCGACGTTTGCGGCGAAAATGGGGAATTTCATACCTTCGCTTTTAAGGGGCCGATATTCAAAACCTCCATCAATTACCAAACTGGCGAGAAGGTTTTTAAGGAGTATGCCGCTCCCAAAAATAACGATGATACCTGCAACTCATCAACCACGGCGCAAGCCATATCGGGCTTCTGGTATTGCGATCTGCTGCCTAGTGACTGAGCCCTAATCACATCTTTTCAATGGCCCATAAGTGAGCTTTAGTGATGTGCGGTTCACCACTTGAGAGGGGCGAATTAGTGCGTTATTCTGCATACTGATCAACCACTTTTAGGTGCTTTACCGGTTCTGATTTTTGTCTTTTTTAGGGCTTGAAATCAATTGTTTTTTGGCCTCAAAAGACCTCCTGGAATTCACTAATTTCTATCGCTTTTTACTCCGAAATATGGGAGGCATGTACTCAGCTTTTTTGCACCTTTTAGGAGTGTAAATTCGATGAATAATCAAGCCGTTTTTTACCTGTAAATTATTCAAATTTTATCGCGATCTAAAATTTAAGGAAGCGGGGAGGAGGGACGCGTTTTGAAATTCTGTATACGGAATTGAAAAGTATGGGGGAAAATCCCAAGGAAATCCCGTATGATTTTGGCCTTACCAAAGTGAAATTTTCTTCTGGAATTTATGCTGTTTTATGAAAAATTTATGTTTAACTTTAACACAGGCTACCGGGTACTCACCTAATCAAAAAAGCCAAAACCCACCCATTTTTCATGATTTTATAGCACAAAATAAAATTTTGTATATTTATTTAACTTGTTTATTTTCAAATTATTAAATAACCATATTTAAAGGATTTGATTAGATAGGTGACTTGCATTGAGATATTTGACAATATAACGCCAAATAAAATTCTGTATGGTTATCCTAAGTAATATAACTTATTGGTATTAAGTTATATATGTGGAATATCGAAACTAGAAGTTATAACGGTAAAAGCTGTCTTTAAAATCTGTGCGCATGCCTAAAAACCTTTCGCCAACGGTTTTTAAAAAGGGTTCATCAAGCAGTTCAAAAACACTGTTTACGCCGTCGGTCAAATCCATCTCGTTCATCTTGTAAATTTGCTCGAGCGAACCTTGCTCTATTTTGATGATGAATTTTTGGTTCATCATCAGGATCGAAATCTTGAACTCAGGATGTGGTAATTCTGCTATAATTCTCATCGTATTTTGGGTGTTAGTTTAGTAAGTTTTTTAACGGGTTTTTCCCGTTAATTGTACCCCATGTTTCAATGGGTTTAAAGCGGGCAAAAAGCTCCTCGCTGTACCAGTTTTCCTGGCGTGTTTTTTTTATCACTTCGGCATGTTTTGGCGAGCGGTATGCATAGCTTTTTACAGCCTCCAAATTCTCCCAGATAGAGAAGGTTGCCTGCCTGTAAACCGGCGCTTCGCCAATACCAACCGAGGCAATATATCCGGGCGAGGTAGTCAACATTTCGGCGGCTTCGTCCACATGGCTCCAAAAGTTTTTGAGCCTGTTGAGGTTGATGGTTGCTCGGGTAAGTATGGCAATCGGTCCGTCGTGATTTTGAACATCCGGTTTGCCGAAGGGCTCGCTTCCATCCCATTTGCCGTGGCTCTGTAAAGGTTCGCAAAGTATGGTCCAGCTTTCGTAAGTAAACAGCTTCCACCATCGGGATACAAAACCCGATCTGTAAAAATCGTCGAAGTTTTTTCGCTCTTCCCAAACGGCTAAAAGGCCCCATTGCTGCCAGTCGGGTTTAAGGTCAAAACTCCCGTTATGTCCGCAGCCTAACAGCTTCCAAAATGAACAGCCCTTGCTCAGCATCATGGGCAAACGGTGCATCGCCATAGCCAGCAGGGCAAGGGGCACAAAGGCTTTCCGGTAACGAACTATGGTGAGGCTAACGATCATGTTTTGAACAACAAAATTACTACGATAAGCTGAACGCATTATAATTAGTTATCAAGGTTGGCGCAGAGTGTTGATAACCCAGATGCCAACATTTTACCCTGCCCTGAATATTTGCCCCGTTTCATTTTGTAGCTTTGTTATCATGGCAGAAGATCTGAGCATCATCACATCCGTAAACAAAGAGGAGCAGTACCGCTCACTCATCCCGCAAATTGCCGCCCTACTTGAGGGCGAACCCGATTTGGTGGCTAACCTTGCCAATATTAGCGCGGCTTTGAAAGAACAGTTCAAATGGTTTTGGGTAGGCTTTTACCTGGTGAAGGGTGAACAATTGGTATTGGGCCCTTTCCAGGGACCGGTAGCCTGTACTCGTATTGGCAAAGGCAAAGGCGTTTGCGGCGCATCATGGCAGCGTGCCGAAACTTTGATCGTCCCGGATGTGGATGCTTTTCCGGGTCACATCGCTTGCAGCTCTTTGTCACGGTCGGAGATTGTATTACCCTTGTTCCAGAACAACGAGGTAGTTGGCGTTTTGGATGTGGACAGCGAAGAGCTGGATCAATTTGACGAGATCGATGCCAAATATCTAAAGCAAATTATTGAACTCGTAAATTTTAATGTCTAAGCTCTTTCTCATATCCGGCCTCGGAGCCGATGAGCGGCTATTCAAAAATCTCGACCTATCGGGATTTGAGGTTGTACCCGTTACCTGGATAGAACCCGAAAAGCAAGATACCCTTACCACCTACGCCACCAAACTGATTTACCAATTTGGTATTGAAGCAGGTGCAAGTATAATTGGCGTTTCGTTAGGAGGGATGCTTACCGTAGAGATTGCAAAGCAAGTTCAGTTACAGCATGCCATCATCATATCCAGCATCAAATCAAAAACCGAAGCGCCCTGGTACTTCGCGTTCTTTCGTAACGTGCCGGTTTATAAATTGCTATCGGGTGGGTTTGTGCAGAAGATGGGGCCGATAGTGCGACCGTTATTTGGCAAGTTTACGGGTAGCAAAGAAACCCCCATGTTTTTTTCGATGCTGAAAAATAGTAATCCAATATTTTTAAAGTGGGCAATGGGGGCCGCCTTACATTGGAATGGTGAGCCGGCACCGTATAAAATAAATCATATTGTTGGCGATACGGATCTCATTTTTAATCATAAACTAATTAGCAACGCCATTGTTATCCCGAAAGGTGATCACGTAATGGTTTACAGTCGTGCCAAAGAGATAAGCCCGATAATTAGAAATATACTGAATGGATGAAACTGCCCTTAGAATTTTATACCCATAACGATGTATTGAGCATCACCCGTAGTCTGTTAGGAAAATACCTGTTCACCAAAATCGATGGCATCATAACCGGTGGGTACATTGTTGAAGCCGAAGCCTACAATGGGATTATTGATAAAGCCTCACACGCGTACGGCAACCGTAACACACCTCGTACCCAAACCATGTACATGCAGGGCGGTGTAAGTTATGTGTACCTGTGCTACGGAATTCACGAGATGTTTAACATCGTAACATCAACCGAGGGCCAGCCACATGCCATTCTTATCCGTGCTATTGTGCCAACCGATGGAATTGAAGAAATGTTGCTGCGCCGTAATATGCCCGTTTTAAAAAATAACATTACCATGGGGCCGGGTTCGGTAGCACAGGCCTTGGGTATATCCCGCAAGGTAAACGCTGTCGACCTTACCGGAGATGTGATCTGGATAGAAGACCGTGGCTTAAGCTTTACTGATGATGAGATCAAGGCGGTACCCCGTGTAGGTGTAGCCTATGCCGCCGAAGATGCCTTGCTGCCTTACCGCTTTTTTGTGAAGGATTGCAAGTACGTGAGTAAACCGAATAAGTAGATGCTCTCACCACCACGTCATTGTGAGCTCTTGCGTGGCAATCTCTTTAGACAAGCGAACTTTACAAGGTTGGACATACATATCGGATCGGCTTAAAGAGATTGCTTCATGCTTCGCAATGACGCGTAGTTTAAAAGAGCAAGAATTTCGTAATATTGAATAATGAACTACCAAAACACCCACCAATTCGCGCAGCAATTAGATCAGCAGGATGAGCTTGCCCCTTTGCGGGATAAATTCATCATCCCGCGGCACAATGGTAAGGATATGATTTACCTGTGCGGTAATTCGCTTGGCTTGCAGCCTAAACAAACACAGGCAGTAATTGCAGAGCAATTGAGCAACTGGGGCAACCTGGCTGTTGAAGGCTGGTTTGATGGCGATAGCCCCTGGCTGCAATACCACAAACAACTTACAAAGCCCTTAGCGGGAATAGTTGGCGCATTAGATACCGAAGTAGTAGCCATGAATACCCTCACCGTAAACCTGCACCTTTTGATGGTGAGCTTTTATAAGCCTGCGGCTAAAAAGTTTAAGATCATTATGGAAGGTGGCGCTTTCCCGTCAGATCAATATGCGATAGAGAGCCAGGTACGTTTTCACGGATATAAACCGGCGGATGCCATTATAGAAGTTTTCCCACGCGCTGGGGAAGATACCTTGCGTACCGAAGATATCCTGCAAAAGATAAACGATAATGCCGGTGAACTGGCCCTGGTGCTATTCGGTGGCATTAATTATTACACCGGCCAGTTTTTTGATCTGGAAGCTATAACCAAAGCAGGCCATGCAGCCGGTGCTTATGTTGGCTTTGATCTGGCGCATGCCGCGGGTAACGTTCCGTTGCAGTTACATAACTGGGGTGTTGATTTTGCCTGCTGGTGTTCGTACAAATACATAAACTCGAGCCCCGGGGGTATTAGCGGGGCTTTTGTTCACGAAAAACATTTTGAGAATGTAGAATTGAACCGGTTTGCCGGATGGTGGGGATACCGTGAGGATAAACGTTTTGAAATGAAGCCCGGTTTTAAGCCCCAGAGCGGTGCCGAGGGTTGGCAGGTAAGTTGCAGTCCGGTTTTGTTAATGGCGGCGCATAAGGCGGCTTTAAATGTGTTTGATTATTCGGGTGGGATAGGGCCTTTGCGTAAAAAAAGCAAACTACTTACCGGCTATCTGGAATTTTTAATTGAAGGGATCAACACATCGCACCAAAAGCAAAGATTCAAAATTATCACACCCAAAAATGAGGATGATCGTGGCTGCCAATTATCTATTATTTGTGATAACGGCAAGGCCATATTTGATCAGTTGGTTCAAAACGGAGTATTGGGCGATTGGCGCGAGCCGGATGTGATCCGTTTAAGCCCGGTACCGCTGTATAACTCGTTCACCGATGTGTATTTTGCGGCGAAGTTTTTGAGCGAAGCGGTAAAGTAATTACGATAATGAATAAAAAACTGTGTCATTGCGAGGAACGATGCAACCGCACGGAGGCATATTCGCCCTGTGTAGCCGCTTTACCTCGATGCGGTTGCCGCGCTATCGCTCGCAATGACACGGCGGGGAGGTTGCCATGCTAAAAATATCCTACGATCCCATATACGCTTTAGAACTCCCGGAAGGCCACCGCTTCCCGATGCTCAAATATGAGCTGATACCGGAGCAATTACTACACGAGGGTTTGATCACGCAAGAAAACTTATTCGCGCCAAGCAAACGGGTTGATGAAGATATTATCCTGCTCACGCACGAGAAAGAGTATTGGGAACAATTGCGCGATCAAACCATATCGTCCAAAGATACCCGCCGGATAGGTTTCCCCATGTCGCCTCGCTTAATTGAACGTTCGGCAAGAATCTCGCAGGGAACCATTGAAGCCTGCCATTACGCGCTCCAAAATAGAATAGCCTTTAACGCTGCGGGCGGCACACACCATGCCGGTACCAATTGGGGCGAAGGTTTTTGTATGCTGAACGATCAGGCAATAGCTGCTAATTATTTGTTGCATAATGGTTTAGCTAAATCCATTTTAATTATTGATCTGGATGTTCACCAGGGTAACGGCACGGCGCAAATATTTGAGAACGACAGCCGGGTGTTTACCTTTTCGATACATGGCGCTAATAATTTCCCTTTCAGAAAGGAAAAATCAGACCTTGATATTCCCTTGTTAGATGGGGTAACTGATGGACAGTACTTAACCATTTTGTACAATATTTTACCCAAACTCATAGCCCAACAAAAGCCTGATTTTATATTTTATCTTTCGGGGGTAGACGTATTGGGAACCGATAAGTTAGGCAAATTTGCCATGACCAGAGAAGGCTGCAAAGCCCGCGACCGCTTTGTGTTTGAGCAATGCATCAAGAATAACATCCCTGTACAGGTAAGTATGGGCGGCGGCTACTCGGCCGATATACGCGATATTGTGGAGGCGCATTGCAATACGTATAGGGTAGTTGTAGATCTTTATTTTTAGAGCCCCCAAGCCCCCTAAAGGGGGATCTTTTGATTAGCATGTTGGCTTGTAAACTTAATATATGCAAGTCAAGTTCCCCCTTTAGGGGGCGGAGGGGGCTTTCCTACTAATATATTGGAACCTCAAAAATAACAGTGTTGATGCCACCACCAATCCCAATACTAACCCGCACCAAATGCCAATGGCCTCTAAATGCAGGTGTATGCCTAACCAGTAACCAACAGGCAGGCCCACTATCCAGTAAGCTAAAAATGTGATGATGGTGGGGTAGTTTGAATCGCCCATGCCACGTAAAATACCTAAACCAACTACCTGCGTACCATCAAACAGTTGGAATATGGCCGCCAGTATTAATAATTGGGCAGCGTAGTTTATTACCAGTTCGTCTGTAGTAAACACCCAGGGCAAAAGGTGGTTGCCAAAGGTGAATATGATCGCGGTAATGCTCATAACGGCCAAAACTATATGATAGCTTGACACTGCCGACGCGCGTAGCTCTGCAAAGTTTTTACTCCCAAAGTTATTGCCCGATTTTATAGCTGCCGCCGATGATACACCAGTAGCCATCATGTAAGCCAGGGCGGCCAAAGTAATAGCCACCTGGTGCGCTGCCTGTTGTACCGGGCTTATGGAGCCGATCAAAAAATTAGCACCCGCAAAGGCACTCACCTCAAAAGTATATTGCATGGCCACGGGTGCGCCCATTTTTATCAAAGTCCAGCTCCGGGCACGATCGATATTGCGGATGGCAAAATCATGCAGGTACATTTTAAAGCGTGCCGATCTTAAAACATATAGCGACATTACCACTGCCATTAAACAACGGTCTATCAAAGTGCTATAACCAACACCACGTATCCCCATCGGCTCAATACCAAATAAGCCTTTTACAAAAATTATCCCCAGGCAAATATTTAACACGTTTCCCCAGATAGAAATCTTCATGGCTTGTTTGGTAAAACCAAGCCCTTCGGCAAACTGCTTAAAGGTGTTGAATACCATTAACGGTACGATGGACGAGGCCAGCAATATTAAAAAGGGTTTGGCCTGCGCTACTACTAACGGCGATTGATCCAAATGGTAAATAACCGTTTGCGAGCAATAATAAACTACACCAAACAGTAACAGACCGGTAACCAAATTAATAAGCAGACTATTGATCAGTAAACGCCCGCACTCGGCAAAGTTTTCGCGCCCGCTTTCTTGCGCAACCAGTGGTGTTATGGCGTATGACATACCCATCCCCGAAACCAAAATGATAAAGAAAGCACTTACCGCGAACGAAACGGCCGCCAAAGCGATAGTACCGGCCCAATGCCCAACAATAACACTATCAGATAGCTGAACCATCATATGCCCGGCCTGTGATATCATTACAGGGATGGCCAGTTTTAGGTTTTCGCGATAGTGAGGCTTGTATTTGTTATAAATGCGTTTCATGGTGCCGTGGTTGAAACGGCCTGCAAAATTACGAAATCCCTACTTCAATAATAAAATAAACCTGCGAATTGTATCCTGCGTTAAGTCCTTTTTGCTTCTTTTTTAAAGTTTCGTATGGCAAATATGGCACTGAATAACATAAACAAAGCGCCAAGCAAAAATGGTGCACCCGGAAAGTATATTGGCGCGGTTTTTCCCGAAAAGTAAAAGAACAGGCCGTTCATGATCAGCGGGCCTGCAATTTGCGTAAGGCTAACTAAGCCGGTTAGCCCTCCTTGCAATTCACCCTGTTCGTTAGCAGGAACCTGCGATGTAATGATACCTTGCAATGAAGGCCCTGCTATACCACCCAGGCAATACGGAATGGAAAAAGCAAACATCATCCATCCTTCGCCCGCTATTGAATACAATAACAGCCCGGTGCCATAAAGTATTAAACCGATTACTATACTGCGTTCTTTACCTAATTTAGGTATAGCAACACGAATAAGCAATCCCTGCACCAAGCCAACTAACAAGCCCACTGTGCCTAACGATAAGCCGATCGTACGCTCGGTCCATTGAAATTTCTCAATTGTATAATAGGTCCAAACGTTTTGTACCGATTGTGCGCCAAGATAAATTAATACATAAGATGCCGTTAAGCCTAATACAGCAGGGTATTTTGAAAGTTGGATGAGTGAGCCTACAGGATTAGCCCGTTTCCATTCAAATGGCCTTCTTTTGTCTTTAGCCAACGACTCAGGCAATACAAAAAAGCCGTACAAAGCGTTCAGCAAAGCCAGACCTGAGGCTGTTAAAAATGGAACTTGCGTGCCATAGTGGCCTAAAAAGCCTCCTAACACAGGCCCAATTATAAACCCCAGTCCAAACGCGGCGCCCACGATACCGAAATTTTGCGCACGGTTTTCATTGGTGCTTATATCGGCAATATAAGCTGTAGCTGTAGTAAAGCTCGCTCCGGTTATGCCGGCAATAATACGGCCAACAAACAACCACCATATAGTGGGGGCAAAAGCGAGGAACAAATAATCGATACTAAAACCTAATAATGATGCTAACAGCACAGGCCTGCGGCCAAATTTATCGCTAAGGTTGCCAATAACCGGCGAAAAAATGAATTGCATTGTAGCATAAGCTATGGTTAGCAAAAGGCCGTAGAGCGACGCCGTGCGTATATCACCGTGTATCAATTTTTCTATCAACTTAGGAAATACAGGTATGATAATACCGAAGCCGATAACATCAATAAGTAAAGTGATAAATATAAAGCCTAACGCAGCCGGGCGTTTAGGTTTTGCAGTTTGTTCCATTTTGCAAAATAACATCATTTAAATTTATTATTAAAGGCTTGTGTTTGATTAAATTATTAAATATTTTTATTAAAAATTTTCGTCTATGAAAGCGTTTTACATAAATATTACCTGCTGGTTGATGTGCATTTTAAGCTTAGGCGTACCAGCGAAAGCTCAGGAAACAACCGCCATAAAAAGTGCAGTGATTGGCGATATTGCTCCCGATTTTACCTTGAAAAATATGGATGGCGATGCGGTAACCATGGCCGATTATAAAGGCAAAATTATTGTTCTGGATTTTTGGGCAACATGGTGCGGCCCCTGTAAAGCATCGTTTCCGGGGATGTTAGTGGCTAAGGATAGGTTTAAGGCCGATCCCAATGTGGTATTCCTTTTTATTGATGTATCCGAAAGGAGTATTAATTATTTAGGTATGATCAAGAGTTTTTTAAACCAAAACTCATACCGCTTTACAGTTCTTGCGCATGGAAGAGATCAGTTTGGTAATCAAAACCGGATAATGAAAGATTATGGCATAACCGGCATCCCAACCAAAGTGGTGATAGATAAAGCGGGCACCATCCGCGCCAGGCATGTGGGCTTCAACCCTAACACTACCCCTGAAGAACTGGCCGATGAGGTAGAGCGCATGATAAAAAAGGCAAGCAAAGAACAACCGGTTAAAGCTTAAGTAATTGCTTGAACGGTTTTTTCCATATTTTTTATAGCTATTCTACGGCGTAATCAATCCTGATGGTAATGGATGCTGTTTTATTACGCGATGTTGTATTCAATGTTCCACCACCGGCATAGCTTTCATTGTCATTCTCGCCTGTGATTTGAAAAACGCCCATAGTAGCCTGCTTAATTTTACCTAATTGACTACCAGAGTTTTTAGCGATAGTTTCTGCACGTGATTTAGCATCCGCACTTGCCTTGGCTAACAGGTCGATCTTTAATGCAGATAAATTGGTATAATAGTAAGATGGTGGCATTGAATTCATTTCAATTCCCTTCTGTATCAGCTCGGTTATTTCTCGTGACACCTTTTCGATCTTATCAATGTCTGTTGATTTTACACTGATGCTTTGCTTTAAACTGTAACCCTCTAATTTTGAACCGGTGATAATGCCATGTGCATCATAGGTTTTGGCATAATCTTTTGTAATATCAACTGATGAAAACAATACCTCGCTATCACTAATGCCCTTACCTTTTAAATAAGCGGATACCGCCGCTTCGTCTTCCTTTAACAGTGAGTAAGCGCTTTTTAAATCCGGACTTTTACGCGAATAATCACCTTTCCAAACAATAAGGTTGCTGGTGAAATTCTTCTCGGCCAAACCCGTAACTGTTATATTTTCCGCATCTTTAAACTTGTACTTATAAGTTCCCGAAAATATGAGGGATATCAAAATTAGCGAAATGCCAATAATTAGTGCGTTAATATTCGGTTTCATAAAGGGTTGTTTTACATGTAAACTTAAATAAAAAAAGCGATGATATTTGCTATCATCGCTTTCAAATAAAACAGAAGTTCTATTAAAAATTTGGTTTCAATACATACTTATCGTAGAAACGGAAGATGTGTTCAACAGCTTCTTCTGCCGTATCAACCACACGGTAAAGGTTCAGGTCGTCCGCTTTAATGTTATTCTCGGTGTTCAGCATCTTATCCTCAATCCATTTGAACAGGCCGCCCCAATAATCTGTACCAACAAATACGATAGGAAAGCGGGCAATTTTACCCGTCTGGATCAGGGTGATTGCCTCGAATGATTCATCCATTGTGCCAAAACCGCCCGGAAGGATGATAAAGCCCTGTGAATACTTCATGAACATTACCTTACGCACAAAAAAGTAATCAAACTGCATCACTTTATCCCTGTCGATATATTTATTGTGGAACTGCTCAAAAGGTAACTCAATATTTAAACCTACCGATTTACCACCTGCTTCGTATGCGCCTTTGTTGGCAGCCTCCATAATACCCGGCCCACCGCCCGATATTACACCGTAACCACGCTCGGTTAGCAAGCGGGCACAGGTTTCTGATAAGGTATAGTAAGGGTTGTCGTTCTTTGTCCTGGCCGATCCGAAGATGGATACGCAGGGGCCAATTTTGGCCATTTTTTCAAAGCCGTCAACAAACTCGGCCATTATTTTAAATATCTGCCAGCTGTCGGTTACTTTAATTTCCTGCCAGTTTTTGTTCTCAAAGGCTTGTCTAATTTTGTCTTCACTTGTCATAATACGCGTCAACTCCGCCGTTTGCGGAGGTTCTTTTTGTTTTAAAATGTAATCTGCAAAAGTAAGTATTTTTAGTTCATAGTTGATGACCTATAGATCATGGAGAAAGCCTCATACAAATTCTTACTATCAACTATGATATATGAACTTTCTTAGATGATGTGATCCATAATCCCACAAAAGTGATCAAGCCATTTACAATGATGAGTTCATTATCAAAGGTATAACCGCCCAATAAGGTTTTTGAGTTGGTGCTCAGATAAAAACATACCGCGGGCGATACCAAACAAATAAACGGTACCAGCTTATCTTTAACCTGGCGGCTGCTCACCAATAAGCCAAAAGAATACAAACCTAAAAGCGGACCGTAAGTGTACGATGCCACCTTGAAAATAGCGCTCACCACCGCATCATTATTGATAGAGTTGAATACGATAATGGTTAAAAACATCAAAAATGAAAAGCCGATATGCACATAATGCCTGGCGCTTATATTCTTTTTGCTGTTCACATCGGCGCGTTTGTTAAAGTTTAAAAAATCGACACAGAACGAGGTTGTTAAAGCCGTAAGCGCCGAATCGGTAGTAGCGAAGGTAGCCGCGGTCAATCCCAGCATAAATACAATGGCCGGTACCAAACCTAAATAGTTTAAGGCTATGGTAGGGTATAGGTAATCAGTTTTAGCAACGGTAATACCATTTTTAGCGGCATATATGTATAGCAAGGCTCCCACGCTTAAAAAGAAGATGTTGATCACCACAAATACGCCCGTAAAGCTGAACATGTTTTTTTGTGCTTCGCCGATGTTTTTACAGCTCAGGTTTTTCTGCATCAAATCCTGATCTAAACCCACCATAGCTATGGTAATGAACAAACCACCCAAAAACTGTTTGCCAAAATGGAGCTTATTAGCCAGCAGATCGTTAAAGAAGAATATCTTAGAGTAGCTGCTGTTTTTGATAGCATCTGCCGCCTGGAAAATATTCATATCTAAGCTACGGCAAATAAAGTAGATAGACAGGAACACCGATGATACTAAGAAAAGCGTCTGCAAGCTATCGGTAATAATGATGGTTTTTAATCCGCCCTTATATGTATATAGCCATATCAATATCAAACAAATCATCACTGTTACCGCGAAGGGAACGCCATAGCTATCAAAAATGAACTTCTGCAATACAATAACTACCAAATACAAGCGGAACGCCGAGCCAATAGTACGGCTCAATAAAAATATAGCTGCCGCCGTTTTATAGCTCCAGGTACCTAAAGCACCCTCAATGTAACTGTAAATGGAGGTCAGCTTTAGGCGATAATACAAAGGCAACAGCACCGTAGCAATAATGATAAACCCCGCCGCGTTACCCAGTACAAACTGGAAATAAGCAAACTCATCGCCACTGGGCGCACCTACCTTACCGGGAACGGATATAAAGGTAACTCCGCTTAAAGCTGTACCTATCATACCGAAAGCTACCAAATACCACTTGGAGTTACGGTTGGCCACAAAGAAGGTATCGTTATCGGATGATTTCCTCGAAGTCAAAAAAGAAATGATGATCAGAACAAGAAAATAGCCAATAATGAAGGATAAGAGTACCGCTGGTGACATAAGTTTTGGGGTTCATGGTTCGTGGATCATAGTTCATGGCCGATCATGACCTGTAACTATAATTTTGAACCTAATTTAATTAAGTGAATTTCTTAAATTGGTTATCATTTTAACAAGTTGTTCGTAATCTTCATACAATTGCTTAAACGTTTCATCTTTTATATAATTTCTCTTTTTGGCAATAAATAAACAACTTACTACTTCTATAGCTGATCGTAATGCATAACCAAGAAATTGCTTGAATACAGGTTTGGTTTGGCCTGTTGAGCCTTCGGCTATGTTCAGTACAACAGAATCAGCAGCTCGTTTAATTTGTGACGTTAAAACTAAGATCTCATCTTTAGGAAAACTTTTGGTTAGCTTATTTATGCTATCATCAAGGTCCAAAGCCTTTTGCCAAACGTGTAAATCTTCAAACCTAAAAGGCATAATAATTTGTTACATGTAAAGTCAATATTAGTAAAAATACCATAAACCTCATAGCTTTTTCACTATGAACTATGAACCATCAACTATGAACCAAAAATAGTAATTTAGCAACATGAACTTTTCGTCGAAGTTATTGGAGAACGCGGTGAGCGAATTTAGCAAACTGCCGGGGGTAGGACAGAAGACCGCGTTACGCTTAGTACTCCATTTATTGAACCAGGATAAGGATGAAGTAGAAGCCTTCAGTAAGGCAATAAGCAAGCTCCGTAACGAGATCCAGTTTTGCGGTGTGTGCCACAACATATCAGATCTGCCCATTTGCGAGATCTGCTCGGCACCCAAGCGCGACCGTACTTTAGTTTGCGTTGTTGAAGATACCCGCGATGTAATGGCCGTTGAAAATACCAGCCAATACAACGGATTGTACCACGTACTCGGCGCATTGATATCGCCAATGGACGGCATTGGTCCGTCGGACCTCGAAGTAGATTCGCTGATAGAGCGCCTCCGTACCGATGAAGTTAAAGAAGTGATCTTCGCTCTAAGCGCGACCATGGAAGGCGATACCACCATATTCTACCTGCACAAACGATTAAAAGACTTTAACATCAATATATCAACCATAGCACGCGGCATAGCCTTTGGCGGCGAACTGGAATATGTGGACGAGATCACCCTCGGCCGCTCCATCACCACCCGCGTACCTTACGATAGCGTAAGCGCAAGATAACCCATTACAATTTATGAGCTTAAAAAACAAAGTGATCATCATAACCGGCGCATCATCCGGAATAGGCAAAGCCATGGCTATCGAATTGGCAAGCCGCGGTGCGAACCTGGTACTTGCCGCAAGGCAATACGTTACTCTGTGCGAAATAGCGCAGGATCTGCAAGAGCGTTTTGGCATCCGTGCCATAGCCGTACAATGCGATGTAGCAGTGGAAGAAGATTGCCACCACCTCATCAAACAAGCCATAAGCACTTTTAAAACCATTGATGTATTGGTGAACAATGCCGGTATATCAATGCGTGCCTTATTAAAGGATGTTGACCTTGATGTGCTCAAAAAACTAATGGACGTTAACTTTTGGGGCACCGTGTATTGCATCAAATACGCATTACCCTACATTACCAAAACCCAGGGCAGCATAGTTGGTGTATCATCCATAGCGGGTTACAAAGGTTTACCGGGCCGTACAGGTTACTCCGCATCCAAATTTGCCATGAATGGCTTTTTAGATGCATTAAGAGTTGAAAACCTGAAAACCGGAGTCCACGTAATGACCGCTTGCCCGGGTTTCACCGCATCAAACATCCGCAATACCGCCTTAGCCAAAGACGGCAGCCAGCAAGGCGAAAGCAGCATGGACGAAGGCAAAATGATGAGTTCCGAAGAAGTAGCCAAGCGTATATCCAACGGCATCGAAGCCCGCAAACGTACCCTGATCATGACGGTACAGGGCAAGCTAACCGTTTTGCTAAGCAAGTTTTTACCTGGCCTGCTTGATGGCATGGTATACAATGTTTTTACTAAAGAAAAAGACGCGTTGTTGAAATAACCAACCTTCCCACGCGTCATTGCGAGCGATAGCGTGGCAAACTCTACTTAGGACAATCGGCCATGCTTTCTTACTAAATCCGCAATCGAACATCCGCAATCTCAAATCAAAAAATGCCTTTAACCTTTTCCCATCCCGCAATAGTTTTACCACTAAACTACCTGCCTAAAAAATGGGTATCGTTAACCGGATTAATTGCTGGCAGTGTAGCTCCCGATTTTGAATACTTCTTCAGGATGAAGGTATCGAGCATTTACAGCCATACTTGGCTGGGCATGCTCTGGTTTGATCTGCCCGTGGCAATTCTAATCTGTTTTGTTTATCACGACGCAGTAAAGGTGCAGTTAATCTCTAACCTGCCTTCAATATTAAACAGGCGTTTTAAAACATACCAGGCTTTTAATTGGAACAGGCACTTTATACAAAACCTGCTCATTGTATTAATGTCCATTATTATTGGCATAGCATCGCATCTGTTTTGGGATAGTTTTACACACGCGACAGGCTATTTTGTAGAACTTTGGAATATGACAGTTCCTGTAAAGTTATCATATTTCCAAATACCCCTTTACAAACTCATTCAGCATACAAGTACAATAATTGGCGGTATAGTTATCCTGATAGCGATTTATCAGATGCCTATGCACACTGCGATCAAAAACAAGTCAATCGCGAAATACTGGTTTACGGTAGCTGGCATTACCTTAGCGGTGATCTTATTAAGATTACTGTTTGGATTAGATTTTCATCAATATTGGAATCTCATCGTAACAACAATATCAGGCGTTATCCTGGCTATTGTAGTAACATCCTTGTTTATCAGCAAATCACAATCACTTTAATCTAACCCATGTCATTGCGAGGTACGAAGCAATCGAAAGGAGGTAGGCTCGCTCTGCATAGTCCGCGATTGCTTCGTACCTCGCAATGACAGAAATGTATATAGGGGGGAAATAGTAAGAAATCCAACGCTGACGCGAGCGTCCCGATCGTGTCTATTATTCTAAGGCCTCCGGCTTCATTTCGTCAAGGGGAGATTTACGGTGATTTATTTGAGCAGGTTATTCCGGTAATTTATTCTGCCGTTTGTTTAATGTAGTCACAAAATCGGATAAGAGGGGGAAATAGTAAGAATATTTTAAGAACTTTTATAACCCTGTTTAACCGGGTTATAAGCAATACAAAGATACAAAATCATATCGTGATTCCTGAGCCTTAATTCTTGTCTCTTATCACAAATACATCTCCAGATCACCCTTACCTTCCCTTATCACCTCAAACTCACCCGTAGTGCAATCCACCACTGTCGACGGTACATTATCACCATAGCCGCCATCTATCACCAGGTCAACCAGTTCTTCATATTTTTCGTGAATCAATTCCGGGTCGGTAGTATATTCCACAATCTCGTCCTCATCTTTAATGGATGTGGATAGGATTGGGTTACCCAGCGCTTTCACAATTTCGCGGGCTATGTTGTTATCGGGCACACGGATACCAACCGTTTTTTTGTTGGAACTTAACAGCTTGGGTACATTGCTGTTCGCATTAAAAATAAAGGTAAACGGACCGGGTAAAGCCTTTTTCAATACCCTAAAGGTTTCGTTATCAATCGGCTTAATATAATCGGATATATGCCGCAGATCATAACATACAAAAGAGAAGTTAGCCTTCTCCGGTTTAATGTTCCGTATCTTACAAATAGCCTCAATGGCCCGGTGGTTGGTAATATCGCAGCCTAAACCATAAACGGTATCGGTAGGATAGATAATGAGCCCGCCCTTTTTCAAAACCTGAACAACCTGCTCAATGGTTTTCTCGTTAGGGTTTTCGGGGTATATTTTAATTAGCATGATAGATATTAGACAGTTGAGCGTGTAAATGGTTGCTAATTTAGCAAAAAATAAAAAAAGCCATCCGTTACCGGCTGGCTTTCAAATATATAACATGGCTTAAAATTTAAGCTTGTTTAGCAAACTGCACGTTGATGATCAGTTTAATATCCGAGCCTAAAACAATAGCGCCGGCTTCGGTAACACCATCCCAAACCAAACCGAAATCTTTACGGTTAATTTTACCGGTAATTTCAAAACCAGCTTTAAGGTTACCATAAAAATCGGTAGCGGTACCACCATGTTCAAGGTCAAGCGTAACCGGTTTGGTTACATCTTTAATGGTTAAATCGCCAGTCAGGCTATCAGCAGTAATAGCTGTCGATTTGAAAGTGATCTTTGGATACTTTTCAGCATCAAAAAACTCAGCGCCTTTTAAATGACCATCGCGCATTTCCTGGTTAGTGTCAATGCTGTTAACATCTAAACTAAATTCAGCGGTAGCTCCTTCAAAGGTATCTCCTTCGGTTTCAACTGTACCTTCAAATGTTTTAAATGAACCCGTTACAGTTGATATAACCAGGTGTTTAACTTTAAACTGAACTTCTGAGTGCATTGGGTCTAAAACCCATTTTGTAGTTGCCATAATATTGTGTTTTTTATTGATTAATTTGATTTAATACCTCAAAGGTAAATAAATAGCTGTTTAAACATGTAATTTTATTGTAAACAAAAAGTTATCAAATTGTAGACGATAAAAAACTTACAAAGTGTTATTAATCAAAGAAATAAGATAATGAAATGTTTTAGGATAGATTAATTTTTGAAAACTAATCTTCCGTTTTATTGTCCTGCTCCTCTGAGGTAGGAGAAATTTTAGTTGCTTTGTGAGCCCGGCTCTCAAAAATATAATCCGGCTCCTGGTTTACCTCTGGATGTTTTTCAACTTTAGTAAAGTGAAAATCATATTCAGGTTCGGGTATGGGCTTGGGGCGCATTTTAACTGTGTACGAATACCAGAAATATAAACCCAAAAACAAAAAAACCGGGGCAACCAAAGGAACATTATCGGCACAAAAATTGGGCCAGCCATCAGTCATAAAATAATGGATCTTTTCGATAGGGATCCCACCGCACAGGTAAAACAAAAATACAAGATAATAGAATACACCAAGCGATGTTAAAATGATCGCCATGTATATTCTCCACAAGTAACTTCTGGTATCTTCCATGTGGCCTAAAATACGCGTTTAAACCCGTATTCACAATAAAAAAGCAATTTTTTAGTCGGCTATGGCCCTGAACATCAATGCACCTACAGTTAAATTGGTACGGCTATCAATTATAATTGCCCCTCCATTTGCTTTGTTATCCTGATAGGCATCAAAGGCCAAAGGTTCGGCAGTTTTAATAATAATTGAACCAATATCGTTCAGATTAAAGGTGTCGGCATTTACTTGCTCTAAAGTGTTTATGTTTACCTTGTACAACACTTCGCTAATTTTGCAACGGGTGGTTTTGCTGTTGTGCTGTATCAAATACGTCAGGCTTTGGTCCATCGGTTTGGTATCCATCCAGCAAATATCGCTTTGTATTAATTGTGATACTTTTGGCTGATGTAAAGAATTTACTAAAATATCGCCACGACTAATATCTATCTCATCTTTCAAATGCAGGGTAACAGATTGCCCGGCGGTAACCTCCGCTGGTTGCTTATCAAATATCTCGATCTTACTTATCGTAGAACTAAAGCCCGAAGGTAAAACAGTGATTTGATCGTTCACGCGGAAAGATCCGCTTAAAACCCTACCGGCGTAGCCACGGTAATCGTGCAGTTCTTCGGTTTGCGGGCGTACAACCCATTGCACCGGCATGCGGGCATGGTCGGTACTGTCGTCAATCGCTATCTCAACGGTTTCTAAATGGTCTAACAAGCTTTTGCCGGTATACCAGGTGATCTTGTCGCTTTTATAAACAATATTATCACCTTTTAAAGCGCTAACGGGTATGTAAGTTACTTCGCCTAAATTCAATTTGGTAGCCATGGCGCGGTAATCGGCAACTATCTTGTTAAAAACAGTCTCGTCATAATTAACCATATCCATCTTGTTCACAGCAACCACCACGTGCGGCAAGGCAAGTAACGATACTAAGTAGGAGTGGCGTATAGTTTGCTCAATAACACCTTTACGGGCATCAATCAATATAATAGCCAGGTCGGCATTTGATGCACCGGTAACCATGTTACGGGTATATTGAATGTGCCCTGGGGTATCAGCAATAATAAACTTGCGTTTTTCTGTCTGGAAGTACTTGTAAGCCACATCAATGGTAATGCCTTGTTCGCGCTCGGCCTTTAAACCATCGGTTAAAATGGCAAGGTCAATCGTACCATCATCGTTTTTACGATTTGATTGCTGCAAAGCCTCCAGCTGATCGGCCAAAATAGACTCACTATCATACAGTAAACGCCCTATCAGGGTACTTTTACCATCATCAACACTACCAGCCGTTAAAAATTTTAGAATGTCCATTGTTATATTTACACGTATGTGTTATTGCTTCTTCACTCGTCATTGCGAGGTACGAAGCAATCCCCGACTGTACAGGGCGAACTTGGATATTCGCTTGTCCTAAAGAGATTGCTTCGTACCTCGCAATGACGTTTTTTTTGTCTTGATTCTTGATTCTCGCTTCTTGAGTCTCTCTTAAAAATATCCGCCTTTTTTCCTGTCTTCCATAGCCGCCTCGCTCACTTTATCATCCATACGGGCGCCACGTTCACTAATTTTCGATTCGCTTATTTCGTTAATGATATCATCTATCTCAAACGCATACGATTCTACAGCGGCCGTACAAGTCATATCCCCAACCGTGCGGAAACGTACATTTTTGCGCGATATAATATCATCAGCATCCATGTTTAAAGCCTCGGCAGCAGCCATTAACTGGCCGTTACGGGTGATCACCTCACGCTCATGCGCAAAGTAAATTGATGGCAAAGCGATGTTTTCCCTGCGGATATAGTTCCAAACATCAAGCTCGGTCCAGTTACTTATCGGGAATACACGTACGTTCTCGCCCTTGTGTATCTTACCGTTATAAATATTCCAAAGTTCGGGGCGCTGGCGTTTTGGGTCCCATTGGCCAAACTCATCACGTACCGAAAAGATGCGTTCTTTTGCCCTTGCTTTTTCCTCATCACGGCGTGCGCCGCCAATGCAGGCGTCAAATTTATGTTCGGCAATGGTATCCAGCAAAGTAACGGTTTGTAAACTGTTACGGCTCGCGTTTTTACCTTTTTGCTCAATAACTTTACCCTGGTCAATAGCATCCTGAACGTAGCCAACAATCAGCTTTTCGCCAATTCGTTCTACCATTTCATCGCGGTAGCTTATCGTTTCCGGAAAATTATGCCCCGTATCAATATGCACCAGCGGAAAAGGAAATTTACCCGGCCTAAAAGCCTTCTCGGCCAAACGCACCAGTGTAATACTATCCTTACCACCCGAAAACAGCAGGGCAGGTTTTTCAAATTGCCCTGCTACCTCGCGTAAAATATATATCGCCTCAGCTTCCAGATCGTCTAAATAATCCAGTTTGTGTCTACTCATCTTATATCCTAATTACTTTTATTCTCCTCAAAAAAAGTTTCCTCGTGTGCTTCGGTGCTGTGCAAGCCGCATTCTTTTTTTGATTGATCTTCCCACCACCATCTTCCCGCTCGGAAATCCTCGCCCGGTTGTACGGCCCTTGTACAAGGTGCGCAACCAATACTTGGGAAACCCTTATCGTGCAGCGGATTGTATGGTACGTTATTTACTTTAATATATTCTTTAACCTCGTCTAAATTCCATTCAAAAATAGGATGAAACTTCACCAATTGGTTTCCCTCATCCCATTCTACATTGTGCATGTCCTCGCGGTTGGCAGATTGATCTGCTCTGATGCCGGTTATCCAAACATCATTACCAGCCAAAGCGCGTTTCAACGGCTCCAATTTGCGTATACCGCAGCATTCCTTCCGGTTTTCAACCGATTCATAAAAGCTGCTTGGGCCCTTAGTGCTCACCATTTGCTCAACAGCAGCGGCCTGCGGATAGTAGGCGTGTATATTGGCATCGTACATTTCTAAGGTACGGTTCCAAACGTAATAAGTCTCGGGGAATAAGCGGCCTGTTTCTAAAGTGAAAACCTTAATAGGCAGTTTATTGGCAAATATCATGTGACTGATCACCTGATCTTCCCAACCAAAACTGGTAGAAAATATAACTTTACCCGGAAACAGGTTGGCTAACTTAGTCAAGGCTTCAACAGGGGTTAACCCGGCTGTCAATTGTTTTATATCGTGTACTACTTTACTCATGGCTTTACAACACTTTTACAATAAATTTTTGAATGCTGTATAAACTGATCAAAATTACAATAACTGCCACAGATACCATAATGGCTTTTGTAGATATTTGGTTTGATACCTTAGCGGCGATAGGCGATGCTAACGCGCTGCCAATTACCAATCCAACAATCGCTTCCCAATGGTTACCATGGCTCAGCATCAGGATAAACGTTACCGAGCTCACCATAGCGATGAAGAACCGAGAAAGTTTGACTGTACCTAACGAGAAGCGTGCATTACGGCCACCGGCTATCAATGAAGATAACACGATAGAGCCCCAACCGCCACCACCAACCGCATCAATAAAACCGCCCCCAAAACCGAGTAACGAAATGCGTTTGATCTTTTTATCAGCTTTTTTATGCTTTCCCTTAAATGCCTTTTTGAAAATAACAATTCCTAATATAAGCGTATATAACGATACCGCAGGTTTGGTATACATGCTATAATGCTCTAATGACGATACCAGATAAGCACCTAAAACAGCGCCAATGATACCCGGTATCAGCAACAGCTTAAACAAGCGCCAGTTAATGTTTCCCATGCGGTAATGCATCCAGCCGGCAATGCCGTTGCTCATAATTTCGGATAAATGCACACCCATACTTGCCGCAGCAGGAGGAATGCCCATAGTTAACGAGAAGGTTGTTGAGGTAACCCCATAACTCATCCCGATGGCGCCATCAATCATCGCGAAGATGAAACCTGCCACTAAAAAATAATAGAAGGTAGGGCTAACGGTTTCTACAAAAGACTGAAAATCGGGATTCTTTAACCAAAAAGCTGTTATGGTGATGCCAATGGCTGCTATAATAGAGCACCATATCAACCAGTTAAAGTTTTTCCTGATAGAAATATCAGCCTTTGGTTCAACCAGTATAGATGTAACCTCGTTCAGTTTTTTAACTTTATCGGCAAAATCGCCGGTTAATGTGTTGCGCAACTGGCTCATTTGCTGTAATGTAGTGTCCAGCTCGTCTGGTAAGTTATCGTTCAGCACTTCTTTCAATCTTTTAGCTACCGTTGGCGATTTGCCATTGGTTGATATAGCCACTTTTAAATCTCCTTTTTGTACGATGGAACCCAAATAAAAATCACACAATGATGGCTTATCGGCTACGTTCAACAATAAATTATGTTGGTGAGCTACCTCGCGGATGTAGTTATTTAACGATTCGTTTCCGGTAGCTACCACAACTAAATTGGCACCTTCAAGGTCGCTCTCGGTAAATAACCGCTCGTGAATATTTACTTGCTTGTACTTTGCCGCCAAGGCGTAAACCTCGTGCGATACCACTTCGGCAACAACAGTTACTTTAGCCAGCGGACTATTATTCAATATCGCGTTAAGCTTCTCTAAGCCAACATTACCCGCGCCTATTAACACGGTATGCAATTCGTTCAGCTTTAAAAATACAGGGAACAACTGATTACCTTCGCTGGTATCAGGCGTAACTGTATTTATAATATCCTTCGGCGACGCACTCATGGGTAATTATTATGCTTGTATTAAAGCTTCGCGTTTTGTTTTAACGTTTTGAGTAAAGCTGTTGGCTTGCTGCAAGTAAGTAGTAGCAAAGGCTTCTGATGGTTCTTGTTTGTTTATCTGTAATATCAAGCTATCAAAAGTAGAACCGCCCAAATCAATTTCGCCTGTAGCCACATACTGGTTATCAAACTCACGGATGATGCCCGCGTGCGTGCTGCTATTTACACCTTTATCTAACAACAAAGCTTTAGCCGCGCTAATAAATACACTGTAAGAGTGGTAAATAGAATCGGCAAAACGGCTTTCGTTAAAGGCAGCTTGTGCCCAGCCAAGTTTTTCTTCCGCTTCAAATATCAATGTCGCAACTAAGTCTATCACCACACCCGCGCATTCGCCAACACCAATAGCGGTGGCATAAGTTTCTTCGTGGCCCCAGTCAATAAACTCATCGTCTTGCAGGGTAGTTAAGTCGGCAATTGGTTTTAGCAATTGGTAAAAATAATCTTTACCCTTACGGTCGTAGTAATCGTTAAATAACTCGTTATCGTTGGTGTTGCTTTGGTAATCGTTCAAAACCGCACGTAAAACAGTAGTAGCACGTTTGGCAGGTACTTTGGTTATCTTATCAGCCGCGCGGCCAATACCATCGCCAACAATACCGCCACCTAACAATACCTGTACAGATGGTAATACTTTCCCTTGCGATTTTAGTGAACTACCATGAAAACCAATATGAGCCAAACCATGCTGACCGCAGCTATTCATACAACCACTTATCTTGATCTTAATATCACGGTTATAGATCAAGTCTTCGTATTCGCTGTAAACAACATCCTCTAACACCTTAGATAAGGTCATGCTGTTTGAAATACCCAGGTTACAGGTATCTGTACCGGGGCAGGTGGTTACATCGGCAACGCTGTCAAAACCCGGAGCAGCTAAACCCAATTCGGTTAACCCGTTAAATAAATGCGGTAAGCTTTCTTCAGTAGCAAATTTTAACAATAAGCCCTGGTTTTGGGTAACACGTATCTCATCGGCAACATAAGGGCGAATGGCTTCAACCAGCTTACGCGCTTGCGCAGTAGGGATATCACCAACCTCTACCTTAATATATACACCAAAATAGCCCTTTTGCTTTTGTTCAAAAACGTTGGTAGCTCTCCAGTGTTTGTAACGCAAAGGGTTAGCAATTACAGCCTCTGGCAATACCGCTTTCGCAGGAGTTTGAGGTTGTGGAACCGTATCGCGATCTATTTTATATGTTTTTACCTTATTGGCAATAGTTTCTTCGTTAACCAGTTTCAAAAATTCTTCTAATCCAATTTTTTGGATCAGGAATTTTAAACGGGCTTTGTTACGGTTGTTGCGTTCGCCATAACGGTCAAACACACGGATAACCGATTCTGTATAAGGAATGATCAGATCTTCGTGCAAAAAGTCGTGTACGATATGCGCTAACGCGGGTTGAGCGCCTAAACCGCCACCTAAGGCTACTTTAAAACCACGCACTTCAACACCGTCCTCAATTTTTACTTTTGGGATAAAGCCCAGATCGTGAATAAAAGAGAAAGCGGTATCAGCATCCGTAGCCGAAAACGAGATCTTAAACTTACGGCCCATCTCCTGGCAAATAGGATTGCGCAAAAGATAGCTGAACATACCATGCGCGTAAGGCGATACATCAAAAACCTCATCCGGGTCAATACCCGAAGTAGGAGAGGAGGTAACATTACGAACGGTATTACCACAAGCTTCGCGCAAGGTAACATCATCCTGCTCCAGCCTGGCCCATAACTCAGGTGTGCGGTCCAAACTCACATAGTGTATCTGGATATCCTGGCGGGTAGTTAAGTGCAGGTTGCTGCTGGCGTATTCGTCACTTATATCGGCAATTTTTAGTAATTGCTTAAAAGTAACCTTGCCGAAAGGTAATTTAATACGTACCATTTGTACGCCCGGTTGCCGTTGGCCGTAAATACCACGGGCTAAACGCAAACTCCTGAACTTTTCGTCGTGGATTTTGCCCTCACGGAATGCACGGATCTTTTGTTCCAGATCAATGATGTCCTTTTCAATAACCGGATTTTCTAACTCGGTTCTAAAGCTTTGCATATACTTAGTTTAGCGCTATCATTTAAAAAAAATTCCCCTTCGGCCGTGCTGAAGAGGTATTTGTTATCTCGTATCGATCAATCCACACCTCTCATAAATCACTTTGTGATACAATGTTGCATACACATAATTTGATTGTTAAAGAGTGCCGTTAGTTTCATCACGACAAATATATATAAAGTATATGGAAATGGTAGTCTTAGTAGGATAATAAATTTGCTACCTCCAAATTGTTACATTAAAATTAGATTAGGGAAACTAAATTAATTTCGCGGTCAATAATGTCGGCGATGCTGGTTTCGGTTAAAATTTTCAGCGTCACATCGCGCACATCAATAAATATGCTGCGTATACCACAGGTTAGTTCAGATTTGCACTCTTCGCATTTGTGATAAAAGTTTAAACTGGCGCAGGGCACCATGGCAATAGGGCCGTCGGTAACGCGCATCACCTGTACCAGGTAAATATCTTTGGGGTCTTTGTTTAAACTGTACCCGCCGCCCGCGCCTTTTTTGCTGTATAAAAATCCGGCATTTCTCAGGTCCAGCAATATCTGTTCAAGAAATTTCTTAGGTATTTTTTCTTCTTCTGCAATTTTTGAGATCTGCACGGGCGGGTTTCCCATGTTTTTGCCCAGGCTCACCAAAGCTTTTATTGCATATTTAGTTTTTTTAGAAAGCATATATCGGAAAACGAATAATATTGGATATAAAGAACGGTAAATTATTGGTTATTGCAAAATTGTGTAACTTATTCCCTGTATACGGCAAAAATATCGCTTTAGTTGCTTTAAACGGGTGATTTTGTTAAAATAATACCCGGATTATTGATGCTAAAATAAACAGTACCGTTGTACTACCGGGCAATTAGCACATAATTATAACATACCACACAGATTTTATAGACTATAACGACGCCCGGAGAGTCAAATTAAATGGCGTTTCTATGTGTTCCGTCAGGCCGTTTAGTATCAAATAAGCCGTCTTTTCGCCCATCGCCTGGAAATCTGTCGAGATAGTGGTCAAACCATTCAAAATTATCTTTTTCAGCGGTGTTTCGTTGTACGATATCACACCAACATCGGTACCTACAATCAGGTCGGTTGATATGATGCGTTCTATCAAAGTAACCAGGTCGCTTTCCATCAGGTTAATATACGCCTCGCCTTTACCAATCTGTTCGGTTTCAATATCATGAATAACCTTGTAGTTAAAAGCATATTGATGACAAAAGTTGGTAAACCCGGTTAATATTTCGTGCGGGAAATAACTATGCTCCGGGAAAATGATCTTAATGGTATTGTATTTACTTAACTGTGGCAGGGCCTGTTCAAGCGCGTGATATAGATCCTGCTCAAAGTTTTCATACACGGCCGCGTAATTTCCCTCAACACCCGGAATGATCTTATCCAGTAAAATTAATTTCTCTTTTGGGATGGTGTTGATAATTTCGGATGCCTTTTCGCCACCTTCAACAAAATGGGGGATGATGACATAATGCGTATAATCATCATTTTTGTTTTGGAGCAGCTTTTTAAATAACGAAAAATCGTTGTTGTATATATATAGGTCTACCGCGGCCATATCGCCAAGTGCGGCAACAATAGCATCGTAAATAACTTTTTTGTGGTAACTAAGCTTGTTGAACAGTAAAAATACCTTTAGGTTATTGCTTAGTTCGGTGCTTTTAACATAATAACCCTTACCGGGGACGGACCCTAATAATCCTATTTTTTTTAAATACTTGTATGCCTTTTCGGCCGTATCCCTTGATATTTCAAAGTTATAGCTCAACTCGTTTATAGAAGGCAAAATATCGTTCTTACTGATCTTACCATCGCCAATGCATTTAATAATGGAGTTTGCCAATTGTAAATACTTCGGGGTAGACGAATAGTAATCAATAAAAATGCATTCAAATATGGGCGGTTGTTTCATTTGTCCGGTTTACAATTAGGATACAGTAAAACGTTGGTTATAAATAACAGGCTTTTTCTGCAACAAGAGTACGTAGATTTTATATTAATTGGTATAATGTTGCAAACATAATTACTTGTGTTTAGATAAAAAGTATCAAATTTTGTCATTTTTTATGCACTTTTTGACTTCCCTAAACTTTTTTTTTAACTAAAAAGTAAATTTCGGGATTAAGGGGCATAAAATTAACCAGTTGTTAACCTATAAAGCTTAACATACCATGACAGTGCATGACGGCCATGTAAACCACCTTTTCTACTTTTATTTCCTCTAATATGAAACCAATTCATAATAAACGCTAAATAAATAATGGAAGTAATTTTCGGTGTAATTTTTCACTTTATCGGCGGTTTCGCTTCCGGTAGTTTCTACATCCCGTACAAAAAAGTAAAAGGCTGGGCCTGGGAAAGTTTTTGGATAGTAGGCGGTATATTCTCATGGCTCATTGTTCCGCCGGTAGCGGCATGGTTAACAGTGCCACACTTTATGGATATCATCCGCGCAACAGATGGTAAAATTTTAATGCTAACCTACTTTTTTGGCTTATTATGGGGAATAGGCGGTTTAACTTATGGTTTAGGTGTTCGTTATTTGGGTGTATCATTAGGTAGCACCATTATATTAGGTTTATGTTCAGTATTCGGTGCTTTGGTTCCTGCTGTGTTCTACCAGTTTTCGCCAACCGCGGGTAAAGATAGCATCGGTACCTTAGCTACTTCACATTGGGGGCAGCTGGTATTATTAGGTATCCTGGTATGCGTTATCGGTATCATCATTTGCGGTAGGGCAGGTACATTAAAAGAGCGCGATTTGAATAAAGAAGGCGCTGTTGCTAACGAAAATAAAGATTACCGCTTTGGTTTAGGTATCACCGTAGCCATTGTATCGGGTGTGTTAAGCGCCTGTTTCGCTTTCGGGATTGATGCCGGCGCTCACATGGCCGATGCCGCTAACGCTGCATGGAGAGCAACCGAGCACATTACCGATACCCGTAATTTCCTTTATAAAAACAACGTTACTTATATCGTGATCCTTTGGGGCGGTTTAACCACCAACTTTATCTGGTGTATGATATTGAATGCCCGCAACAAAACATTCGGTAACTATACCGATGCTAAAACACCATTATTAAAAAATTACATCTTCTCGGCCTTAGCCGGTACAACCTGGTTCTTACAGTTCTTCTTCTACGGAATGGGCGAGAGCAAATTGGGTAACGGCGCCAGCTCATGGATCCTGCACATGGCCTTCATTATTTTGGTAGCCAACATGTGGGGTTTGGTATTAGGCGAGTGGAAAGGTGTAAGCAAAAAATCATTTACAACAGTAGTTATCGGTATCGCTACTATCATCCTTTCGGTGATCATTGTTGGATATGGAAATAATGTAAAAGATAAAGAAGTAGCAAAAACAGCACAAGTACAAGCAATCAAATAATAAAAATAAATACAAAAAAACATAACAATGTCTATCAACACAACACAATTTAAGCACGTGAGCTATTTATGGGACGAAGCGAAAGCCGCTGAATTGGCGGGTGACGAAGTTGCCCTTTTAATATACCGCTCTAATCTGTTAGGTGCCGATTTAAGGTTGACCAATTATGGTGGTGGAAATACATCATGCAAAGTACAGGCTAAAGACCCACTAACCGGACAAGACACGGAAGTAATGTGGGTTAAAGGCTCGGGTGGCGATTTAGGTTCGATCAAAAAGAGTGGCCTTGCCGCCCTGTACGTTGACCGCCTGCGCAGCCTGAAAAATATTTACCGTGGAGTTGAGCACGAAGATGAAATGGTTGAACTGTTCAACCACTGTATTTTCGATCTATCGTCAAAAGCGCCATCAATTGATACCCCGCTGCATGGTTTCTTACCATTCGCGCATATTGATCACTTGCACCCTGATGCGGCTATCGCTATCGCGGCAGCAAAAGACGGTAAAAAAATTACCCAGGAATTATTCGACGGCCAGATAGGTTGGGTTGAATGGAAAAAACCGGGCTTTGAATTAGGTTTACAGTTAAAAGCTTGTTTAGACGAGAACCCGGGTATCCGTGGTATCATGTTAGGCTCACACGGTTTGTTTACCTGGGGCGATACCGCTTACGAAAGCTACATCAACACATTAGAAGTTATTGAAAAATGTGCTGAGTACCTTGAGCAAAACTTTGGTAAAAAAGGCCCTGTATTCGGTGGTCAAAAAATACAAAGCCTTGAAGAAACTGCCCGTAAAACTCAGGCTGCAAAATTAGCACCAATATTGCGTGGTTTCTGCTCAAGCAAAACCTTAATGTTAGGTCATTTTACTGATGATGCCCGCGTATTGGAATTCATCAACTCTAACGATCTGGATCGTTTGGCTCCATTGGGTACCAGCTGCCCCGATCACTTTTTGCGCACCAAGATCAGTCCGCTGGTATTGGAATTAGCGCCAAATGAAGATTTGAGCGATGTTGCCGCAATTAAAGAGCGTTTAGCTCCGGCTTTCGAAGCTTACCGCAAAATGTATCAGGAATACTATGATACCTGCAAGCACCCGAATAGCCCGGCTATCCGCGATGCTAACCCGGTTATCATCCTTTACCCTGGTGTTGGGTTATTCTCTTTCTCTAAAGACAAACAAACCGCCCGTGTAGCTGCCGAATTTTACACCAACGCCATAAACGTAATGAAAGGCGCCGAAGCGGTTTCTGAATACACATCATTACCCCGTCAGGAAGCTTTCAACATCGAGTATTGGTTGTTAGAAGAAGCCAAACTGCAACGTATGCCAAAGCCTAAAGCCTTATCTGGCCGTATCGCTTTAATTACAGGTTCTGCAGGTGGTATCGGTAAAGCCATCGCTAAAAAATTCGTTTCAGAAGGTGCCGTAGTTATCCTGAATGATATGAACGCCGAGCGTTTACAAGCAGCAGGTGAGGAATTCAAAGCACAATTTGGTAAAGATTCATACGCTACCGCGGTGATGGATGTAACTAACCAGGCGCAAATTGACGCCGCTATGGATGTTGCCGCTTTAGCTTTTGGTGGTGTGGATATCATCATCAACAACGCTGGTTTATCGATCTCTAAATCAATTGCTGATCATACCGAAAAAGATTGGGACTTGTTATATGACGTATTAGTTAAAGGCCAGTTCTTTGTAACACAAGCTGCGGTTGCCGTAATGAAAAAACAAGCAACAGGTGGCGATATTATTAACATAGTAAGCAAAAACGCTTTAGTAAGTGGTCCAAACAACGCGGGTTACGGTTCGGCTAAAGCTGCACAGTTACACCTGAGCCGTTTGAACGCTGCCGAGCTTGGTGCTGATAAGATCCGTGTAAACGTAGTAAACCCTGATGCCGTTATCAGCGATAGCAATATCTGGGCCGGTGGCTGGGCCGAAGGCCGCGCAAAAGCATACGGAATCACCGTTGCCGAATTGCCTGCTTACTACGCCAAACGTACATTACTAAACGAGATCATTTTACCAGACGATATCGCCAACGCATGTTTCGCCTTCACAGGTGGCCTGCTAGGCAAATCAACCGGTAACGTATTAAACGTTGACGGTGGTGTTGCGATGGGATTTGTAAGATAGTTCATTGGTTCACTTGTTCATTGGTTAATTAGTCTTACAAGGCTCATCAACCAATGAACATTGAATAATATCAAACTATAAAAGACCAATTGACTAATGGCTAATGAACCAATGAACCGCATAGCATTCAAAATGAAACTGTTCCCCGGCAAAACCGCGGAATATAAAAAGCGCCACGATGAAATATGGCCAGAGTTGGTAGCGTTGTTAAAAGAAGTTGGCATAAGCGATTATTCCATATTTTTAGACGAAGAAACCAATGTGCTTTTCGGAGTACTGAAATCATCAGATGACATTGCCCGCGAAAACCTGCCAAGCCATGCCATCATGCAAAAATGGTGGGCCTACATGGGCGATATTATGGAAAGCAACCCGGATAATTCCCCGGTAAGCAGCGCATTGCCCGAAGTGTTTTATATGCCGTAAGAGAGACTCAGGAATCAAGATACAAGAACCAAGAAGAAAAATAAAACCAAGAGTAAAAACCAGAAGTAAAGGATTTGAGAAATAGAAAAGTGGGTCTGTCTTGACTCTTGATTCTGGCTTCTTGATTCTACCTTCAAAATCTAAAACATATGCAAGTAGAGAAGTATAAAATTGACGGTTTTAACAACGAAGCGTTGGCCGATCACAAACGCAGGTTTGAATTTGTTGCTGCCGATGTAGCCAACGTTGATGATGTATTAGCTAAGCTGGAAGCATTTCAAATTGCTATCCCGAGCTGGGCATTAGGTACCGGTGGTACACGTTTCGGTCGTTTCTCAGGTGGTGGTGAGCCACGCAGTATCGAAGAAAAAATTGAAGATGTTGGTGTATTGCACGCCTTAAACAAATCATCAGGCGCTATTTCTCTGCACATTCCCTGGGATGTGCCACAAAACCACCAAGCCATTAAAACCCTTGCCGCTCAACACGGTTTGGTATTTGATGCCATGAACTCTAATACCTTCCAGGATCAGGCTGATGCCCCGGAAAGCTACAAATTCGGTTCGTTACAACACGTTGATAAAGCGGTGCGCGATCAGGCTATAGCCCACAACATCGAAGTAATTAAACAAGGTGTTTTGTTGGGTTCAAAATCGTTAACCGTTTGGTTGGCCGATGGATCAAGCTTCCCGGGTCAGTTAAACTTCCGTGGAGCTTTCGAGCGTACTTTGGATAGCTTAAAACAAATTTACGCCGCCCTTCCGGATGATTGGAAACTGTATTTGGAGTACAAGTGCTACGAGCCAAACTTTTATTCAACTACCGTTGCAGACTGGGGGCAATCGTTATTATACGTAACCAAATTAGGGCCTAAAGCCTTTACTTTGGTTGATTTAGGTCACCACTTGCCAAACGCCAACATCGAACAAATCGTATCGTTATTGTTAATGGAAGGCCGTTTAGCAGGTTTCCATTTTAACGATTCAAAATATGGTGATGATGATTTAACCGTAGGTTCTATCAACCCATACCAATTGTTCCTGATTTTTAATGAACTTGTTGAAGGTATGGATGCCCGAGGCATGAACCATGCTACAGATTTAGGCTGGATGATAGACGCGTCGCACAACCTGAAAGATCCTATCGAAGACTTATTACAATCTGTACAAGCTATCCAGATAGCTTACGCGCAGGCTTTAATAGTTGATAAAGCAGCATTACAAGCGGCTCAAAAAGCAAGCGATGTAGCTTTGGCGCAAGAGATCTTACAGAAAGCTTACCGCACAGATGTACGTGCTTTGGTATCAGAAGCAAGCCTGCGTGCAGGTGGTGCGATTGATCCGATTGGTGCTTACCGCAACTTAAAAGTGCGCGAGAACCTGATCAAAGAACGTGGACAGAAAACAGTAGCAACAGGATTATAATATTGAGCATGAAGAGCGTTCCGGTAATAGCCATATTTGATATTGGGAAGACGAACAAAAAATTCTTTTTGATTGACGAGTACTACAAGATTGTATTGGAACGTACGGCTAATTTTAAAGAAACGGTTGACGATGATGGCGACCCATGCGAAGATATCGACCTGTTAACCAATTGGGTTAAAGAATCGCTTGCAGATATCTTATCGCTCAAAAAGTTCGATATCAAAGGTTTGAATTTTTCAACCTATGGTGCCAGCTTTGTCCACATCGATCATGATGGCAAAGTTGCGGGGCCTTTGTGTAACTACTTAAAGTCTTTTCCGGATGAGTTGAAGAATGAGTTTTACGCTACCCATGGGGGAGAAGAAGCCATATCGAGAGAAACAGCATCTCCGGTTTTGGGTAACTTAAACTCGGGTATGCAGTTGTATCGCATCAAACGCAAAAAACCTGAGTTGTTTAAAAAGATCAAGTACTCGCTGCATTTGCCGCAGTACTTAAACTTTTTGGTAACGGGAGGCTATTACTCTGATATTACAAGCATTGGCTGCCATACTCAGCTTTGGGATTTTGTAAAAAACGATTATCACGATTGGGTTTATAAAGAAGGTATCGATAAGATATTAGCTCCCGTATTCCCGTCGGATAAGGCGATGGACGCGGTTATTAACGGACAAGAATATCATGTAGGCGCAGGCTTGCACGATAGCTCTTCGGCGCTAATACCCTATCTGGCCAGCTTTTCGGAGCCGTTCATTTTGATCTCTACAGGTACCTGGTGCATCAGCTTAAATCCGTTTAACGATAACCCGCTTACCGCCGATGAATTGAATAAAGATTGCTTATGCTACATGGAATATCATGGTAAACCTGTAAAAGCATCGCGCCTGTTTGCAGGTAACGAGCATGAGCAGCAAACCAAGCGTATAGCCGAGCATTTTAACAAGCCTTTAGATCAATACAAAAAGATAAAATATCACGCAGAGTATGTACGGACTGATAGTGCGGATAACAGCGACCGTTCATTAATGCAGCAATCATTATTTGGCGAGCGCGACTTGTCGCAATTCGCATCTTATGATGAAGCATACCATTGCCTAATCCAGGATATTATGGTTCAGCAAAAAGCTTCAACCACGCTGGTTATTCAAAACACTGGTGTAAAACGCATATTTGTTGATGGCGGCTTTGGTAAAAATCCGGTTTATATGAATATGCTGGCAACAGCTTTCCCTAATTTTGAAGTGTTCGCGGCTTCGGTTGCGCAGGCTACAGCTATAGGGGCGGCTTTATCCATCCATAAACACTGGAATACTAAAACCATTCCGGGCGATATGATCGAACTAAAATATTATGCCCTGGCGCATAAAATGGAAGTGGAATAAATTAGTGAGTGGTGAATAGTGAGTGGTGAAAAAGGTTTCCGTGCGGTTGTCGATGTTCGCACCGATAACTGTTTTGGCTAACAAATATAAAACTAAAGCAATACAATGCTCAAAACCCTAACAAAAAGGACTATATGTTTATCATTAGTCCTTTTTTTGTGCGCTCATAATTTTGTATCCGCTCAAACTGTGCCAACCAAATTGTGGCACAATAAAGAGCGCGTTATAAATTACCATCCCGATGGTGAAGATATTGTAAGCAATAACGGCAAGCACCGTTTTAACCGCGCGTTATATGGTACCAATACCGCTTTTCGTGTAGAGGGTGGTGATTTGCCCGAATTTGCCTTGTACCTTCCGGGAATGGGTGGCAACCTTAAATTCGGCATTGTAACTACAACCGGTAGCAAATGGATAATCGATGCGCAAAACATTGAGATGCGCTACAGGGCAGGATCATTGCTATATACTATTCACGATCCATCTTTAGGCAAAGGCAGCTTAAACCTAACTTTATTAGCCGGAGCAACAACAGAAAGCCTGATATTAAAAGCCGAATTTAAAGGCGTTGACAATGGCGCTAAACTATTTTGGGCATTTGGCGGCGCAACAGGCAAAAAATTCTCGCGCGATGGCGATCTGGGTGCCGATCCCGAATCCTCATTCTATTTAAAGCCGGAGTATTGCAAAGGCAATGTTTATAAAATTAGCAATACATCTTTCTCACTAAACTTTGCCAGCAAAACTATCAGCGAGGCAGACCGCTACGAGATCAAACAACCCGGCTATAAACCCGCCGAGATCATCTCGCAAAAAAGCCAGCTAACGGGCTTATTCCCAGTAGGAGCAGAACTGCATATCGCGGATGCGAACAAGCAAGCTTCACCAACCGAATTATGGGATTCAAAACCTACCGATGCTCCAGCCATTACAGGTTTAATTAAATCTGGAGTTCAGCCGCTGTACTTTTTGATACAAAGCCCGGCTGAAAAAGTTGTAACCAACTATGCAGAACTTCCCGGCTTATTCAACGCCGCCGAAGTAGCCCGCAAAAAAATAGCGGATCGCATAAAAGTTAACACGCCCGATCCATACATCAACACCCTTGGCGGCGCGCTCGCCGTAGCAGCCGATGCCATTTGGGAATCCCCATCGTACATGCATGGGGCGGTGGCCTGGCGCATGAGGCTGAATGCCTGGCGAGGCCCATACGTAGCTGATGTTTTAGGCTGGCACGATAGAGCCCGTTCGCATTTTAGCAGTTACGCGCTTTCGCAGATCACTAGCCCGGAGAGTGGCCCCAATAGGCCCGATACCGCCATGCATTTTGCACGCCAGCAAGAAAAACTGGGTAATGCCATGTTCAGCAGCGGTTATGTGAGCCGTAACCCGGGAGGCAAGATCCAGCCGCATCATTACGATATGAACCTGGTTTATATTGATGCCATGCTCAACCACTTTAACTGGACGGGCGATAAAGAATTTGTTAAACAAATGTGGCCGGTAATTAAACGCCACTTAGCATGGGAGAAACGCAATTTTGATGCCGATGGCGACGGACTTTATGATGCCTATTGTGCCATTTGGGCCAGTGATGCCCTGCAATACAGCGGCGGCGGCGTAACCCATTCATCAGCCTATAATTACCGCGCCAATAAAATGGCCGCCCAGTTAGCCAAAATAGCTGGCGAAAACGGCACACCATACCAAAAGGAAGCCGACCATATTCTGGCAGCCATCAACAAAACCTTATGGATGCCGCAAACAGGGCAATACGCCGAGTATCAGGATTTATTAGGCAACAAACTATTACACCCAGCCGCCGCTTTGTGGACAGTTTACCACGCCATTGATTCGGATGTGCCTGATAAATTTCAGGCGTATCAGGCTTTACGGTATGTAGATACCCAGATACCGCATATCCCCATCATAGCCAAAGGTGTTCCCGATGGTTTTTATACCCTGCCAACCACCAATTGGATGCCTTATGATTGGTCACTCAATAACGTGGTTCTGGCCGAAGAGCTGCACACCTCCTTAGCTTACTGGCAAGCTGGCCGCTCCGAAGATGCCTTTAAACTTTGGAAAGGCTCCTTACTTGAAAGCATGTTCCTCGAAAGCAGCCCCGGCAACTTTGACCAGCTATCTTTCTACGATTCCACCCGTGGCGAATTATACCGCGATTTTGGTGACCCGGTAGGCATGGCAGGCCGATCATTAGTCGAGGGTTTGTTTGGGATTCATCCCGATGCATTGAATGGGAAGTTGCTAATCAAACCGGGTTTCCCAATGGCTTGGGATCATGCTTCTATACATACACCAGATATTCAGTTTGATTTTAAGCGGACGGGTAATACGGATACTTATACCATTGTATCAAGTTTTCCGAAAGCTATGGATCTGGTTTTACAGCTTAAAGCCAAAACCGCTTCCATAAAATCAGTAACCGTAAATGGCAAACCTGCTAAATGGAGTAATGTTGATGGTGCCATTGAAGTACCGGAAGTTAAATTAGATTGTGGTACCACCAGTGGCTACGAAATTCAAATCGTGTGGAACGATGTAAAGTTATTACCAACGCAAACACTCGCGGTCTATCCAGCGATGGCCCTTGATAAAAAAAATGGATATTACGATCCACAGTATGCCTTGAATAGGAGCAAAAGTGAGGAACCATACAATTACGGTATCCATATCGCATTTATTAAACAAAAGCAGGGTGTTTTTACTTGGTGGCAACCACTTAATTGTGAAAATAAACGTTTGATAGAAATTACTGCGGGGAATGTACAGGAAGATAATAGGTTGAATTTTAAAGTTACAGCTAATATTTTGGACGTGAAAGGGCGCATAACTGTTAATCCCGGAAAAAATAAATACCAAACATTGGTTGATATTAAGGCGGGTTCCACTTCAGACGAGATTAGTGTACCTCTGTCTGCATTAATCGAAGGCAGTAACATTATCCGTATAGAATACAATAATGGCGAAGCTTTCCAAACCACCCTCACCAACTGGAACATCCAAAAAGCCCCATCCAACCAAGAAACCATCAATCTAACCCTATACTTTAACGATCAGGTAACCAATATATTCAAAAATAAATACCTGTCGCCACGCCCAACTGCGCCAACATTACAATTGCCGTGGCAAGGGATAGGCAACTGGTGCTATCCGTTGGTTGAAGCTAATATTGATGATAGCGGCTTGCGTAAAGCGGCTGGGGATAAAAACGAGTTTATCACACCACAAAACCTCAAATTCGCTACGCCGGGTAAAATGGGAGAGAAGAATATCCTGTTCACTTCGCAATGGGATAATTATCCTAAGCAGATTGAAGTGCCCTTATCGGGAAGATCATCGCATGCGTATTTTTTAATGGCTGGCTCAACAAACCCTATGCAAAGCCGTTTAGTAAATGGAGAGGTAACTATTACGTATAAAGATAACACAACCCATGTGCTCCAACTAAAAAATCCGCAAACCTGGTGGCCCATTGAGCAGGACTATGAGGATGATGGTTACGCTTTCCAGTTGAACGCGGCAAGGCCCATCAGGGTTTACCTAAAAAGCGGCGTGGCTGCAACGGAATGGAATCAATTTAAAGCGATAAAAGGTTTCGCTAACCGGGGTATTGACGGCGGTGCAGGTACAATATTAGATCTGCCATTAAATCCTGCCAAAGAGCTAAAAAGCTTGCAATTAAAAACCATTGCCAACGATGTGGTGATCGGGTTAATGGGCGTAACTTTGGTAAGAGAGTAAATATTAAACGTTTAAAGAGGGCTGGCTAAGTGCGATTCCCCTCTTGAGAGGGGTGGAGGGGTGTGTCCTTTACGCCATGTAATAACAAACTGCTATGAAAAACATTTCAACAACAATTGCCATTGCCCTCATGGGGATAACGGGCCTTACATCCGCGCAAAGTAAAAAAACGAGCATTACAGCAAAACGCCCTAACATCATCATCATACTTGCCGATGATATGGGTTATTCCGATATTGGGTGTTTTGGCTCAGATACCCAAACACCTAACATTGATGCCATGGCCAAAGGTGGTTTACGGATGACGCAGTTTTACAATGCATCGCGCTGTTGCCCAACCCGCGCCTCATTGTTAACAGGCTTATATCAGCACCAGGTTGGCGTAGGCGATATGATGAACACCCGTGCTGAAGCCGCTTACCAGGGCTACCTCAATCAAAACTGCGTCACCATTGCCGAAGCGTTAAAATTGGGTGGTTACAATACCTTAATGGCCGGTAAATGGCATGTTGGTCAGGCACCGGAGCATTGGCCCGTTAAGCGTGGTTTTGATCATTACTTTGGTTTGATTGATGGGGCCAGTAGTTATTTTACACCAACTATGCCTTATCGCCCCAAGCAAAAACTAACTATCGCTTTAGATGATAAAGAATTTACCCCCGGCCCAAACTGGTACTCAACCGACGAGTATGGCAAATACGCCGTTAAGTTTATTGAGCAAAACCAGAAAACCACCAAACCCTTCTTTTTGTATATGGCCTTTACCAGTCCGCACTGGCCGGTTCAGGCTTTGCCCCAGGATATTGCCAAGTACAAAGGCAAATACATGAAAGGCTGGGATAAGCTGCGCGAAGAGCGCCTCGCCCGACAAAAAGCCTTAGGCATTTTGCCGCAAAATACCCAGCTATCACCCCGCGATAAAAGCATCCCCGAGTGGAATAGCCTAACCCCCGAAGAGAAAGAACGCTTTGATACCAAAATGGCCGTGTACGCTGCTATGGTTGATAGGATGGATCAAAACATTGGCAAGATCCGCGCCAGGCTAAAGCAATTGCATCAGGATAAAAACACCATCATCATGTTCTTGTCGGATAATGGCGCCAGTTCCGAAAGTATCAAAGGCCCTGGTTTTACGCCCGAAGTATTGGCTGCCAATAACAAACCCGCGTCCGATCCAACATCCTTCACCGCCTACGAAACCTGGGGAGCAAACGTGAGTAACACGCCTTTCAAATTATACAAACATTGGGAGTACGAGGGTGGTACGGCAACGCCATTCATCGCTTATTATCCGGGCAAAATTAAAGCAGGAGTGTTAAACAGCAAACCCGCTCACATTACCGATCTGATGGCGACTTGTTTAGATTATGCTGGTGTTGCCTATCCTAAAACTTACCACGGTAACACCATTACCCCAACGGAAGGCATCAGTTTAAAGCCTTTGTTTACGGGCCATAAATGGAACAGTATCCCACTATTTTTTGAGCACGAGGGTAATCGCGCGGTACGTGTTGGCGATTGGAAACTGGTTTCGCAAAAAAACGAAAACAAATGGGAGTTGTATAATATAGCAACCGACCGTGCCGAGCAAAACGATTTAAGCGCGCAAAATCCCGATAAGGTAAAGCAATTGGAAGCCCTATATAACCAATGGGCCACCCGTGCCGGCGTTATCTCTTTCGAAAAATTAGGAAGGCCTTTGGGCGGAGGAGAGTAGAGGTTAGTAGACTCAAGAATCAAGATGCAAGAATCAAGATAAATTGGTGCTTCCTATTGGTTCTTGAGTTCTACTAATTCTGAATAATAAAAGGTCCTTGTCTTGATTCTTGAGTCTCGCCTCTTGAGTCTATTCTCCCAAGTAATATTCCCATTACAAATCCCTTATTCAGGATAGCACAGGATGCATATCCCCTAAGGTTGCTCTACTTTTAATTATTATTAGCAGCAGCCAGCTGTTGTTAAACAATTATAGACTAACCAGCTATATTATATTAATAAATGTATATTTAACAATTGTTAAATTGTTAAACCGATTATTATGCCTTTCGTGAAAAAAATTACTTTCAGTGTAGTGTTTTGTGCTTTTTTATCGCATGCTGTGTTTGCACAGGATGTTAAGCAGATCTCCATTTTAGTTGATAAACCAACCGTAAAGGTATCGCCTAATATGTGGGGGATATTTTTTGAGGATATCAATTTTAGCGCCGATGGCGGCCTTTATGCCGAACTGGTTAAAAACCGCTCGTTCGAATTTTTAAAACCTTTAATGGGGTGGAAAGAGGTTAAGGGCGAAGGTGGCAGCGGTAATATCCTCATCATCAATCGCGGAAAAGAAAATGAAAATAACCCACGTTTTGGCCGGGTTAAAGTTAAATCGGCTTCTGGTTACTATGGATTAGAGAACGAAGGTTTCCGTGGGATGGGGATTGAAAAAGGTAAAACTTATAATTTCTCGGTACTTGCCCGCAAAGGCGAGGGAGCCACTAAAATCAAAATTCATTTGCTTAGCGCGGATGGCAAAGTAATTTCTGATGAAGCCACTCTACAGGGCTTTACTGCTCAATGGGCAAAATACTCAGTATCGCTAACAGCCACAGCTACCGAAGCCAAAGCACACTTCGCTGTGTTGTTTGAAGGCGCGGGAGTGTTGGATGTTGATATGCTATCTCTCTTCCCTAAAGATACCTGGAAAGGCCGGACCAACGGTTTACGCTCAGATCTGGCACAATTACTTGCCGATTTAAAACCCGGTTTTGTACGTTTCCCCGGTGGTTGTATAGTTGAGGGCCGCGATCTGGCTAACCGTTACCAATGGAAAAAAACCGTAGGTAAGGTAGAGGATAGGGAACTCATTATCAACCGTTGGAACACCGAATTTGCTTACCGCTCCGCGCCTGATTATTTTCAATCATACGGATTAGGCTTTTTTGAGTACTTCCAGTTAGCCGAAGATATTGGCGCCGAGCCGCTCCCAATTTTAAATTGCGGCATGGCCTGCCAATACAATACCAGCGAGGTAGCGCCTTTAGATCAATTGAACCCTTTTATTCAGGACGCGCTTGACCTGGTTGAGTTTGCCAACGGACCTGTTACCACAAAGTGGGGTAAGCTGCGCGCGGCAATGGGCCACCCAAAACCTTTCAATCTAAAAATGATGGGTGTAGGTAACGAGCAGTGGGATGTGCAATATCTGGATCGTTACAAACTATTCGCTAAGGCGTTGAATGCTAAATATCCTGAATTAAAATTAGTAACCAGCTCTGGTCCGTCACCTTCCGGGGATAAATTTGACTATTTACAAAAAGAGCTGCGCGAGCAAAAAGCTAACTTTTTAGATGAACATTATTACCAATCGCCAGATTGGTTTATGCAGAACGCATCGCGCTATGATAACTATGATCGTAAAAGCAGCAAAATATTCGCTGGTGAATATGCCGCTCATATTAAAGAACCTAAAGGCGCTAAGGAATCGGAAGCGATGAACGCCTGGGTAAGCGCCTTAGCCGAAGCCGCTTTTATGACAGGCTTAGAACGTAATGCCGATGTTGTACAAATGGCAAGCTATGCCCCATTATTAGCCCACGTAGAAGCCTGGCAATGGCGACCAGACCTAATATGGTTTGATAACTTAAGATCGGTAGCAACGCCTAATTATTATGTGCAAAAGCTTTTTGCCAATAACAAAGGCACCGATGTTGTGCCCGCGCTGATGGACGGCAAAATATTAGCCGGAAAGGATAGCTTGTATTCGAGTGCAGTAATCGATAAAAAATCGGGCCAGTTGCTTGTTAAGCTGGTAAATACATCGGCAAAGGAAATGCCTGTTAAATTAAACCTTGGCGATCTGGTCTTAGTCACATCAAACGGTAGCTGGACTGAACTTACATCTGCCAATAGCCTTGATATTAATACCCTGGATGAGCCTAAAAAAATATATCCGGTAACTAAAGACATTAATACATTTCATAAAACCACGGTTCCGGTTGTTTTAAAAGCCAGATCGGTGAACGTTATCTCACTGGCCTACTCCATGCTTGAGCCGCTAAAAACTAATTCAAATGGCGAAAATAAGCCAGTAAAACCATGATGAAAACTACACTAACTACAGCTCTTTTTGCTTTAACGGCTCTAACCGTATCAGCACAAAAAACCACTTATAAATTTAAGTTTGGCAAGGCCGATAAAGGCTTTGTTACCATAACTCCAAATACAATTTATAGCCCGGGTGCGTATGGCTTTGATAATGATAGCAAACCGCAGATAGTTGAGGCCACTAAAAAAGATGCAAGTTTGATAGGAGGGGATAAGCCGTTCTTTTTTTCGGTTGATGTGCCTGAGGGGAATTATAAAGTAACTGTAAAACTGGGTGGTGCTAAAGATGCTACGGTAACTACGGTTCGTGCGGAATCGCGCAGGTTGATGCTGGAGAAAGTGGAAACTAAACCCGGCGAATCTATCACTAAAACATTCATTGTTAACATCCGCAAGCCGGAAATTAGTACAGGTGGAAAGGTTGGCTTAAAAGGCCGCGAATTAAACAAACTGGATTGGGATAATAAGCTAACGCTTGAATTTAACAACGCAAAGCCATGTGTTGAAGAGATTGATATCGCTAAAGCAGACGACCAGATCACGGTTTTCCTTGCGGGAAATTCAACCGTGGTTGATCAGGATGATGAACCATGGGCATCATGGGGCCAAATGATTCCCCGCTTTTTTAAACCCGGCATAGCCATCGCCGATCATGCCGAATCGGGTTTAACCTTATCAAGCTTTAAAGGCTCACATCGTTTGGATAAGATATTAAGCGTTGCCAAACCCGGCGACTATCTTTTTGTTGAATTTGGCCATAACGATCAAAAAGAAAAAGGCCCTAACGATGGTGCCTGGAAATCGTACACCGAAAGTTTTAAATACTTCATCGGCAAAGCCAAAGAGAAGGGAATGATCCCGGTAGTCGTAACTTCAACCAGTCGCCGTGCATTTAGCGATAGCGGCAAGGTGAAAAACACCCTGGGCGATTTCCCTGCCGCGGCACGTAAAGTTGCTGCCGATGAGGGTATAGCCATGATAGATTTAAACGCGATGACGGCCGATTTTTATAATGCCTTGGGGAAAGACAATTCAACAAAAGCCTTTGTGCACTACCCGGCCAACACTTATCCTGGTCAGGATAAACCACTGGCCGACGATACGCATTTTAACGGATACGGCGCTTACGAAATTGCCAAATGCATTATAGAGGGCATTAAGTTAAACCACTTAAACCTTGAGAAATTCCTGATCGATTCGCCACATTTTGATCCATCGCACCCGGATGATGTAAATACGTTTAGCTTACCACTGGCACCGCCAAGCCCGGTATTAAAAAGCGCCACGTTTGTAAAGCCAGATGGCAATTAGAAGATAGAATCAGGAGATAAGAATCAGGAATCAAGAGCTTAAGGTGAAAAGATTAATTATCATATTGTTGCTGCCATTACTGTTTAAAACGGCAACTGCGCAAGTGTTGAAGAAACCTATACCTGATAAGTTAGTTGTACTATCCTTTGATGATGCCGTTGTAACCCAGTTTACCGTTGTTGCTCCATTGCTTAAAAAGTATGGCTTCGGCGCAACATTTTTTGTTTGCGAATTTAAAGACCCACCATTTAGCGATAAAAGCAAATACCTAAGCTGGGAACAAATTGAAGAGTTGAATAAAATGGGCTTCGAAATTGGCAATCATACCCAAAACCATACCCATGTAACTAAAATGGATAGTACGCGCTTTACCGCCGAATTGCAATACATCGAAGATAAATGCAAGGAATATCATATCCCCAAACCTATAAACTTTGCTTATCCGGGTTATGATACCAGCCCTAAAGCAATTAATGTGTTAAAGGCTAAAGGTTATGAGTTTGCCCGCGCAGGGTTGGATCGTACTTATGATCCTGCCGTTGATCATCCGTATTTAATGCCGAGCTTTACCATGCTGGCCAACAACAGGCAGGCTATTTATGATGCCTTTGCTTTGGCTAAAGATGGTAAAGTTGTGATACTCACTATTCATGGCGTACCTGATATAGCCCACGCCTGGGTAAATACCCCACCCGAATTATTTGAGGAGTATTTGAAATATCTGCACGATAACCATTACGAAGTAATTGCAATGCGCGATCTGAAAGCCTATATCAACATTGATAAAGCGCTCCAATTAAAACCGGTTTTTTAAAACTAACCCCAATGGAAAATACTAAAAAAATAATTCTCGCCTGTATTTGTCTCGTTTTTTCATCAATCGCCGTAAAGGCTCAAAAGGTGATGGAAACAGGCTCGGTAAGGCCTATGCCCGGCGAGTGGATAGATAAGGATACCGGCCATAAAGTTATCCGTTTGGTTAATCGCCCGGATACTAACGCCAGTTTCTATTTCAATAACAATTGCTTTGTTCCGCAAAAAATGAATGAGGGCGATTTGATGGTGTTTTATGGAGGTACAGCGATAGGCAAACAGCTATTTACCATCAACTTAAAAACTAAAGCCATAGCGCAGTTAACTCACTATGCAGGTAAAATAGCCGGCGAAATGGTTTGCCCCAAAACACGCTCGGCCTATTACCAAAGTGGCGATACAGTTTTTGCCGTTAATGTTGATACTAAAGTAAACAGCGTTATTTATGTGTTCGACCCGGCCTTTAAAGGCCGGGCAGGTACCATAAACGCCGATGGTACTTACTTAGCCTGTGTTAAAGCGACTACCGACGAGGAACGCGAGATATACAAAAAGTATCCAACTAAGCACGAGTATTTTAACCGCATGTGGGAAGCACATATCGAGCGTGTTTTGTACACCGTTAACATCAAAACCAAAGAAATTAAAGAAATTCACCGTGAAAAGGAGTGGACCAATCACCTGCTGTTTTCGCCAACAGACCCGGATATACTTTCTTATTGCCACGAGGGTCCATGGGAAAAGAATGACCGCATCTGGAATATCAACATCAAAACCGGAAAGAATACGCTAATGCACGTGCGCACCAGGAAGAACGAAATTGCCGGGCACGAGTTTTTTGGTGTGAGCGGTAACCGCGAGTGGTTTGATCTGCAAAAGCCTAAAGGCGATACATTCTTTTTGGCCGCTTTTGATATGAAGACCGGCAAAGAGGACCGCATTTACCAAATGGACCGCAATGAGTGGTCAATCCACTTCAACGTATCTGCCGACGAGCAAACTTTTATTGGCGATGGCGGCGACCCCGGCCAGGTAGCCAAAGCACCTAATGGCGAATGGATTTATCTGTTTAAGCCTAATGGCGATCGTTTAAAATCGGATAAAATGGTGAACATGAGCCATCACCATTATCAGTTGGAGCCTAACGTGCATTTTTCGCCCGATGAAAAATGGATCATCTTTCGCGCCAATTTTGAAGGCACAGAACAGATTTACGCTGTTGAAATAACTAAAAAATAATATAAAGCGCTACAACAAAAGTATATGCCTCCGCTCTAAAAAGCGGGGGGACCACTGTTTTAGAGCAGGATTGTTCAGGACAGTTGTAACTTTACTGGGTATTATATTTGTTACAAACCAATTGATTATAGCCTAAGGCTACATTTTTTTGAAAACATATATACCGTTTGTGGTTATTAACCGTTAACGGGTTGTGGAAAATGCTACCATTTTGGTAGGCTATTTTATTTAAGTATTTATACAGAATGGCTTCAAGATCCGACCAATCTACGCTCAAAAACCTTACAGATTCCGATCTGCTGGTTATGGTGAGGGATGACCGGATGGATGCCTTTGAAGAATTATACTACCGTCACTGGAAAAAGCTCTATGCGTTTGCTTACAAGCGCATCCGGTCAAAAGAAGTTGCCGAAGAAATTGTGCAGGATTTTTTAACTAACCTGTGGGCCGGGCGTAAAACAATGCACATTAAAACATCTTTCGAGGGTTATATTTATACATCGGTACGTAACCTGGTGCTTAATTACATGGCCAAAGAAACCCGTAAACAGGCCTATAGCCAGTTTATACGCCTGTTTAAAACCGATGTAGATAATACTACCGAAGAAACCCTAAACGTTAGGGATGTTTATTTTAACCTGCAAAAAGAACTAAGTTACCTGCCAACAAAATGCCGCTCGGTGTTTGAAATGAGCCGCCAGGAAAATAAATCAAACAAAGAGATTGCCGCCCAATTAGGCATATCCGAAAAAACTGTGGAGAGTCATTTAACCAAAGCCATCAGGCGTTTGCGGGTTAACCTGAACGCTCTGTTATTCTTCTAAAACCTTACCCGGAAAGAATTTTCTGTACAATTCATCAGAACAGTACAGGATGCCTTAATCCCAATAATAGCGCATTTTTATAAGCCAATTAACCTGTGTTACTTTAGTAGCTTGATCCAAAAGAATGATGCAGTCCACGATAATTAAGAAAGCTGTTTATTTTAGCTTATTAATATGCTTTTTGATATGCAGTGCCAATATTGTAAAGGCACAAACCCACAATATTAAAAACGATGTATTTTGGAATACGACAGACGGGCAGCCAATTTACAGTCAGGGAGGTGGTATATTTAAATTTACCGATCCGGGTAGCGAAGTAAAAAAGTATTACTGGTATGGCGTTCATTATAAAGAGGCGGAAAATTATCGCAATGCACCATACATAACTCAACACGGCGATACCTTTGAATCTGTAACCTGTTACAGTTCTGCCGATTTGGTAAATTGGAAATTTGAGGCCGATGTTTTAACCAAAAATAGTGTCAATCAGAATGGGAGGAAAACCTGGGTGGGCCGCTTAGGGGTAGCCTATATCAAAGAATTAAATAAGTATGCCATGTTTGTTCAGCATGGCGGTAGAGTGCTCATCAACATTTCCGATTCGCCCACAGGGCAGTTTACTTTTCATCAGGAAATAAGTATGCAGAGCATGATAGGCACTACCAATACCGGCGATCAAACTGTATTTACTGATGAAGATACCGGTAAATCTTATCTTATTTACTCTTACGGAAAAGGCCGGAACAAGATCTATGTATCCGAAATTGGTATTAAGGATGGTAAAGTTGATCTGTTAGACTGTACGCAGGTTTTTCATGGCGAAAGCCGAGAAGGGAATTGCATGTTCAAGTACAAGGGCAGGTATTACATGTGCGCGTCAAACATTTATGGGTGGGATGCTTCTTTTGCCTATTACCTGGTAGCCGATAACATCAGGGGGCCTTACAAACCAACCGATAATATGCAGGTTATTAACGGTTGTTCTGACGATTATGCACATGTAACCCAAACTGGCTTTTTTGTTACGGCGAAAGGCAGCGAACAAGAAACTGTAGTTTTCTGTGGCGACCGGTGGGCCGATTTCGCCGGCAACGGATTGGGATATAACCAATGGTGCCCGCTTTCGTTTGATGGTAAAACGCCGTATTTTAATTCGCTCAGTTCCTGGGATCTGGATGCCCAAACGGGTAAGTGGAAAGCAGCCGGTGATAATAATTATGTAAAGAACGGCAGCTTTGAGGCTGATCGTAAAAATATCCCCAGCCCTGTTAAACCGGTTCAAAAACAATTAACAGGATGGTTAACTACAGTTATTGAGGGTAACCAAATCCAGATTGGCAGCGCCGATTCGATTGTATTGAACCATGTTAACACCGAAAGCGACAGGAAGGTTGTGATAGGCGAAAAGAGCCTCAATATCAGCGATAAGATCAGCTTTAAGCGCAAAGTATCACAGATAATTGCTTCATCGTCTTATGTAACCATAACAGATGGATTTTATACCCTAACCGCTAAGGTGAAAAATAGCACTGATTTTGGCAGGCTTGAAATGTACGCTGCGAGCAATGGCAAAACGCTCAAGTACAGTATCAAACAAGAAAACATATTATGGCAAACCATTACACTACCTAATATCCCTGTTAAGGATGGAAAGGTTGAGATCGGCTTTATGACAGAAGGTGCAGCAAACGCTTTTTGTTATGTGGATGATGTATCGCTGGTAAAGGTACAGTAACCAAAATTGCGTATTACGTTCATGGTCTTATCTAAGTGAAAAGAGTCTCGTAAAAAAAATAAAAATTTTATTCAGAGTAAGGGTTGTAGCGCTTTCGCTTGTCATTGTTTATATAAGCCTTTATATAAACCTGTTTTATTGAATGAAATTTTTTATCACACCACAACTGTTGTATAAATATATTGACGGAAAATGTACCGATGAGGAGACATTTATGCTTCACCAGTGGTATGATTCGTTCGAAGATCAGGAAGATCCTTTTGATGCTTTAACCGAGCAGGAGCAGGAAGTAATGAAAATGCTGATGCTCGAAAAATTCAGGGCATCTGTAAAACCCATCGGAGCAGAAGAAGCTGTATTTGAACCCCGCAGAAGCTTCCCTGTTAAATTAATTTATGCCCTTTCGGGGATAGCTGCCTTGCTTTTGATAGTTTGGGGAATTAACCTGAACAGTAAAAGGCAATCACAAAGTGCGGCAAATAGTATCATCACCACCGCTTCGGAGCAAATGATGGTTGAAAACCAAACCAGCAGTATTTACAAGCAAACGCTATCTGATGGGAGTGTGGTTTGGTTGAGTCCTAAGAGCAAACTTCAATATCCTAAAAAATTTATAGGGGCTTATCGTCAGGTTAAAATGACGGGCGAAGCCTTTTTTGAAGTTACGAAAGATCATGCCCATCCTTTTATTATTGATGGGGGCGGTGTTATTACCCGTGTTTGGGGCACAAGTTTCCGTATTAAATCTTCTCAAAACATTCAGACCGAGGTTTCTGTTGTAACAGGTAAGGTATCAGTTAAACTTCCCGAAAAGGATGAAACCGAGGTAATGCTCTATCCTCAGCAAAAGGTAGTCTATAGCTACGCTAATAAGGTTTTAATGCGGGGTAAAGAAAATGAAAAATCCGCTATGCGAATGTGGGGTAAAGTTACCGAATCATTTGATAACGTGCCTTTGGATAATGTATTAACCACTTTGCGTAACCACTATGGTATGCATATTTATACCGAAGATAAAGAGTTTGGCAAATATTTATTGAAAGCCGATTTTACCGATCAAAGCCTGCCGGCCATTCTGGAGATGCTTCAAAACTCGCTTAACGCGGGTTATACTATTGACGATACACAAATTGTATTATACCGTAAAACCAATTAAACCCAACATAAATCAAAGGAAGAAAATATGAAGAAATAGAAAGCCGCATTTCAGAAAAAGAAAACCGAGAGTGTCATCACCACTCCCGGCTAAATCTAAAACCCCCCGTCGAGAATGATGTCTGCGTGAACAGACAATAGGGGATTAATTGTCTCATTTTAAGCGTAAAATAAAACAAACGAATTTATGAAATTTTATTTACTAAGCTCTAATACCTGGTGGAAAATTATGAGGATCACCTTTAGCCAGCTATTGATAACGCTACTCATAAGTAGTATCTCATTCGCAAAAAATCTCAAAGCTCAGGATGTGCTTAACCGCACAGTTAACGTAGCTGTGAACAATTCCAGCCTGGAAACAGCGCTCAAAAAGCTGGAAAAAAATGCCAGTATTAAATTTGTGTACAGCAAAAATATCGTTAAAACCGATCAGAAAATAACCTTTAACGCCGCCGATCAGCAATTGCGCCAGGTTTTGGAAAAGCTGTTAGTTGAGCGCGGTATAGCCTATCGTGTTATAAACGATCATATCGTGCTAAACGTTACTCCGCAATACGAAGAACTGAAAAAGTTAGCTACCGAAAAACAGGCCGCTATTAATGCCGCCATAAACGTATATACTGTAAAAGGTAAGGTAAGCGATAACACTGGTTTTGGTTTGCCAGGTGTAAGCGTAAAACTAAAAGGCACAAACACTGCTGCCGCTACAGATAACAATGGTAATTACACTATCAGTATTCCTGACGGGACAGGTATATTAGAATTCTCTTTTATAGGATTTGACCCTAAAGAAGTTCCGGTTAATAACCAAACCGTTATCAACGTAACCTTAACCGAAAACAACAAGCAATTGAACGAAGTTGTAGTTGTTGGTTATGGTACTCAAAAGCGTGCCAATATTAGCGGTGCAGTAGCTAACCTAAAGGGCGATAGTTTTCAGGAGCGCGCTATAACCCGTGTTGATCAGGCCTTGGTTGGCCAGTTAGCAGGCGTTACTGTTAAACAAACTACCGGCTTACCGGGTAAAGCGTTTAGCATACAGGTACGTGGTACAGGCTCAATTAGCGCCGGTAACGAACCCTTATATGTTATCGATGGCTTTCCGTTAGCAACTGCGCAAACAAATGGCGCGGGTAATTTTGCATCGGGCAACCCGTTGGATAATATTAATCCGAACGATATCGAATCAATACAAGTACTTAAAGATGCCGCAGCTGCCGCTATTTATGGTTCAAGGGCATCAAACGGTGTTGTGTTGATCACTACCAAACAAGGTAAAACAGGCGCTCCTAAAGTTAGTTACAATGCATATGTAGGTTATAATCAAGCTGCCAGGAAATTGGATATGCTTGATGGACAAGGTTGGATAGACCGGGCTACCGAAATGATTAATGCAAACTATGTAAATACTTTTGGTACAAGTAAAGGTGCCACTGCAAATGATAATGCTGCTACAAGGCTGGCCAATAATGGCGGTGCTTTTTCAACAGCTTATATGCTGGATCCGCGATGGGCGTTGCCAGGGCACCCAGGTTTAGAGTTTGTTGATTGGCAAGATGTAATATTTCGTAAAGGAGCCATGCAAAATCACGAGGTCTCTGCAAGTGGTGGTACCGATGCTGTAAAGTATTTTATATCCGGAAATTACACTAATCAGGATGGTTTTGTGAAGGGTGTAGGGTACAAAGCGTATTCGGCTAGAGCCAATGTTGATTTGAAAATCACAAAAAAGTTAAAAGTAGGTATTAACCTGGCGCCAACATACTCAATTACCGAAGATCCGGGTGTTGAGGGGAAAGATAATATTTATCACCAGGCACTAAGCTTTACACCGGTGCAGGAAGATACCGTTGGTAATTATCCTAACGTTTTTCGTAATGGCCAATATGCCTGGGGTAATACAACCAATGGCGTTTTAGGTAAGTTGGAGAACATAGTAGGTGAAACAAAAAAATATCGTACTCTGGCCACTATTTTTGGCGAGTACGAAATCATCAAAGGTTTAACGTTCAGAACATCTATCAACTTAGATAATACCGATAACGCATCGCGCGGATATACACCTTATACTGTAGCCAGCACATTGGCAAGCCGTACTTTTAATGCTACAACAAACCCCAATTTGTATGTTAATACATCGGGCTCATTTAGTACTTATAAAAGGCAAACCTTTGTAAACGAGAATACATTAAACTACAATACGGTAATTCATAAAGATCATAGTTTGAATTTATTGTTAGGCCAATCTTATAACTACGACCACTCCGATTTTTCAAACCTGTCATCAACGGGGGGGTATACCAGCGGTAGTATCCAAACATTAAATGCTGCGGCAGGTATCACCGGCGCGCTTGATCCTAACCGTAACGGCGCTACTCAAAATGTGCTGCTATCGTACTTTGGACGTGTCCAGTACTCTTATAAAGATAAATATTTATTATCTGCCAGTTTACGTACCGATGGCTCGTCGAGGTTTGGGTTGGCTACCCGATATGGCGTATTCCCATCAGCGTCATTAGCATGGCGTGTGATAGAAGAAAGCTTTATGAAAAAAATACCTGTAGTAAGTGATTTAAAACTACGGGTAAGTTACGGTGTTAACGGTTCAAATAATTTAGGTGGCGATTACAATTCAATTTCTACCCTTACATCAGCCGGTTACGTATTTGGCGCTACACAGGTAGCAGCATTAGGCCAGGCAACCGGAAGGCTGGCTAATCCAGATCTGCAATGGGAAAGATCGCAAACTTACGATGGTGGTATTGATTTCGGATTTTTGAACAACCGTATAGTTGGTTCATTCGATTACTACAATAAATTGAATACCGAACTATTATTAAACGTTCAGGTGCCCGAAACAACGGGCTTTTCAACTTACCTTACCAACTTAGGATCGGTTAGAAACATTGGCGAAGAGCTGGAATTAACAACACGTAACTTAATAGGTAAATTTCAGTGGAGTACTACTTTAAATGTAAGTCATAATACCAATAAAGTGGTGGCTTTAGGCCCGGGTCAAACACAGATATTAATTCCCTCGGCGTTTGATATCTCCAACTTTATATTAAAAGTAGGGCAACCGTTAAATAGTGTGTATGTAGTAAAACAGGTTGGTATACTTACCGCTGCCGATATTGCGAATCACGCGGCTTTATTCGGTACCGAAACCGCTGGAGATCCTAAATACGAAGATGTTAGTGGGCCTAATGGTGTTCCCGATGGTGTAATTGATGGTAACGATCGCCAGATAGTTGGTCATCCATCGCCAGATTATACCTGGGGTATTACCAACAGCTTCCGTTACAAAGGTTTTGATCTGAGTGTATTAGTTCAAGGTCAAAATGGTGGCTCTATATATTCATTATTAGGCCGTGCGATAACCCGTACAGGTCAGGGCGTATCTGATAACGCGCCAGCTTACTATACCCAAAGATGGATATCTCCTGATAACCCAGGTGCAGGTAGAGTAAGCAAAGCTTTTTCAACTTTTGGCAGGATAGTTAATACCGATTGGTTGTACTCATCAGATTATATCCGTGTACGTGATATCACCTTGGGTTACAACTTAGGTAGTGTGTTAAAAGTGAAAGCAATAAGCGCTGCACGTATTTACATCACAGCCGAAAATTTCTTTGGCCATGATAAATACTACGGGGGAGCTAATCCGGAGGCATCAAACACTGATTTGAGCGGAAATTCAAGTTATCTTTCTCCCGGTGATTACGGTGGTTTGCCATTGGCTAAATCACTGATCTTTGGCGTAAACTTTACATTTTAATCATTCTTAAATTATTAAAAATGAAAAAGACATTCTTTCTATCAATTATAACAGCATCGATGATCTTTGTATCATCATGTAATAAAGACCTTAACCAGGCACCCATATCATTAGGCACTACCGATAACTTTTACCAATCTGCAAGCGACTTTATCCAGGGCATAAACGGTGTTTACAACGATCTGAGAAATTATCCCGATAGGTTACTTTTTCTTTCGGAGATACGATCAGATAATATTTACGGCGTATCAAGCTTAGGTGTGCGCGATTGGGATCCGATTAATAATTTTCAACGGGCCATTGCTGGCAATACCTATGTTGAAGAAGCCTGGGCCGCTAATTTTAACGGTATATTAAGGGCAAATACTTTGCTTGGTAAAATTACTACCAACGGTGCAAACATTGGTTCAGCATCGCTCGCTACACGTTTGCAAGGCGAAGCCCGTTATTTGCGTGCATTTTATTATTTCGATCTGGTAAAATATTTCGGAAAAGTTCCGGTTATTGACCATCCTGTATTATCTGATGAAGCTAATACAATAGGTCGTAGTCCGGTAGCCGATGTTTATAAATTCATCATCGCCGATCTGCAGTTTGCCATAGCCAATTTGCCTGGCTCATACACAGGTGTTGATGTTGGCCGCGTAACCAAATACGCTGCCGAAGCTACCTTGGCACAAGTATACATGGCACGTTCTGGCGTAACTTATGGTATCGATGGTCCGGGTTTAGGCTTAAACGAATGGGGGCTGGCCTTGCCACTGATAAATGATATTATTACTAATGGCGGTTTTGTTTTCAACCCCAGCTATGCCAGCATATTTTCGTACACCAATCAAAGCCCAACTACCAATAAAGAGGCTGTATTTGATGTAATGTATCAAACAGGCTTAAGCGGTACAGCCGCAGTGTATGGTGCCGATTTTGTTTGGCAGCTTGCACCAAATCAATGGTTTAAAGCAGTTAAAAATGATTCAAAATCAAATGGTAGTTTAGAGATCATCCCCACATCAAATGATTTAACAAACTCTTATGCTACAGCTGATGTACGTAAAGCATTCAATATAAACCTTACGCCTTATACCGATGTGAGCGGTACAGAGGCACGCCCGTTTTTTAAAAAGTATATTGATTTAACTAAACTGCCATCAAGTAGCCGTTTTGATTGGGGAATCAATTTTATCGCGATAAGATATACGGATATACTAATGATGAAAGCCGAATGTATACTAAGAGGAGCTACAGGTGGTGGCACACAAACAGATGTTGATGCTATTGTAAATCAGATTAGGACCAGAGCCAATGCCGCGGCAGTGCCTCTTTTGAATGTTACGTTGGCACAACTTTTTGACGAAAGAAGAAAAGAGTTTGCTGATGAAGGCTCACGTTGGTTTGATCTGCAACGTAGTGGTAATTTAATAGCCATTATGAACGCGTGGATAACTGCTGAAGACGGAACAGCTAAAAAGCAAATGAACCAGGTTATTCCTGGTTATGTTATTTACCCGGTTCCGCAATCGCAATTAGATGCTGCACCTGGCTTATATACCCAAAATACAGGTTATTAATAAGATTTAGATTTACAAAGGGCAGTCAATTTAGGCTGCCCTTTGTTGTTTTATTGCTTTGTTGTTTTTAACTATTGGCTACCTTAGCAAATAATTGTTAAACCTACAATAGTAACCAAATGAAAAAAATTTACCTACTGCTATGCTTAACTGGGTTGGCGCTATCATCCTTTGCTCAAAAAACGGATGGGCGAACAACACTCAATTTTAACCAGAATTGGAACTTTAAATTAGGAGACGTTAACGACGGGCAAAACATTAGCCTCGACGACTCTAAATGGCGTAAATTAAACTTACCGCACGATTGGAGCATAGAAGGGGAGTTCAGTAAAGATAACCCGGCAACACCCGAAGGAGGCGCATTACCCGGCGGTATAGGCTGGTACCGTAAAACGTTTACCGTTCCGGCATCATCAAAAGGCAAACAGGTTTATATCGCTTTTGATGGTGTTTATCAAAAAAGTACGGTTTGGGTTAACGGGCACGAGTTAGGCTTTCGCCCGAATGGGTACATCTCTTTTAGGTATGATATGACACCTTACCTAAATTTTGGTGGAAAAAACACCATTGCTGTAAAGGCGGATAATTCGGTACAACCAAATTCACGCTGGTATTCAGGTTCGGGTATCTATCGTAATGTTTGGTTGGTTACAACTAATAAGATAGCGATAAATCAATGGGGAACGTATGTAACTACTACCAATGTGTCCGCAAAATCAGCCACCGTAAATTTAACCATAGATGTTAAACGTCCGGAAGGCGATCATTCTCCGGTAACGTTGATTAGTAATTTGATGGATGCCAGTGGTAAAATAGTGGCAAGCCAAACTACCAAAAGTGTAGTGTCAGCTTCTGCTCAAAAATTTATGGTTGCTAATCCAACATTATGGTCGGTTGAAAAACCATATCTATATAAGGTAGCAACAAAAATAGTGAGCAGTAATGTTGTTATCGATCAATACACCACTCCATTAGGTATCCGCTATTTCAACTTTGATGCCGATAAAGGCTTCTCGTTAAACGGTAAGCCAATGAAAATTTTAGGCGTGTGTGATCATCATGATCTTGGCGCTTTAGGTGCCGCAGTTAACTACCGCGCTTTACAAAGGCAATTAGAGATTTTAAAAGAAATGGGTTGCAATGGCATCCGTACATCACATAACCCACCAACACCAGAACTGCTTGATCTTTGCGATAAAATGGGTTTCATTGTTATGGACGAAGCTTTTGATTGCTGGGAAAAAGGAAAAGTAAAATATGATTATCACTTATATTTTAAGGATTGGGCAAAACGCGATCTGGAAGATCAGATACTACGCGATCGTAACCACCCAAGTGTAATGATATGGAGCATTGGTAACGAGATCCCTCAGCAAGGCGATACCAGCGCCCTGCGCATAGCGCCCCAACTGGCAGCTATTGTTCATGGTTTGGATAACACGCGCCCTATCACAACCGCGAATGACCGCCCTGATACCCGGAACCAGATCATTAAATCAGGAGCTATTGATTTGATTGGTTACAATTATCATGAGTTTGACTACGCTAAATTTCACGACAGGTATCCAGGTAAAAAGTTCATCGCGACGGAAACCACTTCGGGACTTGAAACACGTGGATTTTACCAAATGCCATCAGACAGTATCAGGAAATGGCCAACTAAAGATGGTAAGGGAATGAATGAAGACCACACCGTATCGGCTTATGATAACGTTGCACCACCATGGGGTTCAACCCACGAGCAAACCTGGAAAGTGATGAAAAAATACGATTTCCTTTCGGGGATGTTCATCTGGACGGGGTTTGACTATTTAGGTGAGCCTACGCCATATAGCTGGCCATCGCGAAGCTCGTACTTTGGTATAGTTGATCTGGCTGGTTTTCCAAAAGATGTATACTACATGTATCAATCCGAATGGACAAACAAAACCGTGCTGCACATTTTCCCACACTGGAATTGGGAGCCCGGCAAAACCGTTGATATATGGGCATACTATAACAATGCCGACGAGGTTGAGTTGTATCTCAATGGCAAATCGGTAGGGGTGAAGAAGAAAGCCGGCGACGATTTGCACGTAATGTGGCGTTTAAAATATGAACCTGGTACATTAAAAGCAATTTCGCGTAAAAATGGCAAGGTCGTTTTAACCCGTGAGATCAAAACCGCGGGCGCCCCTGCAAAAATTGAATTAACCACCGATAGAAAAACGATTAAAGCCGATGGTAGCGATCTTTCGTTTATTACAGCAAGAGTATTAGATAAGGATGGCAACGTAGTTCCGGATGCGGATAATACGATAAACTTTACCATTAATGGCCAGGCTGTAATTACCGCCACAGATAACGGTGACCCGGTAAGTCACGAGTCTTTTCAAACTCATAACCGTAAGGCGTTTCACGGTTTAGCACTGGCAATAGTTCAATCAAAACAACAAGCGGGCAGTGCGGTATTAACAGCAACATCGGCTGGTTTACCAACTGTAAACCTACAGGTTACCATAGTAAAATAGAAACCAGGGAAAGCCCGATATATTCAAACATTTTGCAACAATGAGGGTGCAACTTCTAAAAATTGGTTATTTGGCACCAAATTTTGGAATAGAAAGTGTATAAACTACCGTAGTTTATACACTTTTTTTGTTTACTAAGCACTGGTTTTGTGGTTTGTTTTATGTTAATGACATCGATTTTGTTAAAATCGTATCAAATTTTCAATGCATTTTGTGGTTTGCAATCAATTTATTAATTCAGGATGGAACAGGATAGTTATTGTATTTATTGTACCTATTTTTAACACTATGAAAAGTGTTTAATTTACATTTAAGCACTTTTAACATAACCAATAAACCAACTAAATTAAAATAAACTATGGAGAAATCTTTACGCATTTTTCGTACGCTACAGGCGTGTCGTTTCAATTTAACATCCAGCTTTATTAAAATTCCCTAACCAGGTTTTTAATCCAGATCTACACAATTTTATTAAACTTAACAGATAAGGTATTTGAAAAAATGGCTTACTGGGCGTGCTGTAACCAATTGTATATGTTGGTGTTATTACGTAGTGTTGTTTGGGTATAATGAATTAGCTTTTTAAATAAAACACATAAATTTTGTTAAACCATGTATAAATTTCAAAAAAATTTATTCTGCTTATTGTTAATCTTGCTCACTTTTGCGGGTTGTCGTAAAAAGGCATATGACGATTATTATGGGCGCCCCGCAAGTCTGGCTCCATCAATTTATCAAACCCTGCAAAGCAAAGGGAACTTTACCAGTTTGCTGGCTTGCATTGATAAAGCCGGTTATACCAGTACACTAAGTACCGCCGGATACTGGACGATGTTTGCACCAAATGATGACGCATTCAAAAAATACTTTGCCTCGGTAGGTATTACAGATGTAAGCCAAATCAACGCAGCTACTGCAACTAAAATTGTAACCTACGCGTTAGTATATAACGCCTTTCAAACCGATCACCTTTCTGATCTGCAAAGTACAACCGGATGGGTGCCTAACCAGGCTTTCAGAAGGCGTACCGTGTATCATGATAACATTGATACCCTAACCGTTGGAACAGCTAATTATCTTCAGCCTACATTACAGGGACAAAAAATTAATTTTGTATCTGAGAATCGAAACGGCGGCGCATTTGTATATGGCGATTTTAACAATAAATATATCCCATACTTCACTGCACAAAATTTTGCTAACTATCTTTTAACCGCTTCTGATTATAACTACTTTTTCCCCGCAACAACATACACGGGTTTTAACGTGGTGGGTGGCTCGGTTGTTAATAAAGATATCGTATGCGAAAACGGTGTGATGCACGAAGTTAATTCGGTAACGTTGCCGTTAAGTAGTTTAGATGTTTATCTGGCTTCAAACCCTAACTATAGCCATTTTAAACAATTATTAGATAAGTATATGGTAACCTATGTTCAGGATGTAAATACTACACACCTTAACCAGGTATTAACAGGTTCATCGGCACCCGTTTATGTTAAAACATATAGCGCTCTTCTCGCATTTGCACCTAATAACGAAAACTACCTTAAACAGTTTGATAATGATGGACAGGCAAGCGGATATACATTGTTTGTACCTACAAATGACAAGGTTGATGCATATATCAATTCGGTATTATTAGAGCATTATGCATCGGTTGATAAATTACCAAGCCAGATTATTGCCGATTTTTTAAATGCGCACTTTTTTGCAGGTACTGTATGGCCAAGCAAATTTGCAACAAATAACAATAGTTTGGGCGAGCCGGCCCGTTTTGATCCGACTAACGATGTTGTAGATAAAAAGGTATGTAGTAACGGGTTTTTTTACGGAACCAGCAAGGTAGAACAGCCCAATGCATTTTCTACAGTATACGGCAGGGTGTATCTTGATCCTGATTATAGTTTCATGAAAACTTCGTTAGATGGTAGTGGTATAAAATTGAATTTAACTAACTTGTTTTTCAAATATACCCTACTAATGGTATCTAATGCTCAATTTAGAGCAGCCGGATACGATTTTAATACAACAACTAACCAGTTTACTTACCAGCCAGTTGGCGGAACGCTGATCACCGGTGCTGTACCTTCAGATCAGATCAAAAGAATAATCAATTTAGGTATTTATAGAACCGAAAATAACGAGTTGGCTAACTTACCTGCAAGCGGCGGTGGCGTTTACGAAGCCGGTGGCTTAGGTGGTTTTGCAGCGGAATATGTTAAATATACTCCAAGTAAAACAATTGCTGCCGCAGGTAACATTGAAAGCAATACATCAGTTACGGTAACAACACCAGCCGTACAAACCAGTAATGGTATTGTGTATTACACTACAGGTTTGCCATTACAGTATTCAACCAATATTGTTAACGCTGTATCATTTAACATCTCAAAAAATGGAACCCTTGCAACAGATCCATATTATATGTTTTGGCAATACTTAAAAAGTTCAACAATATACAATGCAACTACCGGGGCCATACAAGGTGTAGATGCCGGCGGTATTTATACTGTATTTGTGCCAACAAACGCGGCTATGCAAGATGCTGTTAATAACGGCTGGTTACCAGGTACCGGTACAGGAGCGGTTAAAGTACCAAATTATACTTCAACCGCGGTTGTTGATCAGGCCTTGGTAAATAACTTTATTAAATATCATATCATTAAAGGTTTCTCGGTTGTACCTGATGGTAAAAAGAGTAATACCGCTTATCCAACATTGTTAGCAAACTCAAATGGTGATATCACTACTTTGAATGTAGTTAATGCTGTAAATAACATGCAGATTTTTGATGGGCAAATTTTAACCGGTAACGTAAAGCGTTTTGCAGTAGCAAACTCGCAAAATAATGTTGTGTTAGGTAACTACGTGGTTATTAATCCAATAAATACTTATTTACAATACATTGATCCATACAACCAATCTAAATACTAATAAACCTTGTATATGAAAAGAATATTTACCTGTATGGGTATCCTTATTATTTTGTCAACGCTATTGGTAAGCCAAACAGTTAATGCACAAGCTGTGGCCGAAAAAATAGTTATAAAAGGTAAAATAACTGATGCCAAAGATAAATCAAGCATAATTGGCGCCACTGTTATTGAGCAGGATAATGACAGACGTACGGTTACCGGAGTATCAACAAATATTGATGGCGATTTTGTTATCAAAATATCAAGTGCAACTAATAAATTGTCTATCTCGTTCATTGGGTACCAAACCCAGGTGTTACCAATAGATACACGCCGGGTGTTTAATATACAGTTGATACCAAGCAACGCAACCGCGTTAAGAGATGTTAATATTACAGCGCATACGCAAAGCAATAACGGTAACCTTAATGTTGATACGCGCGATTTAACAACAGCCAACCCTACCATACAAGCAAAAGATCTGGAAGAGTTACAGGCCACAACTATTGATCAGGCATTGCAAGGCAGGTTACCGGGTGTTGATATTGTAGCATCATCAGGCGATCCTGGTGCGGGTATGTCTATTAAGATAAGGGGTACATCAAGTATTAACGGTGCTACAAACCCGTTAATTGTGGTTGATGGTGAGCCGTTAGAAACGGAAGTACCACAGGATTTTAACTTTCAAACTGCAGATGAAACAGGATATGCCAGCTTATTGAGCATAGCCCCATCAGATATTAAGGATATTACGGTATTGAAAGATGCCGCCGCTACGGCCATATGGGGTTCGCGTGCATCAAATGGTGTATTAATAATTACTACCAAACGGGGTACGGTTAGTCCGCCGGTTATTACTTACACCTTTCAGGGTAATGTTAACTTACAGCCCAAGGCTATACCTTTGTTAAATGGTAATCAGTATTCTGAGTTAATACCCGAAATGATACAGAATGTAAAGGGTATACCGTTAAATACATTAACAGCAAAAGAGTTTGAACATGATCCGCTTGATCCATACTACTATTATAACTATGGACAAAACACCGATTGGTTAAAAGCCATTAGCCGTACAGGTTATAATTGGGTGAATAACATATCAATAATGGGTGGTGGCGAAAAGGCCAGATATTTTGCATCAGTAGGATATCAAACCCAAACAGGAACTACTTTGGGTACCGGGCTTAACAGGTTAACTACACGTTTAAATTTAGATTATGTGGTATCTACCAAAATCCGTTTTAAAACAGATATATCGTATACACATAGTATTGTGGATGGTAATTATAACATAAATGCTAGCACATCCGATAAAAATAGCCTGGCTACTTTACGTAGTGTTGCGCAAAATAAAATGCCTAATCAAAGTATTTACGAATACGATGAGTATGGTAACTTAACACCTAATTACTTTTCACCGGCAAGCAATATACAAGGTCAATATCCGGGTACATTTAATCCGGTTGCACTTGCTACCAATGGTGTTAATAACCAGTATGGCGATAGGATTATTCCGCATTTTTCTATTCAATATCAGGTTATACCTAACGTATTCAATATTAATGCTGATGTTCAGTTTGATATCAATACCAACACAACGGTGTCTTTTTTACCACAAAACGCTACTGGTAGGCCAATAACCGAAACTTCGGTTAACAGGGCTTACAATTATGATAGCGATGCGTTTAGTGTAATATCAAAAACCAACTTTACATATACTCCTAATATTGGCGAAAAGCAATCGTTTCTGGGTTTACTATCTATCCAAACCCAGGATGATAAATCTGTTAGCCAGTCGGCCTTAACGTCAAATACGGCATCGGTGTTTTTGCAAGATCCATCGGCCCCTTCACGTACTCAAAACAGCGAGCTTGGTGTAGCATCAACAGCTACCGAAGTACGCAGCTTAGGCGCTTTGCTACAAGGGCAGTATAAATTATTAGACAGGTACATTGTAGCTTTTGGTTTGCGTGGTGATGCCAACTCTAAGTTTGGTCCGAATAACCGATACGGTTTGTTTCCGTCATTATCAGCACGCTGGAGGGTATCTGGCGAGCCGTTTATGAAACAATTTAAGTTTGTTAATGATTTAAGTTTTAGAGCAAGTTATGGTGTATCAGGCAATGCTCCACGTTATCCTTATACCTTTTATAACAATTATACCAATTACGGCTTTACCTATTTGGGCCAATCGGGTGTTTACTCGTCAAACATAGGACTCGATAACCTAAGATGGGAAAAAGTTACAGGAAAGAATCTTGGTTTAAACCTGATCATGTTAAATAACCGTATTAACCTGAGTATTGACGGGTACCGTAATACCACTACCGATCTGTTTTTTGATAACCTAGGTATAGCAAGCTTTAATGGTTTTAATGCTGTTAATCTTAACGTAGGTACATTAGATAATCAGGGTTTTGAAATTAGTTTAACAACCACACCTATTAAAACGAAAGACCTGATAATGGACTTTACCTTTAATATTGCACATAACGAAAACGTGATACGTAAAATATCACCTTATGTAGCAACAACAAGTGGTAACGGTACCACCAATGGCTCGTTCATATCAACATTGCAAATTGATAATCCGCTTGGGTCGTTTTACGGATATGTTTACAAAGGGGTATATAAAGATGCATCAGAAACAATAGCTACTGATAAAAACGGTAAACCAATTATTAGTCCTGCCGGCACGCCAGTACAAATGCGTTTTAATTACCCATCTGTTGATTACCTTTTTCAACCAGGTGATGCTAAATACGAAGATATTAACCACGATGGCTTAATTGATGCCCGTGATATAGTTTACTTAGGTAACGGTAACCCCAAATATACCGGTGGTTTTGGTCCATCATTCACTTATAAAGGCAATTGGCACTTTAATATGTTTTTTGCCTACAGGTATGGGTTTAGCTTAATTAATCAAACCAAATTAGTAACAACCGATTTGTACTCGTATAACAACCAAAGTACTGCTGTATTACGCAGGTGGGAGAAACCGGGTGATGTAACAGATATACCTCGTGCGTTGTTTAAGTCGGGATATAACTCATTAGGTTCATCACGTTATGTTGAAGATGGTTCGTTCCTGCGTTTCCAATCGGTAACTGTACGTTATAATCTAAACCAATCCCTGGCAAAAAGGCTGAGCATGAAGAGCGCGGGTATTTACTTAACAGCACAAAACCTATACACTTTTACCCACTATCTGGGTCAGGATCCTGAAATATCGCCACGTGCTGGTGATATTTATCAGCAGCCTATTGATAATTCAACAACGCCGTCATCCCGGTCATTTACACTGGGTATAACAGCTGGTTTTTAATTAATGATGTAAAAGCTTTAAATAAATAAAAATGTATAAAACAATTATTTATAGATCAGTACTTATATTAATGCTTGTGCTTAGTTGCTCATGTAATAAGTATCTAACCCTATATCCGCAGGATGGTATAGTGCGAAATGAATTTTGGCAAAATAAAGAGCAGGTACAATCGGCAATTATTGGTGTTTATTCATCATTAGTGCAAGGTACTTCGGGTTCAACAAGTGATCGCCAGTTAACAGAGTATTTATGGTTGTGGGGCGAGGCCCGTGCAGATAATGTTGTTACAACAGTTAACGCTAATGTTGATGATATTAATTTAACCGCAGGTAACGTATTGTCTACCAATCTTATCACCCAGTGGAAAGCTGTATATCGCACAATTAACCTTTGCAATACAGTGCTTGATTTTGCACCAGGTGTTATGGCTAAAGACCCAACCTTTACACAAGCGAAATTAGACAGTTATTTAGCCGAGGTATTAACCATCAGAAGTTTGATGTATTTTTATCTGGTTAGAACCTTTAGAGATGTACCTCTTAAATTAAAATCAACATCCAGTGATGCTGATCTCATCCAGTTGCCTAAATCGCCGGCGGCTGATGTGTTGAAACAAATCTTAGCTGATTTGGCCACTGCAGAACAAGGTGCTGTATTTACGTATGGCGACAGGGCATCAGATAAAGGCAGAATTACACACTATACAATTAATACTTTACAAGCCGATGTGTATTTGTGGATGGATAATTACCAGGCTTGTATAGATGCCTGTCAAAAAGTTATCGATTCGCACAACTTTGGTTTAGTTGAAGGTAATTCAGGTTTCTTCACTAACCTATATTATAACGGAAACTCAAACGAGGGCATTTTTGAGTTTCAATATGATTCTCAGGTGTTGAATCCGTTTTTTCCAATGTTTTTTCAAAAATCAAGGTATTTAGGTGGCCCAAGTTTGTTGGACACCATGTTCCCGGTTAATTTGCTTGATGATAAAGATGTGGATATCCGTTCAAACGTATCATTCAATACAGGAGGGAGCCAGATATGGAAATTTATAAGTATTGATTATAACTCGGCACGTACTTCCGATATTTCGTACGCGCATTGGATTGTTTATCGTTATGCTGATGTTTTGCTAATGAAAGCTGAAGCTTGCGCACAAGTAGGCCGGGGGCAGGATGCATTGGATATAATTACCCAGATCAGAACCAGGGCGCATGCTTCTATCACCACGCTTGAAACTCCTGATCCGAGTGATGGGGCCGGAATAAGTACTTACGTGTTAGACGAACGTAATCGCGAATTTGCTTTTGAGGGTAAAAGATGGTTTGATTTATTGCGTAATGCTAAACGAAACAACTACGCTAATCTGAATGTTTTAATCAACGCAATATCAGCAAATGCTTCGGCCCAAAACCAGCAAACTATTATAGCCAAGCTTCAGGATCCCAACTTTCATTATTTGCCCATTTTTATTAATGAACTAGTATATGATCCTAACCTTGTTCAAAATCCGTATTACAGATAGTATTTATATAAATTATTAAATTATAAATTATGAAAAGTATAATTAAAAAAAGCACGCTGACCTATGTATTGGCAGTTTGTATTTTGGCAATTAGCTATTTAAGCAGCTGTAAAAAAACTGTTTATCCCTTGTTAGTAAACCCGGGATTAAACATAACAGGCTATTTTGAAGCTAATCCACAATTTTCATTGTTTGATCAAATACTGGAGAAAACAGGTTATGCAGGTTTTTTAGGTGCCTACGGTGCTTATACAGTATTTGCACCTAATAACGATGCTGTTAATGCCTACCTAAAAGGCATGGGTAAAACTACTGTAGACCAAGTGAATATTGATACATTGAAAGACATGGTTAAGTTCCACATCATTCAGGATACCATAACTACCGGTGGTTTTAAGGATGGTAAATTGGCCACACCAACAATATACGGCCAATACATTACAACCGGCGCGGTAAACATTAGCGGTGTAAGCAGTTACATTGTTAACCAGCAAGCTTTGGTTTTGCAAAGTAATATACTTTTAGGCAATGGTATTGTTCACGCTATTGATCATGTGTTAAAACCGGCTAAATTTACAATAGCCCAGTTAGTTGAAAAAAACCCTAAGTACTCCATATTTTATCAGGCACTTAAAGCAACAACTTTTTACGATACTTTAAATGTAGCACCTGCTAATGCAACTAATAAGGCAAGGCCATATTTAACCATGTTAGCAGTTTCTGATTCCGTTTTTAATACTATAGGTATTACAAGTTATGCTACGTTAAAAACCAAATACTCAAACACAGGTAATCCGGCTAATCCTGCCGATAGTTTATATAAATATGTAGCTTATCATATTTTGCCTGAGTTTTCTTTCTTGTCTGATATCATCAGCACACCTTCGCACAATACCCTGGCTCCACAGGAGGTTATTACTGATGCTTTGATAGGAACTACTATTTTGATAAACAACGATACCTTTAATGGTGTGTTAGAGCCTGGCGTACCAGTTGATAGGGCTAATAGTAATATACCTGCAACCAATGGGGTATTACATTCTACAAAGCAAAACTATAAAATTAAGGTACGCTCACCAACACGTGTTGATTGGGATTTGGCCGATCAGCCCGAGTTCCGCTCACAAACTACTATATTCCGCAGGGCTGGTAAAAGCACAGTGGCATATAATGGTCCACTTGCATTTACTAATATAACGATAAACGGTGGTAATATCAGTTATTTTTGCGAATCATCAACAACAAGCAGGTTTTATTGGTGGGATGATGAATTGGTTATTACCAACTTCAGGCCAACAACTGGCCAGATGACCCAGGTGATTTTTAAAACGCCAACCATAATAAAAGGTAAATATAAAGTTTGGTTTATGTGGCGTACATCAACTTCAAAACCCGGTGCCCAATTCTTTTTTGACGGTGGTAATGGTGTACAACAACCCCTTCAAAATATTATCACAGCTTTTACAAATAATATGCCATCCGGGAGTTCTACCGATACTGGACCTGTATTAGAGTCTAAGGGATATAAGCGGTATTCGGCTGCGCCAAATACAGACAATGTAATGATAAGTATTTTGCTTGGGGTAGTTGATGTTCAAACTACCGATAAACACCTATTATATATGAATGCGATTGGAACTGCAGCAGCAGGTTCCATTACTGCAGATATGATACAATTTATTCCGGTTGATCAGGATCAGTTAAACCCAAGATTTAACAGAGATGGTACCTTGTTTACAAAGCCTTAATAATGAAATTGTTACCGCTAAACCTGGTAATACTTTTAATTGACCAAAAACAAAATAAAAATGGTAATGAATAACCAACGAAATAAATATATCCTTTTGTTTACCCTTATTGCAGCTGTTTTTACATCGTGCAAAAACCAATGGGATAGCCACGATACTATTACAGACCCTGCCCTGGGTGTAACCGTATTACAGCAAATAAATAACAATGCCGATTTGAGCAAGTTTAGCCAGTACCTTGCTCAAACAGGATATGATAAGGTAATAGCCGGTTCAAAAACTTTTACAGTATGGGCTCCAACCAATGCCGCCATAACAGCCGCGCTAACTATTGATGCTACCATAGCAACGGATACAGGTAAGTTAAAGCGTTTTGTTGGTAATCATATTTCATACCAGTTATACCCTACCAGTTTACCCCAGCCATCGGTAAGGGTTAAAATGCTGAATGGCAAAAGTATAACATTCACTAAAACCAAGTTTGAAGATGCTAACATTGTATTATCAAACATTTACTCATCAAATGGTTTATTGCATACTATTGATCAGGCAATTATTCCCAAGTTAAACATTTGGGATTATATCAAAAGCCTTACAACAGTTGGCGCTAAACAACGTGCTTATTTGTTGAGCCAAAATTATTTGCATCAGGATACTACAAGAGCAAAGCAAATTGGCGTAGATGCGTTAACCGGTAGGCCAATTTACGATCCAACATCGGCTATTGATACTTTAAACTATTATATCAGTAGTACTCAAAACATAAAAAGTGAGGATAAACAATTTACTTACTTTGTTTTAACCGATGCAGCCTTTGATGCTGAAACCAATAAAGTATTGCCATACTTTGCTACTGCAGTTCCTCAAAGTAGTACATTGCTTGCCAATTATAATGTAACTAAAGATCTGGCTATACCCGGTTTGATTACATTGAACAATTTGCCCGATACCATTATTTCGCCATTTAATGTAAAGGTGCCCATTAACAAAGCCAATATTGTACAAACCTACAATGCAAGTAACGGTATTGTTTATGTAATAAGTAGTGTACCTTACAGATTGAAAGATAAAATTACTCCCATTGTTATTCAGGGTGAAAGTACTATTGGCTTTTCCCGTAGTGATAAAGCCGGTAATATTTTATATCGTACCAAGTTAGATAACAACGGCGTTCCATTTAGCGATATTTTTATTGAAACTAACGGAACCGGTACTTTAACGGCATTATTCTCGGCATTATATTTTGTGCCTAATATGAACTCCGTAAGTTACAAGGTTTACTGGCGTGCAATAAATGATCGTGCGGTAGCTTTCTCTCAACAGCTAAATTTTGGGACCTCTACGGCTGCCACTTTCCCATATACTTTGGTGCCATTATTAAACTACAGCGAAACTTTAATAGGTACGTATACGGTAACCCAATATGGCTCACAATTTATGTTTCTAACTGGTGCCAATAACACAACAAGTGGTACCAACAGCCTATCGCTTGACTATGTTAAACTTATTCCTGTTCTTCCATAACCGATATATAACTATGAACATTTTTACTCAATCGTTTAAAATATTATCGCTTTTTAGTGTTCTTTCGGTGTTATCGGTAACGGTAATGGCCCAAAAAGCCAATAATACGGCAACAACAAAAGCACCTGATTCTGCAGCTATAGCCAGGCAAAATGCTATGGCGCTAAAAGTAAGCGGAACCATCAGGGATGCTGCAACAGGTAAGCCAATATCTGGTGTTAACGTTTCGGTAGTTGATTTTTCGGCTGCTATTACTAACGAAAAAGGAAACTTTACCATAAAGGTTCCATCATACTCAGCAGTGTTAACTATATCAGCGCCAAGCTATCAATCAAAAGAAGTACCACTAAAAGGGCGTAAAACGATATCAACATCATTATACGATGAAAATTTTATATCCGTTTACGACCAGGCAACTATGCCATTTGGCCCTAAACCTATTAACAGTTTAACCAAAGCCGTATCAACAGTAGATACCAAAGGCAGTTGGGAAACATTATCAGAAACTCCGGATAGCTATTTACAAGGCCAGGTAGCAGGTTTGAACGTGGTAAGGCGCTCTGGTACACCCAACATTGGTGCCGATTTATTTTTGCGCGGCTATAACTCATTATACGCAACCAACAAACCTTTAATTATTGTTGATGGGGTTATCTATGATAATGCGCATTATGGTAGTTCGTTAATAGGAGGGCATTACAATAATCCGTTAGCCAATATAGATCAGAATGATATTGAAAGCTATACTATTATTAAAGATGGTGCATCAATATATGGTACGAAGGCTGCTAATGGGGTTATATTAATAACAACAGGGCACAGTAAAGATCTGGCTACTAAAATTGATTTCGGAATTTACTCCGGATACAATTTTAAACCTAAAGAAATGCCGGTTTTAGGTGCTAACGATTTTAGGGTTTACCTTTCGGATATGCTAAAATCAAGCGGACAAACTGATGCGCAGATACAAGCGCAGCCTTACATGAATGATAATATTAACAGTGGTACCTATTATAACTATCATAACAATACCGACTGGCAAAAAGATGTATTAAAAAACAGTTTAACCCAAAATTATTATTTAAGGGTATCTGGTGGTGATGATATTGCCCGGTATACACTTTCGTTAGGTTATGCTAATGATGGGGCGGTAACAGATAACACTTCGTCGCAAAAATACAATACACGTTTTAACGCCGATTTAAATTTAAGCAAGAAGTTTAGCATTGGCGCTAACGTTTCGTTTACTTATAATGAGCAGCACTTGTTTGATCAGGGTGTTTCCCCAAAATCAAATCCGATCTTCTTGAGTCAGGTTAAGGCTCCGTTTGAGCGCCAACATCAGGTAAATGGTGTAGGTTCAGAATCTCCAAATTACGAAAACCTCGATATATTTAATGTTGGTAACCCGTTGTCAATTATTGATACGGCTCAAAATGTAGCTAAAACATATAGGTTTTTAGGCGCCATCAATTTTAAATTTAAGTTTAATAAATACTCTTCATTACAATCAGTATTTGCAGTAACTTATGATAAAGCCAGAGAGAGTACATTTTTACCACGTGCCGGTGTATTGCCCGATACCCTTGGTTCGGTAGCTGTTAATGGCAAAAATGCAATTTTATATAGCCGTTTAGGTAGCCAGGTACAACGTTTATTCAGTTTGTATAATGATACCCATTTTAGTTATGATAGGGTGTTTAGCCGTATTCATCACATAACCGCTAATGTTGGTGTAAGATATCTGGATAACCAGAGTAATGTTAATGTAACGCGCGGCTATAACTCGGCTACCGATCAATTTATAAGCGTGGGTACCGGTGTTAATGCCCTACGTACAACAGGCGGCGAGTTAGGTGATTCAAATTGGTTAAATACTTACTTAGGTATTGATTATCAACTGCTTAATAAGTACTTCTTCTCTTACAATATGGCTGTTGATGGCTCGTCAAAATTTGGCACTCAAATACCAAATACGCTATCAATTAATGGTGTTAAGCTGGCGGTATTGCCATCTTTATCAGCAGGTTGGTTAATATCTTCAGAAAAATTTATGTCAAACATCAACTTTGTTGAATTACTTAAATTACGTGCCAGCTATAGCTTAACCGGTAATGATGATATTGGCAATTACACTGCAAGGCAGTACTATGTATCACAAAATTTATTAGGTCAGGAAGGTTTGGTGAGGGGTAACATTGGCAATGCTAATTTGCAATGGGAATCAAATAAAAAGGCAGATATAGGTATTGATGCGTCGCTTTTAAACGAAAGATTGGCTATAACTTTTGATGTTTATCAAAACAATACATCAAATATGCTTATTAACGAGCCGCAAGCGGCGGCATCTGGTTTTACCTTTGCGGTAACCAATAGCGGTGGTATGCGTACCCAGGGTATTGAATTAGGAGTAAATTACAGAATAGTTAACCACTCTCAATTTAAATGGGATGCAGGTTTTAACATTTCTAAATATCGCAACAAAATAACCCAGCTACCTAATAACAGCATGACCACTAATTTTGCAGGAGCTACCATATTAACCCAGGTAGGCTTGCCGGCTAATTTATATTATGGTTACAAAACAAATGGTATTTATGCCTCTAACGCCCAGGCCGTAGCTTCGGGAACAAAAGAGGTAGTATCAGGCGGGTTAATAGCTACCCCACAAGGTGGTGATGTTAGGTTTGTAGATATCAATGGCGATAATATTATTGATTCGCAAGATAGGCAGGTGATTGGTAACCCAAATCCCGATTTTACCGGTGCTTTAAACTCAACACTTACCTACAAAAGGGTTTCGTTTAGCGCGTTATTTACGTTTAGCAAAGGGGGCCAGTTATTTAATTATGTGAGGCAGCAATTAGAGTCGCAAAAGAATTTCTATAATCAAACCCCATATGTTTTAAACCGCTGGAGGGTTGACGGACAAGTTACCAACGTACCAAGAGTTTCTTATGGTGACCCGATAGGTAACTCCCGCTTTTCTGACAGATGGATAGAAGATGGTTCATACATTCGCCTTCGTACACTATCAGCAAGCTATAATTTACCTGTAAATGGCAAACGTGGTATTAAAGGCATTAAATTATATGCTACAGGTAATAACCTGCTTACTTTTACAAAATACTTAGGCTACGATCCTGAATTTAGCGCTACCGAAAGCGTGCTTACACAAGGTATAGATACAGGTTTGGAGCCTGTGTTTAAATCGGTACAAATAGGAGTGAGGTTAAGTTTATAATTTGAATAACAGAGAATTTAATAATACGATGATGAAGAAAAATATTTACGGAAAGATAGGCCTGGTTATGTTGATGGCCCTAACATCCATCATGTTCTCGTGTAAAAAAATGTTTGATCTGCAACCTAAATCAGAGGTTGATATATCAAACAACTATCAAAACGTATATGATGCCAACTCAGCGGTTATAGGTATATACGGTAAATTAATAGGCATAGCAGAGCAATATGTTTTGCTAAATGAATTACGTGCCGATTTAATGGACGTTACCACCAATGCCGATAAAAGTTTGATCGATTTAAGTCAGCATACGGTAACCGCTGCCAGCAACAATCCATGGGCCGATCCAAGACCTATGTACAGTATTATTCTTAATTGTAATGATGTGCTGTACAATTTTGATAAGATGCGCGCTGATAAAAAGATAACTGATGTTGATTATAACCAACGCTATGCCGATGTTGCTGCGGTGCGCTGCTGGTTATACCTGCAATTAGGGATCCATTTTGGAAATATACCTTATGTTACAGATCCGCTTGTTAACATTGACGATTTAAAAGATGCATCAAAATTTCCGCGTTTAGCCTTTAGCGATCTGTTAACTAAGCTTGTTAATGTTTTAGCGCCACTTCCATACCACGACCCATATGCTGCTGCATCAACTGTAACCAGCGGAGCAAGCTCATCATTAATCGCCACCGTTGATGGCTATAACACCAAATATTTTTTTATACAAAAGAACTATGTTTTAGGAGACCTGTACTTGTGGCAAGGTAACTATAATGCGGCAGCAACAGCTTACAAAGCAGCGCTTGAGTACCCATATATACAAAAAAGGTCGGATAACTTCCCAACCTATAGAATATCTTTTGATCAAACTGCCTTAAATAATGATTTGTTTGTGAGCTATACCCGTTACAAAGGCGATGATATAAACTCTCTTACCAATAGTAACACACAAGGCTGGCGCTCTATATTTGCCCGCCCGCAGGATAGCTTGTTTGATAACGAATGGTTATGGATAATGAACTTTGATTCAAGTTTCCAACCGACAGATCCGTTTGTTGATCTTTTCTCAAACTCAGGTGGCAGGTACTTAGTACAACCATCACAAACCGCGATAGATAACTGGAACAGCCAGAGACAGACCAATGGTTTCCCTTACGATCAACGTGGCAAGTTTAGTTATACCGATCCAACCGGAGCTTATAATAAATTTAATAACCAAAACGTGATCATGAAGAATCTGTACATATACCAGGATGCTGGCGTACAGCATAAATATGGCCGCTGGTTTTTAATGCGTGCAGGTGGCTTAATACTTCGTTATGCCGAAGCTGCGAATCGTGATAACCGCAGCAAAATTGCTTACGCTTTGTTAAATTATGGTATCAGGCAGGTTTTTGATAAGGATTTGGCAAATTATGATGTGCCCAATACCACAGCTAAGGATGTTACTAATAACCAGCAAACATTTGATGTGCCGCCTTATGATTTTGATGCCAGACAAGGCCGTGGCCCGTACCCTGGTTACAGTGCCGATTGGAGTGTTAACGTTGGTATACGGAACCGTGCCAGCTTAACAAATTATCCCGCAACTGCTATGACAGATGTACAAGGCATGGAAGATAAGCTGATACTTGAAGCCGGTTTAGAACTAGCATACGAAGGCCAGCGCTGGCCAGATCTATTACGCATAGCTTTACGCCGTAACGATCCATCGTTTTTAGCTAATAAGGTATTTGATAAATTGAATAAAGATGGTTTCCCGGCACAAGCCGCAGCTGCGCAAGCTAAGTTGATGGCTGGTAATTATTATCTGCCGTTTAACTGGTAAGAGTTTTGAAACTTGGTTAAATATTCCCACTAACTTGTTATAAGCCATCTTTGATTGAAAAATTGAAGGTGGCTTTTCTTATTGTTGCCGATTAAATGGTTTCCTCTAAAGGCATCCAAGCAGGACACTACAGGTTGCCCGTTTCAAATAGATGAGCTAAAATAGTCTTAAATAAAAACGGGGATAAGCCGGTTTTATTAACCAATTACAACTTTATGCCCCGCAAAACAGCTTTAGTTTGTCACTATAACACTTTTTAGTGATGTTGTATAGCAAAGTGATGTTTAATCATGTGTGTTAAAGCATCAATAAATATAGCGAGCGTAGTAAACCATCATATGAGATCAGTTTTTAAATCATATTTTCTACTTTTTTTATCAGCCATTTGGGTAACAATTCTGTTATCAGCTTTTGCCAATGGCAATGAACATTCAATTTCCCTTGCGGGAGACTGGCGGTTTAAAATTGATTCGTTAGATAAAGGTGTGTCCGAAAAATGGTTCGGCAAAGTTTTGGATGATCATATCCATTTACCCGGCTCAATGGCCGAAAACCTACAAGGCAACAACATCACACTAAAAACAAAATGGACGGGCAGTATCTACGATAGTTCTTGGTATTATAACCCGCGTATGGCCAAATACCGCCAGCCGGGTAATATAAAAGTGCCGTTTTGGTTAACACCAGCCAGGCATTATACAGGTGCGGCATGGTACCAAAAAGATGTAACTATTCCGGCTAACTGGAAAGGGCAACGCATTGTTTTAAACCTTGAACGTGCTCATACCGAAACCCATGTTTGGGTTGATAATAAAGAAGTGGGCATGCAAAACACGATGGTGGTAGCCCAGGTGTTTGATCTGACCCCGTTTATCTCGGTAGGCAAACACACCATCACATTACGGATAGATAATCGCATCAAAGAGATCAATGTTGGCCAGGATTCACACAGCCTGACAGATCATACTCAGGGAAACTGGAATGGAGTAGTCGGTAAGATAGAATTGGTAAAAGGATCAAGTACTTATTTTGATGATATACAGGTATATCCCGATCTGAAAAATAAGACAGCGCATATCAAGATCCAGATCAAAAGCCAATTAGCAGGCAATGCAAGCCTTGTGCTTTCGGCGATAAGCTTTAACTCAGCTCAAAAAGCTTCGGTAATTCCTATAACTAAAAGCATAAAGTTAGCCAAAGGCGATAACGCTATTGATATTGACTTGCCAATGGGCGATAGAATACTACCGTGGGACGAATTTAATCCGGCTTTATATAGGCTAAGTGCCAAGCTAATTAGTAGTAATCAAAGCGACGAAAAACAAGTACAGTTTGGAATGCGTGAGTTTAAGGCAGTTGGGAAGCAGTTCCAGATCAACGGTCGCCCGGTGTTTTTGCGTGGTACGGTTAATAACTGTGAGTTCCCGTTAACCGGATACGCCAATATGGATGTACCCGCATGGGAACGTATTTTCAGGATATGTAAGGCGCATGGTTTAAACCACATGCGTTTCCACTCGTGGTGCCCGCCCGAGGCCGCTTTTATTGCTGCCGATAAAGCGGGTTTTTATCTGCATGTGGAAGGGCCAAGCTGGGCCAATCACGGTACATCAATTGGCGATAAAAAACCTATTGACCAGTTTATTTATGACGAGACTGATCGTATGGATAAAGTTTATGGCAATTACGCGTCCTTCTGTATGATGGCTTATGGCAACGAACCACGTGGCAAACAGGTAGAATATCTAACTAAGTTTAATGATTATTGGAAAGCAAAAGATAGCCGCCATTTGTACACAGGTGCATCAGTAGGTGGTAGCTGGCCGGTTATCTTGAATAACGAATACATGGTTAGGGCCGGTAATAACGCCCGCGGTTTAAAATGGGAACTCCAGCCCGAAAGTGTTTCTAATTACGATGAAGATAAGGCTTTCCAGGTTCCATTTGTTGTACACGAAATGGGCCAGTGGTGTGTGTATCCCGATTTTAAAGAGATCAAAAAATACACGGGTGTTTACCGCGCTAAAAACTTCGAACTTTTTCAGGAAGATCTGGGCGACAGGGGCATAGGTGATCAGGCCGAACAATTTCTGATGGCATCGGGCAAATTACAAGCGCTATGCTATAAAAATGAAATAGAGACAGCTTTGCGTTCACCGGGATATGCAGGTTTCCAAATGCTATCATTAAATGATTATCCCGGACAAGGAACTGCCTTAATTGGTGTATTAAATGCTTTTTGGGACGAGAAGGGTTATATCACCCCAGCGCAATTTTCCAGGTTCTGTAATTCTGTAGTTCCATTAGCGCGTATTCCCAAATTTGTATATACCAATAACGAAACCTTTAAAGCCGATGCCGAGCTATTTAATTACGGCGCTACTGCTTTAACCGATAAGAATGTGATTTGGAAAATAACAAATTCCAAAGGCATAGCACTTGCTAAAGGGGGCTTTAACAAGAAAAGTTTTGCTATCGGTAATACTACACCGGTAGGAGCCATCCGTTTTGATTTGAGCAAAATTACCGAGGCATCACAACTAAATCTGGAAATATCAATTGAAGGAACACCTTACATAAACGACTGGGATTTCTGGGTGTACCCTGAAAAACTTCCGGAAGTGAAAAAGACAGATATTTACTACACCACTATATTGGATAAAAAAGCTGAGGATGTTTTAAACTCTGGCGGTAAAGTATTCCTGAATGCTTCGGGTAAGGTGGTTAAAGGTAAAGAAGTGATACAAAGCTTAACCCCGGTTTTCTGGAATACATCGTGGTTTAAAATGAGGCCGCCGCATACGCTGGGTATTTTGTGCGATCCGGCTAATCCGGCTTTAGCTGCTTTCCCAACCAGTTTTCACAGCGATTTGCAATGGTGGGATGCAACCAACAAGGCACAGGTAATGATACTGGAAGATTTCCCGAAGGGGTTTAAACCTATTGTACAGCCAATAGACACCTGGTTTTTAAACCGCCGACTGGCATTTTTATTTGAAGCAAAGGTAGGTAAAGGTAAACTTATCGTATCGAGCCTTGATCTTTCTGCCGAGATCGATGCTACCCGCCCGGCGGCAAGGCAATTGTATTATAGTTTACAAACATACATGCAATCCGCAAAGTTTAACCCGGTTTATGCTGTTGACCTTGCTGTTGTGAAAGATATTTTTGAAACAGGTTCCAAAGAGAAGTTTACTACTTATACCAAAGACAGTCCCGACGAATTAAAGCCGAAACCTAAGAAACCATAAATACAACAATCTATATATTCTGATGATGTTTAAATCTGTAAAAAATATAAGCTTAGGCTTGTTGCTCATATCGTCAATATCTGCGAAAGCCCAAACGCACGATGGTCGCCAAACTTTGTTATTTGATAAAGACTGGGCCTTTGTACAGGCCGATGCCGGCGGAGCAGAAAAAGCCGCCTTTGACGATTCTAAATGGAAACATGTAGATGTTCCGCACGATTGGAGCATTTTAGGGACTATAGACCATAACGCGGAATCGGGCCGTGGCGGTGGTTTTTTACCATCTGGAATTGGCTGGTATCGCAAACGTTTTGAACTGGATGCTGCCTATGCGCAAAAACGTGTTTCCATAACCTTTGATGGCATAATGGCCAATAGCGATGTTTGGATAAATGGTTACCATTTAGGTAAACGCCCTTATGGTTATACTACACTGAATTACGAATTAACCGGGCATGTAAACTTTGGTAAAGGCAAAGTAAATGTGATATCAGTAAAGGCTGATAATACCATTCAGCCAGCTTCACGCTATTATACAGGGGCGGGTATTTATCGCCATGTTCATTTAACGGTTACTGATCCGGTGCATATTGATGCCTGGGGTGTATATGTAACTACGCCTGATGTGAACGAAGATAGGGCAACAGTGCATGTGCAAACTACGGTAGTAAATGAATCCAGAGATAGCAAAACGTTTGCCTTGAAGCCACAATTATTTGATGCAAAAGGCAATATAGTAAGTGGCAAAATTGAATTGGCGAGCTATACAATCGCTGCTGGAAAAACTATAACTATTGACGATGATATACACGTTAACAAACCCGAATTATGGAGTACAAATAACCCGGTATTATATAAAGCGCTTTATCAGATTATAGTTGCCAATAAGGTAGTCGATAATCAAACCACAACCTTCGGCATCCGCGAAGCTAAATTTGACGCAGCGCAGGGGTTTTTATTGAACGGTAAAAAGGTGATGATCAAAGGCGTATGCCTTCACCATGATGGCGGCGCGGTTGGAGCGGCTGTGCCTTTAAGAGTTTGGCAGCGCAGACTGGAGCTATTGAAAGAAGTTGGAGTAAATGGTATCCGTACCTCGCACAACCCGGTGTCGCCAGAGTTTTTAGATCTGTGCGATCAGATGGGATTTTTGGTAATGGATGAGAATTTAGATACCTGGACAGCTAAAAAGCAACATGCCGAAAACGGCTATGGCCAGTTTTTTAACGAGTGGTGGGAGCGTGATACCCGCGATATGGTAATGCGCGACAGGAACCATCCATCTATTGTAATATACAGCGTTGGTAACGAGATCCACGATAGTTTGAACGATTCGGTAGGCTTTAAAAAGTATCGTGATCTGCAAAACCTGGTTCATCAAACAGATGCTTCAAGGCCAGTTACAATGGCCCTGTTCCGCCCGGGGATTTCAAAGGTATATAATAATGGCTTTGCAGCAATAATGGATGTAGTGGGCCAAAACTACCGTGAAAATGAATTGGTTGCCGCGCACGAAGCACACCCAAATTGGAAAGTGATAGGTACCGAAAATGGACATACACAACAAGCATGGCTTGCTTTACGCGATCGCGCTTTTATGGCTGGTCAGTTTTTATGGACGGGAATTGATTACTTAGGCGAAGCCGATTGGCCAAACGTAGTTAACGGTCAGGGTTTATTTGACCGTACAGGCGATTGGCGCCCATTAACCTATCAACGCCAAAGCTGGTGGGCAATTCAGCCGGTAGTACACATTGTGCGCAAGCAAGAAAACGCAGGCGTAGGCCCGGTAGTTGCCGATTGGACACCTACTGACTTTGACACCTACGATGATGCCTGCGTATCTGTTTACAGCAATTGCGATGAGGTGGAGCTGTTTTTAAACGGCAAATCGTTAGGATCAAAACCAAAACCAGTTGATGATTCACCACGCGATTGGAACGTGACCTACGAAAAAGGAACCATTAAAGCAGTAGGTAAAAATAAGGGCAGGGAAGTGACAACAGATGAATTGCAAACCGCGGGTGAACCTGCCGCAGTAATCTTATCTGCTGATAAATCAAAAATAGCTAACGATTGGGATGATGTATCGTACATAACAGCTACGATTGTTGATGCCAAAGGTATCCCTTGTCCTATTGCGGATAAAGTTGTGGTTTTTAGTACAACAGGTGCCGGTTTGGTAGCGTTTACCGATAATGGCTCATTGGCTAATCAGGAAAGCATGACCTCGCCGGAAAGGCACACCTTTAAAGGAAAATGCATCGCTATTTTAAAAGCGAATGCACCTTCGGGCAAAATTATAGTCAAAGCTACAGTTGCCGGCTTGCAAAGTGGCTCGGTTACTATTGATGTTAAATAGAATTATATACAAAATGTCATTGCGAGGTACGAAGCAATCGCGAACAATACAGAGTTAATAAACCAGCTTGCGATCGCTTTATACCTCAATGACAATACAGATTTTAAATTATGAAAAAGTACATATTAATACCATTAATTGCCTTAACGGTAGTTTTCGCTGCTTTTCAAATTCAACAAAAGCCAACTCTTTATATGATTGGCGATTCGACAATGCACAACAACGATAAGGACCTGTGGGGGTGGGGAACAACTATTGCCGATCATTTGGATCTTACCAGAATTGACCTGGTGAATAGCGCGACCGCTGGCCGCAGTACACGCACCTTTATTAAAGAAGGCCGTTGGGATAAAGTTTACTCGGCGCTTAAACCGGGTGATTATGTAATTATGGGTTTTGGCCACAACGAAGGTTCAAAACCTGATACAAGCAAAGCTGGTTACCGTGGTGTTTTAAAAGGCACCGGAGCTGATTCTTTGGTATTGAACTGGCCAAACAATGTGGTTGAAGTAGTACATAGCTATGGCTGGTACATCCGTAAATTTATTCGTGATACCAAAGCCAAAGGCGCTACACCAATTGTGGTATCGATGATCCCGAGAAGGGAATGGGATAAGAATGGTAAAATACAACGTGCCGATAAAGATTACGGCTTATGGGCCAAACAAGTAGCTAACGAAGAAAGTGTTGCCTTTGTTGATCTGAACGAAATTACCGCTTCAAAATACGATAAGTTAACTCACGATCAGGTTTTCGCCCTTTTCGGGAAAGATCATACCCATACCAATAAAGATGGTGCGGTTATTAGTGCGCAATCTTTTGTTGATGGGTTGAAACTACAACCCAATGTTACATTGAATAACTATCTCAAAAAATAAATCTACCTCCCATGAGTTATATCAAATTGAAAGTATCAATAGCGGCGCTGCTGTTTGTTGGTTTATTAAGTTCATTTGTGCATTTGCAAAATAAGCCTACGTTTTTTCTGATAGGCGATTCTACCGTAAAAAATGGCCAGGACGATGGGCAGCGTAAGGGGCCTACAGGTTTATGGGGATGGGGGCATTATATATGGGAGTATATGGATACCAGCAGAATTAAAGTTGAAAACGATGCTTTAGGTGGTACCAGTAGCCGTACTTTCAGGAATAATCCTAAGCTATGGGCAACCGTATTGCCTAAAATTAAAGCGGGTGATTATCTCATTATACAGTTCGGCACCAACGATGCCAGCCCGGTGGTTGACAGCACCCGTGCCCGCGGAACTATCCGTGGTAATGGTGAAGAGACACAGGAAGTAGATAATTATTTAACCAAACAGCACGAGGTGGTGCACTCTTACGGTTGGTATATCCGCCAGTTTGTTATTGAGGCAAAGGCTAAAGGCGCGACTGTAATTGTTTGTCCGCCGGTACCAAAAAACAGCTGGACAAATGGTAAGGTACACCGCAATGCCGATAGCTACGGCAAATGGGTTGCAGAAGCGGCGCAGCAATCTGGGGCATACTATATTGATCTGAATAAATTGATTTGTGATCAATACGATGCCGAAGGCGAAGATAAAGTAAAGGCTACCTATTACGGCACCGATGCTACCCATACCATTGAAGCCGGTGCCAGGGTTGCTACAGCCAATGTTATTAAAGGCATCAAATCAATACCAGAATTAAAACTGAACGATTATTTGTTAAACAAATAACAGTATGGATCGTAAACTCTTTCTCCAGCAAATTGCCATAGGTTCGGCTGGTTTATTATTGGCTCCAAAGTTTAGCTTTGCAGCCGATGTAGAAACGGGCAAAGTTTCCGCTTTTTCAAAAAAGCTTAAACCTGTTGGCCGTGCCTTGGAGATGGATGGTTATTATATTTGGTGCAATAGCCCAATTTATGGCCCTGATGGAAAGGTGCATGTGTTCTTTTCGCGATGGGTTGCCAAAAAGAAAATGGGCGGCTGGATCAACGGTTCGGAGATCTGTCATGCTATAGCGGAGACACCAGAATCAGAATTCAAATTCGTTGAAACCATATTAGCTCCGCGTGGGCCAGGATTTTGGGATGCCACTACCTGTCATAACCCATTCATTACTAAACTTGGCGATAAATATTGCTTGTTTTTTATGGGCAATTCAAACGGTAAAACCGATACCAAACGCATCGGATTAGCAACTGCGCCAAGTTTAGATGGCCCGTGGATCCGTCCCGATCAGCCCCTGTTATTGCCGGGAGAAACAGGAGCGTGGGATGATCATTGCACAACAAACCCGGCCGTTGTTAAGCATCATGGCAAGTATATGCTCTTCTACAAATCTTGGAATACAAAAGAATACGAACAATCAACCGATCCGCTCATTAAAGGCAACCGCAAATATGGTTTGGCTGTAGCCGATAAATTAGAAGGGCCGTATGTAAAATATGCCGGGAACCCGATAATTGATTTTAGTAAGCGAGGCACAGGCAATAAGCAAATGGAAGATGCCTTTGTATGGCTTGAACATAATAAGTTTAACATGATATGTCGCGATATGGGCATCTTTAATCATGAATATGGTTTACTGATGGATTCTAAAAACGGAACTAAATGGAGTGAGCCAGAGATTGCTTATTACGATGCTCCGCATTACATTCAACAACCCGAACCACCATCGTACCTTAAAAAATACGGAAGATTCGAAAGACCACAATTGTTATTAAAAGATGGTAAGCCCGAATACTTGTTTACAGCATCGCAAGGAGGGAAATACATGACGGCTTCGTCCTTCATTTTCAAGATCAATAGCTAAGCAAACAGGATACTACAGGATAATACTTCGAAATATAAACCCTAACATAGCACTTCAATTGCTCTCTAAAGCAATTAACCATTTTAACCAATGCAAAAAATATCGTTTTTCAAATCCATCATGTTAACTGCTGTTATCAGCTTAAGCTTTACTTGTTTAGTTAAAGCAGCCACGATAGATAGCGACCGTGTTAAGTACAGTTTTAATCCCGGATGGAAATTATACCATGGCGATGCTATTGGTGCAGATAAAGCAGATTTTAATGATAAAGACTGGCAAAGTATAACCTTGCCCCATGCATCAAACGAAGATGACGCTTTTAAGGTTGATATCCATAATTTGAGTACCGGGATTTCCTGGTATCGCAAGCATTTTAAACTGCCTGCCAATTATGCTGATAAAAAAATTTTTATTGAGTTTGAAGGTATCCGCCAGGCAGGCGAGGTTTACCTTAACGGCGAATTTGTTGGCCGCTGCGAAAATGGCGTAATGGCTTTCGGGTTTGATCTGTCTAAATACCTCAAATTTGGCGGTACAGAAAACGTAATGGCTGTAAGGTGCGATAACTCCTGGACTTACAAAGAGAAAGCCACAAATGCAGGTTACCACTGGAATAACGCCAATTTTTACGCCAATTATGGCGGTATAGCGAAAAATGTATTTCTGCACGTTACAGGCAAATTATATCAAACCTTGCCCTTATTTTCAACTCTGGGAACCACGGGTATTTATGTTTACGCCAAAGATTTTGATATCGCTGGCAAACAGGCAATTGTAACCGCCGAGGCTCAGGTTAAAAATGAATATCCAACATCAAAAAACTTTCAATACGAAGTTAGGGTTGATGATAAGGATGGTAAAACCATTAAAACGTTTGATGGCGGTCAAAATACTTTAGCTGCCGGAGAAACTAAAGTTTTTAAAGCCAGTGCAAAACTCAGCAATCTTAACTTCTGGAGCTGGGGGTATGGTTATTTGTATACCGTTTATACCATCATCAAAGTTGATGGTAAAGTGGTGGATGTAGTTAAAACCAAAACTGGTTTCCGCAAAACAGAGTTTGGTAATGGTATGGTTAAACTGAACGACCGGGTGATACAAATGCATGGTTACGCGCAGCGCACTACCAATGAGTGGCCCGCGATTGGCCTTTCTGTGCCAGCCTGGATGAGTGATTATAGTAATGGACTGGCGGTAGAGAGTGGTGGAAACCTGGTACGCTGGATGCACGTCACACCCTGGAAACAGGATGTGGAATCGTGCGATAGGGTAGGTATGATACAATCTATGCCCGCGGGAGATGCCGAAGGCGATTCACAGGGTAGGCAATGGCAGCAGCGTTTGGAATTGATGCGCGATGCCATTATTTACAACCGCAATAACCCGAGTATCATGTTCTATGAATCCGGCAATAAAGGTGTAAGCGAAGAGCATATGAAAAATATGAAAGCCATCAGGGACGAATATGACCCGAATGGCGGCCGTGCCTCCGGCTCGCGCGAAATGTTGGATAGTAAAATTGCCGAATACGGCGGCGAGATGTTGTACATTAATAAAAGCGCTCGTATCCCATTCTGGGCGCATGAGTATTCGCGCGATGAGGGTTTACGTACCTATTGGGATGAATTAACCCCGCCTTACCACAAAGATGGCGCTGGTCCTAAACGTAAAGAAGAACCCGGCCCGTATAACCATAACATGGATTCGTTCGCGGCCGAAGATGTGGCACGCTGGTTTGATTACTGGCACGAAAGGCCGGGAACCGGCAAGCGGGTAAGTTCGGGCGGTGTAAACATCGTTTGGTCGGATTCTAACACCCACTTCCGTGGCGAAGAAAACTACCGTACCAGTGGCGAGGTTGATGCCATGCGGATTGCCAAGGATGCCTTTTACGCGCACCAGGTAATGTGGGATGGCTGGGTTGATCTTGCCAATAACCACAGCTATATTATAGGCCATTGGAATTACGTTAAAGATGTTAAAAAGAACGTAATGGTGGTATCTACAGGTGATAAGGTTGAGCTGTTTGTGAACGGTAAATCAAAAGGATTTGGCGAGCAAAGCAGTCACTTTTTATTTACCTTTAAAGATATCGCTTTCCAACCCGGCACCATCAAAGCCATTAGTTATGATACCAAAGGCAACAAGTTGAGCGAAACCGAAAAGAAAACCACAGGCGAAGCTGTTGCCTTAAAGCTAACTGTACACACCGGCCCTAACGGATTAAAAGCCGATGGCGCTGATTTGGCTTTGGTTGATATTGAAGTGGTAGATGCCGTTGGCAACCGTGTACCAACGGCTTTTAATAAAATAGATTTTAACTTAAGCGGCCCTGCCGAATGGCGTGGCGGTATAGCTCACGGTGCGCCGGATAATTTTATACTGGCTAAGAGCCTGCCGGTTGCAGGGGGTATTAACCGTGTCATCATCCGCTCATCTGCTATACCCGGAAAAATAACATTGAATGCAGCTTCAGAAGGTTTAAAAACTGCTTCGGTTACGTTTGATTCTAAGCTTTTTGCTGTGGATAATGGTCTGGCTAATTTTATTCCCGGTTCTGATTTAACCGCGTCGTTAAAAAGAGGGCCAACGCCTGCCGGGCCGTCATATACTGTAAGCCGCATCCCGGTAACGGTAGTAAGCGCTACAGCAGGTTCAAACGCCGCGGATGCTGAGAAGAGTTATGATGATAACGAATTAACCAGTTGGGTTAATGATGGTACTTTGGCTAATGCCTGGATAAAATACACTTTTGATAAACCTGAAACCGTTAGCGAAATTACCATGAAACTGAACGGCTGGCGAACTAAGAAATATCCTATTAAAATAAAAGTGGGCGATGAAGTTGTATTTTCCGGTACAACCAAACAGAGTTTAGGCTATGTTACCATTCCGTTCAAAGCAACTAAAGGCAGTACCTTAACTGTTGAACTGGCTGGAGCAACCGCGCAGGAAGATAAATTAGGTTTGGTTGAGGTAACCGGCAAAAAAGACGATGCAGGGAGTGTTGGTCTTGACCCGAAAGGTAAATCGGTATTGGGTATCAATGAAATAGAGATCTATCATAAACCATAATTATAACACCAGTATAAAATGAATAAACAGATTTTGGGAATAGCAGCTATTGGCTTTGCTGTAATAGCATCGGCTACGAGCGCGCAACAAATACCATCCAAAAAGAAAATATTTGCCGATATGGAGTTGGCCAATAGCTATTTTATGAAAAAATGGCCCGATGCAGGTGATTCTGTTACTGCTAAAAACGCTACCGGTGTACCCATTACGCGTACCAGCGAACTGTGGACTCGTGCTGTTTATTATGAGGGGTTAATGGCCCTAAACGAAGTTAATCCTCAAAAAAAATTTGTTGACTATGCTGTTGAATGGGGCGAAAAACACAATTGGAGTCCGCGCGGCTCGGTTGATACCAAAAATGCCGATAACCAATGCTGCGGTCAAACTTATATTGATCTGTATAATCTGGACCCAAAACCGGAGCGTATCGAAAAGATCAAGAAATGTATGGATCTGGTTGTAGCAACAGATAAAAACAGCGATTGGACCTGGGTTGATGCCATACAAATGGGTATGCCCATATTCGCTAAATTAGGTGCGATCTATAAAGACGACCCAAAATACTACGAAAAGATGTACACCATGTACAATCATACCAAAACTATTGAAGGCGGCGGCTTATATAACACTACCGAGCATTTATGGTGGAGAGATAAAGACTTTGTACCACCCTATAAGGAACCAAATGGTGCTAATTGCTATTGGAGCCGCGGTAATGGTTGGGTTTATGCGGCCTTGGTAAGGGTATTAAGCATCATCCCTAAAAATGCCCCTCACCGCAATGAATATTTGCAAACCTATCTGGAAATGACCAAAGCCATTGCGCCGCTACAACGCACCGATGGTTATTGGAACGTGAGCCTGAAAGATTCAACACACTTTGGTGGAAAGGAACTAACCGGAACAGCGTTATTTGTTTACGGAATGGCATGGGGTATCAATAACGGATTGATCGATAAAAAAACCTATCAGCCAATCATAGTTAAAGCATGGAACGCGATGGAGAAAAGCTCATTACACCCCGAAGGTTTTTTAGGCTTTGTACAAGGTACGGGTAAAGAGCCTAAAGATAGCCAGCCGGTATCATACACCAATATTCCCGATTTTGAAGATTATGGCTTAGGATGCTATTTGCTGGCTGGTGCTGAGTTGAGTAAATTGGCAAAGAAATAGAGTCAAGAATCAAGATGCAGGAATCAAGATATCTGCATAACACAATATCACCATCGCGTCATTGCGAGGTACGAAGCAATCTCTTTAGGCAGAGCCGCTCTGCAAGTTAGAGGATTGCTTTGTACCACGCAATGACGTTTATATATTCATATGATCAGATACAAATATATTTTCCTTGCTCTTTGTTTAATCTTCATCGTTAAGGCTAATGCTCAAACAGGGATAGGCGCTTACAAATCAGGCTATAAAAAACAAGGCAATACGCTGTCGTTTTCAAATGCGAATGCTGATGTTAGGCTTGAGTTTTGTTCGCCAACTATGTTCCGTGTTCGCGCAAGCTGGTCGCGTAAATTTGAAGCTGATGAACATTTGATGCAGGAGAATTATACCTGGCCAGCGGTTGATTATAAAGTTATTGATAATAAAGAATCTTACGTAATTCAAACATCAGGTTTAGTTATAAGTATTCTAAAGTCCACATTTAAAATTAATGTAAGCAATACCCAAGGTATCATGTTATCTTCTGAATATATAAAGGGAGGTGGTTTACATCATAAAGGTGATACAATAAGTGTTACTAAAGATTTAACCGCAGACGAACACTTCTTCGGTTTTGGTGAGCGTATGGACGTGATAGACCAGCGCAATAAACTGCTAAAGCTTAACGTAGGTCGCGGTAAAAGCCGTGATAACCTGTTAGGTGCATACAACATCCTCGAAGCTAACTATTGCCCCGTACCATTTTTTATGAGTACTAAGGGCTATGGCATATTCCTGCACAATTCACACGCTACCGAGTGGGATATGGGGCAATCATCACCCAATGCCTATTCGTTTAAGGCCGTAGGCGGCGAGTTGGATTACTACTTCATTTACGGTCCGGATTTTCCAACTATCTTAAATAGCTATACTTCTATTACGGGTAAATCGCCTATGTTAACCCGTTTTGGCTTTGGCTTACATATGGGTACCTATTCCGGCGGTGTTTGGGGCCACGAGGAAACTACATCAGATAAATATCCGGTCGCTTTGATCAAATGCATGCGCGAAATGGGTATCCCGGTTGATATTCTTTGGCTCGACTCTACCTGGCGCTTATTCGGTGAAGTAGGGGGCAAGGGCGCTACTACTTTTGAATGGCGCGAAACTTTTAAAGACCCCAAAGGCATGTTTGACAGTCTGTATGCCAATCATATTAAGATGGTTGGTTTACACATTCGCCCGCGTTTTGATAATGCCAAGAAGCTGAACCTGCTTACCCAGGCACAACAACAGGGTTTTACTTATCCCGAAAAGGATAGCCCTGGCGAGTTTGTTAACTTCTTCGATCAAAAAGCGGTTGACTGGTGGTGGAACAACGGCGTAATGAAGGTAGGCTCAATGGGAGCTAAATTTTTAAAAACCGACGAGGGGAGCGCATTTGGTGCATTGGCTAATGAAAGCGAAAAGATTGGTCCTTCGGGCCCGGTTGTAGATAACCTGCACAACGTTTTCCCGGTAGCTTACGCGAAGGCACCATTCCTTAAATTTCAGGATTTAAACGGCTTCCGGGGGATGAATCAAACCCGCGAAGGTTATGCCGGTATCCAACGTTATCCCTACATCTTCGCCGGCGACTGGCCGAGTGAGTGGCAATACTTTGCCCCGGTTATTAAAGCGGGTATCAATATTGGCCTTTCTGGAGTATCCGATTGGGCGCATTGCATGGGCGGTTTTGAGCACCCTGCCGATCCGGAACTCTATATCCGCTGGACACAGTTTGGCTTTTTTAGCCCTGTAGCGCTTGTGTTTGGCTTTGACCATCCCGGCTACAAGGAACCCTGGAATTATGGCGACGAAGCCTTGAAAAACTTCAAAAAGTACGATCTATTGCGTTATCAATTAGTTCCATACATCTACAGCAACGCCTTCACCGCTTATCAAACTGGTATGCCATTGATGCGTTCGCTGGTGCTGAATTATCAGAACGATCCTGAAGTTTACCAGATAGGCGATCAATACCTGTTCGGCAACTCCATGATGGTTTGCCCGGTAACCGTTAAAGGCGCCCAAACCCGCACAATTTATTTCCCGGAAGGTACCTGGTATGATTACTGGACTGGCGAAAAATTCAGCGGTAAGCAATATGTGCATGTGTTAACGCCTTTGGATAAGCTGCCTATCTACATTAAGGCGGGAGCAATTATTCCAATGCAACCTGAAATGAAATATATGGATGAGAAACCGGTTGACCAGATTACATTGGACATTTGGCCGGGCAAAAACTCATCGTTTGATTTGTATGAGGATGATGGTTTAAGTTTGAAATACAAGAACGGAGATTATTCGATTACGCACATAACAACATCGCAAACAACTAATGGATTAGCAATAACCATTGATAAACCTAAAGGTAAATTTGTACCTTCGGTACATAACTACGTATTAAGGATACACGGAGCAAAATTTGAAAACTCGGTGCAGGAAGAATCAGCAGTAACTGCAAAATGGAGATTTGACCCGGCAAATAACGTACTCACTTATAATACCGTTGCTAATAACAAAAAGGATATCAAAGTCGAAATAAAATAATCAACACCTGTCATTGCGAGGAACGAAGCAATCGCACGTAGGCAAAGCGGCTCTGTATAGTTCGCGATTGCTTCGTCCCTCGCTATGACACACTTAAGATAAATCAATGAAAAGAACGTTCCTCTCCATCATAACACTGTTTATCGCGATAAGCACCTATGCTCAGCAAAAAGACATCTACCTCTTTAGCTACTTCAAAAACAACGGACAGGATGGCCTTCACCTTGCCTACAGCGAAGATGGCTTAAAATGGCAGGCCCTAAAAGGCGATAGCTCATTTTTGAAACCAATGGTATCAAAGGATAAGATCATGCGCGACCCATGCATCATTCGCGGTGCCGATGGCTTGTTCCATATGGTATGGACTGATAGCTGGACCGATAGGGGCATAGGCTACGCCAGTTCAAAGGATTTGATCCATTGGAGCGAACAAACCCAACTGATGGTGATGGAAAAAGAACCAACCGCACAAAACTGCTGGGCACCCGAGCTTACTTATGATGATGTGACCAAAACATATATGTTGTATTGGGCAACAACCATCCCCGGTCGTTTTGCCCAATCTGATACTTCTGCCGAAGGCAAAAAGAGCAATCACCGCATCTACTATCAAACCACAAAGGATTTCAAAACCTACAGCGAAACCAAGGTTTTGTACGATCCTCATTTCAGTAGTATAGATGCTACGATTGTGAAAGACGGCCGCCAGTTTATCATGTTCTTTAAAAACGAAACCAAACAGCCCGCTGAGAAGAACCTGCGTATAGCTGTAAGCAGAAACCTAATCGGCCCATACAGCCCGCCAACCCCAAAAATCACAGGCGATTACTGGGCCGAAGGCCCAACCACGCTTAAAATTGGAAACAAATGGATAGTATATTTCGATAAATATACCCAGCACAAATACGGCGCGATAGAGTCAACTGATTTAAAGAACTGGATCGACATTTCTGATCAATTAGTACTACCCAAAGGTATCCGCCACGGCTCCGTATTCAAAGTTACGCAGCAGGAATTTGATGTGTTAAAGAATAGTGGCCAATAGTCACTATTCAAACACTACCGTCTTATTCTTGTAAACAAAAACCCGATCTTCAAAAACCAATCGTAAAGCTTTAGCCAGTACCGAAGTTTCAATTTCTTTGCCTGCTTTCATCATGTCGGCGGCATTTAAAGAGTGGTTTACCGGGATGATCTGTTGCGCTATTATGGGCCCTTCGTCCAAATCGTTGGTAACAAAATGTGCCGTAGCGCCAATTAGCTTTACACCGCGCTCAAAAGCTTGCTTATATGGATTTGCGCCTACAAACGCGGGTAAAAAGGAGTGGTGTATATTAATAAGTTTTGTCTCAAATTCGGCCACAAACTCTGGCGATAATATTCGCATAAACTTAGCCAACACAATATAGTCGGGTTGGTGCTGCTTTATAACATCTATCATGTTGTGCTCAAACTCCGGCTTGCTTTTTTGCTCGTGCGAAACTAAAAAGAAAGGTACATCAAAGCGTTTACATATATCCTGCAAAGTAGCATGGTTGCCTATAACAGCCAATACAGATGCACCCAGGGTTCCAAAATAATTACGGATCAGTATATCCGCTAAGCAATGATACTCTTTGGTAACCATTACCACTATCTTTTTATCCGGAACAGGGTTGATGCTGATAACCGCGTGTTGTGGTAATACAGCCTGCATGGCCCTTTCAAGCGCGCTTTCATCGGCATGCTGCTCAATTTGCAGGCGCATGTAAAAGCGATTCTCCTGGGTGTCCACATGCTCGCGCATGGAAATGATATTGAGTTGCTGTTGGGCTAATACGCCAGATATGGCCGCTACAATACCTACTTTATCTATACACTGTATTACGATGATCATGTAATAGGGGAAGTTAATCGGTGATCAAATAAACAAAAAAGGAAACTGTGCCGATAGAGATACTGAACGCTATGCCATAAAATATCGATAGCGTAATCATTTTACGGATGGTTGCCCACCGTTCACGCTGGTAAAATAACCTGAGCGCACGGTAGCAATACCAAAATATGGCGGCAGCTATGAGTATGTCTATCAAGTCGGACTGCCTGAAAATATAATAATTGATAGGCTCGACTATGGTTTCAAATATAAAGAAAGCGGTAAAAAAGTGGATGGTAAACACAATATGCTCAACATAATAGCGATGGTTACGCCTGAAATTAAGCATTAAAAAAAACGCGAATACCGGCATCAAAACAAAGTATATTTTGGGCCTGTAATGCTCCAATTCCTTTTTAAACTCCGGTGCTCTGCTTGCTTTATACATGTGGTATATTTTATTCCAAAAGCCTTTGTGTTGGCTTTTGTTAATAAACTCATCCACTTTACTATCAGCCAGTTTTTGGGTTTGTTCTTTATTGATCTTTTTTATACTATCTAATTGTTGTTTTAAAACCTCAGATGGTTTTGTATTATAGGCTTTTTGCAAACTATCAATAACTAACTGCCGTTTTATTAACGGTTCGGCCATTACACCTTTAATGATATTTTTTGCCAGGGCGCTGGTGGTGTCTTTAACACCGGGCTTTGTTATAACGAGATCCGAATCATCTATTTTTATGATCCCATTATCTTTAACTTGATGATCGTTTTTTAAAGAGCTTTCTTTACTTTCCTTAAGGGTTTCTTTATCAACTTTGGGGTGCAGTTTGGGTACCACCAAAAAGTAAATGATAGATACAAAAATGTACATGCACACCGGATGCAGATAACGCATCCGGCGGCCCGCCAAATAATCCAGGGTCAACTGCCCTGGTTGTGTAAGCAGCGGTTTAAGCGTGCCGAAAAACTTAGAATCAAAATGAAAATAATGACTGATGCTGTGGCTCAAAAAATGCCAGAAAGGCTCTTTAACATGCAGGTTTTCTTGCCCGCAAGTATGGCAATAATGGCCTTGTAACTCGGAGCCGCAATTCAGGCAGTCGTTTTCATGTCGGTGGTGTTTTTTCATGATAAGATTAAGCCACTAAAAATAGCAAAAATGTGCTGATTAGTGCAAATTAACCCGCATAACTTCAATAACAAATTATGGGTATTTATGGGTGTTTCACCGTTGCTCTATTGCGGGGTTACAACGCTGCTTATTAAAGGTCCCAATTATCATTCTCATATCGGGTCATGACGCAAACGTCATAAACACATGGGTATTTATGGGTGTTTAAAGCAGATTTTAAAACTCTAATTATGAAATTGATAATTTATTAAGTTTTAATAACTATCATAACCTCAGTAACTTAAATAATAAATTATGGGTATATATGGGTGTTTTTTCAAATAACTAATCAGTGAAATCTTACTCCCAATCGGTGAAGTCCTGATAATACAAAAATACGAAAACCGGCTGATATAACCGGTTCTCAATTTCATAAATATTACCAATCAAAAGCTCCCCCTTCAGGGGGGCTGGGGCTCTACAATGGCGAATCAAGCCCGCCTCTCATCGGAGGGTGTGCATCCTCTATCGCATGTGCCAATGTCAAATTATGCTTATACCTAAACACAAACGGGAATATAATAGCAATTACCAAAGCATAAGCTGCAAACGTTAGCCATATGCCATGCCAGTCTTTTGTAGCATCGGCATGGGTGAAAAAGTGATCGATTATGAAACCACTGCCAATACTCCCGAAGAAAGCGCCAAACCCATTTACCATCATCATAAACAAACCCTGTGCGCTTCCGCGTATCTCGGGAGTGGTTTGTGTTTCCACGAATAGCGAGCCAGAGATGTTAAAGAAATCAAAAGCCATACCGTAAACAATGCACGATAAAATGATCATCCATAAACCATCGCCAGGGTTACCAAAGGCGAACAAACCAAAACGTAAAACCCAGGCCAGCATGCTGAACAGCATTACATTCTTAATGCCAAATTTTTGCAGGAAGAAAGGTATAGCTAAAATGAACAAGGTTTCGGATACCTGCGAGATAGATATAATAGCACTTGAGTGCTCTACCGCGAACATGCCTTTATAAGCAGGGTTCTTCGCAAAATCTAAAATATAGGTGGTACCGTATGCATTTGTCAGTTGTAAGGCTGCACCCAAAAGCAACGAAAAAGCAAAGAATATAGCAAATTTTGGTGTTTTAAATAATTCAAAAGCTTTTAATCCTAAGGCTTCGCCCAAAGTCTTTTTACCTTCTTTACCTAACAGAGGCGGACATTTAGGCAACGTAAACGCGAACAACCCCAACGCTAAAGCCACACCCGATGCGATATAAAACTGATTGGCCGATGTTTCACTTTTGGTGATATCTACCACCCACAAAGCAGCAATAAACCCAATGGTACCCCAAACACGTATGGGCGGGTAATCTTTAACAACATCTTTACCTTCGGCTTTCAAAGCATTATAGGCTACCGTGATGGATAAAGATAAAGTTGGCATGTAAAACAACATGTTTACCAATATCACCCAAAAAAATGTTGTTGGGTTGTTAACCAGTGGTACACAAAATAAGCTTGCCGCGCCTAAAATATGTAATACGCCATATAGCTTCTCGGCATTTACCCATTTATCTGATACGATGCCCGCAAGGGCAGGCATAAATATAGATGAGATACCCATAGTAGAAAAAATAGCCCCGAATTGCGCTCCCGACCATCCTTTGTTTTGAAACCAGTACGCACCCACAGTAAGTAGCCATGCGCCCCAAACAAAAAATTGCATAAAATTCATCAGTATTAAGCGAAACTTAATATTCATACAGTTATCCGGTTTAAAATATTGTAAGTGTTATTTAAAAACGGAAAGTAGTGAATTAATTGTGAATACTAAAAACTATGAAAGAAAAAATTTAAGCCATGTGGAAAGAAAAAATTTAATTTGCTTAAATAATGGACTTGTATCGCAATTATTGCTATAAATAATTGGTATTAAAATAAATTTGATTTTTGTTAAATCTGCGGAATCTCTATATCATAATTGCAGCACAGGTATGTCTTGCATACATGCTATTGCTTTGTACCTAAAAGCAATAACATAGTCTTATAAAAAACGGGACATTGCTTGCACAACGCCCCGTTTCAAACTAAACTAACAACCTATATGAAATACCGTGCTAAACACTAATCTTTAACACTAATCCGCGCACGGTATCACATATACTAACATGAACTATATGTATGAAAACCTTTAGAAATTACTTTACAGCAATTTCGCGGGTTTGAATTTTAGCCTCTTCTTTTTTAGCTATATTTAGTTTCAAAATACCATCGGTGTAAGCCGCGTCAATTTTAGCATAATCAACAGTTTCTGGTAAAGTGAAGGTTCTTTTGAATGTGCTGTAGCTAAATTCTTTTTTGCTGTATTTTTTATCAGCAGCTTCGGTTTCGGCTTTCTTTTCGGCAGATACGGTTAAGATGTTTTTCTCAACACTGATCTTGAAATCTTCTTTAGTTAAACCCGGCGCGGCCAGCTCAATATGAAACTCGTTTTCGGTTTCGGCAATGTTTACGGCTGGGGTTTTAGCTACTAACCTGTCGTTTAAAAAAGTATCGTTCAATATAGAATCGAATACATCTGTAAATAATGGATTTAAACCGTTATTCTTTGGTCCGTTTGCAAATTTTACTAATGTCATTTTTATATCTCCTTAATTTTTTGTTTTGTTATCTTCGTAGCATACTAATCAATTGATATACCAATCAGTTTTTTAGCACGTTATTTCAGGATAACAGTAATTTTAAGCGACAATTTGTCGTGAGATAATTTTTATTACAGACATATTGACCGATTATGACTCCCAATATTGCCAATTTTAAGTATAGTACCCCAATTCACATTCGCTTTTCAGATATGGATGCATTCGGACATGTGAACAATGCCGTATACTTAACTTACTTTGAAATAGCCCGCGGCGACTATTGGCGCAACATTATTGAATGGGATTGGAATGAAATGGGTATCATTTTGGGCCGATCTGAAATAGACTACCGCAAACCCATCACGCTCGACGATGAAATTAAGTGCTATGTACGTACATCCCGTGTAGGTAACAGCAGCTTTGATGTAGAGTATATTTTGATGAAGATTGTTGACGGCAAAGAAGATATTTGCACAACCGGCAAAACCGTTTGCATCAGTTATGATTACAAAGCAGGAAAATCAAGCCCGATACCCGAGAAGCAACGCAAAAAGATGATTGGTTATGATGAGCCGAGGTTGATTATGAATAGTAATTAGAATGGAAGATGGAATAGGTAAGATGGAAGATGTGATTTAATGTATTTACATTTTCCATCTTACCTATTCCATCTTCCATCGTTAAAATATCTTCCCCGGATTCAATATTCCTTTAGGATCAAATACCCCCTTAATCCCCCGCATCAGAGCCAGATTAATATCGGGATACTTGATAGACATAAACTCTTTTTGAACCAAACCGATACCGTGCTCACCGGAGATGGTGCCGCCCAGGGATACCGTTAACTGGAAAATTTCACGGATGCCGTCTTTGAGTTTGGTGTTCCAGTCTTCGTCGCTCATGCCGGCTTTGATGATGTTGACGTGCAGGTTACCATCGCCGGCGTGGCCGTAGCATACGGATTCAAAACCATACCTCGCTCCAATTTCTTTGATGCCTTTGATGAGAGCGGGTAGCTCGGCGCGGGGTACTACGGTGTCTTCTTCTTTATAGATGGAGTTGGATTTTACTGATACGCCCATAGTCCGGCGGATTGTCCAGAGTTCTTCTTTTTGGGCGGATGAATCTGCGAAAAGAATGTCTTTACAATCAAACTCTTCGAGAGCGGTATTGATCTTTTCGCAATCGGCAAATATGATATCTTGATTATTACCATCAACTTCTATCAACAAGTAGGCGTTGATACCATCCTGTAAAGTAAAGTTGATAGCATCGTGTTGTATCACCCACTCTACGCCTTTACGTTCCATAAATTCAAGAGTTGAGGGGATTATACCTGTCCGGAAGATGGCAGAGACCGCGCCGCAAGCTTGTTCGTTAGTAACGAATGAGGCCAGCATTAAAACATCCAAAGTTGGTTTAGGGATGAGTTTAACTACTATTTTGGTGACTATACCGAGCGTCCCTTCTGAGCCTATCATCAGTTGGGTTAGGTTGTAACCCGATGCGTATTTAAGTGTATTGGCACCCGTCCAGATGATCTCGCCGGAAGGCAGAACTACTTCAAGGTTCAATACATACTCGCGGATGGTGCCGTACTTTACCACACGAGGCCCACCTGAGCAATTGGCTACGTTACCCCCAATAAAACAACTGCCTTTGCTGGCTGGGTCAACCGGGTAGAGTAAGCCTTTTTCGGCAACGGCATTCATAAATACTTCGGTAATTACGCCCGGTTCAACAGTGGCCTGCATATTGCGCTCATCAATCTGGATGATGCTGTTGAAGCTTTCCATTGAGATGATAAGTCCACCGTTTACGGGCAATGCGCCGCCGCTTAGGCCTGTACCCGCGCCGCGTGGCGTTACCGGGATATTGTGCTCATTACACAATTTGAGCAAGGCCGATACCTGCTCTGTATTTTGTGGCTTTACGGCAACTTCTGGATAATAATGCAGATCTTCAGTTTCATCGTGACTGTATCTCTCCAGGTCATCGTGGCTGGTATAAGTATTAGTTTCGCCTGCAATGGATTCAATCTGCTGTAATATATCGGCGCTTATGCTATTGAAGGTCGTCATTAGGTTTGTGGTAGGTGATCTGGATAAATGATGAGGCTACTTCTCCCGATAAGGGCGGATTCAATTTTGTAATACTGGCTTTGATGATCTCGGCAAAGGGATATTCGGCTTTCGCCCTGTCGATGATTCCTTGTACTACGGTTTCGAGCAGTTTGCGGGTGTGTTGCATTTCGGCTTGTACCATCGCGTTGAGCTGCTCATAGTTTACGGTGTGGGCAATCTCATCATCATCGTAATGATGTTGCTGTGGGAATTCGACTGATACATCTACAATGAAATGGCTACCCAGAATTTGCTCTTCGGGATAAAAACCATGGTAAGCGAAAAATTTGACGCCTTGTAATGCCACTTTGATCATGAAGGTAAAGGTATAGAAAAGCCCCCTAACCCCCTAAAGGGGAAATGAATATTTAGCTGGTTAATTAAGCGGTTACTATTCCCAAAAAGGGGCTGTTTTAAGCCCAATCTAACTTTAGTTGATTTAAACGCTATTGCTACATTAGCCTTATTTGTCGAAATTTGGTACACTAACATTGAAACCATGGCTAAAACCGACTTGTACGAAGCTCCTGATTATTATTTACTGGATGAATTGCTTAGTGATGAGCATAAGCTGATACGCCAGTCGGCGAGGGATTGGGTTAAACGCGAATTGAGCCCCGTGATAGAGGATTATGCTCAGCGTGCGGAGTTCCCAAAGCATTTATTGAAGGGATTGGCTGAGATTGGCGCTTTTGGGCCAACCATCCCGGTGGAATACGGCGGGGCTGGTTTAGATTATATTGCCTACGGCATTATTATGCAAGAGATTGAGCGTGGCGATTCGGGCATACGTTCAACAGCTTCGGTACAAGGTTCGTTAGTGATGTATCCTATTTATGCTTATGGATCTGAAGAACAAAAGAAGAAGTACCTGCCTAAACTGGCCAGTGGCCAATTGATGGGTTGTTTTGGTTTGACGGAACCTGATCATGGATCGGACCCGGGCGGTATGACCACTAATTTTAAAGATGCAGGCGACCATTACATTTTGAATGGCGCTAAGATGTGGATATCAAATGCTCCATTTGCTGATATTGCCGTGGTGTGGGCTAAAAACGAAAAAGGAAAAATACAAGGATTGATTGTAGAGCGTGGTATGGAAGGTTTTAGCACTCCAGAAACGCATAATAAATGGTCGCTCAGGGCATCGGCAACGGGTGAGTTGGTGTTTGACCATGTAAAGATCCCGAAAGAGAACCTGTTGCCTAATGTTGAAGGCTTGAAAGGTCCTTTAGGCTGCTTAAATCAGGCACGTTACGGTATTGCCTGGGGCGCTTTAGGCTGTGCTATGGATTGTTACGATACTGCTTTACGTTACTCAAAACAGCGCATGCAGTTTGGCAAACCTATAGCAGGCTTTCAGCTACAGCAAAAAAAACTGGCCGAAATGATAACCGAGATAACCAAAGGGCAGCTTTTGGTTTGGCGATTGGGTGTATTGAAAAACGAAAACCGAGCTTCGGCGGCACAAATATCAATGGCTAAGCGTAACAGTGTGGAAACTGCCATCACCATTGCCCGCGAGGCCCGGCAAATGCTTGGCGGCATGGGCATTACGGGCGAATACCCGATCATGCGCCATATGGCTAACCTTGAATCGGTAATAACTTATGAGGGTACGCATGATATACATCTGCTTATTACAGGTATGGATATTACCGGCGAAAACGCATTTAAATAAGTAACATTGATTATAATACTTTGTAATTTATTCACTATACAGCAGTTATGATTGCTAAAATAATTGCAAAAAGCTATATTTGGGAATTAAACTAGAGTAATGCCCTATATTACCGGCAACTATCATCTTACTGGAAAACACCGCCTTACTTTTATTTATTTGATATGGTGCGTGTTATTCTTTGCTCTGTCTTCATGCGAGAAAAAGCATTCGCCTAACCCTGCTAATAAAACAACCAAGTTTATTGATACTGCTAACCGGTTATATGATATCAGCCCGGCAAAGGGGATTCATTATATAGATTCAGTAATCGCCAATCAAAAAAATGTTGATGTTGGGGATAAGTTTGAGTTTTATCGTCTGCACAGCTATTATCATTACGTCACAACTCACAATTACGAAAAAGCTTTATTATATGCCGATAGCCTTGAGGCTCTTATTGAGGCTACCCATAATGAAAAGAAATATGCCAAACAATACGGCATAGCTGCTTTTTCAAAAGGAGACCTACTATTCGCATTAAACCGTTTCCCCGAGGCTTATAAGTATTATTATAAAGGCAGGATAATTGGGCGCAATAATTTTGATAGTTGTACCATAGGCGATTACAGCTATCACATGGGCATGATCATGTACAAACAAGAGCATTATCAACTTGCCGCCAGCCATTTTTTACAAAGTTTTGAGGAGAATAAAAACTGCAACGATAACTTTGCTACTTTTTACCGCAGTCAGGAATTATTGGATAATGTGGCTTTGAGCTATAAAAAAACCTTTATGCCTAACCATGCAGAAGTATATTATAACAAGGCGCTGAAGTTTATTGATAGCCATGCATCAAAATATCCCGATAAGGCCAATACAATTGAGGTTGCACGCAGTGTTGTTTATGGCAATTTAGCCAAGATATATTTAGAGCGAAAAGATTTTGCCAAAGCCGAGGTGTTGCTTAAAAAGAGTATTGCAACCAACCTGAAACCAGGTAACGACAACCGCGATGCCCAATTAACGGAGTTAACACTTGCTCATTTATATGTAGATCAAAAAAAGCCAGAGTTAATGCTTTTTGATCTGCTCCAGAATATCCGGATCCAACTGGATAGCGTAAAGAACATTGATGCCGAGGTAGATTGGAACCATTTGATGGCGGGATATTACCAGCGGAAAAATGATTTAAAGAAGTCGGTACAATACTTTAACGCTTTCGATGCGATGAAAGATTCGGTAACTAAAGCTACCCTGAAATTAAAGGAGAGCGATGTTAACCAGCAGTTTAAGGATCTGGAAAATCAATCAACCATAAGTACCTTAAAAAGCGATAATAAGCTACAGCACACCTATTTAATTATAGCCCTTGTTTACGCGGTGATGGCTTTGATTATCATTCTGTTAGTGTTTTTGAACTGGAAACGATCAAAACACAATGTTAAAATGTTGAGCGAGCTTAATGTAACGGTTACCGAGCAGAAGCAGCAATTAGAAAGATCGTTAATTGAACTGGAGGACAATGGTAAAGAGAAAGACCGGATATTACGCGCCGTATCGCACGATTTGCGTAACCCTATTGGTGGTATTGCATCGCTTACCGCGATGATGCTGATGGAACCGGGGCTGGATAGCGAGCAGGTTGAGCTTTTACAACTGATACAAAGCACTACCAATAACTCGTTAGAATTGATCAACGAAATATTAGAAGCTACGGGCGTTCTTTCATCAAAAACATCGACCAGGCAATATGTGGACATTAATTTATTGCTGAGCCATAGCGTTGAGCTTTTAAAGTTTAAAGCTGCGGAAAAGAACCAAAAGATCATGCTGCATGTATTGGAATCGCCGGAGGAATTGTACATCAGTAGGGAAAAGATATGGCGGGTTTTTAGTAACCTAATCAGCAATGCTATTAAGTTTAGTCCGCAGGGAGCTGTGATCAGCGCCGAGATCACCATTGAGAATGGAGATATCCAGATAGCGGTAAACGACCACGGCATTGGGATACCCGACGAGATCAAGGACGAAGTTTTCCAGATGTTTACCGAGGCCAAGCGGCCGGGTACCGCGGGCGAAAAGTCATTCGGGCTGGGCCTATCTATCTGCAAGCAAATTATTGAGAGCCATAACGGCGAGATCTGGTTTGATAGTGACCCTATAAAGGGAACAACTTTTTATATACGCCTTAAAAAACAAAAGGTATAAAAAAAACCGCCTCAAATTTCTTTGAGACGGCCATTTGGGTAATCAATAATTAGATCCTTCCGCTTCTTCCCTGTCTGCTATCATTGCCACCCCTGTTGTTATCGTTTCCACGGTTGTTACCACGGTCGTTATTTTGAGGTTGTGCTTGCTGATGATCGTTACGGCCACCTATGCTACCACGGTTGTCATTTTGTTGTGCCTGCTGGTGATCGTTACGGCCAGCTACATTACCACGATTATCATTTTGTTGTGGTTGTTGATGATCATTTCTGTCGCCATAGTTACCACGGTTATTGTTTTGTTGTGGCTGTTGGTGATCATTTCTGTCGCCATAGTTACCACGATTATTGTTTTGTTGATTTCTACCATAATCGTTTCCACGATATTGGTTGTGATCTACACGATCCCTATTGGCATATACTGTGCTGCGGTTGTCGCGGTTATTCCAATCTCTGCGGCCTTCAAAGCCACCGTATCTGGCACGGTACACATCATTATGTAAATACGGACGTGACTCCCTTACCGCGTAATGGTTAGCATGTTGCCAATCGTAGTTACGGTAAGCGCCCGGCAAGTATACGGCCGAGGTCCATCGGCCACCATCCTGGTAATAGTAACAATGCTGACTAACTGAGTAATACGCTTCAACTTCGGGCAGGTAATAATAATCTGCATCGTAAACCGGGGCTTGTTGTACAACTACCGGCCTTACACCTAAGTTGATATTAAAATGAACACCTATTTGCGCGTTAGCGGTTTGATACATTAAACCACTCATTGCTATTGCCGACATAATCATTAACTTTTTCATGTGTCTTGTTATTTTAGTTTTTATGTGATGGCTGTGGAGTTTTGTTTGTTAGTTTTTGGTTTCTCCTGATCGCCATCTCTTTTGTTTTTGTATACATCTATGACGATAGTTAGCGGCAATAGTTTAATCGTATTTTAATGTAGATATTGAGATTGTTCGATATAAAGGAATATAAAATCGAATAATATAAATAAAACAGTATTTAATTTTACAAATAGCCAACCGAACGTATCCGGCGGAATTTAATTCTAAAAAATAAATAAAAATTATTTTTGCTCGCTGAGCGGGCTGGCGTAGTACATGGGGGTACCTTTTACATATTGCTGCCATAGTACCATTCCGCTGCTAATGATGATGATGTTTTTCATGATGTATTGGCCAAGCAGCGTAAAATCGTAAGGCAAATGCATAAAGGTTTGGTGCGGAAAAAAGATAAATGGGGTAAATGTAAATGCCATATGGATAAACATCATCAATAAAACCACTTTCATGTATTTGCAAAGTATCAGCATAATACCCAAAGTGCATTCCCAAAGGGCTAAACTGTTAATAGCTACATGATCTGGCAGAAAGCCGAATGTGAGCTGGTGTATGGTTTGTGATGCTATTTGCTCGGCAGGGCTTAGGCCGTAAAACAACTTCAATACGCCAAACCATAAATAAATTACGCCTATACTAAACCTAAGTACTGTTATGGGGTTAAAGCTATTGCGTTTGTTTTCTGTCATGGCCGTATCATTTACTGCATCAATCAAGGGTTTGAGTGTATTTTAGGGCAATGGTTTAAATTAAAAATCTTTCTATCTTCAAACACCCATATATATCTGCTTATGAAAGCCACTATTACTAAATTTTCGATCGCGTTACTTTTAATTATCTCGCTGCAATTGCAGGCGCAAGTCACCCATCGTGATCTGCTGCAAAAGTTCTTTCAGAATTATGAAGGATCACCGGGATCACTTAACCCTGTTCCGCAAAATCAATTTCACCCTTTCCCGCAATCGCCCGAAGGCTGGAAAAAGATATTGCCGGATAGCATAAGTACCATGTTTATTAAAAAAGGCGAGGCCGCTTTAAAAAAAGATTTTAAAAATATCCCGGCAGCGGTAATGCTTGAGTTTGTGCGTAATGGTAACCGTACAGATTATGAAAAGCTATCGTTTGAGAAACGCAATCAGCTTTGGGACTTGATGATGGCAGAATCTGTCGAAGGTAAAGGCAGGTTTGTTGACCAGATTGTAAACGGCATATGGAGCATTAGCGAAGAAAGCTTTTGGGGTATAAGTGCGCACGTTGGCGCTCAAAAGGCAGGCGCAGGTTTACCCGATGTTGAAGACCCGATAGTTGATCTGTTTGCCGCCGAAACAGCATCGGTAATGGCGTGGACAGACTATTTTGTTGGGCCGCAATTGGAGAAGGCTTCTAAGCTGATCAGACCGCGCATTAAATACGAAATTACCCGCCGCATACTAACGCCTATGGAAACCGCCAAATACGGTTGGATGGGTGGCGGCAAACCGGATGCTAAATTGAATAACTGGGCACCCTGGATAGCATCAAACTACTTAGCGGCTTTTTTGCTGATAGAAAAAAACGACAACAAACGCGCGGAAGATATGAACCGCACCATTAAAATAGTTGACCAGTATTTAAACGGCTTAGGTGTTGATGGCGGCTGCGACGAAGGCCCGAGCTATTGGGGTGCCGCCGGTGGTTGTGTTTACGATGTGCTGAACCTATTGCACGATGCTAATAGCAAATTGAATTATTACCACGTTCCGTTTATTCAAAAAATGGGATCGTATATCTATAAAACGCATATCGCGGGTAAGTACTTTATTAATGTTGCCGATGCGCATCCTACCCTTACACCTAATGGCTTAATGCTTTACCGTTTTGGTAAGGATATGGATGATAAACAAATGATGGTTTTTGGCAGTTGGGCGTTTCATGCTTTTCCGGAAGAGAATACTAATTATGAGCAGTTCCATCGTACCCGGGGATTATATAATTTATCGGCCATAAATGACTGCGCCAGTTATCCCGCTAAGGAAGACGATGTTAAGGATGCCTGGTACAGCGATGTACAGTTGATGGCTTCCAGATCAAACAATGGTTTATTCTTATCGGCCCACGGTGGCAATAACGGCGAAAGTCATAACCATAACGATGTGGGCGATTTTACGGTTTATGCCAATGGGCTACCAGTTATTATTGATGTAGGATCGGGCACTTACACGGCACGTACTTTTGGTAAGGATAGATATAAGCTTTGGTTCAATACTTCTCCGTATCATAATTTGCCTGTTATTAATGGCAAAGAGGAGGGTGCCGGTGGTGTGTTTGCCGCTAACGATGTTATATATGATCAAAACAAAAACATTACTACTTTGAGTATGAACATTGCGAAAGCTTACCCTGCCGATGCTGGTATAAAAACATGGATACGCACCTTTAAAATGGATAAGGCCAAAGGAATTGAGGTTAGTGACAAATACGAAGTTGCCAACCTAACCAGTTTAACGCAAAGCTTTATGAGTGTTTGTGAGATTAATTTGGATACGCCGGGTAAGATCACTTTTACATTACCTGATAACAGTAAGGTTTACCTGGATTATGATGCTTCGATTTGGACAGCAAGTAAGGAGAAGATGGAGTTAACTTCGCCAGAGGACCAGGGCTTAAAACATAGCTGGGAGGGGAAGCCTATATGGAGGATTTTATTGACAAGGAAGAAGTTGGGGAATGTTGGGGTGATTAGGTATTTGGTGCATAAGTAGTATATTAGTCGATATCTTAATCAGTTATGAAAAAAGCGTTATTGACCATTTATTTAGTTTTATTTACCGTATTGATCTATGCTCAATCTTTTGAGGGCGAAGTCATCTATCAAAATACTTATAAAAGTAAGTTACCAAATGTTACCGACAGCCAGTTTAACGGTATGATGGGTAGTATACAGAACTATTGGGTGAAGGGTGGAAATTACAAATCGGAAGCAAATGGCAGTCTGATGCAATGGCAATTATATGTTAATACTGACAATAAGCTCTACAATAAACTTTCAAATTCGGAAACCATATTTTGGAATGATGGAGCGGTTAATGACGACACGATAATTAGCTCTGAATTACATAAAGCGGCTGCAACTATTTTAGGATATGCTTGTGACGAATTAGTGTTAACTTGTAAAAGTGGCATACAGAAATATTATTTTTCGACAGAAATACCTGTCGACACTAAGCTTTATACAAAACATGCATTTGGAAATTACTATGCATACTTAGTTAAAGCTAATTCTATTCCATTAAAAATAATTGTGGACAATGCTCAGTTTACGATGGAAAGCGTGGCTACCACTGTTAAACCAATGAAACTTGACCCAGCTTTTTTTGTACTTCCGGCTGGCGTTGCAACTGCTAAAAGCCCTTATTAAGCTAAGCAATTAATAGGATAAAAAAAATGCGATGGGTTTGAAGTCCATCGCATTTTTGCATTTATTGTATCGCAATTTTAATTCCCTAATTCACTCATAAACTTAATGCGCATTAACTGCATTTCTTCGTGGGTGTATTCGTTGGGGCCTAATTCGGCGAGGGCGTCTTCTATCGAATCAACTTCTGCGGTTTTAAAGTAATCGAAAACTTCTTCTTGCCTATCCTCGTCAATTACCTCGTCTATGTAGTAGTTAAGGTTGAGTTTGGTGCCCGAGTTTACGATGGATTCTACCTCACGGATGATATCTTCGTAACTGATGCCTTTTGAGTTGGCTATATCTTCGAGCGATAAATGGCGATCTATGTTTTGGATGATATAAACCTTAAGGGCCGATTTGTTGGCTGCGCTTTTGATCACCATATCTATAGGGCGGTCAATATCGTGCTCCTCAACATATATTTTGATCAGATCGATAAATGGCGCGCCAAATTTCATGGCTTTACCTGCACCTACGCCCGATATTTGTTTAAGCTCTTCGATGTTGATGGGGTAATGCGTACACATTTCTTCCAAAGATGGATCCTGGAAGATAACGAATGGTGGCAAGCCTTTTTGCTTAGCTATCTTTTTCCGCTGGTCTTTCAGCATCTGTAACAGCACCGTATCTAACGCGCCTGTGCCACCTTTAGGGCCGTCGGTATCGTCATCGTCATCTGTTGAACCCATTGGCCTGTTCAATACGTAACGCAGCGTGTATGGGTTATCTAAAAACGCGTGACCGGATTTGGTTAAATGCAGCAAACCGTACTGGTCAATATCTTTTGAAATAAAGTTATTTAACAAAGCCTGGCGCATCAGGGAGTTCCAAAGGTTTTCGCCTTCTTCTTTTCCCGAACCAAACTCTGGCAATAAATGATGCTCGTAGTTATGTACCTGCGGACCATCAACCCCCATTAAAACACAGATGATGTGGTGATCGTCGAATTTTTCGCCAATCTTTTTCATCAGGCTTAAAGCCTTGTGCAATGGCGCTTCGGCATCAAAGTGTTGTTTTTGCGCGCTGCAATTATCGCACATGCAGTTACAACCGGCTTCGTTAAAGTTTTCGCCAAAGTAATGCAGTATCTGCTTACGGCGGCAAACGGCCGATTCGGCGTAGTCTATAACCTCTTTTAATATTTGTGTACCTATTTCCCTTTCGGCAACAGGCTTATCCTTCATAAATTTTTGCAGCTTATCAATATCCTTTTCCGAATAAAAAGCCAAACAAACACCCTCGCCACCATCACGGCCCGCACGGCCTGTTTCCTGGTAGTAGCCTTCCATACTCTTAGGCACATCATGGTGAATTACGTAACGTACATCGGGTTTATCAATACCCATCCCAAAGGCTATCGTGGCAACAATAACGTCCACGTCTTCCATCAAAAACCTGTCCTGCGTATCGGCACGAACCTTGGCGTCTAAACCGGCGTGGTACGGTAATGCTTTTACTCCATTCAACGATAAAGCTTCGGCAACCTCTTCAACCTTTTTACGGCTCAGGCAATATATAATGCCCGATTTACCCTGGTGCTGCTTTACAAACCTTACTATCTCTTTTAGCACATGGCGCTTGGCCCTCACCTCGTAATACAAATTGCCTCGGTTAAACGATGATTTGTAAATGGTGGCGTTATTCATTTGCAGGTTCTTCTGAATATCCTGCTGAACTTTAGGCGTTGCGGTAGCTGTTAAGGCAATAATGGGAATGTTATCGCCAATGTTACTGATCACCTGGCGTATTTTACGGTATTCCGGGCGAAAATCGTGCCCCCACTCTGATATACAGTGCGCCTCGTCAACAGCAACGAACGATACCGTGTTTAAACGTAAAAAATCAATATTTTCTTGCTTGGTTAATGATTCGGGCGCAACGTAGAGTAATTTGGTTTTACCTGCCAGTACGTCTTCTTTAACCTTGGTTATTTCTGATTTGGTAAGTGATGAGTTTAAAAAGTGCGCTATGCTGTCTGATCCGCCGAAGGCGCGTAGCTGATCAACCTGGTTTTTCATTAGCGCGATGAGTGGCGAAATTACAATAGCCATCCCATCTGTCATTAGAGCGGGTAATTGGTAACACATTGATTTACCACCACCTGTTGGCATGATAACGAAGGTATCGTTGCCTGATAATATATTTGTGATTATAGCTTCCTGCTCACCCTTGAAGTTGTCGAATCCAAAAAAATTTTGAAGATTATCGAACAGTGACTTCTTCGTTTCAATCATTATGATAAAATTATCGAGATGTATATAAAAAATTAAAGATCAAAATAACAAAAATTTTTAAAGAAATGACACTTATACTTCACTTTTTTAAACTGATATGATATTCAAAGTATAATGTACGAATAATTTTTGTATTATTCGTGCATTTTTTCGAAAATTATTTTAGCCCAGATAACGGTAGTTTGAAAATTATTCTTCAATTTCACCAACGCAAATATTCGTTAAAATTGCACCATAAAAATGAACAGTAATAATTACGCCATAATCATGGCCGGAGGTATCGGCAGCCGCTTTTGGCCCATCAGCAGAACCTCACACCCCAAACAATTTATTGATATCCTTGGGACAGGCAAAACTCTGATACAACAAACGTACGACCGCTTTTTAAAAGTGTGTCCGAAAGAAAATATTTATGTTGTTACCAACGAAATTTATACCGACCTGGTAAAAACACAAATCCCAGATATGGCCGATGGCCAGATATTAACCGAGCCGGTAATGCGCAACACCGCGCCTTGCGTTGCTTACGGCTGTTTCAAAATTGAGAGCCTTAACCCTAACGCGGCCATTGTTGTTGCACCGAGCGATCACCTGATATTAGATGAGGCTGGCTTTGTGAGTACGATTGAAAAATCGTTAGCTACATCAACTAAACATGGTTGTTTGGTTACTTTGGGTATTAAACCCTCAAGGCCGGATACAGGTTACGGCTATATTCAATATACCGATAAGGTGATTGATGGTGATTTCCATAAAGTGAAAACATTTACAGAAAAACCCACCCTGGAAATAGCTAAAACCTTTGTACAAAGTGGCGAATTTTTGTGGAACGCAGGTATTTTCATTTGGTCGGCTAAGGCTATTGTTGAATCGTTTGGCAAATACCTGCCCGAGATCAATGATATTTTTGCTGATGCCAGGCCGGTTTACAATACCCCAGACGAGAAAAGCTACATCCACAACGCTTACCAGCAATGTACCAATATATCTATCGATTATGGTATTATGGAAAAGGCTGATAACGTGTATGTTTTACCATCGGAATTTGGCTGGAGCGATCTGGGCACCTGGGCATCTATCTACCAGCTTGCCGAAAAGGATTATGTAGGCAACGCGGTTATTCCGTCAGAAAAGGTGATCATGTACGATTCATCAGACTGTATGGTGAACGTACCTTCCGATAAATTGGTTATTATTAAAGGCTTACACGATTTTATCGTAGTGGAATCAAACAACACTTTACTCATTTGCCCACGCGAAGATGAACAAAACGTTAAGCAGGTGGTTGCAGATGTAAAAGGTAAGTTTGGAACGAAATATATATAACAAGAACCAAGAGTTAAGAGCCAGGAATCAAGACAGATTTGTCAATGATTCCTGGCTCTTCTTATTGCTAATAGGTGGTTTCTGTTAGCTTAAGTCTATCGCATACGCAACTGCTTTACAAACTATTCACCTTTAATAAATAATTCCAAAACACTCACTGTAATCTTTATCTGTAAATACTGCGTATAACTCGTTTTCGGTTCGTAATGTGGAAATAGCTATAGGCAAATTGCCCTCTACAGTCTCAAGTTTTTTCAAAAAGAATTGCAAAACTTTCATTCCACTTCCCTCTTGATTCCAATAAATGAAGTCTCCCCTGGTAAATCTTATAAATATGATTTCTGTCTATAATGGGAGAAATTCTTGGTCCAAAATCTATTGTAACTTTATCAAGTAAGTCTTTAATTTCTTTTTTAATATCACTTGAATTTTTTATCGCCTCCTTTAACTTAAATGTTTTTCGTAAAAATTCATCTTGTGCTATCATAAGATAATATTATCATTTATACTGGCATCTTGGTTCATGCATCTTGACTCTTGATTCTTCTTCCTACCCTCTCTTCTGTCTTATCGCCTCGTACAAAATAACGCCTGTTGATACAGATACGTTTAGGGATTCTATTTCGCCGTACATGGGTATTTTGGCTAAGTGATCGGCTATGCGGATGATGTCGTTACTTACGCCGTCGTCTTCACCTCCCATTACAATGGCGGTGGGTGCGGTATAATCCGGGCTGTAGATAAAATCGTTTGTTTTTTCGGTACAACACACTATTTGGAGGCCCGATGCTTGCAAAAACTTTACCGTTTGTAGTAAGCTGCTTTCGCGGCACACAGGTATGTTATATAAAGCTCCCGCGGATGTTTTAATGGTATCGGGATTAATTTGGGCAGTACCTTTTGATGGTACTACAATGGCATGTACACCAGCACACTCGGCGGTGCGGGCTATGGCACCTACGTTGCGTACATCGGTAACACCGTCTAAAATCAATATTAAAGGCACCTCTCCCTTTTCGAATACCATGGGGATGATATCTTCAATTTTTTGATACGTAATTGGTGAAATAACCGCGATAACACCCTGGTGATTTTTCATGGTGATGCGGTTGAGTTTTTCGATGGGTACCTGTTGTGATTCTATTTTGTGCTCTACTAATAAAGCGCGGAGTTCGTGAAAGAGTTCGCCGCCAAGGCCACGCTGGATGAACAGTGATTCGATATCTTTTCCAGACTTGATCGCTTCGATTACGGCGCGGATGCCGAACACCATTTGGTTGTATTCTCTTTTTGGCTCTCTTGAATTAAAACTCATAATTTCACTGATGTATAAGTCAGCAAAATTAGCATATTAATTGGTTTTGGGGCGCATTACAATTAAACTTAATAATGGTTATTTGAAAATACTTAACACCGTTTTACGTTATTAACATTTGGGTTAAGTGGCTGATTATTAAATTGAATTTAAATTTACCAACATGTAACTAACATACGGTGTTAATTATAATCCTTACTAAAAACATCAATTTCCACATATTTCTTTTTACGAAAAATGGCGATGTTGATTGAATGTTGATGAATACAAAAGCTTTTTGTATATTTTTGTGCTAATGATTTTTGAGAACGAGAACCCGGCAGGCAAGTCAAACTTTACAGGCGAAAGACGCAGCAGATTTAGCAGTACCACACCCAGTACAATGGGTAAATTACCCCCACAAGCAACTGATTTAGAAGAAGCTGTATTGGGTGCGTTGATGCTGGAAAAAGACGCGCTTTCATCGGTTATTGACATACTGAAACCGGAGGTTTTTTATCGCGATAGCCACCAAAAAATATTCCAGGCTATCCGTGTTTTGTTCGAGAAAACGTCGCCGGTTGATATTTTGACCGTTACGGCTCAGTTACGTTTACAGGGCGAGTTGGAAATGATAGGAGGGGCCTATTACATTACCGAGCTAACCAACCGTGTGGCTTCGGCGGCTAACATTGAGTACCACTCGCGCATCATTATCCAAAAATACTTACAACGCGAATTGATCAGGATATCAACCGATACCATCAACAGCGCTTATGAGGATACTACCGACGTTTTAGACTTGTTAGATAAAGCTGAAAAAGGTTTGTTTGATATAGCCCAGAATAACCTTCGCCGTGATTCGCGTAAGATGGATGATATTTTGCAGGAGACGCTGAAGGAAATAGAATCGTTAAAAGATAAAAAAGATGGCTTAACGGGTGTCGCTTCCGGCTTTACGGAGTTGGACAGGATGACATCGGGTTGGCAAAAATCTGATTTGGTTATCATCGCGGCAAGGCCGGCGATGGGTAAAACGGCTTTCGTTTTAACCTGCGCCCGTAACGCGGCGGTTGATTTTAACCGCCCGGTTGTTGTGTTCTCGCTCGAGATGTCGTCAGTTCAGTTGGTGAATCGTTTAATATCTGGCGAAAGCCAAATTGAGCAGGAGAAGATCCGTAAAGGGCGTTTGGAAGAGTGGGAATGGGAACAGATTCACTCCAAAATTGGCCGTTTAGAGCAAGCTCCATTAATTATTGATGATACCCCGGCGTTAAATATATTTGAATTTAGGGCCAAATGCCGTAGGTTAAAATCTCAGCACGATATCCAACTGATCATTATTGATTACCTGCAATTAATGCATGGTAAAGCTGATGGTAAGGGTGGTAACCGTGAGCAGGAAATTGGTAGCATATCGCGTGCCTTAAAATCGGTAGCTAAGGAGTTGAATGTGCCCGTTATCGCACTGTCGCAATTGAGCCGGGCGGTAGAGAGCAGGCCGGGTGGTTCAAAAAGGCCAATGCTATCGGATTTGCGTGAATCGGGATCTATTGAGCAGGATGCGGATATGGTGCTGTTCTTATACCGTCCGGAATATTACGGTTTGGAATTTGATGAGGATAACAATCCTACCGCTGGGGTGGGTGAGGTAATTATAGCCAAGCACCGTAACGGTGAAACAGGCCGTGTGCGATTGAAATTTGTTGGCAAGTTTGTTAAGTTCCAGGATCTGGAAGATGGACCCGGAGATTTCCCTGCTATTGGCGGCGGCGCGCCGAGCGCGTTTGCGGGTTTAACACCATCAGAGGATTTTGATAAGCCGAGCAACTTTATCATCAGGCCATCGAAGATGAATGATGAAGACCCTCCGTTTTAAATTTATATAGCTATTGTAGCCATTGATATATACAGATAATTTTAAGTCCCGATTGGGACTTTTTTTATTTGTAGAATATCGGTTGTTTAATATCTCTTATTATTGATAATCAATTTTGTATTAGGAAACAGCTTCACAATTCGCTCACTTTCAGCCGGGGTTATTGTACCGTCAAGCCTTAATGTTTCTACCCCAATGTTTGCCATTTCGGTTGGGATATTGATCTCATCAATAAAATGTATGGTCAGGCTTTTAATGGTGCCAATTTTTAATAGCTCGGGTGGCACCGTTTTAACTCTGATATTTATCCCGTCAAACCTATTCTCCGAATTATCCTTTTTTAACTTATCAATTAAAGCCTGGCTATTGTTTGTATCCTTTTTGCGGATCATCCAGCCAATTTGGGGTTTAAGGCCAAATGTTTTATTATCCTGGTTAAGGCCAACAAAACCGGCCCATAGCTCAAGGGGTGTTTTAACAAAATTGCCAGCGCCGTTACCTGCGATGTACTCTAAGTCAACCTTAACAATTTCGTTAGGCATGGTACCAGATCCAACTATTTCATTCAGGCTATTTCGTTTACCATCTTTATTGTAGGGATAAAATTTCACTATCCAGCCATCAATAATTGTTGGTGAACCGCATTTAGCCTCCGAGTGGTATTTGAACATGCCTTTCCAAAAACCTTTATCAACTTTACCTTTCGACGCGATTATAAATTGTTTTAGTATAGGCTCCATTTCGTCAATCCACCAATCCAGCTTGTATTTACGTAAGGCTTCCGTTTTGGCTAAAACACGTTCCCAATCGTTCGTAGTACCTTGTAAAGTAACCTGCGGTATTCCGCAACTTATGTATATTACTACAAAGTCAAAGTAAGATTTTACGGCATCGAGCAAGGTGATTTGCGAGGCAATTTTAGTTATGGGGGTTGTGGTAGTAAAGTCGGCGGTTAAACCATCGGTTAATTGTTTGCCGGTATGTTGTGCAATTTGTTTACTAAACTCCGGAAAAACCTCTCCCCAGGGGCTATCAGGATCATCGAGTTTAATCTTATTATTTTGTACTATCAATGTTGTTTTGCCATCAAAATCAACAAATAGTTTGCGTAAGTCTGCGGAGTTATTGTTCACATGGTTGGCAAAGCCCTGGCTAATTAATAGCCATATCATATCGGGCGACAATGTAAACGGACGATGATCGGCGTAAGCGGCATACATACCTTCAAAAAAGGAATGGTACCCACGGGTTACTAAGCTATCAGGAATACTGCTTTTAGCAACGATGTTAAAAGGAGGGTCAACATGTGGCCTATTTAAAGGATACCTGGAAACATGGTTATCGGCCCGTATCAGGTCTTCTAATATGGTTTGATAATTTTGTACACGTAGCACCGCTTTGGGTTTGCTTAAGCTTTCAACGGCAAAAGTTATATTTTTTTGCGCAGATATATTAAATATATTAAAAAGCAACAAGGCTGCTAATAGTTTAGCTTTCTTCATGATGTGACTGGTTTTAGGCTAAGGTGAATTTAGGAATAATCTGATCAAAACACGAAACCTAACACAACCCCGATCACGATAACGATTGGGGTTTTTATTTTGGTGTATTTTAGGATAAGGAAGGTGGCTATAATGATACCGTTAGCTAACAGATTAATACCTACCGGCCTGTAGAGCAATAAAAAGGCAGTTGCCATAAAACCTACAGCTACGGCATTGATACCGCTTAAGGAATTTTTGATACGGGTTATCTTTTTCAGATCTTCCCAAAAAGGAACGATGAAAAGGATCAATATCATCCCAGGGAGGTTGATGCCAATTACAGCAACTAAACTGCCTAATATTTGTCCGCTTATACTGTAGCCAGAATTGCCCATGGTTATCCCGCCAAGGAAGGATGTGAACGAAAATGTGGGCCCTGGTAACGCTTGTTGCAAAGCGTACCCGGATAGAAACTCTGTTGGGAGCAGATAGTGCTTAACTTCTACAAATTCGGTGTACATGAGGGGTACCAGTACCTGCCCGCCGCCGAAGATCAGGATGCCGTTACGGTAAAAGTTTTCGAACAAACGGATGGGTAAACTGAATGGCGATGTCTTATTGATAAGGGCGCCCAATGCCGCGAAGAATAGCAGGATACCGATAAAATAAGCTACTTTATTGGGGTTAACGTTGGCGAAGAGTTTTACCCGAAGTTCATTCTCTTGCGGTTGTGTTTCCATGGCTGATGAGAGGATGCCGCCCATCATGATCAGGATAGGGAACGCGTATGGGTTTTGCAGAATAAGCGTTACTATTAACGAACCGATGGCCAGCATGGCGCTCACTTTCGTTTTTAAAAACCTGTGCGCAAAGTTAAAGGTTGCGTAGGCTACAATACCGATAGCTATTGGCTGGATGAAACGGATGATCTCGTGAAATTTACTTTGCGAGGCAAATAGTTTGAAACTGATAGCGGCGGTACACATGATGGCCGCCGATGGCAATATCCAAATTAAAAAGGTGACGATAGATAGGGGTAAGCCACCTACCTTCCAGGCTATGCCAATGAGGGTTTGGGTTGATGATGGGCCAGGTAAGATTTGCGAGAGCGCGCTGAGCTCCATCAACTCACTTTCGGTAACATAACGGCGTTTTTCTACAAACTCGCGCATCAGCACCGCAATATGAGCCTGCGGACCGCCAAATGCTGTGAATGTGTAAAAAAGCACATCGCGTAAGAAAATGAGTTGAGCCCCCATGCCCCTTGAAGGGGGAGTTTTTTGATTTGCTTGTTTGTTAATGTCCATCTCGTACCATTATCAATATTACTTTTACTCCCCCTTTAGGGGGTTGGGGGCTAATCGTCATCATCGTCATCAAAACCTTTGAGCTGCATGTATACACCTTGTAATTCGGAGAAGGCGTGGTTATCGCGGGCTTCTTTGGTTACGGCTAAACCTTTTTCGTAGGTGGCTATGGCGTCGTCTTTGCGGTTAAGAGCCTCGTATAATTTGCCTAAGTGATAGTAGGTGCCTATATATTTGGGGTGGTTGTTCAGCAGGTCTTCGTAATACATAAGCGACTTATCTGTTTCATTTAAACGTAAATACTCGGTGGCGAGTGCGTATTTTAAAAATTCGTCGTTAGGTTCGTTTTCATAAAAAGCTAAAAGCTTCTGTAATCGTGTCGTCTCCATTTTAATCTCTGTCTTTTTTAGCTAAATTTGTGGTACCAATCATTATAATGAAAACGTCAATTTGCAGTATCTATCCAAACAAAAGTACGTTAACTGCATTTGTTGTTTCAATACCTAATCAATAATATATATATGAAGATATTAGTTTGTATAAGTAACGTACCCGATACGACGACAAAAATAACTTTTACTGATAATAACACGCAATTTAATACAAACGGAGTTCAGTTTATATTGAACCCTTACGATGAAATTGCATTGTCACGTGCTGTGGAACTTGCCGAAGGCGGCAAAGGCACAGTTACTGTTATTAATGTGGGCGAAGTAAGCACCGAGCCAACCATCCGCAAAGCATTAGCCATTGGCGCCGATGACGCGGTTAGGGTGAACGTCAAAGCGCACGATGCATATTTTGTAGCTTACCAGATCGCGCAATATGCCAAGGCCAATAATTTTGATTTGATATTGACCGGTCGTGAATCTATCGATTATAACGGATCAAAAGTAGCCGGTATGCTGGGTGAATTTTTGGATATCCCATCGGTATCCATCATTAAAAAACTTGACGTTGATGGCAGCAGCGCTACTGTTGAACGCGAGATTGAAGGTGGAAAAGAAGTGTTGACCATACCCTTTCCTTTTGTAGCCGGAACGGCTGAGGGTGTTGCGGAGTGGAAGATACCTAACATGCGTGGTATCATGTCGGCCCGTACCAAACCTTTGAACGTGATTGAGGCCGTAGAGGTTAAAACCTTATCAGAAATTACCGGTTACGAAACCCCTGCTCCACGCGGCGCGGTGAAGTTGGTTCCGGCTGATGATGTGGCTAAACTGGTTGATCTTTTGCACAGCGAAGCGAGAGTAATTTAAGTGAGTAGCAAGTATTGAGTATCAAGTAGCAAGACTTTGATTTTATCAATTAGAAAATTACTTGATACATGATACTAACTACTTGATACTAATCATAAAATCTAAAAGAAGAAATATGTCAGTTTTAGTATTCGCAGAAAATGCCGATGGTAAGTTTAAGAAATCAATTTTTGAAGTGGTTTCTTATGCTAAGGCTATTGCTGCTCAAAATAATACCAAGTTAATAGCCATATCAATTGGCGATGTTGCTCAAGACGAATTAGCGGCTTTGGGTAAATATGGTGCCGAAAAGGTGCTTAATGTATCTAACGATAAATTAAAAACATTTGTTAACCAGGCTTATGCTTCGGTTATTGCCGAGGCTGCCAAAAAGGAAGGCGCTAATATTGTGGTGTTATCCAACTCCTTTTCGGGACGTGGGTTGGCGCCGCGTATTGGCGTTAAGCTGGAGGCTGGTGTGGCCGATGGCGCTGTAAGTTTGCCAGAGCAATCGGGCGGAAAGTTTTCGGTAAAGAAAACGGCTTTCAGCGGTAAAGCATTCGCTACGGTTGAGTTAACATCTGATAATAAGGTTATCGCGTTAACCCCAAACTCTTATAAAGTGGTTGAAGGTGGCGCTGCTGCCCCGGTTGAAGCATTTACTGCTGAAGCTAAGGAAAGCGACTTTAGGGCGATAATGAAAGAGATAGTTAGGGCTACCGATAAGGTTTCGTTACCGGATGCTGAGATCGTGGTATCTGCCGGACGTGGTTTGAAAGGGCCCGAGAACTGGGGGATGATTGAGGAATTGGCCAGCCTTTTAGGCGCGGCTACCGCTTGCTCAAAACCGGTATCCGACGCCGGATGGAGGCCACATAGCGAACACGTTGGACAAACTGGTATAGCTGTCAGTCCAAATTTGTATATTGCGATTGGAATTTCGGGCGCTATACAGCATCTTGCAGGCATCAGTTCGTCTAAAGTTATTGTTGTGATAAACAAAGACCCGGAAGCGCCGTTCTTTAAGGTAGCCGACTATGGTATTGTTGGCGACGCTTTTGAAGTGGTACCGAAATTAATTGAAGCTGTTAAACAATACAAAGCTCAGGCTTAAAATAAAGAAACGTTGTTGATGTGATGGGTAATAGCATGAAAAAAATCAAGCTCGATATTGTAGGGCTATCATATAGTCAAACTCAATCGGGCGCGTACGCGTTGGTTTTGGGCGAGGTTAACGGCCGCCGCAGGTTACCTATTATTATAGGCAGCTTTGAGGCCCAGGCCATTGCCATCGAGATAGAGAAAATGACGCCAAGCCGTCCGCTTACGCATGATTTATTTAAGAGTTTCGCGCAAGCCTACCAGATCGACATTAAAGAAATCATTATCTACAACCTTGTAGATGGCATTTTTTATGCTAAGCTAATTTGCAGCGATGGTAAAAAAGAAGTGGAGATAGATGCCCGCACATCCGATGCTATTGCTATGGCGGTGAGGTTTGAGTGCCCTATTCATACTTACGAGTTCATTTTATCAACCGCGGGTATTGTGATTGAAGGTAACGATTTTGTTTACCTGGAAAACATTAACGACTCGAATAACGAAGAAAGCACTGTGCCGGTTTCGGGCGCGGGTAGCTTTGCCGCTTTAAGTACCGATGAGTTAAAGACAAAACTACAAGAAGCGTTATCTGACGAGGCTTATGAAAAGGCGGCTAAGATCAGGGATGAGTTGAATAAGCGGAAAGCATCGTAAAAAGAAAAAGGGAAGGTATCATAAAAACACCTTCCCTTTTTCTTTAGATAAATTCGTCGTTTATTTAAAATTTACGCCAATATTTATAGCAGAAACACTGTTTTTATTGTTGAACCCGAGTTGTTCTTAGCTATATCTGCAACGCCACCCTGGCCGTTATGTAGCACGTATGCTAAAAACTTAACTTACTGCATCTATAAAGTGTTTAGTTACTACAATAGCAAATGATGTCCAGAAGGCGGTTATACTTAACTGTGATTACTCACAGAGTCACCTTTCTCATCCTCACATCAATCAATTCCGCATATTAATATACTGCAAAGGCTGCCCAAAATCTTCACCGCGGCACAGGCTGATCACTTTTTGCAAATCATCAATACTTTTAGCAGTAACCCGCACCTGGTCATCCATAATAGATGCCTGTACTTTCAAGCCACTATCTTTAATCGCTTTAACCACTTTTTTAGAAGTTTCCTTATCTAAACCTTCTTTTATTTTGATCACCTTACGTATCATATTACCTGATGCCTGCTGCTGATCGCCAAAATCGAGCGCTTTAGGGTCAAGGTTTTGTTTCGCCATGCGGCTCCTTATCGATCCCTCAATAGCATCCAGGCGCATATCATCTTCGGTAAGTATGGTTATTTCGTTAGTTTTTTTATCCAGATCAAAAGTGCTTTTCGATCCGTTAAAATCATAGCGGTTCAATATCTCTTTTTTGGCATTATTAATAGCGTTATCCAGCGTTTGAGCATCAATTTTGCTCACAATATCAAATGATGGCATAATGGGTTGGTTTATTGTTGCGTGCAAATTTATCTTAAATAAACACATTTACACAAGCTGTAGTTTTATTTTAACTATTTAAAAACAATTACTTTATAATTCTATTCCTTATCTTTAGATAGTATTCAATAAATTCGATCTGACCTATGAAACCAAACACAAAAAAAGCAGCCAAAAAACAAATAGAAACCACCATTACCGAAAAATTTATGCACGCCCTGACCGAACTCGGTCATGATGCCGCCAAGTGGAAAAAGGAAATTAAAAAGCTAAGTAAATCGGTATCCAAAAAATTGGGTAAGGAGTTTGATCATGTTAAAGAAGTTGTATCGGCTAAATTAAACTCGCAACCTGTTAAAGCAGCCGTTAAACAAGCCACCAAAACAGCAACCACAGCAAAAAAAGACCTTAATAAAAAAGTAGTTAAGGTTGAAAAGGTGATAGCCAAAGTAGCCAAAACCGCCGAAGCCAAAGTGAAAAAAACAGCGGCTCCAAAGGTAGAGGCAGTTAAATCAGCAGTAGCTCAAACCGTAAAAGCTGCCGTACCTGCCGCTAAAGCCGTAGAAAAGAAAGCAGTTTCAGCCGTAACAAAAGTAACTAAACCAGCTCTTGTCACAGCCAAATCTGCTGCTAAACCGGCTGTAAGCAAAACAAAATCAGTTGGTACAACTGTAGCTAAAGCAAAACCTGCTACCAAGCCCGTAGCCAAAAAGGTTTAATTAGTGTAAATAAATTGGTTAAGTATTAATATTAACTTAACAAATAAATAAGCATAATTGTAGTTCCGGGTCTTGATGGGCCGGGAACTTTTTATTTTATATGGATATTAAACGTATACCGCTAATTAACAGGGAAATAAGCTGGCTTTATTTTAACGATAGGGTATTGCAGGAAGCCGCCGACCCAACCGTTCCGTTAATTGACCGGATAAAGTTCCTGGCAATATTTTCATCAAACCTGGATGAGTTTTACCGCGTACGCGTAGCCACGCTAACCCGGTTAACCACATTAAACGAAAAGGCTAAAGAAGTATTAGGCTATAATCCTAAAAAGCTGTTAAACCAGATAAAAAACCTGGTTGTAAAGCAAGAGAAGAAGTTCAATAACCTGTACGAGAACATTATTGTAAAGCAACTTGCCGAAGAAAAGATCTTCATCCTGAACGATACACAGCTGAATGTAACCCGTGGGGCCTTCGTTAAAAGTTACTTTCGCGAAAACATGCTGGCTACCCTGGTACCCATTATGCTCAACCCCGGCGAACCATTGCCCGAGCTTCGTGATAGGGGTATTTATTTCTTTGTCCGTTTAACAAAAAATAAAAAAACCAAGCTTGCGCTGATAGAAATACCAGAAAGCCTACCACGATTCGTGGTTCTGCCGCAGACTAATGATCTGAAATTTATTATCCTTGTTGACGATATCATTCGCTACAATCTTGAAGATATCTTTTTTATTTTCGATCATGATAACATCGAAGCCTATTCCATCCAGCTTACCCGCGATGCGGAACTGGATCTGGATAAAGAAGTAAGCGATAAGTTTGTCGATATGCTTTCGCGAAGCCTATTGAAGCGCAAAAAGGGTAAACCCATGCGTTTACTATACGATACCGAAATGCCAATGGATATGCTGGCCTTTTTGGTAGCAAAAATGGGCGTGAATGCCGAAAGCCTGATCCCGGGAAACCGCTACCATAACTTTAAAGATTTTATCGTGTTCCCCAACGTGGGCCGTCCCGAACTGGAGTATCCGCGTTATGATACTTTACCCGTTCACGAGCTTTCGTTCGGCAAAAGCTTAATGGGTATGATAGCTAAGAAGGATTATCTGGTAAGCACGCCATACCAATCTTTCGATTATATTATCCACTTCTTGCGTGAGGCCGCTATTGATCCTAAAGTAAAAGAGATCAGTGTTACGCTTTACCGTCTGGCTAAAAATTCGCGTGTAGTACATGCGCTTATCAATGCCGCCAAAAATGGTAAAAAAGTAAACTGCTTAGTTGAGCTGAAGGCACGTTTTGATGAGCAAGCCAATATTACCTGGGCCCGCCGTTTGGCCGATGAGGGCGTAAACGTAATTTACGGTATCTCCGGTTATAAAGTTCACTCCAAAATCATCCTCGTTTCCCGGATAGAAAAAGGTAAAACAGTAAACTACGCCTGCCTGTCTACCGGTAACTTTAACGAAAAAACCGCCGGGCTTTACGCCGATCACAGCCTGCTTACCATGAATAAAAAGATCACCGACGATATGGTGCAGGTATTTAAAGCGCTCACCAAAAACACGGTACCAAGCGGCTTAAAAAACCTCATCGTTTCTCCGGTTGATGCGCGGCCAACCTATTACCGGATGATTGATACCGAGATAAAAAATGCCAAAGCAGGCAAACCGGCCTATATCATCCTCAAAATGAATAGTCTGGCCGATGAGCAAATGATAGCTAAATTATATACCGCCAGTAATGCAGGTGTTAAAATAAAGCTCATTGTGCGTGGTATGTGTTGTTTGGTAGGGGGGGTGAAAGGTTACAGTGAAAATATACAGGTGATAAGCATTGTAGATAAATACCTGGAACATGCCCGTGTACACATCTTCTGCAATGGCGGCAAAGAACTCATTTACCTAACATCCGCCGATTTTTTAAGCCGTAATCTGGATAGCCGTGTTGAAGTTGGTTTCCCGATATATGATGAAGTGTTGAAAAAAGAGATCAGGGAAATAATCGATATCCAATTACAAGATAATACCAAAGCCCGCGAAATTACCGGCCTCAACAATAACAAGTACGTTAAATCGAACGAAAAAATACCCTACCGTGCTCAGATCGATATCTACAACTATCTAAAATATAAAAACTAATCACATTGAAATACGCCGCCATAGATATAGGTTCAAATGCAGTTCGCCTGCTCATCGCTAACGTTGTTGATAACGGAGGTTCTTTTTCGTCTAAAAAAGATACCCTTATCCGTGTGCCCTTACGCTTAGGCGATAATGCCTTTTTAGATGGCTTTATATCCGATAAAAAAATTAGCGAAATGCTCAAAACCATGCAGGCCTTCAAAAACCTGATGGATGTATACAAAGTGAATGATTATTTGGCTTACGCCACATCGGCCATGCGCGAAGCCAGAAATGGCCCCGAAATTGTCGCCCGCATTAAAGAAGAAATAGGACTCGAAATTGAAATAGTTCACGGCGAAAAGGAAGCCAATATCATTTATAACAACCATATCGAGCAATCGCTCGATAAAAATAAAAATTACCTATATATTGATGTAGGCGGCGGCAGTACCGAATTGTCAATTTTTTCGGAGAATAAGATCGTAGCCTCGCATTCATTCAACATCGGTACCATCCGCATCCTCGATAATCAGGATAAAGACGAAACCTGGACCGAAATGCACGATTTTGTAAAGAAACATACCAAAAACTACAAATCTATTATTGGCATAGGCACAGGAGGCAACATCAATAAACTCTTCAAAATGTCCGAAGAAAAGGATAATGTACCCCTCAGCTTCCACAAGCTTAAAAACCTGTATGATTACCTCAACTCCTTCTCGTTAAAAGACAGGATAAACGTACTCGGTTTAAACAACGATAGGGCAGATGTGATCATTCCGGCATGCGAAATTTATATCACTTTAATGAAGTGGGCTTCTATAAAAGATATATATGTACCCAAGGTTGGTATGGTTGATGGCATCATCCAAATGCTTATGGATAAAAATTTAGGCGTTAAATAAACGTTTTTTTCTATACTATTGATTTAAAGCCTGCTGGATAAAAAATAACTTAACAATAATTTTACAATTAACAAATCTGTACCTATATTTGTTATGTCCTTAACCGGACATGTTTTTCATAGGTAGATGTAGGGTCGGATATTTATATTCGACCCTTTTTTTATGCCCTCATTTTAGCATAGCTTTGCAGTGATGAGTAAAAAGAAAATTGTTATCGCCATCACCGGGGCCAGCGGGGCCATCTACTCCAAATTGTTATTGGATAAGCTGCAACAACTGAACGAGCAGGTAGCCGAAGTGGGTATTGTTATGTCTGACAACGCCCGCCAGGTATGGCAATTTGAGTTGGATAACGATGATTACAAAAATTACCCTTTCCACTTTTACGATAAAACAGATTTTAACGCCCCATTCGCGTCCGGTTCTGCCCGGTATGATACCATGGTGATCATCCCATGTTCGATGGGGACGCTTGGCCGCATAGCCGGAGGTATCTCGAACGATTTAACAACACGCGCTGCCGATGTGATTTTGAAAGAGCGCCGTAAACTCATTTTGGTGGCCCGCGATATGCCCCTTAATCTCATCCACATCCGCAATATGCAAACCGTTACCGAAGCTGGCGGCATCATTTGCCCCGCCGTTCCATCATACTACAGCAAACCAAAAACGGTTGAAGAAGTGGCTTCAACCGTTGTAGATCGTGTTATTGATTTAATGGGATTAGATAGCAAAAGCTACCGCTGGAACGAGAGCGAGTAATTAGTTAGACGCTATTATGCTTTCTGTTTTAGCTTCTTCGTTTTTAGCAACCTGCTCAGCTTTAGGTTGGTTTAAAGCTAAAGGCCATTTGTATTCGGCTTTCAAAGCAGCTAAATATTTTTTACGATCGGCTTTGCGTGTTTTAGCTTGCTCTACAGCTAATTTAGCCTGAACTTCTTTATTCGCTTTAACCCATAAAGCTATTTTAGCTGCCTTAATTTTAGCTTGTTCGGCATCTATTTTAGCTTGCGCTATCATTCTCACCTTATTTACTTCAGCCTGTTGTAAAGTTATCTTTTCAATATTAGCGGCTAAAAAGTCGCAATGTTTTTCTGTAGCTAAAGCCAATTTTGAACGATCTGTATTATCATATAAAGTAGCTAAACATTTTTCAATATCTATCTGGCGTTGTACATCATTTTTATATTTAGATAATACAATGGCTTCGTTAAAATCCTTTTCGGCCATTTTGTAATCCTTAATAGCTACCTTAATAGATGCCAGTTGCATTAACGAATTGATCATGGCAGCAACATCCTTACGGTTGCGTGATATGTATAACGATTGTAAAGCAAACCATTTAGCCTGAGTATATTGGTGTTGAATAAAATAAGCCGACGATAAGCAGTTGAAATTATTCCGTATAGCTAAAGTGTCATCTAACTTCGAGTTAAAGTGTATTGCTTTTAATACATATTCAACAGCTTTGCCAGCTTGTGCATAAGTGATCTCGCGTGTTTTCTGCCCATTGAATTGGATCAACTCATCAGCAATATCAGTATATAATTGAGCTTTTACATGGTTGGTTGTTGCAGTATCAAGCTGTTTTTGTAAGGAATCGATGCTTTTGGCTTGTACACCTGCAAATGTAGTACTTAGTAAAAGGGCTAATATAAAAGTAATATTTCTCATGGCAACTTATCTTTATCTAACTCAGGCTTATGCCTATATAATGGATAAATGCAATTAGTGTGCCTAGTTATAAAACAAACCATCATTGTTGGTAAGTAGGCAAAATGTTTATAAGCAGCAGGGTTCATTACCATACAGTTTAAACATTAGTTTCCATTTCTTATCTTTGCACCTTCAAAATGAATAAAAAAGTCGCTTTTTACACACTGGGCTGCAAGCTCAATTATTCGGAAACATCAACCATCGGTCGTCTTTTCAATAAGGCCGGTTTTGATACGGTTAATTTTACCGATACACCCGATGTATTTGTGATCAACACCTGCTCAGTAACTGATAATGCCGATAAGAAATGTAAAAAGATTGTAAAAGAAGCGCTTAAAATATCGCCCAACGCTTACGTGACCATAGTAGGTTGCTACGCTCAACTTAAACCACAAGAGATCGCTGATATCCCTGGAGTTGATATGGTTTTAGGCGCCGCCGAAAAGTTCAACATTGTTGAGCACATCAGCGATTTGACCAAAAAGCCCAAAGCATTAGTATATAACCAACCCGTATCCGAAGCTAACGAATTTGTAGCTTCCTATTCTTTTGGCGATAATCGCACCCGTACCTTTTTGAAAGTTCAGGATGGTTGTGATTACTCATGTACCTTCTGCACTATTCCTCTGGCCCGTGGTTCAAGCCGCAGCGATACCATTGAAAGTGTGATCGCGCAAGCGAATGAAATAGCGCAATCAGGCGTTAAAGAAATTGTATTAACAGGTGTAAATATTGGCGATTACGGTATCCGCGATGGAGAGCGGCAGGATAAGTTTATTGATCTGGTTAAAGCCTTAGACGAAGTTGAAGGTATCGATCGTATCCGCATTTCATCCATCGAGCCTAATTTATTAACCGACGAGATCATCGCTTTTGTGGCGCAATCCAAACGCTTTGTGCCGCATTTTCATATTCCGTTACAATCGGGTTCAAATAAAATATTATCGCTCATGCGTCGCCGCTATAAACGCGAGTTATACGTAGATAGGGTAACACAGATCAAAAGGCTAATGCCCGATTGCTGCATTGGTGTTGATGTAATAGTAGGTTTCCCCGGCGAAACCCGTGAAGATTTTATTGATACCTATAACTTTTTGAACGAGTTAAACATATCATATTTGCATGTATTCACCTATTCGGAGCGAGAAAATACGCTTGCCGCGGAAATGACGGGCACTGTTCCCGGTTCAACACGTGCCGAGCGGAGCAAAATGCTGCATATCTTATCCGATAAAAAACGGCGTTCATTTTACGAGAGCCAATTAGGTAAAACTGCCGATGTGCTTTTTGAACGCGATATAACCGATGGCTATATGCACGGTTTTAGCCGTAATTACGTTAAAGTAAAAACCAAATACGACCCTATATTGGTGAACGAACTGAAAGCCGTAACGTTAACAGCAATTTCACCAGATGGTGACGTTGAAATAACCGAAGCCGAAGAAACATTGGTTCATTAATCTTTATATTAGCCATCAAATTATTACCTGATGTTTCCAACCATAACCGATCTTCTAAAATATCTTTTTGGGTTCAATTTTCCTCTCCCTGTTCAAACCTTTGGTTTTTTTGTAGCCATAGCCTTTATGGGTGGTTTTTGGGCCTTTGAGCAGGAATTTAAACGTAAAGAAGTTTTGGGCCGTGTACATTCCTTCAAAAAAATGATCACCGTAGGCGAGCCTGCTTCGGTTAGCGAGTTAGCTTTAAATGCCTTCTTCGGTTTTGTTATCGGGTTTAAATTATTAGATGCCGTTTTAAATTATCACGCTCTGGTAGATGATCCGCAAGATTTTCTACTCTCGCTGCGTGGTAACTGGGCCGGTGGTATCATTATGGCCGGTGTATTAGGTTATTGGTCGTACGCGGAAAAGAAAAAAACGCAATTACCACAACCTAAACAGGTAGAAGTAACCGTTCATCCTTACGAAATGATGGGCAGCATACTATTATGGGCCGCTGTTTGGGGCTTTGCAGGTGCAAAGTTATTCAATGCCTTAGAAAACTGGGATCAGTTTATGGCCGACCCGGTTGGTATGTTGATCGGCTTTAGCGGTTTAACCTTTTATGGCGGCTTAATATGTGGCGGCGCAGCTGTATTATATGTGGCAGGTAAAAACGGTGTTAGATGGATCGATATGCTGGATATTGGCGCTCCCGGTATGATGCTGGCTTACGGTTTAGGCCGTATAGGTTGCCAAATGAGTGGCGATGGAGATTGGGGTATCAATAACCCTGCACCAAAACCAGGCTGGTTAAGCTGGGCTCCCGATTGGATGTGGGCCTTCAAATACCCCCACCATGTTGATGGCTTTGACAGGCTTAAAGATATCCCCCTTGCCGATTGTGTAGGCAAATATTGCCACGAGTTACGCGTACCCGTTTATCCAACTCCCTTTTACGAGTGTGTGGTTTGTATCCTGCTATTCTTCGTTTTATGGAGCTTGCGCGATAAATTGAAGCAACCTGGTTTAATGTGGGGCGTTTATTTGGTAATGAACGGTATTGAGCGTTTTTGCATTGAGTTGATCCGTGTAAATACAAAATATGTGGTCGCCGGTATCCCATTCACTCAAGCCGAATTAATAGCATTGGTTCTATTCTTCACAGGTATTGCTTTTATTGTAAATGCCTTAAAAAATAAGAAAGCCGAACCCAGCAAAGCATGACGGATAAACAACCATCTTTCTGGAAAGCATTGATCAAAAATCAGGTTATCCGGTTTGTACTTTCCGCAGGTGTAGGGTTCGCGGTTGATGTTGCAGCATATTATATCCTTTACGATCATTTATTCGATGGCAAAGGTTATACCGTATTAGGGTTATACATGTCGCGCTATGTTCTATCTTTAGCTATATCCTTCTTTTTAGGTGTATTGGTTAATTTTTTGATCACCCGTTTTTTAGTATTTTCCGAATCAACCTTATCGCCAAAAAAACAATTCTTTCGCTTTATCAGCGTAGCTATACTGGGTTTTTTTGCCAACCTGGGTATATTGGCTGTATTGGTAAAACATTTCAATATGGACCCGCCAATAGCCCGGCCAACAGCGGCGTTAAGCTTATTCTTCGCCAGCTTTTTTGTACATAAACTTTTCTCGTTCAATCTATCTTTAAGAAATCATGCAACTCGAAACCATAGCAAATGAAGTTATTGCCTTATCAAAACAAGTAGGCGATTTTATCCGTCAGGAACGTAAAAAATTCAATCAGGATAGCGTTGAGTACAAAGGTCTCAACGATCTGGTATCCTACGTTGATAAAGCCGCCGAAGTACAAATAGTAGCCGCTCTCGAAAAGATCTTACCCGAAGCCGGTTTCATTACCGAAGAAAAAACAAAGAACCAGATAGGAGAGCGCTATACCTGGATCATTGATCCATTAGATGGCACCACCAACTTTATCCATGGCTTACCTGTATTCTCGGTTAGTATCGCTTTGCAGGAGTATGACGAGCTGGTTTTAGGTGTTGTTTACGAGATCAATCAGGATGAATGTTTTTACGCCTGGAAAGGCTCACCAGCTTACCTTAACGGGAAAGAAATTAGAGTAACCAAAGCCGAAAAGATTGCCGATACTTTATTGGCTACCGGTTTCCCTTATTATGATTTTGAAAAGCAACAGGCTTTTATTGATCTTTTTGCCGAATTAATGCGTGGCTGCCACGGCATCCGCCGTTTAGGCTCGGCAGCGGTTGATCTGGCTTATACCGCCTGCGGCCGTTTTGATGCTTATTACGAATACAATTTGAACTCTTATGATATGGCGGCGGGCATTGTTATTGTTAGGCAGGCTGGGGGAGAAGTAACCAATTTTTCGGGCGGTACAGATATATTTGACACCCGCGAAGTAGTAGCCACCAACGGTAAAATAACTGCCGAATTATTGGCTGCTATTAAAAAGCATTTCGGTTAATTGCTTTATGGAATTTCGTTAAGCGATAAAAAATTAAACAATAATATTAAAAAAGTGTTGTGCTTTGACACATCTAACTTAACAGATCATTTAATCTACAATGCCATGAAAAAACAAATTTTAAGTTTCGCGCTTGTCGCGACAATGCTTGGTTCAATAGCTGCCGGATGCAGCTCGACCCAAAAGGCAAATGGTGCAGACAGCACCACCACGGTTAAAGATTCATCATCAACCATGACAACCGATACCATGAAAAAGGATACGGTGAAGAAAGATACCACAACCAAGATGTAATTATGGCAAAAAAGAAAAGCCCGTTATCTCCTGATAACGGGCCTTTCTTTTTTAAACTATTTTGCTGTTACCATCCAGGTAAAAAATTCAAACCAAACACAGGGTATTTAACATCCGTCCGCTGGAATGGAATAGCCAGGTATGGCTCTAAAATAAGCGCTCCAAATACGTTAACCCTTAGCGATACACCAACACTTGTAGCAGGTACATGGCTGTATTTTGTACCTGTAACCTGCTGGCCTGTATTAGGATCAGTAACAAGGCCTTTATAAGGTTCTGGATCTAAACCAAAAGTAACTTTATCACCGGGACTCCAGGCTAAACCGGCATCAAAAAACACGTTCAAATCTGTAAACAAAATTTTCGATTTGATAACCGAAAGCTTCTCTGGTCCGGTAAACGGAAGCCGGGCCTCTAAGTTAAACACGCCAATACGGTTACCAAAAAGCTGATCGATGGTGTAATTATTAGTAGGTACCTTGTTATTACTATAAAAGCTTTGCGATTCATAACCCCTAATCAGGTACGGGTATCCCAAAAATATAGGGTATAATCCGTTGGTTGCAATATTTGATGCAAAGCGGCCATAGCCATATAACCTTGCCGCAAATGTAACAGGCCTAACTCTCAGGTATTTTCTCAGATCAATGGTTGGTGCAATAAAGCTATAAGTACCAAAGTTCATGTCAACACCCAATCTGTAACGGAAGCCATCCAAAGGCGCTGTAATGCCAAAGAATGAGTTATCGCCAACCAATGCCACACTTGCCGAATACAAAGCATACGATCTTAAATTATAACCGGTTATAGCTTCTTCATCGGCGTTCGATATTTTCTTTTTGTCACTGCCAATATATTCGTATTGGCCCGATGGTTTTCCAGCGAGCGAATCTATTATATACAGATCATTATAACGGTCAACCCTGAAATAATTATAAGATACACCTGCGCCAAATTCTATACGGGTAATTTTTGATAATGGGTACGATGTGAAAACATTGGTAGCATCCTGAAAATTGCGGATAATATCGGTATTGCTTGATAATACAGTTTGATTTTTGCCGCCTACATTTTGTTTTTCAAGGGTAGTGGTACCGATACCAAACTGGTAAGGGATATGTGAAATCGCGACTCCAAAATCCCAACGATGCGATTGGTTAATATAAGCGAATTGTCCACCAAAATCATAGATCTCACCGTTTACAGATGCACCTACAAACAGTTGGTTTCTACCCAATATATCGCTAAATATCCCTTGTATACCGCTTGCCAAACCCGCGCCATATTGGGTGTTAACCCCAACCCCAACACCACTGCTCGATAAATAATCCAGCTTAAATTGCGGGCGGTATTTAATGGTTTTGATGGAATCGGTTGGGATTTTCTGATAAGCCAGGTAATTGTTCAGGTTCGAGTTGATCAAATCAACACCTACAGCTTTAAGCGGGGGCAGCATGGCCGCATCAAAATTTAATGCCCCAGGGTCAACAACTACGGGTTTAAAATCAGATGCTTTACCATTGTACAAAGCATATTTTTGCGCCCGGTAATAAGAGTAAGCAATATCATCATTGTTGGATATGCTCAAGGCTGGCGCATACTCTGTGATACCGCTTATCCCGGTGAACAGGTCGGTCATTTGCTCAACTTTGCCACCATCTAACGTATAGCGGTACAAGTTACGGAAACCATCACGGTTTGATAAGAAGTAAATTTGCTTATCATTCGCCGAAAATTGCGGGTTTAAGTTATTAGCGCCATCAAAAACTTTAATATCTGTGATGTTGCCTGTAGCGATATCCATCACAGCTAAATTGAAAGTAATGGTTTGACTTAATGATTTATCATAAGTGGTTCTGTCGCTTGCAAATACAATGCTCTTACCATCGTGCGAAAAGCTTGGTTGATAATCAGAATATTTATCATGTGTTAATTGAGTTAGCTTTTTAGTACCCAGGTTATACATGTATAGATCACTTTCACCTTCAGACATGCCCGAGAAAGCGATATCCTGCCCGTTTGGTGACCATGTTACATAGCTAAACTGCTCGGCTTTGCCCATGGCTATCTCATTCAAAACCCTGCCGCTGGCCACATCCACAATAATCAGCTTATTGATACCGCCACCAAAAACACTAAACGCGAAACGCTTGCTATCCGGCGACCATGCACCTGCCGATTCTATAAAGTTAAATTCGTCAATATGCGTATTAGATATCTTGCTCGTGAGCTTTCGGAGTACTTTCCCCGTATGCGCATCCGCTACGTAGAGATCAATGGTAAAGAGGTTTTTCTCCGATAAAAACGTCAGATACTTACCATCCGGACTAATCGATGGGGCAACGTTCATCTCTCCCGAGTTATGAAAGTCGATCAACTTTTTACCAACCGGGGTCTGCGTAGTATCTTTCAGGTAAGGCTTGTACATAGATTGTATGGAGCTTTTCCATAATCTCGATAATGTACGCTCATCATAACCAAAAGTCTTCCTGATACCGTAATCCAAGCCAAAACGTGCAACATTTTTAAAGAAGGGTACTATAATAGTATCACCATAGGTAGAGCCGATGTAACTCCAGAAAGCCTCGCCATAACGGTAAGGAAAATATTTATTGGTTTCAGTCAGGTCTTTAATACTTGGGATATCTTTATTCAGATAAGCATCACGCATCCACATGGCCGTATAAGCATCCTTTTTACCTAAAGACAAATACTCGGCCATACCCTCTATCATCCACAAGGGTAAGTTATTGATCTCCGAAAAATTGTCGCCTTCACCACCATCTAACAAGGTATGATATTGAAACGCGTGTACCAACTCGTGGCCAATTACGTGCCTTGTAGTTTGGTTGGTTTCCATAAAAGGCATTACAACACGGTTTTTTAAACCTTCGGTAACACCACCTGTGCCTACGCCAATTTCACCATCAATGGCTGTAGTTTGCTGAAAATCAGGGTGGTCTGCGTATAAAATGATTGGGTTAGGCTTTTTAAACGTATCACGAAATACCTGTTGATGCAGGGTGTACCACAACTCGCTCTCTTGGGCAAAACGCTTAATCAGGCTGTCGTTCTTAATATAATAGTATATCTCAAAGTGAGGAGTTTTGTAAACCTTAAAGTCCAGGTTTTTATATCTAACCTTGTTTTGTCCAAAACCCTGAGCCTTAGCGCTACCCGGTGCAAATAAAGCCACAGCAGCAAAAAGCAGGAGTAATGAAACCGAAAATATTATACGCGGGAATGAGTAGCGTTTATTCATATGTGAGTGCGTTTTTTGGTTGTAGATATTGAATGTTTTTCGGTAAAAATAAACTTTTAACAGTAAACGCTCAATTTCTTAAATTATTTGGCCTACTGTTGAATTTCTTTCTCTTTATTTTCTTCAACTGGTTGAGGCACCGTCATTAAGGTGCTATCGCCCGATAAACTGTCTGTTGCTGTTGTATCGCTCCTGATATGTGGCGATGGGCAATCATACTGCTTGGTAATTTTGCTCCAGGGTTTAGGAAAAGGACCCGGTTGATAACCCGATTGCGGATCGGCATAAACCTTTTCCATAAAGCGCCCAAAAATAGGTAAGGCCGTATGCGATCCTTCGCCCGATTCTGATGTGGTAAAGTGTATACTGCGATCATCAGCACCAACCCAAACACCCGTTACCAGATCTTTAGTGATGCCCATATACCAGCCATCTACAAAACCAGATGACGTTCCTGTTTTACCACCTATCTGGTTGCTGTTCTTCTTCCACAAACCATTGTATTCCCATAACGCTTGCGATGTGCCACCCGGTTCTTCCATGCCACCACGGAACATGTAAAGCATCAGCCAGGCAATCTCCTCGCTCAATACCCTCTCGGTTTTAAGCGTAAACTCTTTTAATACATTGCCTTCCTGATCAGTTATTTTGGTAACCAGTAATGGATCTATCTTATTTCCACGGTTCAAAAAAGTACTATAAGCACGCACCATCTCGTAAACCGAAACATCGTTAGTACCTAATGATACCGATGGAACCGATTCCAGATGGCTCTCTATCCCACATTTATGCGCATATTGAACTACTTTATCCCAGCCAACCTTCTCAGTAAGCTGCGCGGTAATGGAGTTTACAGATTTACCCATAGCCCAACGCAAACTCATTTCCTGGTAGCTGAATACCCAGTTAGCATTTTTAGGCTCCCAAACCTCTTCTTTACCCTTATCCATAAACTTAACCGATACTGGTTTGTCTGTGAACTTATCGCAAGGCGTATATCCGTTATCCAAAGCGGTTAAGTAAGCAAAGGGCTTAAATGTTGAACCCGCCTGGCGTTTTGATTGCTTAACGTGATCGTAATTGAAGTATTTATGATCAATACCGCCAACCCAAACTTTAATTTTACCGCTGGTAGGCTCAATGGTCATCATCCCGGTATTTAACAAACGGGCATAATAGCTAATAGAATCTAATGTAGTAAATGTGGTATCGTGTTCGCCTTTCCAACTGAACACGGTCATCCGTTTAGGGCGACTAAAAAACTTGCGGATAGAATCAATATTACCCACATACTTTTTATCAACTAATTTGTAAATAGGGAGTTTCTGGGCCATCTTCATGGCGTAATCTTTTATTTCATTTCCATCCGGATCTATCCAGGGGTTTTTCTTGCCCCAAATGTTGTCAAAACGCTTTTGCAGCATCTTCATTTTTTCGGCAACAGCTTCTTCAGCATATTGTTGTAAGCGCGAATCAATGGTAGTGTATATTTTTAAACCATCTTCGTAAAGGTCAACATCGTTTTCTTTACACCAGGGTGCCAGCCATTTTTCAACCGCGCGGCGGATGTATGAATCACCCTGCGAATCATCTTCAACATAACTCAGATCAAGGTTAAGTGGCGCTTCTACATCGGCATTCAATGCGGCCTGTGTAATGTAATTGTACTTAGCCATTTGCTTAAGTACAGTGTTACGGCGCTCAAGGGCTTTTTCAGGATTACGGATAGGATTGTAGGTTGATGTAGCTTTCAGCATCCCGATCAGCATAGCAGCTTCATCGGTATTAACCGCGTCGGGATTTTTATTGAAATACTTTTTAGTTGCTGTTTTAATACCGAATGAGTTATTACCAAAAGGTACTGTATTAAGATAAAGTGTTAAAATCTCTTGTTTGCTGTAAACGTGCTCAATTTTATAAGCCGTTATCCACTCCTTACATTTAAATATAATGGTGCGTAATACCGGGATATGCTTGATCAATCCCTGAGATTGCTTCTTACGCGTTTCGAATAAATTTTTAGCTAATTGTTGGGTTATAGTACTCCCACCACGCCTTTCACCTTTGGCGGTAGAGCGGATACTGCTGAAGAACGAAAAGAAATCCACACCGCCATGCTGGTAAAAGCGGGCATCTTCCGTAGCGATAAGCGCGTTGATAAGGTTAGGTGATATCTGTTTGAACTCGACAGGTGAGCGGTTTTCCTTAAAATACTTCCCTAAAAGCTTACCATCAGCCGAGTACACTTCGGATGAAAGTGACATGGATGGGCTCTTGATATCCCGCATATCCGGCGAATAGCCAAACAGCCACAGAAAATTGAGTTCGATGGCGCAGAAGAAAATAATTATAAAATAGAAGAATATGAGCGTATAGCGTAAGAAACGATTTTTTATCCGTTTAAACATGTGGTAAAGATGTGAAATAAAGGGCCCAATTCATAACCCGAACAACAAATATTAATAACGATGGTTTGTAGTATAAATTTTAGGTTAATTTGTCACAAATCTATTTCTTCAAATGGAAAATATCATCAAAAAGTTCAAAATTTCTTCAAATTCACGTTTTGATCTGAAAGATCATCAAACAGACTATGCAGATGGCTATACAAAAGAAAACTCCGGAAAGATATTAACTGATTTGATAGAAAAAATAGCCGACTTGCAAACCGAACTGTATGCGGCCAACAAAAATGCGTTATTGATAATTTTCCAGGCTATGGATGCCGCGGGTAAAGATAGCGCTATAGCGCACACCATGTCGGGCTTAAACCCGCAAGGTTGCCAGGTTTACAGCTTTAAGCAGCCAAGTATTGAAGATCTGGATCATGATTTTTTGTGGCGGCACTATAAAGCCCTGCCCGAGCGTGGCCGCATTGGTATCCACAACCGCTCGCATTACGAAAACGTGTTGGTTTGCAAAGTTCATCCCGAAATTGTTTTGGGGCAGCGCCTTCCGGGGATAGAAAACTTAAAAGATATTGACAATAAATTTTGGGAAAACAGGTATGAAAGTATCCGCAACTTTGAAAAGCATCTAACCCTTAACGGGACAACCATTATCAAATTCTTTCTCAACGTATCCGAAGATGAGCAAAAGGAACGTTTTTTAAAACGAATAGCCAAACCAGAAAAGCATTGGAAATTTTCATCTGCCGATATTGAAGAACGTAGCTATTGGAAAGATTATATGAACGCTTACACGAAAGCCATTAACGAAACCGCGACAAACGATGCCCCGTGGTATGTTATCCCGGCTGATAAAAAATGGTTTACCCACATAGCCATATCAACCATTATGTTACAAGTTTTGCAGGATATGAAATTGAAGTATCCGGTACTCGATAAAGAGGAAAAGGATAAGTTAGGAGAAGCAGCGGAGCTTCTGAAAGGGGAATAGGTAAGATTTGTGATATTAGATTGAATATTGAGGCAAAAAAAAATGTCATTTCGAACGAGGTACGAGAGAGAAATCTTTTGCGTATGCTGGGTATGTTGTAGACTATCGGGCACAAGAATTCTCTGTTGTCGAAATAACATTGAATCATTCAGTCATTCAGTCCATCAATCATTACTCTAACACTATCTCATCGGCAAAAATATAACTCTGTTCACCTTTGCTTTCGTGCCCATCTGGCAATTTGCCAAATTGGTGTGCTATGATTTTAATAAAACGTGTTTTAATGTTAACGTCAATGCTATAGAGTTGCGTTTTTACATCAGCATCTTTAATGCCTATCTTACTGATCGCCGAGCCAATCGGTTTAAACGTTTTACCATCTTCGGATGTCATAAACTCCACGCTCTTCGGGAAAACGATCCAGGCCTGGCTATCCTGTAATGTATTGATGCCTATCTTTTTCACAACACGTGCTGTGCCCAGGTCAAGTATAGCTTCAAGGTCATTACCCTGAAAACCCTGCCAATTACCTACCTGCCAGTTTGTTGTACCTTTAAAGCCGTCGATCAAAGCATTTGGTCCGGTAGCCGTGTAAGATGGATGGATCTTACTTAACGAGGTTATTTTAACATCACCTCGTATTTTGGTGAATTTACCTTCAACAACAAAACTCAGTTTATCATTTTTTATCGCGATACATTTAACCGTTGTAGTAGCCGTTAAAGTTACCGGCTTGGTAAACAAAGTTGAACTTGCGGTAGGAGTAGAGCCATCTAAAGTATAATAGATATTAACGCCTGCATCGGCAGAACCGAACGATATGTTCAACTCATTTTGAATAGTGCTTGATGGATAAATGATATAGGGGTTGGCAACAATTAGCTCATCTGTAATGTGCGATTTTGGCTTTTCCAACTCCTGCATAAATATTTTGTTGGGTAACCTGCCCATAAATACTTCCCAGTCACCACCATTCTGAATATCGTTATAGGTTAAGTAAAGCTTATCATAAGTGTTTTTATTCAACGTCATTCCTTGCAGGTAATAGCTGGTAGCCGTATTGCCCGAGCCTGTAATGGTGAATTTTTTACCATTCTCCAGGTTGATCACCGCTTTATCAAACACCGGTAAACCTATTTCGTAATTCTGCCCACCCGGCGCCAGGTTGTAAAAGCCCAAACAACTCATCACATACCAGGCCGACATTTGTCCGCAATCTTCATTACCGGCCAAACCATCAGGGGCATCTTTGTATTGCTGACGCATAATTCTGCTCAGGTACAATTGGGTCTTATCAGGATTGTTAGTATAGTTAAATAAATAAGCCATATGATGACTTGGCTCGTTGCCATGCGCGTACTGGCCCATTAAACCCGTAATGTCTGATTGTTCCCTGCCGGTTAACTTATCGCTTGTGGTAAATAACTGCTCAAGCTTCGCTTCAAAGTTTACTTTACCACCCATTTTTTCAACCAGGCCCTCAACATCCTGCGGTACCAAAAACGAATATTGCCACGAGTTGCCTTCGGTGTAAAAGTTATTTACATCGGTAGGTAAAAATGGTATGGCCCAGCCACCATTGGCGCGGGCGCGCATAAAGTTAGTTTGGTTATCAAAAGCGTTTTTCCAGTATTGGCCGCGTTTAATGTATTCGGTATAGTCTTGTGGTTTGTTCATCATTTTAGCCATTTGAGCAATGCACCAATCGTCAATGGCATACTCTAATGTTTTAGATACCGATTCGTTTTCATCTTCACTCAGCACGACACCGTTTTTGCGATACGAGTCCAACCCGAACTGGTTACGGTTAACGGCGGCTTTCATCGCTGTTAAAGCTTTCTCGGCATCAAAATCACGGATGCCTTTCGCGTAAGCATCAACAATAACCGGGATAGCGTGGTTACCCACCATGCAATAGGTTTCGTTTGATGCCAGCGGCCATATCGGCAATAATCCCCCCTGATCATACATCGCTAAAAAGCTCTTAATAAAATCTGACGTGCGTTTTTTATTGATGATGGTTTGCAAAGGGTGCTCGGCACGGTATGTGTCCCATAACGAGAATACGGTATAATATTCAAAACCCTCGGCTTTGTGTATCTTTTGGTCTAAGCCGCGGTATTGCCCATCTACATCGCTGTAAACATTTGGAGCGCAAGCGGTATGATAGAGCGCGGTATAAAAAATGGTTTGCTTGATCTTAGCATAATCAACAACCGGTATTTTAGGGCGCGGCGCTCCATAAGGGCCGCCGTAGCCACCATAACCCTGTTGGGTATTGGTAGGTATTTGAATCTGCGCAGGCGCTCCACCTTCCACATCAATTTTGGACAACTCGTTCATCCAATCGTTTTTGGCGGCTTTTTGTACTTTCTTGAAATCAAAATCCGGAACTTCGGCATTTAAATTAGTCAGAGCGCCATCAGTATTAACTGAGGATATCCCCACTTTGGATACCACTTCGCCAGGGCTATCAAACTGGATATACATTTTTACATTAGTGCCTTCAACTTTGTTTTTACCTTCCTGTATCTTATCATTTAAGGCTATACCATAAGTTTTAAATGGCTTAGAAAATTTGGCGTAGAAGTATACATACTGATCTTTAGCCCACGATTTTGATTCGCGTAAACCACGGATCTCATGATCGTTTACCACCTCTATCCAACTATTTAAAACCTGGTCCCGATGTTGCAGATCGATAATAATATTACATTGTTTATCACTGGGATAATTGTACCTGTGCACACCAACACGTTTGGTAGCGGTTAGCTCAACCCCGATTTTATATTTATCTAAAAAGGTTTTGTAATAGCCAACAGATGCTTCTTCGTTTTTCTTTTTAAAGCCTGAGCTGTATTCGGTGTTCTTGAATTTAGGTTCACCGGTGGTTGGCATAAATAGCACATCGCAATAATCGGGAATACCCGTACCGCTTAAATGCGTATGCGAAAATCCATAAACCACAGTATCGGTAAAATGGTAACCAGAGCAGCCATCCCAACTGGTTAACCTTGTATCCGGACTCAATTGCACCATCCCGAAAGGAACAATAGCTCCCGGGTAAGTATGGCTATGCCCGCCTGTACCAATAAAAGGGTCAACAAGCATGGTATGATCTATGATCTTTTTCTTTTGGGCTTGCGCAGATAGAGTTACAACAGCTAACAGTAAAAGAGAAAAGTACTTGTGTTTCATATGGAATTGATAACGGTAATTAGCGCATATGATTATACGAACTAAATTTTATTTGCTTAACAATAATGCACTGTTTAAAGCACATAAGCAAATTGATAACAAGGTTTTAATTCAATTTTAAATATTGAGTACAAACCATTGATATTCATAGTTGTTATAAATTGGTAGTGCTTTAAAAAAACATCTTCAAAGTCATGGAAAAATTAATCGCAAAAACGGCTATTATAATAAATGCTACACCAGCTAAGGTTTGGAAAGCAATTACCAGCCCCGAACTCATTAAGCAATATTTATATGGCACCGAAGTAACAACCGATTGGAAAGAAGGCAGCCCGATAAATTATAAAGGGGAGTACAATGGCAAAGAATATCATGATAAAGGTACCATACAGAAAATAGAGCCTGAAAAACTATTTCAAAGTACTTATTGGAGTTCAATGGGAGGTAAGGAAGACAAGCCCGAAAATTATAATCAGGTAACCTATAAGTTATCCGGAAAGGATGGCAAAACCGAAGTTACGCTTTCGCAGGATAACGTAAATTCCGAAAAGGAAAAGGAACACGCAACAGAGAACTGGAATATGGTATTAAAGGAATTGAAGAAGGTGGCTGAAGGTTTATAATTAAAATATCTGCTTCTAAAACATGGGCTCGTTAACAAATGTCCCGCAGGGACTATCGCTTTGTGGAATAATTTATTGTTGTTTTTTGTTTCGGAAGGACTACCCTTTGTAGAAATAATTTGTTACTGGTTTTTTGTCCCAGCGGGACTACCGCTTTGTAGAAAATGATTTATTGTTGGCTCTTGTCCCGGAGGGACTACCTTATCGTATAACAACAACCATTGCAATTAATCTAAAAAGGCTAATTTGGCGTATTAATTATCACTATGCCAAATACCTACACCCAACTTTATATTCATTGCATATTTGCCGTAAAATATAGGGAAGCATTGATTAAACCTGAATGGGAAGACCGACTCCAAAAATATATTACAAGCATAGTTCAAAATAATGGGCATAAGCTATTGGCAATAAATAATGTATCAGACCATGTGCATATCTTGATAGGTCTTAATCCTACTCAATCAATATCTGAATTGATGCGATTGGTAAAGGGCGATAGTTCAGAATTTATCAATAAGGAAAAGTTAACAACAAGAAAATTCAATTGGCAAAGTGGCTATGGTGCTTTTACCAATAGTAAATCTCAAATTGATAGTGTAGCTAAGTATATTCTTAATCAAAAAGAACATCATCTTAAAAGAACTTTTAAAGAAGAATATCTAACTATTTTAAAGGATTATGATGTTGATTATAATGATCAATATGTTTTTGAAGATTTATTAGACTAAGGGTAGCCCCTCTGGGGCATAAGTCGGTGGTTTTATTTTTCTACAAAGCGGTAGTCCCTCCGGGACACAATATAAAGCGATATTCGCTGAAATAGGCATTGTAGTTATCCTATAATTCAATACTAAACTCATCCGCATCCTTTAAAAAAGGCAATGCGCGACGAATTTTGATCAATTCGGTTGGATTAATGGTGAAGGTATAAACATCCTCTTCGTCGCGTTTATAATAAACCACATCGCCGTTAGGGCTAATGCAGGTTGAATCGCCGGAGTGGTAAACCTCATTGCCATCGTGGCCAACACGATTCACACCAATCACATAACTCTGGTTTTCAACCGCCCTTGCGGGGATAAGAGTGCGCCAATGTAATGCGCGTTTTTCGGGCCAATTGGCTACCACGATGAGCATATCATAATCCGCATCTTTATTACGCAACCATACCGGGAAACGCAGATCGTAACAAATTACGGGGCAAATTTTCCAGCCCTTTAATTCAACTATCAATTTTTCGGTGCCGGCTGTGTAGGTGTTATGTTCTTTGCCTAAGGCAAATAAATGGCGTTTATCATAATGTTTGTATGTGCCATCGGCCTGCATCCATATCAGGCGGTTATAAAATTTATCGTTTTCGGTAATAATGATGCTGCCTGTAATTACGCAATCATACTTTTTGGCAACCTGCTGCATCCATTGTATGGTTTTACCATTCATGGGTTCGGCTAACAGCTCTGCACTCATGGTAAAACCGGTATTAAACATTTCGGGCAGAATAATCAGGTCGGTTTTTTCGCGGATACTACTTAAGCGCAGTGTTATATTTTGGAGGTTTTTATCAATATTTTCCCAAAAGAGATATCCCTGGAAAATGGTTATTTTTAAATTATCCATTCAAGCTTTTTCATTAAAACCGGGTAGAGTCGGCAGGTAAATACTAAATCTTCATCAGCTTATTAACGGCATTATCCAGCGTTTCTTGTTTTTTTGCAAAACAAAATCTCAAAACATGGTGATCTGTACCCCTGGTATAGAACTCCGATGTTGGTATTGATGCCACGCCAAACTCCCTGGTAATACGCATGGCCATTTCTACGTCTTTTTCGTCGCTAATGTTACCATAAGTTACCGATTGGAAGTAAGATCCCGCGCAAGGCAACAACTCAAACCGCGTTTGCGCCATGCCAGAGCGGAAGTGATCTCGCTTTTGCTGAAAGAAACCCGCCAGCTCTAAATAAGTATTTTCATCTTTTAAATATTCGGCAATAGCGTATTGCATAGGTGAGTTTACACTGAACACCAAAAATTGGTGTACCTTTCTAAACTCCTGCATTAAAATAGCCGGTGCTACACAATATCCAACTTTCCAGCCTGTTGTATGGAACAGTTTGCCAAATGAGGCCACAATAAAACTCCTTTTACGCAATTCTTCGTAACGGGCCATACTGTGGTGGGTTTGATTATCAAATATCAGATGCTCATAAACCTCATCGCTCAGTATCATGATATCCTGATTGGTTACGATAGATATCAATTCATCAATATCGTTTTGCTGCAAAATGGTAGCAGTAGGGTTTTGCGGCGAGTTTAAAATGATCATCCGTGTACGGTTACTGATCAAGCGGCGCACCATATCCCAGGGGATACTGTAATCTGGTGGCGATAACTCCAACGATTTTACTACACCGCCCATTAGCTTAATGGCGGGAGCATAGCTATCATAAGCAGGTTCAAAAACTATAACCTCATCGTTAGGTTGTATGGCCGTACAAATGGCGGTAAATATAGCTTGTGTGCCACCAGCGGTAACAGTTATTTCGGTATCCTGATTGTAATGAGCACCGTAAAGTTTTTCAAATTTTTTGCTTATCTCTTCGCGTAAGCTCATTAAACCAGCCATTGGAGCATATTGGTTATGACCATCTTTCATGGCTTTGTTAACCAGATCGGTCAGCTCAGGTGGGCAATCATAATCCGGAAAACCTTGCGAAAGGTTAATGGCGCCAACTTCAGCAGCCAGGGCGCTCATGGTGGTAAATATGGTTGTTCCTACTCGTGGAAGTTTTGAAGTTATACGTATCATTCCTTGCGAAAATAACCAAAAAAATAACTAAGTATGGTTTAAAACAATACACATAGGGTTTGCCTGTGCCGTAAATTGCTTAAATTAGCCTAATGAAGAACCGTATTTTACCTGTATATGCTATAATAGCCTTAATATTAACGGCTTGTAGTTCAACTAATAAAAGCGGCATTACAACTGTAGGTTTTGTAGATGCGTTTGAAGATGCCACCATTGCCAAAGCGCGCACCGGTTTTGTAGATGCTTTAAAGAAAAACGGCTTCAGCGAAGATAAAAAAAATGTAAAAATAATTTATCAAAACGCACAGGGCAGTATACCTACGCTTACACAAATAGTAAACGGCTTTGTAAGTCAAAAGGTTGATCTGCTGGCAACCTGCACAACATTATCAACCATAACTGCTCTGCAAAAAACTAAAACTATCCCGGTGTTTCAAATGGTAGCGCCAACGGCTGGTTTGATGAAGGTTGAAGATGCATCGGGCAAAGGCCCTGCTAATCGCTTTGGCGCCGAAGAGGATCTGGCTTATATCGATACTTCATTCTCTATTATACCTAAACTGGTAAAGCCTAAAAGTGGAAAGCTTGTTATTGGGATGATCTATAATCAATCAGAACCACAATCGGTTGATGCCATGAGGCGCATTAAAACTTTAGCCGATAAACTAAACGTAACTTTGGTAACCTTGCCGGTTAATACTTCAGCAGAAGCGCAATTGGTTACACAATCGTTACTTGGTAAAAACATCGATGCTTTTTTTGCCAATCCGGATAACACGGTTTTCGCATCTTTCGAAACCATTGTAAAAAGCTGTGATCAAAAACATGTGCCCATCTTCACCAGCGAAGCCGGATTGGTTGAACGTGGTGCAGTAGCCGCTTTTGGTGCCGATATTTACCAATGGGGATATCAGGCAGGTGAGCAGGCAGCGCAGTATCTTAAAACACATAATACAAATGGATTGAGAACAGAAATGGTCAAGATCCGCAAACGAGTTTATAATCCGGCTGTAGCTAAAAAATACAATATCACTATCCCACCAAACTTCGAAGCCGTTAAATAATGGATTTCCTGCTAACCGCGCTTTTACAAGGACTTTGCTTTTCGGGAATAGCCCTGGGTATTTACATCTCCATGAAGATATTCAACATCCCTGATATAACAACCGACGGTAGTTATACTTTAGGTGCGGCGGTAACAGCGGTACAATTAACAAACCACTTACCTGGCTACCTGATTTTACCATCCGTAATATTAGCCGGAGCTATAGCCGGAGCCTTAACGGGGTTAATTCACACCAAGCTTAAAATAAACGCTTTACTGGCTGGTATATTGGTGATGACGGGTTTGTATTCCGTTAACCTAACCATTATGGGGCGTTCTAATTTACCATTGATCAATATTCAAACATTGTTTGACTGGGTTAAAGCTGTAGCTGATCCTAACCAAAATTCGCTATTTATTATCATCGTATTTGTTGCTTTAATTACTTTGATAATAGGCTACCTGCTCAAAACAGATTTCGGCATCGCCATGCGTGCAACGGGTAATAGCGAATCGATGATCCAGGCTTTAGGTGTAAACACCGATAGGATGAAGATCATAGGCTTGGCCTTAGCTAACGCACTTACGGCCGTAAGCGGCTATTTGATGACCCAGTTTCAAGGCTACGCCGATATTAGCATGGGCATAGGGGTGGTGATTGTTGGTTTGGGTTCAGTTATCATCGGCGAAACGCTCATCAATTGGTTTTCCATTACATCGGTATGGTTGAGTTTAGCTGTGGTGCTTTTTGGTGCGATAGTGTTCCAGATGGTATTGGCGCTAACGCTATCCTTAGGCGTAAACCCTAATATGCTTAAAATAGTTACTGCCGTGTTTGTGTTATTGATTGTTAGTTTGCCACGTTTAAATTTGATCAAACAATCATGATAGATCTGCAAGGCGTACATAAAACCTTCAATCGGGGCAAGGCTAACGAGGTTGTCGCCCTTTCGGGGATCGATCTGCATATCAACAAGGGAGAGTTTGTAGTAATTGTTGGCTCCAATGGTTCAGGAAAATCTACACTGCTGAATATGATAACAGGCAGTATCGCGCCAAGCCAGGGTAAAGTTTTAATTGATGATAAGGATGTTACAAACCTACCCGACCACAAGCGCAGCCAATGGATAGCCCGCGTTTTTCAAAACCCATTGAGTGGTACAGCTCCCGATCTGAGTATATTGGATAACTTTAGGCTGGCCGCTTTACGCACCAGCAAAAAAGGTTTAACCATTGGTGTTAATGATACTTTTGCCCAATTGGTTAAAGAGCGAATTTCTGTTTTAGGGATGGGCTTAGAAAACAAGATACTGCAACCCATGGGCACCTTATCCGGCGGGCAACGCCAGGCTTTAACCTTATTAATGAGCGTGATGGATAAATGCGATATACTACTGCTGGATGAGCCTACAGCAGCTTTAGACCCCCGTTCTGCCGATATTGTAATGAAAACTGCCGACCAACTGATCAAAGAGTTTGAACTCACAGCTATCCTGATCACCCATAACCTTAAAGATGCCTTTACTTATGGTAATCGCATTATTCAAATGGGCGAAGGGAAGATCATTCATGATATGGCCGCCGATATTAAAACCACATTAAAACAAACCGACCTGTTCGAATGGTTCGCATAGTGGCAAAGTAATTGCTATACCGTGGTCACTATGAAAAGCAACAAATTCGAAACCATCAAAGATGCCTACCAATTGGTACAAGGCGCGCAAATTCGCGCAAAGCAATATCCTGAAGAAATATTTACACTTGCCGAGTATCAGGCCGATAAACGCGGCTACATGGTATATCCGGTTGATAACGGTGTTATGTACCAGGATTTTGGCGTACTGATAACTGAAACCGAATTGATGAACGATTATGAAATAGGTAGCATTGAAATGGTTACCCCAAAAGCCGATATTTTTGCCGAAAGAAAGGTAGCTTAATTAGAGATAATTTTAAACTCTGTTCTCCGGTTCAATTTCCTGCCATCATCTGTGCTGTTTGTAGCAATGGGTTGCAATTTACCGTAGCCTTTATAAACCAATCGCGTGGCATTAATATGTTGCGCTATCAGGTAGGTATAAACCGCTTTCGCGCGATTTTGGGATAACGTTCTGTTCAAAGCATCATCACCAACATCATCTGTATGGCCCGATACCTCTATTTTAACATTAGTGTTTTCGGTCAAAAAGGCGATGAGCTTTTCCAATTCCGTTTTTGATTCTTTTTTAATCTCGTACTTATTGGTATCAAAAAATATGTTCTTTAAAACCACTTTGTTACCTGCATCAATTCCCTGTAGGGGTACATCAATTTTGTATTGCTTTTTATTGTCGATGCCGTGCAGCGAAAAGTTCTCAGAATAAAATAAATATCCTTTTTTAGAAATATTTAAGCCATAATCTTTACCATAAGTTAATTTGGACAGGAAACTTCCATCTTGTTCGGATATGCTTTGATAAACGGTTTTATTATTTTCCAGATCAATAATCTCAACATTGGCATCTAAAGGCATTTTGCTTTTGGCATCTGTTACAATACCCTTAACATAGGTAACCATCTGCGGCCTCAATGTTGCAGGCATCTCGAACGAGTATATATCAAAGCCCCCATAACCCCTTAAAATGTTCGACGAAAAATAAGCCAGATCACCATTGGCATTCAGTGTGAGTCCGCTGTCGTCCGCATTGGTATTAATGGGGTAACCCAGGTTTTTGGGCTTTTGCCATTGTCCGTCAGCGCCACGGCGGCTAATAAAAACATCCATATTACCCATCCCCGGCCAGCCATTTGACGAGAAGTACAGGGTGTTATTATCAGGATGAATAAACGGCGATTGCTCGTCAAATGGTGTATTTACATTTGGCCCCAAATTTTCTGGCTCGCCCCAGCCTTTATTAGTCAGGGTTGATTTCCAGATATCATAACCACCAAAACCTCCCTTGCGGTTACTCACAAAATAAAGCGTTTTACCATCACTGCTGATGGATGGCTGCGATTCCCAATTGCCTGTATTAATGGGCGCGTTTAAATTGTAGGGGATATCCCAATCATTACCAACCTTCCGCGAAACATAAATGTCACATTTGCCCAATCCTAATGGTCTGTCGCAACCGGTAAAAAACAAGTATTGCCCATCCTGAGTTACAGACTGCGCACCTTCGTTATACTCGGCCGTATTGATCTGGTTGCTCAGGTAACTGGCAACACTCCACTTGTTGTTAGCCTTGTTGCTTTTATAAAAATCTTCGTTATTGTTAATTTTACGTGTAAATATCAATACACCCTCATCAGCAGTTAAAACGGGCATGTATTCGTCATTAGCCGTATTAACTTCGGGGCCTAAATTTAGGGGTTTGAAAGGTACTGGGTGCAATAAAGCATCCAGACTAAATTCGCAATCACTCAATAATAGTTCAGCATAACGTTTATTATTGGGGTTGATATTAGGATACTTGATGTACTTCTGCAAATGTATTTGCGCATTTGCGTAATCAGCAATGTTAACTTCCGCTTCGCCAATATTTAAATAAACCCCACGGTTAAAATCCGGATTCACTTCAATTACCTTTAAATAATGAGCGATAGACGCCTTGGTTTTTTTGGTTAGCCTGAGTATATCTGCCAGTTGGTTTTGAGCCTCTAAAAAGTTAGGGTCAACGCCAACAGCGTAAGTTAGTTGACCAATAGCCTGATCATATAATTGATAATCTAAACTTTGCCGGGCTTTAATATAATTGCGGATAGCATCTTTATTGCTGGTAGTATATTGCCTGTCTTGCGCGTACAAAAGTACAGGTAAACAAATCAATATTGCAGCTAAAAGGTTTCTCATTAATATCTTACGCTTGGAAAACACATATCCAAGTTACAAAATGTTATGGAATATTGAGGTATTTGTGCGTTTGTAACGAAATTTCCCATTTTGGGTTATTCATCACATAATCAACAATCATTGGTATGGTTTCTTTTGATTTTGACCATTCTGGTTGTAAATACAGTTTACAATCCGGCGATACCAGTTCAGCATATTGCTCGGCCCAGGCAAAGTCTGATTTGTTGAACACGATCACTTTCAATTCGTGAGCAAACGGTGCAACATCTGGGTTGGGGCTCTTAAATTTTTTAGGCGACAAACAGATCCAGTCCCATGATCCCGAAAGGGGATAAGCGCCCGAAGTTTCGATAAAGGTTTTAATACCGCGCTGCTGTAATTGAGTGGTTAAATAATCCAGATTATAGATCAATGGCTCGCCACCGGTAATAACAACAGCCTTGCCGGGATACTTAATGGCGTTCTCTACAATAACATCCGATGCCGTTAGCGGGTGGATAGAGGCATCCCAGCTTTCTTTAACATCGCACCAGTGGCAACCCACATCGCAACCACCTAAACGTATAAAATATGCTGCTTTGCCGGTATTGTAACCCTCGCCCTGTATCGTATAAAACTCCTCCATTAAAGGAAGTAAAGTGCCGTCTTCCGGAATCTGATTCACCATAATAAGCCGCAAATATAAGCAAATCACAATCAAGCCTAAACCTGCGCCGTTTAATGAGTGATTATATTACGAAACAATGAGAAAATAGCCGTGCTACTAACATAATATCAATTAAAAATCAGTTAGTTTTGGGTGATGAAGAAAGTTTGGCTAATCTGTTCAGTTTTTATCATGGTATGCCTTACGGGATGCCTTGATATAGACGAAACCTACGATTTTCATGCCGATGGTTCTTGCAACGTGACCTATAACTTTGATATGAGTAAGGCCATATCGGTATTGGTGAATTTAATACCCGATTCGGTTAAACAAACACCTCAGTTTAACATGGAACAAGATACCACGGTAAACTATTACAACCTGCTTCCCGATAGCGTTCACCGCCAAATGGATTCTACCCAAATTGCTACCGCTAAAAGCAGCGATGTGGTAATGATAATGAATTTGAAACACAATAACTTGCGATTAAGCATGCGCCATTCATCAGATAATGTGAGCGATCTGAGCTACTATCTTAAAAATTTGTCGAAAATGACATCTAACAATCAGTTAGGGCCTATATTGTCATCAAAAAAACCTATAGCCCAACCTGCGGAAAACCCTTTTGCCTTAACCCAGGATTACTATAATTACGACATCGGCCCCCATAAATTTTACCGTACCATTGATATGGTGAAGTTTAAAAAATATGTAAAGGCAAATCAGTCAACCTTCAGCATGTCCAAAGCGATGCTGATAGAAATGCCTTATAAGGTAACCGTGAACTTCCCAAAGCCGATTATCAAAATCGACAATAAAAAGGCCGTGCTTTCTGCAGATAAGAGATCGGTGACGCTACAAACCGATATTGAAGAAGTACTGAAAGACCCGGATGTAATGAACTTTAAAATTGATTTTTAATTTTAAATGAAATGGTACAAAGTTCTGGATATTAATGATCTGAAATATCCATTCATTAAACGAGTAAAAGCAGGAAACACAACTATTGCCTTGGTTGGAGTTGATAATGAAGTTTGCGCCTTATCGGCCCGATGCCCTCACGCGGGCGAAGATTTGAGCTATGGCTGGTGCAAAAATGGCAAACTGATTTGCCCGGTACATAGGTATTCTTATGATATTCATACTGGCCGTGGTAGTGTAGGGCAAGGTGATTATGTTGATACTTATCCGGTTGAAATACGTAGGGATGGAGTCTATGTTGGGATAAAGGAAGGTTGGTTAAGTAGGATTTTTAAATAAACTATAGGAGTTGCCTATTCTTTAGGATGATTACGCGATTTTCGCCATTCCTCAAGTGTAATCATGTCGTCAATAGAAGTATCTGAGTACTTTATCAATAATGTTTTAGGATTGACGAAGAAATTAAAATGGGTGTAATAAGACATTCCGTTGTCTTCCATAACTGTTACCCAATAATAATTCTCTTTTTTAGAGGGCTTTTGATAGAGAATAACTTGAAGGTGCCTTTTGTTGTGGGTTACTCTTTCTACATATTGCATCCGTTTTTTAACTTCCGGTAAATGAGCAATAGTGTCCAGAATACGAATTTTAAGTTTGCTAAGTTTATCTACAACAGGCTTCTTCTTAGTCTGCCCATTGCTGTTAACGATTATTATAGTTAATAGCACAACGACAAATAATAGCCTTTTCATCGTTATCCTACTAATAAACCGTCTTATTCGCCGAGGCCAAAGTATTCTTCAATAACCCAATAATCGTCATCAAGCCAACGCCACCCGGTACCGGGGTAATCCACGATGCTTTAGGGGCAACGCTTTCAAAATCAACATCGCCATATAATTTGTAGCCAGATTTGGTTACGGTTGATGTTTCGCGGTTCATACCTACATCAACAACTACAACGCCATCTTTAACCATGTCCGCGGTAACAAAGTTCTTTTTACCAATAGCTACGATCAGTATATCAGCATCAAGCGTAAACTTTTTAATATCTGGTGTGCGGCTGTGGCAAATGGTTACGGTACAATTGCCCGGAGTAGTGTTCCTCGCCATCAAAATACTCATAGGCGAACCAACAATATTGCTGCGGCCAATCACCACGCAATGTTTACCCGCGGTTTCAATGCCGTATTCTTTCAACATTAAAGTAATGCCGTATGGAGTTGCCGGAATAAATGATGGTAAGTTACGTTGCATCCTGCCCAGGTTAATAGGGTGGAAGCCATCCACATCCTTACGGTGATCAATTTTCTCGGTCACCTTTTCGGGATCGATGTGTTTTGGCAAAGGTAACTGAACGATGATGCCGTCAATATCTTCATCAGCATTCAACTCAGCAACTTTGGCTAACAACTCTTCTTCGGTAACATTATCCTCATACCTAACCAGGCTCGATTTAAAACCAACCTTTTCGCAGTTCTTCATTTTGCTGGCTACGTAAGTTTCGCTGCCACCATCGTGCCCAACCAATACAGCAACCAAATGCGGTTTACGGCCGCTTTGAGCCAGGTATTCTGCTGCCTGTTCGGCAATTTCAGTCTTAAGTTTTTCTGATACGTATTTTCCGTCGAGTAGTTGCATGAAGTAGAGCCCCCTAACCCCCTAAAGGGGGAACAAAAGTTTATAGTTAGATTATATTTTACCAATATTGTGAATATGCCTTTAAGCTCCCCTTTATGGGGCTGGGGCTAATCCAGTTTTAGTACCGCCATGAACGCCGATTGTGGAATTTCCACGTTACCTACCTGGCGCATACGTTTTTTACCTTTTTTCTGTTTTTCTAACAGTTTACGCTTACGCGATATATCACCGCCGTAACATTTAGCGGTAACGTCTTTACGTAAAGCTTTCACCGTTTCGCGGGCGATGATCTTAGCACCGATTGATGCCTGGATAATAATTTCGAACTGTTGGCGCGGGATCAATTCCTTTAGCTTTTCGCAGATCTTTTTACCAAAATCGTACGAGTTACTGCGGTGAATTAATGATGATAAGGCATCAACAGGCTCGGCATTCAAAAGAATATCCAAACGCACCAGATCACTTTGGCGGTAACCTATCTGGGTATAATCGAAAGATGCATAACCTTTGGAGATGGTTTTCAACCGGTCGTAAAAATCGAAAACGATCTCGCCCATTGGCATCTCAAATACCAGTTCCACACGGTCCGAAGTCAGGTATGATTGATTAGTGATAAAACCACGTTTTTGAATACAAAGCGACATTACCGAACCAACAAACTCCGATTTGGTAATGATATTAGCCCTGATATAAGGCTCTTCAACAAATTGAAGTTTACTTGGATCAGGCAGATCAGATGGATTATTGACCTCCAACTCATCACCTTTAGTAGTATGAGCAATGTAGGATACGTTGGGGACCGTAGTGATCACCGTCATATCAAACTCGCGCTCTAAACGCTCCTGGATAATTTCCATGTGCAGCATCCCCAGGAAACCGCATCGGAAACCAAAACCTAAAGCCGCAGATGATTCCGGTTCAAATACTAACGAAGCATCGTTCAATTGCAGCTTGGCCATGGCCTCGCGCAACTCTTCGTACTCATCCGTATCAACCGGGTAAATACCGGCGAATACCATTGGTTTAACCTCTTCAAAACCTTGTATACCGGCAGCGCAGGGGCGTGCAATGGTAGTAATGGTATCACCAACTTTAACCTCGCGGGCTTCTTTAATTCCGGATATGATATAACCTACATCGCCTGTTTTGATCACATCTTTTGGCAATTGGTTGAGTTTTAAAGTGCCTACTTCCTCAGCTATATACTGCTTTTCGGTAGCGAAGAATTTTACTTTATCACCTTTTTTGATCTCGCCATTAATAACCTTAAAGTAAGCGATGATACCACGGAAAGAGTTAAATACCGAATCGAATATCAAAGCCTGTAATGGAGCTTCCGGATCGCCAACCGGTGGCGGTACACGGGCAACAATGGCTTCCAGCATTTCGTGAACACCCATCCCGGTTTTACCTGACGCGGCTAAAATATCTTCGCGTTTACAACCTATCAGTTCAACAATCTGGTCCTTAACTTCTTCGGGCATAGCGCCGGGCAGGTCCATCTTATTTAACACCGGGATTATTTCCAGGTCGTTCTCTAAAGCCAGGTAAAGGTTCGATATGGTTTGCGCCTGTATCCCCTGCGATGCATCAACGATCAGCAAAGCGCCTTCGCAAGCGGCAATAGAACGTGAAACCTCGTACGAAAAATCGACGTGACCGGGGGTATCAATCAGGTTCAATATATATTTTTCGCCATTAAGGGTATAGTCCATTTGTATGGCGTGGCTCTTAATGGTGATACCGCGTTCGCGTTCAAGGTCCATGTCATCTAACAATTGGGCCTGCGATTCGCGCTTCGTTATAGTATTGGTATATTCTAACAACCTATCGGCAAGGGTACTTTTACCGTGGTCGATGTGGGCTATGATACAAAAATTACGGATATTCTTCATTCAATCGCAAAAGTAGGTTTTTTAGGGGATATTATGGAATGGAGTTATCAAGAAAGTGAGATGCGGCAATAAGATAAACAGAGATGGTTTGTTACCTGTATTTCCACAATTCCATAACACAAACTGTTAAATTAAAACAAAAGTGAATGAATACACCGTACCACAACGTTTTTTCTTTGATACGTATGTAGCCCAGTAGCAACGCAAATGGAATGAGCCAGAACAGTGATAAAAAAGACATGTGTAAAATAGCAAACAAAAACGAGGTAATAAATATAGCTTGTTTATGATCGGCAACGCCTAATAAGTTTTGAAGCAGGTAACCGCGGTAAGCTAACTCTTCAAATAGGGCCGGCATTACGGCAGTGAAAAATATCATGATCAAAGCCGCATATTTCTGATTGGCATAAAAACCGTAATAATAAAATTCCTTCGAAAAAATGGTGTGGTTTAACCATCCTACGCAATAACTCACAATTAGTGATGTAACAATTGCCCCGGCTCCGTAGCCCAGCAGTTTAAGAAAGGAGAAATCGGGCCATTTTAATAGTGATTTATTTTTCGACCAGTTATCACAAAAAAAGGTGATTGCTATAATCGCCAATAATACATCAAAAATTATAGACCAGGTTAAAGTTTTAAAAGCATCAATAAACGATGCTATGGCACAAATAATAATATCAAACGCATAAAACAAGGCAGCTTGTTTTACCCTGTTCCAACCGCTAATGGTATATTCATCTTCCACTTTTTGCGTGGAGCCACAATGTTTACAAAACCGGCTGTTTAGGGCGATGGGTTCACTGCATTGTATGCAAACGTATTCTTCGGGTAAATCCTGTTGTAAAATGATATCAGTCAATATTTAATTCTTTCTTGATTTTTTCGGCTTCAATTGCCGATCTAATTCCTTTAATAAATGCCCCGATAATTATAATTTTTATGATAATGCCTGATATGATAGATAATGGGTTTTGGATAGCATTCAATATCAATATAATGGCATACAAGCAAGCGCCAGATACAAGTGCTGCGAATGGCTTTTTACGGCTCCAAACCCCCAGAGCAATAAATATTATTGCCAATATCAGGTTGGTTATTAATGTGGCAAATTTTTGTTCGGCATCTACGGCGGCAGTAGCATACAATATAATGCCCGATAAAACACAGGCTATAGCAACCCAATATAAGGCATTACCTGCACTTTTTATTTTCTTATTATAATCTTCCAGATCGATTTCTTTAACATTCCTATTTGTAATAAAATTTTGTTGTTCTATTTCGGTGCCCTTTAATGGATAACCACAATTATCACAATAGGCATCAGCCTCATTAACTTTGGTGTAGCATGAACTGCAAAAGCTCGCTTTGGTGGCAGGTATTGAAAGGTTGTCTTCCATAATTGAGATGAGTAAAGGTTGTTGTTCGTAATAATAAATATTAAAAGTGATTTTCTGAAATATTTTAAGATCGATTTTCTCAATACCTCGGCACCCTCGCGTAATCCATACTGGTCAAATCCTTTACCGATCCAAATCCTATCACATCCTTAATCACCTTACCGTCTGTCATTTCAACGGCGCGTACCAGTTTATCCTGTCCAAATTTATCTTTTATCTGGTGCATGGTTTTACGGGCGGCTTCGTTACGGTCAACATCCTCAAAAAGGCTGTAAAGCACATTGCTATTATCAACAAAGTTGGTTACACCCACCCGCATACTGCTGATACGATTATTCATAATGGCATCGCCTTTAGTCATTTCTTCAAACTTAGCAATGCGCTTGCGTATCATCCGCATCAGGCTAATGGCGTCCTGTATAGGGATGCTCACCTTAAAGGCATCATCCCAGCGTGTACCGTCGGTATAGCTGGCGGTAAAGCCAATGGCTTTGCAATAAAAATTGTGGCGTACCATGCGTTTTTCGAGAGTTAAACAAAGCGTCATAAACAGTTGGTCAATGTAGCCTTCCGTTTCACGCTTTTCAGCGGATATCTGCCGCATGGCCTGCATACCCCGGTAATCCTGGGCGGCAATGTTGGTTTCTATAAAGTTGAGCCTGTAGTGCCAGTATATACCTTCAATGCTTTTAAAAATAGCCTTTAAACGGTCAGGAGATGTATGGCGCATTTGTAATGGCGTGTTCACGCCGCAACGTTCCAGCCGGTAACTCATGTTGGCGCCAATGCCCGGCAGGTCGCCTAAGCGTAGGGTTTTTAAAACTTCGTCAATGTTATGTTGGTCAATCACCTGCAAACCACCCTTCTTTTTCCCTACTACCGATCCCAGTTTGGCCAAAAAAGCATTGGGTGCCACACCAATGGAGCATTCCAAAAAATCGCCAACCTTTTTTAATATATCGCGCTTAATATTGCGGGCAACCATCACCGGGTCGGGATGGATCAGTTTATAGTTATTGAGGTTAATAATAGCCTCGTCAATACTTTTGGGTACCACATCATCGCAATATTCCTTCAATACGTTAATGATCTTCACATGGTACTCCCGGTAACGGGTAGGGTTGCTCTCTATCGGGATAAATTCCGGGCAGGCGGCCATCACATCATTCAAACGCGAACCAGCTTTTAAACCAAGCGCTTTTGCTTCGGTAGATAATGATATCACACAGCCATACTTGCCGGTGTAAACACAAACTCCGCAAGGCCTGCCGCGCAGCCAGTAATTTACCTGCTGCTCGCAACGAGCAAAAAAACTGTTCATATCCACAAACAACACCCGCGCTTCGGTACGTACCTCTATGGAATTCTGATTCATGATTCAAATTTGCTAAAAATATTAGTAAAATCAAATTTAAATCAAACAATGTTTTGAACAATCGGAGATCGTAAATCATAAAAGCGCCACTACATTTATAGTGACGCTTTTATTCAAAGCTCTTGGTTTAAAATTCAGGGGCTCTTACTGCTCACCACGCTTCAATCCGTATTTCTCAATTTTACTATACAGGTGACTGCGCTGAATATCAATATCATCTGCCGTTTTGGATACATTCCAGTTGTTTTTTTCCAACTTGAATTTGATGTACTCGCGTTCGGCAAAATCCTTGTATTCCTGGAAGTTTTTAAACTGGTCAAAATCTGGCTGTGACGAACCAGTCGCCGTTGCCGCAACAGGGGCCGATGGATTGGCAAATGCCCTTACATCAGCATCGGTGATGGTCTTGTCGCTCAAAATGATCAAACGTTCGATCATGTTGCGCAACTCACGGATATTACCCGTCCACGGTAAAGCTTTTAAAGCTTCCAAACCCGCATCTGATAGCTTTTTAACCGGCATACCATAATCGGTACAGATCTCTTCTAAAAAGCTTTGAGCTATGATGCTAATATCATCCTTACGCTCAACCAACGGTGGTACATGTATCAATATCACACTCAGGCGGTGGTATAAGTCCATCCTGAAGTTACCGGCCTCAATTTCTTTAAGCAGGTCTTTGTTGGTTGCCGCAATAACGCGTACATCAACATCTATTTCTTTTTCGCCGCCTACGCGGGTAATTTTATTCTCCTGTAAGGCACGCAATACTTTGGCTTGGGCCGATTGGCTCATGTCGCCAATCTCATCTAAAAACAAAGTACCGCCACTTGCCGATTCAAACTTACCTATCCGTTGTTTAATGGCCGAAGTAAAGGAACCTTTTTCGTGACCAAACAGCTCGCTCTCAATTAACTCCGAAGGGATAGCCGCGCAATTTACCTCAATTAAAGGCGCGTTGCTCCGTTGCGATTTTTCGTGCAGCCAGCGGGCAACCAATTCTTTACCGCTACCATTGGCGCCAGTAACCAATACCCGTGCATCGGTAGGGGCAACACGGTCAATCGTTTCTTTGATCTTACCAATAGCCTGCGAGTTACCCAATATTTCGCGGGTTTTGGATGTCTTCTTCTTTAATATCTTGGTCTCGGTAACTAACGAACCTCTGTCGAGCGCATTACGTACCGTGATCAGCAAACGATTAAGATCGGGTGGTTTTGATATAAAATCGAAAGCGCCTTTTTTGCTGGCCTCAACTGCGGTTTCAACCGTGCCATGGCCGCTTATCATAATAAAAGGAAGATCTGGCCTGATCAATAAACCTTCGGATAACACTTCCATACCATCCATGCGGTTCATCTTGATGTCGCACAATACCAAATCGTAATCATTACGGGTAATGAGTTCTAAACCATCAATACCGTTGTCTATATCATCAACCTGGTAGTCTTCGTATTCTAAAATCTCGCGGAGTGTATTTCTGATCGCCCGTTCGTCGTCAATTATCAGGATCTTTGACATAAATTGTAATAGTTTTAATAGGTAGGGTTAAGTACGCAACTAAGTTAAATCTTTTTGTATAGAAAACTAAACACAAAACCGGGGGAATGGTTTTATCAAAATGAATAAAAAAATCAGTCCCCTTTCCGTTACCGAAAAGGGGACTGAAAGTTCCAGTAGCAAACCTGTAAGCCGGGTTCTGTATTCTCCTTGCGGAGAGCTTCTATCATTAATCTGGTCCGGCCATTGCTAACCGGCTCTATCAACCTACCCATCCCAACGTTGATGCCTAAGCACCACACGGAAGCGAGCAGCCTCACTTTCGGGACCTATTTGGTTTTTCAACTCCTGGGGTTTACCGCAATACATGTCGCCATGCAAAGCCGTGAGCTCTTACCTCACGTTTTCACCCTTACCCGTGTAAACACAGGCGGTATATTCTCTGTGGCACTTGCCGTCGCCCACTGAAGGCGCCTTCCCGTTAGGAAGCAGGATGCTCTATGTTGCCCGGACTTTCCTCCGCACGTCGCCATGCAGCGATAGAACGGTTCGCTTTGATGCAAAGGTAAGGTTTTTGATGGGAAGATGTAGCAGGTAAAATGGAAGATGTGTTTGGATTTTGGATTTATCGAAGATGTATCGGTAAAATGGAACTGCGAAATGGATAACCTTAATAACCCAATAATAAGGGGGATTTATTTAACAACTTAATCTCCGCAATTCAAAATCCTTCAGCGATTCGATCATTGAGAAAGGGGGGATAAAGTAAGATTTTTTTTCGCTTTTAAACTCGCTCTTTAAATAATTTCTCAATAGAATCTTAATCTCTGCATCTTGGGTCTTCTTCCCTACAAGGTACAAAAAAAACTTCGCCTTCGCAAATCTCATCCCTATTTTTATAGCTTTGTTAAATGCTCATTATTCAATTTACAGGCTTATCCGGCGGAGGGAAAACCACCATCTCTACGCGTTTTAAGCAATTAATGGAGCAGCAGAACCATACTGTGGAGATTATTGATGGCGATACCTACCGCAATACTTTATGTAAAGACCTGGGCTTTTCTAAAGCCGACAGGCAAGAGAATATCCGTCGCTTGGGTAAGGTAGCCGCCCAACTCGCCCCACAAACATCAGTTGTTATTATAGCCGCCATTAACCCATACCAGCAAGTGCGCCATGAGCTTAAAACTAACTACGGTGTTAAAACCGTATGGATAAATTGCGACATAGACGAACTGCTTAAACGCGATACCAAAGGTTTGTATAAAAGGGCGCTGTTACCCAACGAGCATCCCAATAAAATTTATAACCTTACGGGGATAAACGACACCTACGATGCACCAATTGATCACGATTTACAGATCAATACACACATCGAAACGTTACAACAATCTGTTGATAAATTGATGGATTTTGTAAAGCAATACCTGGAATAATAAACCACAACACGCCAAACTAGCCGCTTACTCTTTTCGCTTCCACCGCATTATACAACTTAAAAGCCTTACTCAAAAAGTCAGGCATATCTTTAGGCTGATCCTGGCTAAACACCTTGCCGGGATGTTTGGAGTGGTAGCCGCTACGTTCCTGCATTTTTTGCAGGTCTGCTTCGCTTATCGTGATGTTGCTAAAGCGGGCTATCTTATTCATTATGGGTATAATTCCTTCGCTGTAGCTAACCAGCAAACTTAGCTTGTCGTTTTCGGTTACTTCAAGGTACATTTTTAAATAACTTTCCAGCACTTTAACAGTATATTCATCAAGGCTTAGGTTGGCTATTTCTTTGTGCTTAAAGCCAAATAATTCCGGTTCAATTAATCCCGGTACAGCCTGTACCCCCCATAACTTGGTATGCGAATTTAAAACTTCATCTGGCCTGCGGTACAACAAAATAAACGGAACATCGGGGTAAAGCCTGCGCAACTGTTTGTAAAACAAAATGTGCCAGCTATCGGTCTTGATAAATAAATGCCTTTCCTTCCCGTTTCTAACCTGCCCATAAAACTTTAACGATGCTTTAAGCAAGGTTTCAATAGCTTGCTCGCGATAATCGTTGTTTTTGTAAGGTAATCTCAATATATCATCAAAAAAAGGAACTTCCGCTAACGATATATTTTCTTCCATCGTCCCCAAAAGCTGCGAAATTAAGGTAGATCCACATCTCGATATATGAAAAATAATAGCGGTAGGGGCAACCTCCTCAAACCCGCCCGACCAATCAACCATCGCATCCAGATCACTAACCGATTCGCGGTAAACATTCAATCGCAACAAGCTCTTGCATGCTGTAATGGTTTCATCAAAAAAAGGCTCTGCAAATTTTTTATTAAAAGTATTAAGCCAATGGCATTGTACCTCGTTATTAGTGTGGCTAAGTTTGTAAGGTATCCAGTTTTGCAGTGGGTGTAAGTTGTGGTTCAATGCTATATCAGGTTAGCGCTTTTCAGTTCAAGTTCTAATTTATCAGCCAGGTTGTTTGCTGTCTCAGTTTGGTGCATTCTTAAGCCTTGTATCACCCGTAAGGTTTGTTCGAGGTTTACGGGCTCTTCAAACTCAGTTTTTTCGGCTGCTGTAAATACATCTGTAAGCCAGTTGTTCACCTTGCAATCAACAACCAAATGTATCCTGTCGGTACTGCCGTAGTTTGCTACGCGGTGGGGCAAATTGGCATTAATGTACCAACATTCGCCGGGCAGCATGCTCACCCTCAAATCATTTACATAAAACTCAACCGCGTTATTGGTCGCCACCGGGAAATGTAGCCGGGCTTCGCCCTTTTCAAAAGCAAGTTCAAAATCACGGTGCTGTTTAATTACCGCGCCAGCCTTCAGGTTAAGCAATCTAACCGTCATCACGTCGCAATGTAAGGTATCAATTAATTTTTTAACCAACGGAAAAGCTTCCATATTGGGTGTATCCGCGTAAGCATCATTGCCCAACAATTCCGCGTTAATGTTATCCGCATCGCCCCCCGGCGATCGTAGTGTTAAAACATCCCAGCTACCTTCGTAACCTTGTGTGTTATAATGAGGGAGCCATTTCTTATTTATTGATGTGCCCGCATCGTTAAAATGGGGCACATCAATATTTAGGCGGGCAAAACCAATAACCATATACTTTATTTGTTTTCTGTTGATTTTAATGCGGTATACAAACCGGCGCTCATACCCAAAAGTATCAGGTTATTATTGGTTACAACCGGCATAACGCCATCAATAACCTTTTGTAAGGTTAACGTATTAATTAGCTTAATCTGCTGTACAGATGTATAAATAAACCACAAACCAAACACCAGGTTAAATATAAATGCCTGTAAACGGTGTATACTGATCCCGTTTTTGTCTGATAATATATCTAATAAAAAGTTGGATCTTTTAATATCCCGGGCTTTTAAAGGTACGGGTGGAGTAACAACAACTACAGTAGTGGGTGCGGCATCTGGCACTGCGGGGTCTGTGCCTGTTGGCGGCGTGGTAGCAGCAGCTACTGCCACAACAGCATTTGCAGCCGCGGCGGCATTAGCGTTATCATCATCACTAAGATCTATTAAGCTGGCAGTTACCGTTGTGATTGATCCGATACCGAGCAATATTAAAGTGCTTTGGCCAAAATCGGGAATTTTGCCGGTAGCTATAATTACCGATATAAAGGTAGCCAGTATAATAAATGTCCACCATACTAACTGCCAGCGACTAAAACTGTAAGGTTTTGGGTGCGATGTACTGTCGTTACACAATACATGATACTTTTTTTGCAGATAAATTACCAGCACAATTTGCAGTGCCAGCACTAAATAATAAATAACTTCTGGTTTCATAATTTGATAAGGTTTAGGTTTAACGCATATACTTGTGATAACAGGTATTATAAAATTATATATTATAGTTCAAATTAAAGCTGTTTTTTTAATATTTTTATTTTATCAAAAGGGCCTTTTCACCCTATTAGTATCCACATAAAATATATACTATTACAGGTGTTTAGTAAAAGTGTATTTTACCCCTTGTAGAGTATAAAAACAACATATATACAAAAGAGCATTGCCCTATGCTTTTTTTTACTTGTGTTAATGAGCGTGGTTTACTAAACATTTTTATTTATGTTTATAAAGCCTAATTGTATAATATTTTATTCGACCTGCAATTTTATTAGGAGTTGAATATTTTAGTAATTATATTTAACAGCGTATTTGGTTGGGGCAAAAAGATAATTGGTTGTAACCAAAAACCCGCTATGATATTAAACCTATCACAATTTCAAATGAAACACCTTTACCTATCATTAATATTATTAAGTATATCGGTTGCCGGTATTGCACAAACGTCAAGCTTTAATACAAACGGCAGCAAATCAAACGCCATAGTAACAGCGGTGCCATTCCTAACTATTTCGCCCGATGCACGTGCCGGTGGTTTGGCAGATGCCGGTGCAGCCACCTCACCCGATGCCAGTTCAACCTACTGGAACCCATCAAAGCTGGCTTTTATCGACGAATCAAGAGAGCTATCATTATCATACAGCCCCTGGATGCGTCGCCTTTACAGTGATGTTAACCTGGCCTATCTTAGCTATGTTAACCGTTTAGATGATCGTAACACTATTGGTGCCTCGCTGCGTTACTTTAATTTAGGCAAGGTTGATAGTTATGATGATAACATCAATTCATTAGGTACGCTAAGGCCAAACGAATTTTCGTTCGATGTTTCTATAGCCCGTAAGTTTGGTAAAGAGCTTTCGCTTGGTTTAACCGCGCGTTATATTCACTCCAGCCTAACTCAGGGCAGTGTGCAATCCCAGGCGGCTAATGCCGTAGCTGCCGATGTATCTATGTATTACACCAGCAATTCATTTTCTTTTGGTGCCAATATCTCAAACATAGGTACCAAAATGAGCTATACTCCCGGTGGACAACAGTATTTTTTGCCAACAAACTTAAAGCTGGGTGTGGCCAAAAACTTTGTAATTGATGATATGAACGATTTTACCCTGGCCTTTGATGTAAATAAACTACTGGTACCAACCCCGCCATTGCGTGATGCTTCCGGAAATATTATTTCGGGTACGGATGATAATAAATCAGTGGTATCCGGCATTTTCAGTTCATTCGGCGATGCCCCTGGTGGCTTTAGCGAAGAAATGCAGGAGATCAGCTTTTCGCCCGCTTTGGAGTACTGGTATCAAAAACAATTTGCCATTAGGGCGGGTGTGTTTTACGAGAATGCTAACAAAGGCGGAAGGCAGTATATCACCTTCGGAGCGGGGTTCCGTTCGTCTGATTTTAAGCTCGATCTGTCGTACCTGGCGTCAAACCAAAGCACCAATCCGCTCTCGGGCGTAGTGCGTTTTTCGGTAGGCTATAATTTCGGATCAGTAAAAAATAAATAGCCTTTAACGCCATATCATAACCAAAATTTACTAAATTAAACCGAAGCTATACACTGTATGGATACTATAAATATTGGCCTGCTGCTGCCATCTTCAACTATATTCCCTGTTGGTAAAGATTTTGAAAAAGGACTTAAAGAAGGTTTGACCCCCTTGCGGAATGCCGGTGTAGAAGTTGAAATAGCAAAAGAATTTGTTAGTAATGGCGATACCAAACTTAACGAAAGCGCCATCAATAAGTTTTTTAATTATGATGATGTAGACCTTGTTACAGGCATCATTTCGAACAATGTAGTCCGCGAAATGGCTGATAAGTTCAGAGAGCCTCAAAAGCCATTACTGGTTAATAACCTCGGGGCTCACATACCCGCTATTGATAGGCTGAATGAATGTGTATTCTTCAATTCGCCCCATTTATGGCAGCACGCTTACGCGTTAGGGCATTGGGGAGTAAGCACATTCGGTAAAAAAGGTATGTACATCAGTTCTGTTTACGATGCAGGTTACAGCTTTTCGCATATGTTTCATGAGGGTATGATGGCTGCCGATCCTACCGCTCAGTGGTCATTCTCGGTACCGCCTATGCCGCCACCGGGCCAGCTTTCAAACATGGATGTTATTTTCCCATTCCTGGAGCAATACCAGCCCGATTTCATCTTCGCCACCTTTTGCGGCGGCGAAACCAGCCTATTCCTCAACGAGTTTGTAGCCCGCGGCTGGCACCACAAAACAAAAGTATTGGGTTTGCCTTATTTACTTAGCCCGTTTGCACCGCTTAACGCCGATATCACTATTTATACCACCCAGCTATTTAGCAATGCTCCCCAATTGTTACCATCAAAAGCATTTTATCATTTAGGATTACAAACCGGCCAAAATATAACAAACGCTGCTTTAAAGGCAACCACCAACTCTGATTTATGGTTGCAAATACATTCTCAACTAAACACAAGCAATATGTTTCACACCGGGCAGCAACACAGCGATACAACCCCGGTCACTATTCTACAAAACGATATCAAAGCTGGCGAAACCACATTTACTACAAAACCATTAACCCAACAGCGGGCTTTTGATTTAGATGTGGAGAAAATGCGCCCCCTTACTACCGGAATTGCTGCCGGTTGGAACAACCCTTATCTGTGTATATAACATGAAAAAGATACTCATGCTCTGCTGTTCTGATGTATTGGGCATACCGGCGCTCTTAAAACTCAAACAGCAAAATAACCTGGCCGCCATAGCCTTTACCGATAAGGTGGCCCCACGCATTATTCCCATATTACAAAGCGTTGGCTTTACTGCCGATGAAATGCACATCCTAACCAAAAAAGATCTCGAAACAGAGCTCAATACCCTGATAACCAAATACCAGCCCGAGGCCTTGTTCACGCTCACCTTCTCGTGGATGATACCTGATGCCATTTTGAACAGGCTGCCAAACCGCTGTATCAATTTTCATGGCGGTTTGCTGCCCAAATACAAAGGCGCCGATCCTGTTTTTTGGCAGATCAAAAACGGAGAAAAAAACGGAGGTTTCAGCATTCATATCATGACAAGCGAACTGGATGCAGGCCCTGTTCTTCTCACAGAAGAAATGCCTATTTATCCCGGCGAAACCTATGGTTTGTATACCCAGCGCTTAGGTATGCTTGCCGCGGATGCCGTAACCAAGGTATTAGATGGTGTTGGTACTTTGCAGCCACAACCCGTAACCACAAGCGCCCACCCCGATCTTTACCTCAAGCGGCCAACCGGGGCACAGCTTACCATCAACTGGCAGCAACAAACAGCCAGCCAAATAGAAAACCTGGTTAATGCCGCCAACCCTAATTACAATGGCGCGGCCACCAGTATTAGGCAAAGTAAAATATACCTGCTGGAAGTTGCCCCGGCCGATGTAAACAATCCCGAAGATCAGCAATTTCCACCCGGTACAATCATACATGCCGACCAGCTTTACGGTATCATAGTAGCCTGCATCAATAAGCAGTTTATCAAAATAAATGTAGTGAGCATGCAGCAAGGTTATTTTTCGGGTAGTAAATTATTTAATATGGGCTTTAGGGTGGGCGAGGTGTTTATGTAAGTAAGATAATTGATCTTAATATTATCTGAGCCGATAATAACGAATAGCCGTAATGAAAAAGCTATTAAATGTTAACGGCATATATCCACAGCGCAGGTAGTACCTATTATTTGTTAAAGATGCCTGGTTAGTACTTAGCCAGGCATCTTTTTTTGAGCAATTACTTAATAATTGTTGATTTTTTATACGATTCTATGATTATTAAAAAAAGGGTGTTTTTGCCCCTTTTTAAAGATGTAAATCCTGTATTAAATTGTGAATTATATTTGTTTATTTATATAAAAATATATAAATTTAATTATACTAATCAAATCTTTAACCTTAAAAATCAATTATTATGGATTCACCTTACGTCGGTCAAATTCAAACGTTTGCATTCAACTTCGCCCCGCGTGGGTGGATGCTTTGCGCCGGACAAACATTGTCAATTAGCCAGTACTCAGCCTTATTTTCTTTACTTGGCACTAATTATGGAGGTAACGGCCAAACTACTTTTCAATTACCGGATCTACAAGGCAGGGTAGCTGTTGGCTTTGGTAACGGGCTGGGTTTATCGCCATACGTTATCGGGCAAAAAGCCGGTACCGAAAATGTTTCCATTTTAACAAGTAATATGCCGTCGCACACACACGTTGCTACGTTTACTCCAAGCGGCGGTGGTGGCGGTGCTGTTACTGCTACTTTGAATGTAGTAAATGCGGCTGGAACCGCAATTACAGCCGGTGCTACGGGCACCAGCTATCTTGCAGGTGCGCATGGCCTGGGTACTGCCGCAGGTATATATGCAACTACAGGCACACTTACAGCATTAAATGCAGGTTCAATAACAGTTACCGGTGGTGGTGCCAGTAGTGGTGGTACTGTTACCAACGCAGTTACAGGTAATGGCTTACCTATACCTATTTTGCAACCTTACCTGGCAATAAATTACAGTATTGCTTTACAAGGTATATTTCCATCAAGGAATTAACGTCCGTTGGCGTAAATAATAATTTAACAATTTAAAAAATTAGAAAAACTTATTATGGATTCACCATTTATTGGACAAATTCAATCATTTGGATTTAATTATCCGCCCAGAGGCTGGATGCTTTGCCAGGGACAAACTATGTCAATATCGCAATACACCACGTTATTTGCACTGATAGGTACCACTTATGGCGGCGATGGCGTGCAAACCTTTGTGTTGCCAGATCTGCGTGGCCGCGTAGCGATAGCACAAGGACACGGACCTGGCTTATCAAATTACGTTATAGGCCAGGTTACGGGTACTGAAAGTATTAATATATTACAAGCTAATTTACCCGCGCATACACACGTAGCTACCTTTACCCCAAGCGGCGGTGGAGGTGGTACCCCGCTTACAGCTACTTTGAATGTGGTAAATGCAGCTGGAACTGCGGTTCTTGCAGGTGCAACAGGTACCAGCTACCTGGCAGGTGCTCACGGCCTGGGTAGTGCCGCGGGTATTTACGCAACCACAGGTACAACCACAGCGCTAAATCCAGGTTCAATAACCGTTAGTGGCAGCGCAGGCGGCGGCGGAACCGTTATTAACGCGCTTGCCGGAAACAATATTCCTATTCCTATTTTACAACCCTATTTGGCAATTAATTACAGTATAGCCATGGAGGGGTTATTTCCCTCAAGAAATTAATACAAAACAGATTTAAAGTTAAAAGACCTCCACATGGAGGTCTTTTTTTTGTACCTGCAATGCGATTAATATGCTATGTACGAATGAGTAAATATCGTATGTAGATTAATTATATGCGCATATAATAGCAATCAGAATATGCATACTATTAAATGTTAATTATGCATTCTACCATTCCATTCTCAATAATCATCTATTCAATCATTCGGTCAATAAGCAAGCTGAAAGAAGTTGCCTAAAACTTAAATGTGTAAATAGGTTATCTATGTGCAAATAATTAAACGTTCGGATCCGTAGCGAAAGGTGAGGCAATGCACGAAATGGGATTACTTATCGTATAAAAAAGTCCCGGTTAACATGTTAGTTAACCGGGACTTTTTTATGTTGGTCGTTCTATTTTAGAAATTATACCATTTGCCGGCACCATCACTTACTAAACGGAATTGCGTATTTGTTACAGAGGTAACGCCAATTAAGCCCTGAACAGAATCGGTAATGGTATTACTGCCTTGTCTTTGTATGTTTATGCCTACAGACTGACTAGTACCATCCAAAACTACCAATATTTGCCCTGCTGTTGATGCAAGGGGCAGGGTTACCGTTACGCCATCATTTACCACATACACAATTGCAGAGCCACTTATAGTTGAGCTTGTGGTAACAATAACAGGCGTACCATAATTAGGTGTACCTCCAACTGTAATATTAGCACTACCATCAAAAGAGACACCATTTATAGTACGCGCGGTGGCCAATATCGTAGCTTTACCCGCTGTTAAGTTGGCAGCTGTGCCTGAAATATTTGTACCTACCAATGCGCTTGGTGTACCTAATGCTGGTGTTACCAAAGTAGGCGAGCTGGCCATTACCACGTTGCCGCTACCGGTAGTACCAGCACTTGCCGAGCCTAAAGCGGTTACAATGGAGTTACCTGCGGTTGAGTTATTTGCTATATTTTGCAGCCCTGTTAAAGCGGCGCCGTTACCCGAGGCAATTGTACCCAAGGTAGGTGTTACCAAAGTAGGTGAGGTGGCCAAAACCACGTTGCCGCTGCCTGTGGTAGCTGTTACACTTAAAGCACCCGTGCCGCCGCTGGTGGTAACCAGGCCGTTGCTTGTAAGGGCCGAGAGTGTGGTTATACTTGCGTTAACTACGTTGCTTGCCAATGTAGTACCGGTTAAACTTCCTGCGGCAGCAGCACCGGCGGTAGGGGTCGTGAAAACGCCAGTGCCATCTAAATATTTAGTTGCCGTACCCGAACTTGTACCTAAACGTGCAGCAGGTATAGTACCTGTGTTAGCCGATCCTAATGCCGTTATGATATTATTACCAGCTGTAGTATTGTTAGCTATTGCAGTAACAGCACCAGAGGTAATAGTTACATCACCCGTGATGGTTTGCGGGCTTTGTGCTGCAAATGGAGTGCTTCCGGTTAAGTAAACCTGTCCGGCCCCAGTACCATTAGCAAAGCCTGCACCCGTTGATCCTGTAGCACCAGCTGGACCAGTTACGCCAGTCGCACCGGTTGATCCTGTATTTCCTGTAGCACCTGTTGATCCCGTCGCACCCGTTGATCCAGTATCACCGGTTGGGCCAGTTATGCCAGTCGCACCTGTCGCACCAGTAACACCTGTATTTCCTGTAGCGCCTGTTGATCCCGTCGCACCCGTTATGCCAGTCGCACCGGTTGAACCTGTTGCACCAGTAACACCAGTATTTCCTGTAGCGCCTGTTGATCCCGTCGCACCCGTTATGCCAGTAGCACCAGTAGATCCGGTCGCACCCGTTGATCCAGTCGCACCCGTTGATCCTGTTGCACCAGTAGATCCTGTTGCACCAGTAGATCCAATAGCACCCGTTGAACCGGTAGCACCTGTTGAACCAGTAGCACCAGTAGATCCAGTATTTCCAATAACACCCGTTGAACCGGTAGCACCTGTTGATCCAGTTGCACCAGTATTTCCAATAGCACCCGTTGAACCGGTAGCACCAGTTGAACCGGTAGCACCAGTTGAACCAGTAGATCCAGTATTTCCAATAGCACCCGTTGAACCGATAGCACCCGTTGAACCAGTAGCGCCTGTAGATCCAGTATTTCCAATAGCACCCGTTGAACCAGTAGCACCTGTAGATCCAGTTGCACCAGTAGATCCAGTTGCACCAGTAGATCCAGTATTTCCAATAGCGCCTGTTGAACCGGTAGCGCCTGTTGATCCAGTATTTCCCGTAGCACCTGTTGAACCGGTAGCACCTGTAGATCCGGTTGAACCAATAGCGCCTGTTGATCCGGTTGATCCATTAGTGCCTGTTGCACCTGTTGATCCCGTTGCACCTTGTACCCCTTGGTTGCCCGTAGGTCCAGTAATACCTTGACTACCCGTAGGCCCAGGCACTGTACTATTTGCACCGGTAATACCTTGTATACCTTGATTTCCGGTAGCACCGGTAATACCTTGTATACCTTGATTTCCGGTAGCCCCAGTAATACCTTGTATACCCTGATTTCCGGTAGGTCCGGTAATGCCTTGGCTACCTGTAGGGCCCGCCACTGTACTTGCTGCTCCGGTAGCCCCAGTTGTACCTTGAATACCCTGCGCGCCAGTAGCGCCCGTTGTACCGTTAGTGCCATTGGCTCCAGTTACGCCTTGAATACCTTGTGCGCCTGTAGGGCCAGCAATACCTTGAATACCCTGTGTGCCAGTGGCACCGGTAGGTCCGGTTACACCCTGTACGCCGTTGTTACCATTACTACCATTAAGTCCGTTTATTCCATTAACGCCTTGTATTCCCTGAGGGCCTTGTGGGCCGGTGGGGCCAGTTGCGCCTGTAGCCCCTTTGGGTCCACCCGGATTAAACGAATATATAGCATAGGGCACGCTTAATAATTTAGATGCCCCCATTAGTAAATATCCTTGTCCAAGGTCAACCTCTGTTTGTATATATTTTTGCGCGCTTGCCCATTGTACCCCTGCATAGGTTCCGGAAGTTACCGTACCACTACCTACCTCTAACGAGAATAATCCGAAGGCGTCGGTAGTAATAGATTGGGTTTCCTGGTACTCAATAGTCCCACTGGCAGATCCGGAGCGGATGGATAGCCTAACATTGAAGGTTTTGTTAACAAGCAGCCCCCCGTTTGTTCCCCGGGCAACAGCCTGGTATCTAAATGCCTGCGATTGTGCCATAACGGTTCCGCACAGTGCAAATAGTGAAATAAGTAAAATGAGTAGGTTTTTTCTCATAGTATTATAGTATGGTATTGTGATAAGGTTATTCTTTAAATTTTGATCAGTTTAACGCTGCCGTTAAAACCAACCCCATTATTTACTCTGATAAAATAGGTGCCGCCTTTAAACTGTGAAATATCAAGCGGCAGGTAAAAAAAGTTATTGTTTTGATACGTTACCGTTTGCGATTTAAGCACCCTGCCAATAGGGTCAATAATATCTATAATATAAACCCCGTCTGGCAAATTGTTAAAAGCGAGTTTTACGGTATTGCCGGATGCCGGATTAGGATACAATAAGATGGATTTTGAGATATCCTGGTTTAATATCTGTTGCAGATCATCATCAGGTTGTACAAAACCTGTTGTTAAAAACAAGCTATAAGCAGCGTTAGGTAGCAAATTGCCAACAACTTCGCCAAGTACATAACTCATCGTAAAATTAGCCGGATTGGGGCCCAGCAAGGTTTCTGCGGCCGATGCTACTACACTGCGCTCAATCGTTTGAGCCGATGTAACAGTACCTATAAAGCAAAACAGTATAGGTGCAAAAAATAAGTGTATAGGTTTAAACATAATCTGCACTAAATTTATGAGAAATAAAATGAAATATTAAAATAATTATATATTTTATTTTATTGTTGTTTTTATAGCATTAATTAAATTATTAGCTTGTAACTAAGCTTAGTTAATTTGTGTGAAAGTAAATCAAAAACAGATAAATATAAAGGGTGAAAACACCCTTTATAAAAATGATATATAAGCCTACGAATTTTAAACACCTATTCCGGAACACCGTACTCAATTCATTTATATTGAATTTTATTTATTTTTTTAAGTTTGTGCTGTAGGCGAAATGTATTGCAGAACAAAAAACATCTGGATATGGATTATGTGATTTTGCTTAAAAAGATAATTTATATTTATTTTCATAATCTGATATGGCCGATCATACCTTCGCTATAACCGTTTACAAGGAATCACCTTACTTGGAAGCATGTATACAAAGTTTGCTTGCTCAAACTGTAAAAAGCAAAATTATTATTGCCACATCAACTCCAACGGCATTCACACAAAACATAGCCAGCGCATACAACATACCCTATCATATCAATATTACTGATGATAAGGGCCCGGCCAACAACTGGAACTTTGCCTTGTTAAAAGCCGATACTCAATGGGTAACGGTTGCCCATCAGGATGATATTTATATCAGTATTTTTGCCGAAATATGCTTTAGCAGGATGAATAAAAACGGACAGGATGTATCCATCGTTTTTACAAACTATACCGATGTAGTTAGCGGTGTTCCCCGCAAGTTTTCGGTAAACGCGCTGGTTAAGAATGTTTTACTTGCACCATTTTTTTTCATCAGCAGGATAAAAAATAAAACTATTAAAAAAGGGATCCTTGCATTTGGCAACCCTATATGCTGCCCTTCGGTAACCTTTAATAAGGCTTTGATCGGAGATTTTCAATTTCGTGAAGAGTATAAGTGTGTACTGGATTGGTATGCCTGGTACGAATTAGCTAAAAGCGAAGGAAGCTTTTTATACGTTAATAAAAAACTGGTTAACAGACGCCTGCATACCGGATCGGGTACAACCGAACTGATAAACAACGGCGAAAAAAAGCGGGATGAACTTCGTATGTTCGAGATGATGTGGGGGAGAGGCTTTGCCCGGTTAATATCGCGCGTATATGGGTTAAGTTATAAAGATAATCTATTGTAAATTATGGGTATAATTGTAATGCTGCATAAAATGTATGCTCAATCAAATTAATATCATTTATAAAAATGGCCCTGTCGTCAGCAAATAAATTTAACGTTACCTCCAACGCATCAAAAATGATCTTTTTAGCATTTGTATTAATTATTATTCATTGCCTGTCTACCAGTATCTCCATCGTTTTATTGGGCGATAAAAAGTTAATATCCAATAACCTGTTTAAACCCGCCAATGTTTTGTTATTAATCATTAACTGGAAGTTTATTCTATCGATGAGCTTAGCTGTAATCTCCCGTATATCCTTTGTCCTCATTAATAATACCCTTTTAAAAATACCTTACCTGGCGGGTACGGCAACTACCATCACCGTTTTTGTTACCATGTTATCCATTGTATTTATTTTGCTGGCCAATCACTTTTTTTTAAACGAAACTTTAAATTTAAAGCAAAGCTTTGGTGCCCTTGTTATACTCACCGGCGTGTTTATTATAATTAGCAAATAGCCATAACCCTTACTTTTTAGTTAGCTGATTTTTAGCCCAGTTTAAGTTGCCATGTGCCAGTTTATGGTTAGGGTCAATTTTTAAAGCATGCTCACAAGCCTCCACACCTTTGTTCCATTGTTTTAATTGGTTATAGGCGGCTCCCATATTGCTGTAAGCATCAGCATAGTCTGGTTTAAGTTTTAGGGCTTGCTGGCAGGCCTCAATGCATTCCGTATATTTTTGCTGGTTATATAAGGCCAGGCTCTGGTTTAAATAATCGGCCGCGGTTGGCTGTTGTTTGCCTGGGTGGCCAGTTTCAACAACGGTTGTATGCGTTTTGGCCGCTTCTAAAAAAGTTAACGCGCCTGCATCGCCAGGTACCAGCGTTAAGGTTTGATTTGCGGCTTGCCGCAATTGATCCCACTGGCCCAATTGGTTGTAACATCCCATCAATATCTGTAATGCCAAAACCGAATTAGGGTTGATCTGAAGTCCTTTTTGAGCCATTGCAATAGCCTCGGTGTAGCGCCCAACCTGTTTTAACCAACGGCCATAATAAACATAACCATTGTAAGAGTTGGCATCGCACTGTATGGCTGTTTTAAAATTAGCTTCAGCTTCATCAGGTTTATTGGTAGCGCCCTTTAAAATTGCTATGTTGATGTATAAAAGGCTATAACGGGGCATCGTTTTCATAGCCTCGTTAAGATATACCAGGGCATTATTGTAATCACCTTTGGCCATTAATGTTAACGCGTAGTTCATAGCTCCGCGGCCGTTTAAGGGGCTTTTTAAAGTAACATCGAGCCATAGTGATTCTTCGTCTTTCCAAACTTTGTTACGTTGGTGTACGCCATATGCGTTAAAGCCTAAAACCAGTAAAATACAAGTGCCTACCAATACCTGTAAGCCTTTGCTGATTTCAATTTGCTTTTGCCATTTTTTAAGCCATAAGCCAATAAAAGTAACTACGCTAAACGCTAAACCAACAAAGGCAAAAAACATCCGGTGATCGTTAGTGACTTCGGAAAATGGCATTACGGATGTTGGCAGCAATGCTGCTGCAAACCAAATTAATCCAAAAGCTATAGGCCTGGTTTCTTTTTTTACCGATGTTTTAAAAATGGTAACTATCAATAAACCTATAAATACTAATCCTAGAATTATTCGCTCGTCAAACGCGTTTTGGATGACGGTCCAGTCAGAATCGGCACTTAAATTAGATGGTAAAAAAAAAGTGAAAACATAATGCAGCCACACGTATGATTGCGTAAGCAGGTAATAAAACAAAGGGCTGGTAACATTGGGGATTGATGTAACCTTTGATAGTGTGTAAAACTGTACCGCAGCAACAATTACAAAAAGCGGCAACACTTTAATAATGGCATTAAAAACCAGCTTTATATTTTTTAGTTTAAACAGATCGGCAATAGATAGGTTGTTTTCGAACAAAAGAATATAAAAAAACAGGATTATAAGCAGCATCAGCACTGTTTCTTTGGCAAATACACCTATTATGGCCGGTATTATATATAAATACCATTTGCGTTTGGCAGGGTAGGCTACATAAATTAAAAAGGAAGCTACAATACAAAGGGTTGATAAAACATCCGACCGTGCAATTACATAATTTACCGTTTCGGCATTAGCGGTATGTAAAGCGTACCAAGCCGTTGCCCCTAAAGCGATATAGCCAGTCCATTGATTGGTGCTTGATTGGGTAAGCAGATTTCTGTACATAAAAAACAGTAACACACACAGTAACGTAAACCATATAAAGGTTGATAGCTGAAAGTAAAACGGGTTTAAGCCACCACCCAATTTATAATCTATAGCCAATGTTGTGCTTACTAAAGGCCTTAAGCCCCAATGCGCCGGATCGGCACTGAACATTTTGGGGTTGGAATAAAAGGCCGGTATGTTTTTAATATCCCTGATGTAAACATTATCAATAACGGTATGCGAATCGTCAAAATGAAAACCATTGTTAAAGTGATTGCCATATGCAGCTATTAAGGCTATCAATAATATCAATGCTAAAAAAAGAATGTTTTTATTAGACTTAGACATGGTTTAGGGTTATAAAGTATGATGCAAATATGCTTCTTTGTTTATGATACGATTTAAAGATCCCGTTTCCTGATCTGTGATAGCTGCTCGGCAATAGCCGCGAAAAACAGGGTGAGGGTTCCAAACATGATAGACAGCATTGACCCTACCGATACACCACGCCCCTGTAAAACAAGAGGGATTCCCCATACTAAGCCCGAAAATATAGTAACCAAGGCAATAGGCATAAATATGCGAATGGGGTTGAACAGAATAATAATGTTAAAGATCTCGTATATGGTATGGAAGGCGGTTTTCACGTTAACCGTACTTTGGCCCATTTTTCTTTCTTTAATATTAATAGGATGCTCAACAACCCTGTGAAACTTGTTAATGAATGCCAGGCATATCACATCGCTGTAGGCCATACTATTTGGGCATACTTTACTATATTTTTTACCCAGATCTGCCCGGTAAAGTTTCATGCCCGAGTTAATGTCATAAATGGGTAAAGGCATTAACTGTTTAATAATAAAACGGATTACTCTTTTGCCAAAGGAGCGCGATATACTTGCCGATTTTAGCCCTCTGCGGCTCCCTACTACCATATCGGCATCGGTGGCTATTAATTGTTCAAGTAAATTATTAATATCCTCAACCAAATGCTGTCCATCGCAATCCATGGTTACCAGATACTTGGTTTCGCATGCCACTATGGCCGATTTTATTGCACCGCCATAACCATGATTTATTTTATGATTGATGGTTGTAACGCATTCTTCGTTATCAAAACCGGCTAATAATTGCCTGCTGTTATCAGAGCTGCCATCGTTAACAATAATAAGCTGATAGTTGTGCTGTTTGCAAAACAAGATGATAGATGGAACTACTAACGGGATATTTAAGGCCTCGTTATATGCAGGGATAATTATGGATAATGTTTTATCAAACATGCGCAGATATGTTCACTAAGTTTAGGTTGAATATTAACAAAAAAGCCAATTGCTAATATTAAAGGTGAAATATAAATTATTTATATCATAAGTAAGCAAAAAATATTTTTGATGGGTTTTACTTGCTGGCTTAATAGGATAGAAGGGAGGATGTAAACAAAAAGAGCGATGGATATATCCATCGCTCTTTTTGTTTAATATTAATTCTTTTTATTGTTGTAATACAAAAGCAGTACCGTTAAATATAAACACTTTAGATGTTTGTGTTACTTTGCTCACAAATACAGAGTAAACAATTTTATAAGGAACACCAACAACTGGGGTTGGGAACCTATGCAATAATATGGCAGCTAACGAAGCTGTTAAATCAGCATCATTCCATACTGTAGGACCAGTTGCGTTGATGTTGTAATCACCAAAGCTGGCTAAATTGGCGCGTGCTGTAGCAGTTCCAATCGCAAGTCCAATAGGATTATTAGGGTCATTTAACCATTTATAATCATCATTGACACCAATACCCTCAATAATTGTAACCGTTGGATCTGGCAACCAAACACCTTTCACTTTCAGGAATGATAAGGTTTGACGTGATATCCAGTTTGAGCCATCGTAGGTTAAACCTTGTACCCTTTGATCGGTAGTGTTGTATTTGTAGGCAACATATATAGTGGTACCTGTTGTAGTTCCAGACATCAGTAATACATCTTCTTTCAAAATAGAATTCAGTATATAAATAATATTAGGAAGATCGGTTGTTAGAAACATGTTATTGCTACCGCGATTTACAGATGCGTATTGGGCAGGCGATATGGTGTAAATTTTGGTCCAGGTATTTTTAAGAAATACAAAAGTATCTGTAGTTGTATTTCCGGCTGCAGCAGTAACACCAGTTTCTAAATAGTTGTAAGTTAAAACTACCATTTGGTAAGCAGCCGGCGTTGGGTATTTATAATTAAGATAGTTAATTGCTGCATCAGCTGTAAAATATGCAACACTATTCCCAGGAATAAGGTTACCATTAATAGTTGAAGTAGGGAAGGTATGATCTGCCAGGGTTACTAACGTGGTAGCAATACGCGCTAATGCGAAATCGGGAGCGGCAATAGAACTTGTTGTTGGATCCATTGCAAAGCTTACGCTTGCACTTTTCAAATCGGCAATTACCGGGTATTTAATAGCTAAAATTGAGGGGATAGACAAGTTGGCATCATTAATGGTTTTAAAATTAAAACTGTTAAATGCATAATTTGTGGATGGTAACGATTTATACTCGGTAGTTGATAAAGTCAGTTTAACATCGCCTAAAGGAGCAGAATCTATATCCTGATAGGTTTTACTAAGTGGCTTACAAGAAGCAAAAGCTACAATAACTAATGCTAATAAGTAATATATTTTTTTCATGATGTTTATATTATCGCTTAAAATTTAATTCTTAAAGTGGTAGTATATGTACGGCCAATACCATAAAACACACCGATTGTAGAAGCTGTGTTTTGATAGAACTCAGGTTTGCCACCGGCATTTCCGGCCTGATCGTAAGCATCACCTATGTATTTGGTATCAAACAGGTTGTTCACGTTTGCTATAAACGATCCCTCTAACCCAGCTATAGTAAACCTGAACACACCGTTCAAATCAAAAAGTGAATAGTTTGGAACCTGGTAAGCCTGGTAACCATCGTGGGTTATGTTGGCTGGATTATAGTATGCTGTGTATCTGGCGTAATAGTTATAAACAGTACCAACCTTAACCTTAGGTAAAATATTAACGTCTAAACCTAACGAAGCAGTAGTTTGAGCAGCGTCGCCAACTTTTAAACCTTTTATAAATAGCTCTGGTTGGGTTGAATTTTGAACCGCAATAGGGTTATCACTGGTAACCTGCGCCGGGCCTGCGTTGCTGATGTAGTGCCAGTCGCCTATTGAAATCATACCTCTAAGTTGCACTTCTTTTACCGGTCGGTATTTTGCATCAATTTCAATACCCTGGTGTAATTCGTTCAAACCAGAAAGGTTGGTTGTTAACGTTGCTCCCGTGGTTTGATCAACGGTTGTTTTTGGTGTAACAGATCTGTCTTTATAAGTTGAACGGTAAAGGTTTACGTTCGCCGTAAAATCAGCACTTCTGAAACCATAACCCAATTCATAACTAAATAATTTTTCGGGAACAGCATTTGGATTTAATGTGTTATCCCTGTTCAAAAATATACTGGAAACTAATGGCGGACGTTGTAAAACGCCTATGTTGAAGAAAACATTATTGCTTTTATCAATATTATAGTTGGCTCCACCTTTTGCCTGGAAACCTAAAAAGTTAATGTATTTAGTTTCTCTATCGGGGTTATTATTTAGGTAAGTAAAATAATCAATCCGTTTGTTACCGGTGTTTGAACCAGCTAAAGATACAAATGCCGAAAGGCTGTTTTTTGAATATTCCGCTTGTAAAAACAAACCTTCTGATGCGATATCGTATTGGTAATTGCTGTTGAATTTATCGCCAATTTTAGCATGATAGTTAAGGTTGTTTTTATCAGCAGTGCTTAAAAGGTATTGAGCACCCAACAAATCTTGTACTGTATAATAGTGCTGACCTTCGTAATACCGGGCATCAACACCAGCTATCAGGTCAATAGATTCGCCAAACCTCTTTTTTAATGTACTTAATACACCATATTGCTGATGATCATTAGTTACATTCTGAAAATAGTTTTGTGCCGAACCATCCTGGCTGGTTAAATTGTTTTTTACGATTGCATTAAAATCAATAGGAGAGTAGATATCACCGGTACGTGGATATTGGCTACCCGCACCAGGAACAAGGCTTGTGTACGGTGACCCGGTTGCGTTGGTCATATACCTTGCAGCTCCTAAACCAAATGACGCATAAGCAACGGTTGCCAATTGGGTGCTTTCGTTAATTGTCCAGTTATGGTTTAAAGCGGCTAATGGTTTGTTGTAGTAGTTTTGTTCGGCACTTAATACTTCACCGTTGTAAAAGCCATAATCGCCATTGTACCTTTCGCCTTGTGGCGATATGCGGTATGTATTTATAGAGTTATAAGTGAACCTTTGACCATGTGATTGAGTGGCCCCCATTACATTAAATGCTAAGTTTTGAGTTTTACTTAACACTTTTGATATGTTGAAGAAATAGCTGTAACCAGAATAATATAAACCTTCGGCATTTCCATCGCCGGTACGTTTGGCAAGCATGAAAGATGTTGCCCAGCCTTTATTGGTTAAGCCTGATGACACTGATACAGCAGTTTTGGTATCGCCATAGCTACCGATGGATTGTGTTAAATAACCACCCGGAACAACATCAGTACTACGTGTAGTGATACCAATAGTACCACCTAATGAAGGCGCAGCTACTTTTGATGCACCTAAACCGCGTTGTACCTGCATTGATGATGTAACATCAGATAAACCAGCCCAGTCATTCCAGAAAATTCTGCCGGTTTCAACATCATTAACTGGTATACCGTTAATTAATAGCGCAACGTTACTGTTGCTAAAACCACGGATACTTACGCGCGAATCGCCGTAACCACCACCTGTACGCGTAGCCATAACGCCCGGGCTTTCTTTTAAAAGCTCAGGGAACTCTTGCCCGGCACCTTTTTCTTCAATAAACTCGGCGTTTACCGTTGATACCGCTATTGGAGTTTTACGATCAATAACAGTAGAGTTGATCACAACCTCAGCTAATGCTCCAGAATTTGACTCTAATAGTATAGAACCAAGGTTTTTACTTCCGGACACCGAAACTTCTTTGTCTGTGTAACCTATGTATTTAAATACTAAAGTGCCTGTACCGGGAGCAGGGATCTTTAATTTAAAACTACCATCTAACGATGCCGCAACGGCAGTAGTTGTACCTTTAATTGAAACAGTGGCGCCAATTAATGGCTCTTTTGTTTTAGAATCGAGGAGTTTCCCTGTAATGGTACTTTGCGCAAATAGTTGCGCCCCTGAGATGATTAGAGCGAAGAACAATAGTAGAGATATTCTCATATTAATGTGTTTGGATAAAAATTTGAAGATTCGAAATTATAACAAGTTTTTGTTTTTAGTATTATAGTAAGATTAGCCTTTGTTTAACTCTATGTTAAATATCCGGTAATGATATAAAAAAAAAATCACAGATTAAATTTTTTTTGCTTAATTGATCTATAAAAGAGCGAATTGTGCATTTTTTAATCTTTTTTTAAAAAAAATCGCATAAAATATTAATTTGCTTTATTTTTTTTGTTAATTAGTGCTTTATTTAACTTTTTAACACTGAGTTAACATGTTAACTATTTATTTGTAGAACAATTTATTTTCGATAGATGAAATTTAAACACTTACTAATTTATTCATTATCTGCGGTAGTTTTTGTTTCCTGTTCAAAGAACGAGGGCAATAACTTTACCTTTACACCACCCGTAGTAGATGTTGCCGACACAACTGGTTCGGGCACGGCAACTCCACCGGCAACCATAACAGTAGGCCCGGATGCGCCACCGGCAAATGGCGATAATAGTAATTTATTATTCGGTAACCCATCTGGTGCTGGTACAAGCATTACTACAGATAAAGATAATTACCTGATCAATACAGGTTATTATGTAGAAAGTTATAACTCAACCAAACTTGAACCTAACTGGGTTAGCTGGCATTTAGATAATACCAATACCACTAACGTTACCAAAAGGCTTGATAATTTTGCAGCTTACGCCGGATTAGCAACTTTAGGTTTTACCGCGGTACAAAGCAATAGCTATTCGCCTGCAACCACGTATGGGTTTGATAGGGGGCATAATTGTCCATCGGCTGATCGTACAAGTTCGGTAGCTGCAAACACCGCTACCTTTTTGATGATCAACATGATACCACAGGCTCCTAATAACAACCAGCAAACCTGGGGTAACCTTGAAGATTATTTACGTAGCTTAACTGCTAGCGGTAATGAAGTATATATTGTAATGGGAAGCTACGGAACCGGAGGTATAGGCTCGGTAGGTACAACTGCTGTATCAAAAATTGGGACTTTGGGTATTAATGTGCCAAGTAACGTATGGAAAGTAGCCCTTGTTTTGCCTAAAGGCGACGGTGATGTTGCACGTGTAACATCCACTACCAGAATTATTGCTGTAAATACGCCAAACATCAATTCTATTAGCTCGAACTGGAAATTATACATTACCACATTGGCGGATATTGAAACTAAAACGGGGTACAGTCTTTTCTCTGTATTACCTAAATCGGTACACGACGCCTTAGCTACGAAAGTAGATCCGGGTATTTAATAAATCACTTGGTAAGCTAATATCAAGGCTGACCGGGTGTTTAATATATTTTGGTATACGTATTTAACTATACTTAAACAGTACAAACTTCTTTTAATAATAACAGTGTATGAAAAAAAGGCTACTCTATCTTATTTATTCTTTACTATTCTTCCTGCCGGCACTGGCATCGGCACAAACAGCTACGCACTTGGTTATCAGTGAAATTTATGGTGCAGGCGGTAATACAGGCGCTGTTTACAATAGCGACTTTATTGAGTTATATAACCCCACCAGTGCTGATGTTGATATCAGCGGATGGTCTGTTCAATACAACTCGGCTACAGGTACCGGAGCTTTCTCGGGCATAACGGTATTCCCTACAGGGAGCATTGTAAAGGCACATGGTTTTTTCCTGGTTCAGGAGCAATCAGGCGGTAGCGCAGGTATTGCCTTACCAACTCCGGATATGGCAACTACCGGTGTAATCAATAACTTTAACTTATCCGGAACTGCAGGTAAGGTTGCATTAGTTAATAATGGTACCATAATAGCAGCTAAACCAACACTG
>NZ_JBDSCA010000056.1:0-67138 GCF_039921305.1 Mucilaginibacter sp.
CGAGGAGCAGCGGCAGCATGAAATGCGGGTACCCGATTGGTTATTGCAAATTGTGAGCCGCTGCCTTGAAAAACACCCCGAAGCAAGGTATAAGAACGGTATGGAACTGCAAAAGGCAATAGAGTACATTGAGGTGCCCGCTGCCCAGGCAGATAGTGCAGCAGTTGATGTATTGTTGCTAAAACAAGAAAATGCCAATTTAAAAGAGCAGCTATTAAATGCCCGCAGTTTAGAGGATAGTGTGCCCCGAAGCGGAATTTATATACCAAGGCCATTACTTATAGCATCATCAGTACTTTTGATATTGATATTTGCCTTAGGTGGCATGGCCATTTTTGCAAAAAGAAATGCACCCATACCTGTAACAGATACAAGTGCTAAGTATGTTCCCTTGGTTTTGATCAAGCCACTACCCAAAAAAATAGTTACCGATACCAGTAGCGTAATGAAAAAGCCAATTTTAAAAAGCACCGTAAAAGATAGCCTTGCCCTGGCTGCAAAATACAAAATGAATCATCCGGTAAAGAAGAAACACAAAAGGAAGAAGTTTTTAGGGATTTTTTAGATGGCCCGCCTAATGATTTGCTTGTTTTCCGGAGGTGCCATTCCTCCTTTAAATCATTTATTAAAATCAATCAGATAGGTTTTACCCTATAATGCATTTATTTAAGGATGAGCAATTGAGCCATACAACAAAGTAATTGAGCCACCTGCATAATCAGTCACCTGGTAATAAAACTGGGCAAATTTAGTTTTACAAATTGTTATAAAACAGTAAAGCCTCCTGATGGGCAGGAGGCCTTTACTAACCAATTATAAACCTAAATTATGAGAAGACTTTTTAAATAATCAACATCTCTGCTGATTTGATGGTGTAAAATTAACACTATTAATTTAATCTCCAAATTTTAATTTGTAATTTATTTGTCACAAACTATTAAACTTTTCAATTACTGACCACATTCACTGTGATATTGACAACAAAATTAACAAATATTTAACACTTTGAGAAATTGATTTACAATTTTATATGTTACAACAATAAAATATAGCACAGCAGAAATCTCACCTAATCGCCCTATAAATAACTATAAATCAATAGCTTAATTTCCAAAAAATCAATGTCTAAAAAACAGCTGATTTTCTGAATAAAGTCTATCGTTTTTGTATAAATTTTGCCTTTTTCGCAATTAACATCATTTAACATTTATTAAATTTTTTATTTAGGTATCTTTCAACTTCAATCAAAAACCGGTTAAAAATGAAATTTTTTTTACCTTTTATTACAGTTTTCTTTATTAGTGCTACTGTTTACGCTCAGCTGGCAACCTTAAGCGGCTCCATTACCGACCGATCAGGCAAACCGGTTCCCTTCGCTACTATCTATATAAAAAATACAACCAGGGGTACATCCGCAAACAGTGAGGGCAAGTATCAGCTCCAATTAAATACAGGCACATACGAGGTTGTGTTCCGCGCGGTAGGTTTTAGGCAAGAGAACCGAAAAATTGAACTCACAATAAATCAAACGCTTAATATATCGCTCCCCACCGAATCATACCAACTAAAAGCCGTAACCATCAACGGTAATGGCGAAGATGCGGCATATGCCATCATTCGCAAGGCTATCAAAAAACGCAAAACCTATCTTAACCAGGTTAACGCTTATAGTTGCGAGGTTTATATTAAAGGTTTGCAGCGCCTGTTATCGGCTCCTAAAAAGTTTCTGGGTGCCGATATTGATAAAATGGCCCGAGAAAACGGGCTGGATTCAAACCGCCGGGGCATCATTTACTTATCCGAATCGCAATCCAAATTCACTTTCCAACAGCCCGATAAAGTTCACGAAGAGATGATCTCGTCAAAAGTATCAGGGCGTAATAATGCCTTTAGCTTTAACCGCGCATCTGACATCCGGGTAAACTTTTACAACAACTACGAAGATTGGGAAGGCATCAGCAATCGTCCATTCGTATCGCCTATTGCCGATAATGCCATGCTATACTATAGATATAAGCTTTTAGGCACCACAATTGAAAACGGCGAAACCATTAACAAAATACAGGTTATTCCGCGCCGCGAATATGACCCGGCCTTCTCCGGAACAATCTACATCCTTGAGGATAGCTGGCGCATTTACGGACTCGACCTTTACATGACCAAAAAATCAAATCTTAATTTTGTTGATACCCTTAAAATTAACCAGCAGTTTTACCCGGTCAGCAAAAACGTTTGGATGCCATCAACCATTCGCTTTGACTTTACCGGTGGCATATTTGGCTTCCGCTTTGGCGGATACTTTATCTCGATCTATAAAGATTACGACCTGCACCCGGTGATTACCCCTAAAGAGTTTAACGAGGTGCTCAAGATCACCAAAGAGGTTAACAAAAAAGATTCGGCCTACTGGAACAAAGAACGCCCCCTGCCGCTCACTACCGAAGAAACAGTTGATTACAGCAAAAAAGAAGTATTGGCAAAAAAACGCGAATCAAAACCCTATCTCGACTCGCTCGATCATATCAATAACAAATTTCGTTTAAGCAGCCTTATTTTAGGCAGTGGCTATAATCACCGCAACCGCTATAAAAAGGAATACTTCAATCTAAACTCTTTCGCCAACTCACTGCTGTTTAACACCGTTGAAGGTTTTGCCTTTGATTACGGCGCATCGTACACTAAACAAATTGATAGCTTAACCAATAAATACCTGCGTTTGGGCGCTAAGTTGCGATACGGATTTTCGAACCAGCAAATACATGGCAGCGTTTATGGCAATTTGCCTTTAAACGATTTTAATTTAGGCTTCAATATAGGTTCGGATATATTGGATATGAATAATACCATACCCTTCGGCCAGGGCCTCAATACCAAATACAGCCTGTTTGGCCGTCAAAATTATGAGAAGTTTTACGACAAAACCTTTGCCAACCTATCGCTCTCGCACCGCATAACCGGGGGTTGGCTGGCAACCATTTCAACCGAAGTTGCCGATAGGAAATGGCTCGATAACACATCAAACTATTCCTTCTTTTATAACGACACGCGCCAGTACACATCTAATAATCCGTTTCAGCCGGATAACAAAAACCCATTGTTCCCCGAAACGCAATCATTCAAAATTGGCTTCCGTACCACTTACGATTTTAGCAACCGTTACCAAACCCTACCAAGCGGCAGGTATTATTATCCATCAAAATACCCACGCATCGGCTTAAGTTATACAAAAGGCATTAAAGGCGCTTTTGGTTCGGATGTTGATTACGATTTGCTTTCTGCCGATATCACCAAATCCGACATCAGCCTGGGCTTTTATGGCAAAACCTCTTTTTATGTTGCCGCAGGCAAATTTTTGAATGCTAATAGCCTTTACTTTACCGATTATAAACACTTCGCAGGTAACCAACTTACTGTTTACGAACCTGGTATAACCAAATTTTTAGTGCTCGATTATTACAGATACAGCACCAATAGCGAGTATCTGGAAGGTCATCTGGAGCATAATTTCTCTGGTTTCATCACCAACAAATTACCATTGATACGAAAACTTAAACTGCAAGAGATATTTGATGTAAACTACCTGGCAACACCATCGTTGCGTAACTATACCGAATTAGGTTTCGGATTAGAATACCTCGGTTTCAGACTGATGTACGGCACATCATTTATTGATGGTTCGCATAAAGGTTCGGCCCTCAGGTTTGGCATCAACCTTTTACCACGCAGAAGATAATAATACAGAAGCGCGGCAAACCTGCGCTTCTGTATCAAAAGCTTATTAAGCCATATCGCGTAACGATTTTACTTCGTCATGCGCGGTTCTTAACATGTCTTTTTGGCGGGTGATGACCTCCCTTAAAAATGTAGGTAAACCTTCTTCGTTCAAAGCACCTTTGTAAGCTTTTTGAGCCGCGTCTTCGCCAGCTTCGCAATTTTCTAAAACGGCTTTACGGTCGTGGCCTGTAAATACTGCTTTAACGTCCATCCAGGCACGGTATAATTTACCGCTGTTGGTAGTTCCAGCTTCCATTTCTTCGCCTAAAGCTTGTACTTCGGTACCCAGCTCCATTTTACACTGATGGCTTTGCTCAATGTATTTTGTAAATAGCGGCCGAAGATCAGCGTTATCTTCAGTCAATTCTTTCAATGCGCGGTCGTAACCTTCTATCCTGTCGTTATTGATAAGAACCAGATCGTTCAAAGTATCAACTGTCATTTCTTTGGTTTCCATAGTGATGTTTGTTTTGTCTACTATTTACAACCACGAAACTTTTATAATGTTTAAGTTAAATTTTAAATTTAAGTATTGATTAAGATTGAACAAGGTGCGGAGGCTGTCATCCTGAGCGTCAGTCGAAGGACGGAGCGCAAAGGCCATATCCACATGCAATAACCACAATAACAATTTGTCGGTATTTGTCGGTATTTTAACAATGTGCGAAGGCTGTCATCCTGAGCGCCAGTCGAAGGACGGAGCGCAAGGGCCATATCCGCATGCAATAACCGCAATAACAATTTGTCGGTATTTGTCGGTGTTTTAACAAGGTGCGAAAGCTGTCATCCTGAGCGTCAGTCGAAGGACGGAGCGCAAAGCCATACCCGCCAGGTAATAACCGCAATAACAATTTGTCGGTATTTATCGGTGTTTATCGGTGTTTTCAAATAACTATTTGAGCAAACATTACGCACATCTGCATGCTATACAATATACGCAAAATACTTAACTTTATCAAAAATTAGCCTTTCGAATATTATGAAATATATAGGACATATCAAAAAATTCGACAAATATTTTGATTCCAAAGAGCTATCCGAGATGTTTGTAGAGAAAAATGTAGATCAGGAATTAAGATCCTCTGTAATTAAATATTTGTTGGCAGGTAATTTTTTAACCGGATGGATGAGCTTTCTTAGGGATGATGATGGAACACCAATTGGAAACAATGATTATTTCACAGATGGCACTTATATTTGGCCTCGTTACTATATTTACTACTTAAACAAATTTAAAAACCTTGAAATGAACGTTGACTTCATTTCGCACGTAAAGAATTACAATTTCATTATTCCTGAATTATCAAAAGACCAATTGAGCAAATTAGATAGAGAATGGCACGAGGAAATAAAAAGATTTCAAAAACTCAAGAGTTAGTAAATCCATTTTTCAAACCCTAACAATTCCGAAATCTAACATCCGAAATCCCAAATCAAACCTTCTACTTCAAATAAACATAAGTGATCCCATCGCCACCTCTATCCGCATGCTCGTCCTCCATCCTATCCACCTCCTTATATTTCCGCATATATTCCCGTATCAGCTTACGTAAAATACCATCACCCTTACCGTGGATGATCTTCAGCGTACCAAAGCCCATCATAATAGCCTTATCCAAATACTTCTCAATCTCGTAAAGAGCTTCCTCACCACGTTTCCCCCGCACATCAATCTCCGGACTAAAATTAGCCATATCGCTCGTGCTCGAATAACCACCACGGCGCACCTCTTTAGGAACGGTCTTCTTACTTACCTTGGTTACCCGGGTTTTCTTAGCCACAGTACGCAAATCACCAATCGCTATGATCAGGTTATCGCGCGCTATTTCCATCACCTGCCCGGTAGTTTCGCTATCATTCAGCTTCACCCAATCGCCAATCTTAATTTCATCATCAGCAACAACTTTGGGCGTTTGCGGCTTCACCGTGTTTTTAGCCAGTTCCACATTCAGCTTTTCGCGAAGGTCGCGGGTTTTATCCTTATCAGCCTGACTGCTTTTTATCTCGCTTATCGTATTCTCAACCAGCTTATTGGCATTTAAAATAATGCTCTTGGCCTCCTGTTTAGCTTCGCTTATCAGCGTACGCTTATGCTCGTCGTAATAAGCTTTCAGCTTTTCATTTTCCTCCTGCAAATCGTTAACCCGGCGTTGCTGTTTCTCTAAAGCATTTTTAGCATCAATAAATTCCTTTTTATCACGTTCAAGGTCAACCAATAAAGTATCAACCTTTTTTTGATTAACACCAATTTTATTGCGTGCCTGATTCAGCACATTCTGCGGCAAGCCAATTTTCTGCGCAATCTCAAACGCGTACGAGCTTCCCGGTTTACCTACCTCAAGCATGTATAAAGGCCGCATCTCCACATTATCAAACAGCATACTCGCGTTCTCCAAACCTTCGGTATTGCTGGCGAAAACCTTTAAATTGCTATAGTGGGTAGTAACCATACCCCTCACCTTTTTATGGTTCAGCGATTCTAAAACCGCCTCAGCTATCGGCCCGCCAAATTGCGGATCGGTGCCTGTACCAAACTCATCTATCAGTATCAGCGTTTTACCGTTGGCGTTCTCCACAAAATATTTCATCTTGCTCAGGTGCGCGCTATAAGTACTCAGGTCACTCTCTATCGATTGATCATCGCCAATATCCACAAACATCTGCTTAAACACCCCCACTTCGCTAAACTCCGAAGCCGGTATCAGCAAACCCGCCTGTATCATCATCTGTAGCAAACCAACCGTCTTCATACAAACCGATTTGCCACCCGCGTTGGGCCCGCTAACCACAATAACCCGGTTGCTGTCGTCAATCTGCACATTCAAAGGCACAACACTTTTGCCTTCTTTTTTAAAGCTCAATAGCAATAAAGGGTGCCGGGCATTAATCAGTTTCATCCGGGCATCGTTGCTCATCACAGGCATGGCGCCATCCACATCAATGGCAAATAAAGCCTTGGCACGTACAAAATCAAGCTTGGTGAGCAAGCCATGGTACGATAATAACAGCGGCGCATACGGTCTCAATTCATCCGTCAAAGCCGTTAATATCTTCACCACCTCGCGCCTGCGCTCAAATTCAAGATCGCGTATCTTGTTGTTTAGTGTAAACACCTCTTCCGGCTCCATATATACGGTTTGCCCCGATGCCGATTCATCATGAATAAAACCTTTTAGCTTCCGTTTATTCTCAGCCAATACAGGGATACAAAGTCTGCCATCACGAATAGTCAAACTCCCGTCCGCCGTCCAGCCATTGCCGGTAGCCGCCTTAAAAATCATGTCAATTTTTCGGCGCGCTTCCTGTTCAGCTTTCGCGATACCGGCCGTAATATCCATCAGCTCGCGCGATGCATTGGGGCGTATCTTACCCTTCTGGTCAATCACCCGGTCAATATGTTTCAGTATGATCTTCTCGATAGGCAAATGCTCAAACAAAGCTTCCAGATCCGGATATTGTCCCTCCCGCTCATTAAAGTAACTGATCACCGCGAAAACCGTGGTCAGCGATGCCTGCACCTGGAAAAACTCTTCCTCGCTCAAAAACACACCTTCAATGCGTGCCTTATTGGCCAAACTCTTAATATCAAAAAAATGGTGGATAGGCAACGGAGCATCGTTCTCCAGTATATTCTTAAACTCACTCGCCTGACTCAAAAACTTGCGGATCAGATCGTAATTATGCATTACCTGTATCTTATCCACCATCTGCTGGCCCATTTCACTCAGGCAATGCGCCTTTATCAATTCCTTCACCTCGGTAAAACCGAGTTTATCTACACTATTATTGGGGTAAAGCATTTACTCTCTTAAATTTTAATGCTTTGGGCAATTTGCGGCTCTTCTTTAAAGTGGTTTTCTGTATCGAATCCAATCTCAATCGGTCTTTAACTGCCTTCAGCGAATCGGCTTTATGCTGCAATTTTAATTTCAACAAAGCCTTGGGGTCTTCTTTCGGTTTATGTTTCTGTAACGAATCTATTTTTCTCTGTATCCTTTGCTCAATCCCAACATACATCTGGTCCAGCAAAATTGGCTGACTGGAGTAAAAGGTAATACTTCGCTTAAAGGTGGCCGTATCAATATGGTGCATTTTAAAAACGGCCATATACATACCCAAACCATGTTTGGTAAGGGTATCCATTTGCTGTGGCACCTCGTACAAACTACCGTCAACTATATGAATATCGGTAAGCAGGGCAGCCATTTCGTGTATCGGCACCACATCATCAGGTATTTTTTTATCCTTGCACGAGATAAAAAACACGCTAACGCAAAAAAACAAGATCAAATAAAAACGCATTCTGTAATTTAGCAACATTATTGGGTAAAATTACGGATTAATGAGTATTGCAGATAATATAAAAGAGTTAAATAAAGAATTAAAGCCAACCAAAGCCAAACTGGTTGCCGTATCAAAAACTAAACCTGCCGAAGCTGTGCAGGAAGCCTATGATGCAGGTCAGCGTATATTTGGCGAAAACCAGGTTCAGGAATTGGTTGAGAAGTACGAAGCGCTGCCAAAAGACATCCAATGGCACCTCATCGGCCACCTGCAAACCAACAAGGTAAAGTACATAGCGCCTTTCATTAGTTTGATCGAATCTGTCGATAGCCTCAAACTTTTGCAGGAAATTAACAAACAGGCGTTAAAAAATAACCGCGTTATTGATTGCTTATTACAAGTCTATATTGCCGACGAGGAAACCAAATTCGGCTTAAGCTATGATGAACTGATCGAACTGCTCCGTTCACCCGAATATACCGAACTCAAAAACATACGTATAACCGGCTTAATGGGCATAGCCACCAACACCGAAAGCGAAAAGCAGATCAACGACGAGTTTCAAGAATTAAAGGTATTATTCGATGGTATCAAAGTAAGCTTTTTCCGCAAAGATGATTTCTTTAAAGAAGTATCGATGGGCATGTCGTCTGATTACAAAATAGCATTGGAGCAGGGCAGCACCATGATCCGGGTAGGCAGTACCATCTTTGGCCAACGCGTTATCAAACACTTCAAAAACAACTAAACCAATGGAAGTAAATTTAAGAGTTGCCAAAATTGGAGATTGCGGCCGTTTGCTGGAGCTGATAAACGAGTTAGCCGTTTACGAAAAAGCTCCCGACGAAGTAACCGTATCCTTATCCGAATTTAAGGAAGCCGGCTTCGGGCAAAAACCCGTTTGGAAATCATTCGTTGCCGAAGTAGATAAAGTAATAGTAGGCTTCGCACTCTTCTACACCCGTTACTCCACATGGAAAGGCCGTCGTATTTATTTGGAAGACTTATTAGTTACCGAAGATATGCGCGGCAAAGGCATAGGCAAACTTTTATTTGATGCCGTGGTTAACGAAACTAAACAACAAGGCTTTAGCGGCATGGTATGGCAGGTGCTGGATTGGAACGAACCGGCTATCAACTTTTATAACAAGTACGAAGCTGGTTTAGAAGCCGGCTGGCTCAACGCGTCCCTATCACAAGCCCAGGTATCAGCATTCAACTCATGATCAAAAACAGGTTATACCTCATCCCGCTAACGGCCATCTTATTTACGGCCTGTAATTTCGGCAAACCCACAAAAGTTAAGCCGGATATCACGAGGGATACTTTAACCTATACCTATCAGCAAATTAAACAACGCGCCGATGATTGCGGTACCAAAGCTGATAACACTGGTTGCAGTTATGTGGATATTAATTATCCCGAATTTGCATCACAGTCTGCTTTAAATGATACTGTAACTCGTGCTATGCTTACACTATTTGATAGCGGTGATGATAACAACTTGAAAACAGCGGCTAAAAACTTCATTGCCGAATACGACGAGTATAAACGGGTTATGAAAAAGAAACCCGAACATCCATTTAATTTAATGTTATCGGCTACAGTAACCCGTCAGGATTCGTCTTTAATTACAATCGAAGTTACGGGTTCAAGTTTCTCGGGAAACCAACACCCAATAGCCTCAACAAGATTCCTCAACTGGAACACCAAAACAGAAAAACCAATTACCCTCGAAGATATATTCCGCAAAGGCTACGAAAAAGACTTCAATACCATAGCCGAAAAGATCTTCCGCAAACAAGAGAACTTAAAAGACACCTCTTCCCTCGCCCGCGATTACTTTTTCAAGGATAACAAATTCGCCCTTAATAATAACTTCCTGATCACCCCGGTAGGCATCCGTTTCCTCTACAACCAGTACGAGATCAAACCCTACGCCGCCGGAATAACCGATCTATTTATTCCATACACCCAAATCCAACATTTGCTAAAACCCAACACGGTTGTAGCGCAATATATTAAACACTAATGCAGGTATTCAAATTTGGCGGTGCATCCGTAAAAGATGCTCCCGGTATCATCAACTTAGCGCAAATCGTCCAGAAGAATCAGGATAAGCAATTACTCATCGTGGTATCGGCCATGGGCAAAACTACCAACGCGCTCGAAAAATTAACCCGCGCCTACGTAGAGCAAAGTGATGAGGTGCACACCATTTTCGACGAGATCAAACAATACCACTACGATATCCTGCACCAGCTTTTTGAACCCGGTGATGCCGTATTCGACGAAGTAGCCAACACTTTCGTGGAAATTGAATGGACCATAGAAGACGAACCGCAAGACGAGTTTGATTTCATCTATGATCAGATCGTATCCATCGGCGAAATGGTTTCAACCCGCATCGTAAACGCATATTTAAACAAAGTAGGCATAAAAAGCCACTGGCTCGATGTGCGCGGTTACATCCACACCGATAACACTTATCGCGAGGGCAAGGTAGACTGGCCAAAAACCACCCAAAGCATCCAACACGATGTACCTGCGTTATTGCAAAAGGGTTGCGTAGTTACCCCCGGTTTCCTTGGCGGGACATCCGAAAACTTCACCACCACTTTAGGTCGCGAAGGTTCAGACTATACCGCGTCCATCTTCGCATCTTGCCTCAAAGCAGAATCCGTAACCATCTGGAAAGACGTTCCCGGTGTACTCAACGCCGACCCAAAACTATTTAAAGACACCGTAAAATACGACGAACTATCCTACGCCGAAGCCATCGAAATGACGTATTACGGCGCCAGCGTTATCCACCCTAAAACCATCAAACCGCTACAGAATGCTAAAATACCACTCCTGGTAAAACCATTCCTCCACGCCGATGAACCCGGAACCATCATCACCGAAACCAATTATATTACCTTCAACACCCCGGTAATTATCGTTAAACAAAACCAGGTATTATTATCCATCTCAACCAAAGATTACTCCTTTATATCCGAAGATCACCTGAGCGATATCTTCGGGCTCTTTGCCAAAACACATATCAAGGTCAACATCATGCAAACATCGGCACTAAGCTTCACCGTTTGCTTTGACGATGATACCGAACGCTTTGAAAAACTAACCGCGGGCTTAAAACAAAACTTCAGCATCAAATACAACAACAAGCTCCAACTCATCACCGTAAGGCATTACAAACCCGAATTGGTAAAAGAACTAACAGCAGGTAAAACCGTTTTACTAGAGCAAATTAGTAGGAATACCGTGCAGGTAGTAGTAAAATAGCATTAAAAAAGATGTCATTTCGAACGAGGTACGAGAGAGAAATCTTCTGCGTCATTCTCACCATCATGCAAAATCTTTTCCTTGCGTAATAATCGGGAGGTAAAATACATTTCCATTATATTTGAGCATGAAAGCCCAGGCCACCATCCGCGATACCATCCTCATACTATTAGGCATCCTATCCGCCGGAATGGGCCTCAAAGGCTTCTTGCTTTCCAGTCATTTTATTGATGGTGGAGTTACGGGTATATCCATGCTCATATCCGATATCACCTCGTTACCCATTTCCATTTTGATCTTCATCATTAATGTACCTTTCCTTTGGTTAGGATACAGTAAACTAGGCTTACGTTTCGCCATCAAAAGTACGCTCGCCATTGCAGGTTTATCCTTGTGTATAGCCTTTATGCACTTTCCGGATGTAACGCACGATAAATTACTTACCGCCGTTTTCGGGGGATTTTTTATCGGTGTAGGGATCGGTTTTGCTATGCGCGGCGGCGCCGTGCTGGATGGCACCGAGATAGCCGCCGTATTGGTGAGCAAAAAAATGCAGGTAGTTAAGGTAAGCGATTTTATCTTAATTCTTAATGTGGCTATTTTTTCGGTAGCAGCATACTTTTTAGGTATCGAATCGGCCTTATACTCTATACTCACCTACCTTGCCGCCTCAAAAATGATCGATTTTATATTGAACGGTATTGAGCAATACACCGGTGTAACGGTAGTATCCATTAAAAGCGAAGAGATCCGGATGGCGATTACCGAAACCCTGGGCCGTGGCGTAACCATTTATGAAGGCAAAAGCGGCTATGGAAAAGACGGCCAGATCAACGATCCACGCGATATTATTTTTACCGTTGCCACACGATTAGAGATCCCCTCCTTAAAAAGCACAATTTTAGCCATTGATCCCCGCGCCTTCATTGTTCAGCAAAGTATTGACGATACTACAGGAGGCTTGTTAAAACGAAAAGGTATCCACTAAAACAAAGCGCCTTTCGTTTCCCGAAAGGCGCTCTATGCTTATCCTTTTTTCTTTTCCGGCTTATGGGCGCTATCCTTGCTCGATGTTTGGTCAGATCGTTGTCCGCCAGCATTGCTTATCCCATTTTCCTTTAACCGTTCATTCTGATCTGTAAACGCACGGTCAGATGTCGACCTTCCTTGTCCGTTATTGCTATTCTGGTTTTTCATAACAGGTTATATTAAGTTTATAATCTATACCAACAATAACCATACCGATAACAAAAGCGCCTTTCAGTTTCCCGAAAGGCGCTTTACACTCACATAAACAACATCTTAATTATTTAACAGGTGCCGGTGGCTTACCTATCAAATCCATAAACTGATCTAATTTTGGAGTAATGATAATTTGTGTCCTTCTGTTTTTAGATTTACCCGCGTCGGTAGTATTATCAGCTATCGGGTTATATTCGCCACGGCCACCTGCGGTTAAACGTTTCGGATCAACCTGGTAAGTATTCTGCAAAGCCTGCACAACAGATGAGGCCCTTAAAGTACTCAAATCCCAGTTATTGCGGATATTGGTTTGCTTAATTGGCGCGTTATCAGTATTACCTTCTATCAATACATCATAATCTTTATAGTCGGTAATAATCTTGGCTATCTTAGCTAACGATGCACCGGCTTTGTCAGAAATTTCATAGCTACCAGATTTGTAAAGCATATTATCCGATAAAGAAATATAAACCACACCCTTTAAAACCTGCACATCAACATCCTTACTTTCAGCCTGACTCAATGATCGGGTTAAGTTATTGGTCAGCACCAAATTCAACGAGTCGCTCTTATTTTTAGAGTTAACCAGTTGCTGAATGTATTTGTTAGATGAATTGATCTCGTCAACCAATTTAGAGATGTTGGCATTGCCCTGCCCGCCAGACGTTAAACATTTATCCAACGCATTCTGTAACGATAACAAACCTGCTTTTTGTGCAGCGATCTGCTCTTCCAAACTCGTTACCCTACCTTTCGATATACCCAGATCCTGATAGGTAGTTGCATATCTTGATGATAGATCTTTATTGGTTTCTTGCAATTTGGCATTATCAGCCTGCAAGGCCACATATTCTTTTTTGCTTACACAGCTCTGTGTTAAAACGGCTATTAACAGCACCATAGGTGCCAACTTTAAGTATTTCATATTAGCTCTAATTATTTGTTTATCAAATATTTTAGACACAACAACACAAATGCTTTAAAGTTTTAGTTTGTATTTATTGGCCTGTACAATCTTACTAATCACATTTCAATATAATTGTAACCAATCATTCCGATCGCCGATGCAACATTGGGCTGTTGTGCAATTTTAAATACAACAATAATGTATTCGTCCGATTGTGTATCTATAAACCCCATTTGGAAACCATGCGGTTTTAAGGCATCAATATACGCTTTGAAAACACCATCAAAAGATACCGATGTTTTTGCCGGCCATTGCGAAACAGGCGGTAAAGGGATAACGCTATCGTAGTTATGTTTTAGCGCGGTTGTTACCCGCCATTCCAGATCCTCTATAGCCGACCGATAGTCCAACCCCATAATAAAAGGTATTTGGTGCTGATCACTAAATTCGGCCAGGCTGTATAGGGGGGTATTTTCTTCATTGGTATCATCAATAGTTTTCAGGTTCTGAATAAACGGCTCCAATACAGGTTGTGATGCTGGAGCAACCACTTCGCGCATTAATTGCATATACCCCTGCTTTTCACTGTCGTTAATGGGCACGCCTGTTTTTTCAACTCTGGGTTGTTTTATTAGGGTTGTTTTACTTTCAAACCAACCCGTTCCACAAAACGCATCCTTACAAATAATATAAATAACAAGTACGGCAGCTCCCGCAATAACAAATTTCGCGTTCGGGAAAACATAGTGAGCCAATAAGTAATAGCCAATACACAACAAAATCAGTATAACAAAATACAGTTTGTTGCTTATAATTCCCTGGTTCATCTTTTAGTTATTATATCTTACTAAAAGGCAGAACTTTAAATATTGTTTAGTGTTATGTTAATTATGTTTGTCAGGCTTCAAAAATCCACCTTTATACTTAAGGCACTCACCGTTTTACTATTAGCTTGTTTACCGCTTGGAGCTATCGCCCAAAAAGCATACGAAACGGAGTTATATACATCAACTTTAAAAGGAAAAAAAGTTAAACTCTCGCTCGCCAACGGCTATGCCGGTGCAAGCGTCATAAGCTGGTATACTCACGGTAAAAATAAGCCGATCTTGTTTATCCCGGAAAGCGGTGTACCTAATGAAGACTATGTTTTCCGACCAGAAAAAGAACGTGATCCCGGCTATTTTATCCTGAAAAATATACAAGAAGCATACAACCATTTGCCACGCTACATCAAAGGCTACTATCTATCCGGTAAATTTAGCCTACCCCTAAAATTCCGCAGAATTTAAGAATACCTGCAGATTTGTAATTGATTTATTCTGGTTAATAATAGGCACAATTAAAGGTTAATATATTGATGCAAGCACAATAATCCTTAAATTGCGCCACTTCTACATTATTTCCATCATACTATGCTAAAAACGGTTTTTACGGCAATAAATAACTGGCGACTTACCCGTAACGGGCAAAAGCATTTTTTGCTTTATGCCAGCGCGGTAGTGGGATTAATTGCCGGTTTAGCAGCAGTACTTTTAAAGTATCTGGTTCACCTGATGGAAGATGTGAGCCTCAACATCTCCGGCCATTTGTTCCATATCCTGTATATTTTTCTTCCCGCCGTTGGGATTTTACTGACTGTTGCCTATCAGCACCTCATTAACCGCGATAAAATTGAGAAAGGAATAGGTGCCGTGCTGGCCAATATCAAAACCAATAAAAGCAACATCGCGTTTAATAACATTTATTCGCATTTAATTACCAGCTCGCTTACCATTGGGTTTGGCGGTTCGGCAGGTTTAGAGGCGCCTATTGTTTGTACAGGGTCAGCTATTGGGTCTAATATTGGTCAATTTTTCAGATTGAGCCCGTTCGAAAAAACTGTTTTGTTGGCATCGGGTTCGGCGGCGGGTATAGCGGCAGTGTTTAATAGCCCCATAGCCGGAGTGCTTTTCGCGATAGAGATTTTGATAGGCGAGATCAGCATCCCAACATTTATCCCATTATTAATAGCCAGCGCCACCGGAGTTGTTGTAGCCAAGGCTTTATATTCACGCCAGTTGTTCCATTTGGTTACCGAGGGTTGGGTAATGAACGCTCTTCCATTCTATCTTTTGTTAGGCTTATTAAGCGGTTTGGTTTCGGTATATATTGCCAAAATTGGTGGCAGTTTAGAACAGGGTATTTTAAAAAGTCACAATCGCTATGTGCGGGCTATAATTGGCGGTTTATTATTAGGCGGTATCATATTGGTATTCCCGCCATTGCTTGGTGAGGGTTACCACTACATGCAAGAGATTTTAAATGGCAATATAGATGCGTTAAAAGAACAATCCATGTTTCCCGATCTACTATCCCACCCCACAGCGATGCTGGTTTTTATAGCCTGTTTGGTTTTTATTAAAATTATAGCTACAGGTATTACCCTTAGTACGGGCGGTAATGGTGGTACATTTGCCCCGGCCATGTTTATTGGTGCATTTTTGGGTTTGCTGGTGGCCTTTGCGGTAAACCAAACCGGGTTAATGCATTTAAATACAGGTAATTTTATTGCTGTAGGAATGGCAGGTGCAGTTAGTGGTGTAATGCATGCCCCCCTCACGGCCATATTTTTGATAGCCGAAATTACCGGTGGTTATGCTTTATTTATCCCGCTCATGATGGTTTCTGCTATATCTTACATTATATCGCGGGCCTTTAATCCGCATAACATGTACTGGCACCACCTCATCACCGAAAAGAATATCTATCCCGGATCAGATCATAATATGCTTGCCGCGATAAGCCTCACAAGTGTTGTGAACCCCGAATTTACCGCTATTAATAAGGATGCCAGTTTGAACGATTTGTTTAAACTATTAGCCACAACTACTGCAAATATTTTCCCGGTGTTGGATGCCGATGGCAAAATAGAAGGCGTGGTTTTATTGGACGATGTACGCAAGTATATGTTTTCGGCAACAGGCAGCCAGTTAAAAATTGTGGATGTGATGATCATCCCGCCCGCAATTATTCAATATAACAAATCTATAAGTTACGTAATGAACCTGTTTGACACTTATGGTATATGGCACCTTCCCGTAGTGAAAGACGGTGTGTTTATTGGCTTTGTATCAAAATCCACCCTATTTGTTCGTTACCGCGAAGCGATGGTAAAGCAGCATAAGGAAGCGGATATATTTTTGAGAGAGTAATTTACCTAATCAGATTTGACCAGGAATTATATGGTGTTAATGAGCTACCAATAACCTGGTAACCCATTAACCCAATAACTATATCTTACTTAATAAACAACAACTCCCTGAATTTAGGCAATGGCCATAAACTATCCTCAACCAATAGTTCCAGTTTATCTACATGGTAACGGATAGGCTCGAAAAAGCTTTTTACCTTTTCGTCATAAGCGATGGATTTATCACGCAGGTCGTCAATAATGTTGGCGTTTTTGCGTTCCTGAACCATTTGATCAACATTATTTTTGATAAAAGTAACGTGTGTCGAGATCTGCTCAATGATATCTAATTGGGCGGAGTAGTGCTCTTTACCTAAACCTATTTCTTTCAGTCCCTTTACGTTTTCTACCAGTTTACTTTGGTAAGTAATGGCAGTCGGGATAATTACATTAGTCACCATTTCTCCAATTAAGCGGGCTTCTATCTGTAATTTTTTATAGAAACTATCCAACAGTATCTCGTGGCGCGCTTCCGATTCGCGTTTGCTATATACGCCCGTATCTTCAAATAGTTTTTCAACCTTTTCGGTGATCAATACATCAAGCGCCTTTGGAGTAGTTTTGATGTTGGACAGGCCACGTGTAGCGGCTTCTTTTTCCCACTCTTCGCTGTAACCATTGCCTTCAAAACGGATGGCTTTTGATTCTTTGATGTATTTTTTGATCACGGTAAGCAAAGCGATATCTTTCTTCTCGCCTTTTTTGATCAGTTTATCAACCTCGATCTTGAACTTCTTGAGTTGATCAGCTACGATCAGATTCAGGATAGTCATCGGGCTTGATGAGTTTGCTGAAGAACCTACGGCGCGTAATTCAAACTTATTCCCTGTAAAGGCAAATGGCGAGGTACGGTTACGATCCGTATTATCACGCAATATCTGCGGTATTTTAGGGATACCTTGCCATAACAATGCATCGTCCTTAATTTTTTTACTGATACGCGATGTTTCTATCTCATCCAAAACATCATTCAACTGGCTGCCTAAAAATATGGATATAATAGCCGGCGGCGCTTCGTTGGCTCCCAAACGGTGATCGTTACTTACAGATGCGATGGAAGCACGCAATAAATCGGCATATTCATACACCGCTTTAATAGTGTTCACAAAAAACGTAAGGAACATCAAGTTGTTTTTAGGCGTTTTACCTGGCGATAACAGGTTTTTACCTGTATTTGTTATCATGCTCCAGTTGTTGTGCTTGCCCGATCCGTTAATGCCGGCGTAAGGTTTCTCGTGCAACAGCACCTTAAAGTTATGGCGGCGGGCAACTTTATCCATCACATCCATTAAAAGCTGGTTGTGATCTATCGCCAAATTGATCTCTTCATATATTGGTGCGCACTCAAATTGCGAAGGCGCTACCTCGTTGTGGCGGGTTTTTAATGGGATACCTAATTTCAAGGCTTCGGTTTCCATATCCAGCATAAAGGCATACACGCGCTCAGGTATCGAACCAAAATAATGATCTTCCAGCTGCTGACCCTTGGCAGACTCATGACCAAATAAGGTACGGCCAGTTAAAAACAGATCCGGGCGGGCGTTAAACAAGGCCAGATCAACCAAAAAGTACTCCTGCTCAATACCTAATGAGGCATTTACTTTCTCAATGCTTTTATCAAAGTAATTACAAACATCAACAGCGGCTTTATCTAACGCGCTTAGTGCCTTTAATAAAGGCGCCTTATAATCTAAAGCTTCGCCGGTGTAGGATACGAATACTGTTGGGATACATAAAGTTTTACCCGTGTTGCTCTCTATAATAAAGGCCGGCGATGATGGATCCCAGGCGGTATAACCACGTGCTTCGAAGGTATTACGGATACCCCCATTAGGGAAACTTGATGCATCAGGCTCTTGCTGGGCCAAAGCATCGCCAGAGAAACGTTCAATTGCCGTGCCATCTGGTCCGGGTTCAAAAAAGGCATCATGCTTTTCGGCAGTGGTACCGGTTAGTGGCTGAAACCAGTGTGTATAATGTGTAGCACCTTTGCTCATGGCCCACGATTTCATGGCCGATGCAACCTGCTCCGCCATATCACGCGGAATGGGCTCACCAATTTCAATAGCACTTACAATGCTTTGATAAGCATCTTTGGATAAGTAGTCCATCATTTTCTTTTTATCGAAAACATTTGAACCAAAAAAATCCGAAATTTTAGCTCCGGATACCTTAACTTCCGGAATTGTGCGGGTTAGCACTGCTTGTAAGGCCTGAAATCTGATGTTTGACATAATTTTTTAACGTGGTTTATAGCGATAATTCATCAAAAATATAAAACTCCTTATAATCTATGTGTTTTTTGAATAAAAAAAGCCATACAATTAAAAAAGCCTACTTTTTGATATTTTTTTAAAAAAATTTGAATTTTTTTCATGATTACTATTGTTTTTTTAAAAAATTACTTATAATTTCATCAAATCATTCAAATAATCACATGAATTATTAAAAACAGATTAAAATCATATTGATTATTATAAAAATATCTACGAAATCTATCAATTATGCAGTATCTTGATTAAAATTGCTATCAAAATGAATAAATAAGATTAAAATTCAGTAACTCACTTAACAATCAAACTAAATAACAAACACTATGAATTTAAAAATCGAAAAAGACGGATCGCTCGGGAACGATCTGTTTAAAGACAGCGGAGGAGAGAAGACTTCGACGCCATGGCTGGGAATCACAGCCGACAAATGGAAACTGGGAATTACATTATTTTCAGGAAAAATTATGGGACTAATGCTGGTATTGCTGGCAATGGTTACCCTTCCCGGATTATTTGGTACACATGCAAACGCGGCGGCAGTAGCTGGCCCAACTGCTATTGAAACCAGTTTAATGAACTCTATCAATACCACATGGACATTGGTAGCGGCATTTTTAGTATTTGGTATGCAGGCTGGTTTCGTAATGTTAGAAGCTGGTTTTGCCCGCACCCGTGAAACAGTTAACGTATTAATGGAATGTATTTTTGATACATGCCTTTGCGGTATCTTGTTCTGGGCTGTTGGTTACGCGTTTATGTTTGGCTGGGGTAACGGCTTTATAGGCTGGCACGGCGATCCTGCCGGTAAAATTGCCGGTTCATGGTTCTTCCTGTCAAACATCCCCGAAACTTACGGTGCAACAGGTATTCCAATTTTAGCACACTGGATATTCCAGTACGCTTTTGCTGATACTTGCTCAACTATCGTATCTGGCGCTATGATCGGTCGTACAAGCTTCCGTGGCGATATCCTTTACTCTATCGGTATCACTGGCTTTATCTACCCTATCATTGGCCACTGGGCTTGGGGACCTGATGGTTTCTTAGCGTTAATGGGCAGCAAAGGTGGTTTCTTTGAATCATTAGGTACAGGCTTCCGCGATTTTGCAGGCTCAACTGTTGTACACACCATAGGTGGTATTGCTTCGCTGGCGGGCGCTATTGTATTAGGCCCTCGCTTTGGCAGGATATTCGCCCGTGACGATAAAGAAAAAGGTGGAATGCCACCGGCTCACAACTTAACTTTAGCCGCTATAGGTGGTTTCATCTTATGGTTTGGCTGGTACGGTTTTAATCCGGGTTCTACTTTAAACGCAATGGATATGCAAGGTATTGGCCGTGTTGCTGCCAATACAACTTTAGCCGCTTGTGGTGGCGGTATGGCTGCAATGTTCATCGCGTTATGGTTTGGCCCAACTAAAGGTAAATTCGATTTAGGTTATACCATCAATGGTTTCCTTGCCGGTTTGGTTGCTATTACAGCATCTTGTTATTGGGTTAGCCCGGGTGGTTCTATTATATTAGGTATGGTTGCCGGTGTGTTAACCTATATCGGTATGAACGTTGTTGAATGGTTCCGTATTGACGATCCAGTTGGTGCGGTAACAGTGCACGGTATCAATGGTATTTGGGGTACATTATCAATCGGTTTCTTCGCTTGTGGCAAATACGGCTTTACCAGCCCGGTTGGTGCCGATAACACAGCCCCGGTTGCCGGTTTATTTTACGGTGGCGGTTTCCAGGTATTGGAAGCACAATTGATAGGTAGTGCGATAGTTACAGGCGCTGTATTCGCGGTTTGTATGGTGATGATGTTCATCATCATGAAATTGCCTCATCCTTGGAGCCTGCGTGTACCAATTGAAGCAGAAACAGGCCCGGGTGGTTTGGATATGTTTGAGCATGGTACAAGCGCTTATCCAGAAATTGTGGATGAGGACATTGACCTATCTAAATTGAGTGCTCCGGAACTTGTTAAGTAATAACTGTTTCTGATAAGATATATAAACATACACCTATCATGTTGGTCCTGATCAGATCAATATGATAGGTTATAAAAAACTGGTTTAATCGCTAACTTTTAAAATTAATGATTACAAGCTAATTATCGAATAAAGTGCTTAATGGCATCAAATTACGGTAATGGCAAACATGAAAATAAACAAACAAAAATCAATCACTCACAAATCAATCAAACCACAATTAAAACAATCATGAAATCAAAACTATTACTTATTTGTGCATTAGCGGCGTCAAGCCTAACTGTAAAAGCGGCAGTTGTAGATACCGGTAAAGTTGTTGCCGATCCGCCGTTAGTAATTTCGGGTTCAGTTGATACTTATTTTAAGTATGACTTTGCAGGTAAAAAAATCGCTAACATTCCTACAAGCTTTGCCAACGAACAAAACTCACTATCGTTAGGTATGATAGACCTGGGTTTGAAAAAAACTGTAGGTAAAGCAACTTTTGTAGGTGAATTATCTTTCGGTCCGCGTTCAAATGGTGCTATTCCATTGACTAGCCCTAGTGGTTCAAATACAGCTTACAATATCCAAAACTTATATGTAAGCTATAACTTTACCGATAAATTTAACATTACCGGTGGTTACATGGCTACATTTGTTGGTTACGAAGTAATTTCTCCGGTAGGAAACTTCAACTACTCAACTTCGTACCTGTTCACTAATGGTCCGTTCCAAAACGCGGGTGTTAAATTAACTTATGCCTTTACTGATAAGGTTAGCTTAATGGCCGGCATATTTAATGATGCCTGGAATCAATATCAATCAGTAAATGATATGTCGACCTTTGGAGCTCAATTAATGGTTGCTCCGGTTAAAGGATGGACTGCTTACTTAAACGTTGTTGCCGGTACATTCTCTGGTACTGAATTTGACTTAACCACAACTTACCAAATTACAGACGCGTTTAAATTAGGTTTAAATGCTGCTGACTTCACTGCTCCGGAATGGGCATTTGGTGCAACAGGTGGTGCAAAAGGTGGCTTTACCGGTGCTGCTTTGTACCCACAATACGCGGTATCTAAAGATGTTACTTTAGGTTTACGTGGTGAGTACTTCAAAACTAAAACCGGTACTTTCTCTGGTTCAAGCTTACCTGCTCCAGGCGAGTCTGTAACCGCGTTTACTTTAACAGCTAACGTTAAAGCTGGCCCGTTAACTTTCATTCCGGAAGTTAGATTAGACAATGGTTCAAAAACAATGTTTGTTGATAGCAAAGGCGTAGCAACAAAAAGCGCTTCACAAGTTGTAGTTGCTGCAGTTTATGCATTCTAATTAAAAATAAATTATTCTTAATTTTAAAAGCCGTTTCCGACTTATCGGAAACGGCTTTATTGTATCCTATGAATAAAATTATAGCCCTTATCTGTTGTATCGCGTTAAGCAAAGTTGCCTTAGCCCAAAAAGATTCGCTCGCTCTTGACGACCGTGGCAAGTACATATATTACAAGGTGGTTAGTATGGATAAATACAACGCCGATGTTTTGTATAAGAGGAGTCTGAACTTTTTTGATATCATCAGTAAAGATAAAAGCTTCAAAATTACCGGGCAGAATGCAAAAACAACTTCACTAACGGGTACAGGTATATTAATAACATACAAGCCATCGTTAGCCAAACACCCGGATGGAAAGGTAGCCTACACCCTAAAAATGGAAATAAAGGATGCCAAATACCGCTATTGGTTAACAGATTTTGTTTACACACCTTATTTTAGGGATAGGTATAACAATTACGTCCCCGACAAGGGTATCTCTGCCACAATGGAAAAACCGTCGAAAGTCCTTAACGAAAAAGAACTGAATAAATACATTGATGAATCGGCCTTGTTTGCCAGGCAATTAGGAGAGAAGTTAAAGAAATATATTTCGACAAATGGAATTGTTGTACCTAAAAAAGATACGGTTGCTAAAAAAGTGATCCATATTGATAAGGGATTCTAAGTTGGTTATATTTCGATAACATTATTTGATGTAAAACTGTTATCTTAGTATAACACTTGTAAACCAACATGCTTAACTCAAAATTCGATATCAACAGTCCGGAATGGATAGATAGGGTGTTTGAGAACCGTAATAAAAGTTATGGCGCTTATGATCTGCGCAAGCATTACGCGGGTAACCTAAGCCGTGCTTTGGCCATTACCATATTTTCGCTCGCTGCTGTTTTTGGCATTTCGGCATATGTGATGAAAGACAAGCCAAAATCGGTTGCGATTAATAAAAACGTTGACGTTAATAACAAGGTCATTAAAGTAACTGCACCGGATAAGGATAAATCAAAAAACACCCCGGCCTTAAAAATTGGAGAGTTAGACATTAAGCCCCTCCCGGTTGGTGGCGCCACCGCATGGGCCAGGTTTTTGGAAGATAATTTACGTTATCCGGCAGAAGCTAAAGCAAAAAGAATATCGGGCAGTGTAATATTGAGTTTCATTGTGGAAAGAGATGGCAGCCTATCCAATATCCATATTGATCAAACTGCAGGTTATGGCTTTGACCAGGAAGCCTTGCGCGTTGTAAACCTATCGCCAGCCTGGGTAGCCGGTAAACAAAACGGGCAAACTGTTAGGTTAAAGTACAGCTTGCCCATCAATTTTACCATTCAGCACAAGTAATTGTTAATAATTAATGCCATACGTTAAAAACATTCCTGTTTTTAGCCCTGATATTATGGTTAAATTCCTAATTTTGCGCTTTCTATCAACAAAACCATAATATTTTGGAAAACCAGGAATTAACCACCGTTGAAACCGCTAAAGATTTAGGCTTACTACCCGACGAATACGACAGAATAAAAGAGATACTGGGCCGCGTACCCAATTTTACCGAACTATCCATTTTCTCGGTAATGTGGAGCGAACACTGCTCCTACAAAAACTCTATCACCTGGTTAAAAACCCTACCCAAAGATGGTCCGCGTATGCTGGCTAAAGCCGGAGAAGAAAACGCCGGATTGGTTGACTTAGGCGATGGCATAGGCTGTGCTTTCAAAATAGAATCACATAATCACCCATCAGCGCTGGAGCCTTATCAAGGCGCGGCTACAGGTGTTGGTGGTATTAACCGCGATATTTTTACGATGGGCGCACGCCCTATTGCCCAGTTAAACTCACTGCGTTTTGGTGATCTGAAATTGGATAAAACCCGCTGGCTGGTAAAAGGCGTAGTAAAAGGCATTAGCCATTATGGTAATGCTTTTGGTATCCCTACCGTTGGCGGCGAGTTGTTTTTTGACGAGTGCTACAACATTAACCCATTAGTTAACGCTTTCTCGGCAGGTATTGTTAAGGCTGGCGAAACGGTTTCGGCAACATCATACGGTGTAGGTAATCCGGTTTATATAGTAGGTTCTGCAACAGGTAAAGATGGTATACACGGCGCGGCTTTCGCGTCAAAAAATATAACCGAAGATTCGGTGAATGATTTGCCGGCCGTACAGGTAGGCGATCCATTCCAGGAAAAATTATTGTTAGAGGCTACGCTTGAGGTGATCAAAACCGGAGCCGTGGTTGGGATGCAGGATATGGGCGCCGCGGGTATCATTTGCTCAAACTCCGAAATGTCGGCAAAAGGTGAGCATGGTATGCGTATTGATCTGGACAAGGTTCCAACCCGTCAGGCTAACATGAAGCCTTTTGAGATATTGCTTTCAGAATCACAAGAGCGGATGCTGATCGTAGTACACAAAGGCCGCGAAAGCGAAGTTGAGGCTGTTTTTGATAAATGGGATTTAAATTGCGCCATTATTGGCGAGGTTACCGATACCAAACGCTTACACTATTATATGGGTGGCCAACTGGTTGCCGATGTACCTGCCGATGATCTGGTTTTAGGTGGCGGTGCCCCGGTTTATGAACGTGATTATAAAGAGCCTGCATATTTCCAAAAAAATCAGCAGTTTAAAATAGAAGATATTGCAGAGCCAAAAGACTTGAAGGCTGTTGCCGATCATTTGGTATCGCATCCTAACATCGCATCAAAACGCTGGGTAACCAATCAGTACGATTCTATGGTAGGCGTACAAACCATGACTACCAATCGCCCTTGTGATGCGGCTGTGGTAGCTGTTAAAGACACCAACAAAGCTATTGTGATCACCGTTGACTGTAACTCACGTTATGTTTATGCCGACCCGCAAAAAGGCACATCAATAGCGGTAGCCGAGGCTGCCCGTAACATTACTTGCGCCGGTGGCGAACCTGTAGCTATTACCAACTGCTTAAACTTTGGTAACCCCTACGTACCCGAAGTTTACTGGCAATTTGTAGGCGCCATAAAAGGCATGAGCGAAGCGTGTACTAAATTTGAAACCCCGGTTACAGGTGGTAACGTAAGCTTCTACAATCAATCAACCGATGATGGCCCGGTATTCCCTACGCCTACAATTGGTATGCTGGGTGTGATGGATGATATCAGCAATATGATGACCGCTGATTTTAAGCAGGAAGGTGATCTGATCTATCTATTGGGCGAATCAGTTAACGATATCGCTTCATCGCAATATCTGGCATCGTACCATAAAGTACTCGCTGCCCCGGCTCCACACTTTGATATCGATAAAGAATATGACCTGCACCAGGTTGTTAAACAATTGATCACTCAAAAACTCATCCAATCGGCACATGATGTGGCTGATGGTGGTTTATATATTACACTGCTGGAATCGGCCATGCCAAATGGTTTGGGCTTTGCTATTGAGAGTGACGACAGTATCCGTAAGGATGCCTTCCTTTTCGGAGAAGCGCAGGGCAGAGTAGTGGTATCGGTTAAACCTGAAGGCCAGGAAGCGCTTATTGAGTTGCTTTCAACATCCGGGATCGACTTTACCCTATTGGGTACCGTTAACAGCGGCGATCTGTTGGTTGATGGTGAAACTTTCGGCACAACAAAAACGGCCAAGAACATTTTCGATAACGTATTGCACAATATTTTAGGCGAATAATGCTAAAACTGAGCCGGGTACATCATATCGCGGTAATATGTTCGGACTATCAAGTGTCCAAACATTTTTACACCGTAATATTAGGCCTGGAGATAGTGCGGGAAGTTTACCGCTCCGAGCGTGACTCATATAAACTCGATCTGATGGTTGGTGATCAATATCAGATCGAGTTATTTTCCTTTCCACATCCCCCGGCCAGGGCATCACGCCCTGAAGCTGCCGGTTTAAGGCATCTGGCCTTTGAGGTTGACGATGTAGTAGCATCTGTAGAATATTTACAGCAGCAAGGCATTGTGGTTGAGCCTATCCGCATTGATGAATTTACCGGCAAACAGTTTACCTTTTTTGCCGACCCGGATGGTTTACCGCTGGAGTTGGTAGAGAAGTAGCCAATGAGCGACCTATTCAAATTTAAACAATTCGAGGTAGATCAATCTGGTTGCGCCATGAAGATCAATACCGATGGTGTATTGCTTGGCGCTTTAGCAGGAGGCAGTCAACCTGAATCCATTTTGGATATTGGAACAGGTACCGGCGTTATCGCCATGATGATGGCGCAACGTTTTCGGGATGCTCGAATAGATGCTGTTGAAATTGACACTGCCGCCGCTGAAACTGCCGGGAGGAACTTTCAAAATTCTGATTTTAGCTCTAGGCTTCGTGTTTACGCAATGGGCTTCAATGCGTACTTCCAAACCTATCCCGAAAGGCAATATGATCTGATCATATCAAACCCGCCCTTTTATATCAACTCATTAGAAGCTTCCACAAGCAAAAAGAACCTTGCCAAACATACCGATCATAATTTCTTTGAAGATCTGATCAAAACCGCTTTCCACCGGCTCACAAACAAGGGAGCTTTATGGTTGGTACTCCCTGTTTCTACATCAGTTTTGGTAAAATCATTGGCGGTAAAACATCAGTTGTTTGTTGAGCATCAAATCAATATTCACTCCTTTGCTCATAGTGATGCACATCGCGAAATAATTCTGTTAAATAAATCTCAAACAAAACCTACTGCCAGGCGGTTTATTATTTACGATGCCCCTAAGGTTTATAGTGAGCAATACCAGGAATGTTTAAGGGATTTTTTTACTATCTTTTGACGGCGTAACAATCCGAAATCGTAACTCCGAAATCCCAAATGACAAGAATTGGTTTAATATCTGATACTCACGGTTACCTTGACGATGCCGTATTTAAGCATTTTAAGGATGTGGATGAGATATGGCACGCCGGAGATTTTGGTACGATTGAGTTAGCCGATCAGTTAGCCGCCTTTAAGCCCTTGCGGGGAGTGTACGGTAATATCGACGATAAGGATATCCGTTTGCAGTACCCGGAAGACCTCCGTTTCAAATGCGAAGACGTAGATGTTTGGATGACACATATTGGCGGCTACCCTGATAAGTATGCACCCAGAGTAAAGCGTACTATTTACACTAAGCCTCCGCAATTGTTTATCACAGGGCACTCGCATATATTGAAAGCAATGTTTGATAAAAAAATTAATTGTTTGCATTTAAACCCCGGTGCAGCAGGTAAACAAGGATGGCACAGGACGCAAACTTTGATGCGTTTTTGTGTAAGTGCCGAAAAAATTCATACCTTAGAGGTGATAGAATTGGTTAAATGATATTGTAAAAAATACACTAAGTATATGACAGCACTAACTACACTGGGACAATTTATAATAGAAAAACAGGCTGATTTCCCTTATGCCAAGGGTGAGCTATCACGCTTATTACGTGATATTGGTATAGCTGCTAAAATTGTAAACCGTGAGGTAAACAAGGCTGGTTTAATGGATATATTAGGTGATGCGGGCAGCACCAATATTCAGGGAGAATCGCAAAAAAAGCTGGATATTTTTGCCAATGAACAATTTATATCGGCTTTGCAAAGTGGTGGGGAGTGCTGTATAGTAGTATCCGAAGAAAACGACGAATACATTTATATCGATTCGGAGATCTCAAAAAATGCCAAGTATATTGTTGCTATTGACCCTTTAGATGGTTCATCAAACATTGATGTGAATGTTAGTGTAGGTACCATATTTTCTATTTACCGCCGCAAATCTGTTGAAGGTAAAGCTACTCTTGAAGATGTTTTGCAAAAAGGCGTTGATCAGGTTGGTGCGGGTTATATAATTTACGGCTCATCAACCATGTTGGTTTATACCACCGGTAAAGGCGTTAACGGCTTTACACTCGACCCATCAATAGGTGAGTTTTGCTTGTCGCATCCTAACATGACCGTTCCTGAAGATGGTTACATTTATTCTATCAACGAAGGTTATTACACCCATTTCCCGGATGGGGTTAAAAAATATATTAAATACTGCCAGGTAGAAGATGCGGCTACCAACAGACCCTACACATCACGCTATACCGGCTCAATGGTTGCCGATCTGCACCGTAACATGATCAAGGGTGGGATATTTATTTACCCGATAACGGCACAGGCGCCCAACGGCAAATTACGTTTGGTTTACGAGTGCAACCCTATGGCCTTTATTATTGAACAGGCTGGTGGTTTTGCATCAAATGGTTACGAGCGTATATTAACACTGGACGTAACGGAACTGCACCAACGCTCGGCTATTTTTATAGGCTCGAGTAATATGGTTAGGCAGGCCGAGGAGATGATGAAATGTTTTTCGCCACAAGTAACAAAGAAATCTTTTGAGGGTGTGGTGAATATTCAATAAGCACAACGTGTCATTGCTTCGTGCCCTGCCTGTCGGCAGACAGGGCACGAAGCAATCGCATGGAGAAAAGTTCGCTATGTTGTATGTGCGGTTGCCACGCTATCGCTCGCAATGACACAGTTTTATATTTTCTATATTAAAGCAATTACCCTCTTGCTGCCTCTGCTTCAAAAACAGAATCAATCAGCAAATCGCGTTGTTTGCCGGCTTGTACCGCCAGTACATCGCAACGCTCATTTTCGGGATGGCCGTTGTGGCCGCGCACCCACACAAATTTTACCTGGTGTATTTTGCTGAGTTCTAAAAAGCGAAGCCAGAGGTCTTTATTTTTTTTATCCTTAAATCCTTTTTGTACCCAGCCGTAGATCCATTTTTTTTCGATGGGATCTATCACATACTTAGAATCGGAATAGATGGTTACCGCTTGTGGGGTTTTAAGCGCTTCTAAGCCTTTTATTACAGCCAATAACTCCATACGGTTATTAGTGGTTTTACGGAAGCCTTCGGATAATTCTTTATAATGCTGGCCGGAACGTAATATCACACCATAACCGCCCGGACCCGGATTGCCACTTGAAGCGCCGTCTGTAAAAATTTCGACCATGTATTAGTTAACCGTTATTTGTTATTGAGTTATTAAGTTGCGAAGATGGCAATAATGGTTCGGAATGAAAACACAGACCATTAACTTAATACCGAATAAATAAACAATTATCTTAACCGTTTAGACTTCAATCGCAAAGAGTTTCCAATAACTACCACATCAGAAAAAGCCATAGCGAATGCACCTAACATGGGGTTTAGTAAACCAATGGCCGCCATCGGGATGGCGACTATATTGTAGGCAAATGCCCAAAATAAGTTTTGTTTGATGGTAATTAACGTATGCTTGCTGATCTGTAGAAACTTAACTACCGAATGCAGGTCGGTGTTCAATAATATAACCCTTGCAGATTGGATGGCAACCTGGCTGGCATCATTCATAGATACCCCTACATCGGCTTGTGTGAGGGCCGGGGCATCGTTAATACCGTCGCCTATCATTACAGTTTTGCCTTTTCGTTTATAGATATCTATAATGGAAAGTTTTTGCTCCGGTAGTTTTTCGGCGTGGATATCGGTGATGCCAATGGCTTCGGCAACCTGTTTACATTTATTCAATTTATCGCCACTAAGCAATACAGGTATAGCGCCCATGGCTTTAAGTTTAGATATCAATTCTTTAGCATCGGGTTTTATTTCATCTTCGATAGAGATCTGCGCCAGCAATTGCTGGTTTTGGTATAAAAATAAATTAAAATCGCTCCCCGTTATGGTTTTACCAGATCTCAATCCTGATCCTAAGAAATAGTTATTGCCATCAACATCTTCGGCACGCATGCCTAAGCCTTTTTCTTCCGAAACAGATTTTAAGATCACCTTCTTCAGCGGCAACAATTTTAATTCGCGAACCAAAGATTGCGCGATGGGGTGGTTTGATCGTTCTTCGATAGCGAATATCAACCCTCGGATCTTTTCGATATCATCACTCTCTGTTTTGATCTCCTGTATGCGGAATTTGCCAGTGGTTAATGTACCCGTTTTATCAAATACTACGTATTTGGTATTGGCTATAGCTTCAATGGTATCCCCGCCTTTGATCAGGATGCCATTTTTAGCCGCCCGCCCCAAGCCAACCATTACCGCCGTTGGCGTGGCTAACCCCATAGCGCAAGGGCAAGAGATAACCAATACAGCAATGGCATGCATCAGCGATTTTTGGAAACTAACATCAAACACCCAATAGGTGAATACAAAAGTTAGGATGGCGATTCCAATTACTGTGGGCACAAATATGGCAGCTACTTTATCACCAAGTTTTTGGACCGGTGGTTTAGCCGATTGTGCCTTTTTCATCAACTCAATGATTTGCGAGAGCACAGTGTTTGACCCTACTTTGGTGGCTATCATCCGGATGTTGCCATGCTGGATGATGGTACCGCCAATAACACTGTCGTATTTTGTTTTCTCTACCGGGATGCTTTCTCCGGTTAACATAGATTCGTCTATTGATGCATCGCCGGAAAGAACATCACCATCAACCGGGACTTTATCACCCTGGTTAACCTGTAATATATCGCCGGGGCGAACATCTTTGGCACTTATTACCTCGGTTTCGCCATTGAGGATACGGATAGCTTTTACCTGTTGTATTTTAACAAGATCTTTTACGGCTGATGTGGTTTGGCTAACGGAACGTTTCTCAAACACGTTACCTAATAGTACCAGGGTTATAATAGTGGCGCAGGTTTCGTAAAATAAATAATCGGGACCCAAATTCTGAATAGTACCAATTAAGCTGTAGATGAACGCCGATGATGAGCCTACAAAAATCAAAACATCCATATTGGGTACACCGCCTTTAATAGAATTGAAAGCGCTTTTACCAAAGTGCAGGCATCCCAATATAAACACCGGCAGGCATAATATAAGTTGAACTATAGGATGGTGTAAAAAATGCCATGGCAAAACCATGTGCAGTAAAAGTGGGATGGTAAAGGCGAGCGAGAAGATAAATTTGTTCTCAACTTTATCATAAAAGCGTTCGGTATGCAAGTTTATGTCGTCAACAACCTTAAAACCTAAGCCTTCAATATTTTTTATTACATCGGGTACAACAGAATCATCGGTAGTAGAGAATTTTACCTCTTCGCTGGCAAAGTCTACAAATACATTTTGGAAACCTTTCTTTTCCAAAAGTTTATGGATAGATAATGCACAGTTATTACAGTGCATTCCGGTTACATTCAGTTCTATCAGTTGCTCGGCCATGGTTGCAAATTTACCCATATTTATATCCGTTCTAAATAATTACAGTAAACGCAATGTAATTTTAAAAATGGTTTGACATTACTGGGAAGAATTTATACATTTGCACTCTCAATACGGTAGGTATAGCTCAGTTGGTTAGAGTATCGGTTTGTGGTACCGAGGGTCGTGGGTTCGAGCCCCATTACTTACCCCTGACGGGGCAAGAGATTTTCAGAAGTCTTTTGCCCCTTTTTTTCGCCCTTTAAATCGCTGTTTATCAGGTAGATTGAATGGAAGGCGCCACTCACTTTAGCGGTTCGATGTTTTAAGTCCTCAAATTTAAATTTTTCCGGAAACATCGAACCAATTAGCCGTCTCTGTTCTTCGTTCAAGGCAGTTGTGTAGATTTCTTTAAGATTGGTAAAAGTTATAATTGCCTGATCTATAATTGGTTCAAGCTGGCTTTTGCTATATTTATTCTTGCCTAAATCAGCGATTTGAGTCTCCGTAACGAGTATTTTCCGCTCACACTCTGTCTTAATTTCTTTATAATCTGAACCATCCAGATCTCCGGTTAACAATAACTCCCTGGCTTTCGAAATTCTAAGGCTTAATTCCGTGATTTCTTTCGCCAGTGACATCTTATATTCCTTATAGGAAGCCGTGTCATTGGCGTAAGCGTCCAGTATCACCAATTTAAAAAGCTCGGCTGTTTTAGGATTGAGCGTGAATATATCAAGTAGTACTAAAAACTCATCGTTGATCTCATGGGCCTTGTACCGGCAGCCGCATTCGGAAGAACAGTGATAGTAATAATAGTATTGGCTCCTTCCCTTGGAGCCGCTTGTGCAAAGCGTACGGGGGCATTTTGAGCAACTTAAAAAGCCTTTCAATGGAAAACGGTTATTAGTACGGAACTTGGTTTTAATGGTCCGTTTATTACCGTCAAGCATGTCCTGAACTTCGTAAAACAAGGCTTCCGATATAATAGGTTCATGCAGTGCCTGAACGGTGAAGGCTTCTTCGTCTTTATATTGCGGTATGGGAATCCTACCGCAATAGATCGGATTGCGGACAAGGCGCAGGAAGTTGTTTTTACTACATACTAAACCCGAAGCCATAGCTTTCTTAAAGATCTGTTCTGTAGAAAACTTACCTTTGGCAATTTCCTTAAAAGCCCATTGCATCAATTCAGCCTGTTTGCCATCCGGACTAATATATTTCTTCCCGTTTTCAGCGGTGCGGTTGGCATAACCGACCGGCGCAAGACCCGGCCAGCGTCCTTCTTTCCTTGCCCTTCTAATACCATAAAACGTGTTAAGGCCCCGACGGTCGTTCTCAATTTCAGGAGCTGTTAAGTAAATGGCCAGCATCATTTTGTTTTCGGGGACGGTCATGTCCAAAGGTTGTTCGATAGCCTGTGGTTCGACTCCCAAAGATTTTAATGTACTGATCATGTTGTAGGCATCGGGCGCGTTCCGGCTAAACCTATCCCATTTCGTAAATAAAACCAGGTTGGTCTTGTTACGGTGCAGCCGCAGGTACTTCAGGAACTTCTCCCATTCAGGTCGGATAAACGTTTTGGCCGAATGATCCTCATAAATCATCTGGCGAACGGTGATGCGGTTGTCGGCACAGTATTTTTGCAATCTTTCTGCCTGGTCTCGTTGGGAATAACCCTTGTCCGCCTGTTCGTCCGTGCTCACCCGGATGTATAAGTCAGCTATTTTCATTTTTTTAAGTGTTGATCGACTATCAATTTCGCCAAAAAATACATCAAATCCAATATTTCCTCCGCTTTATTTGCTGTAACCTGAATACCATTTCTGGCTAACACCTCAATAGCCTTCTCGGTTGTAATGCGTCGTTTATCAATCAAATTCTTCCTCATCTTAAATCTCCTTGAGAAACAATAATGAATGTTACGATTAAATACCTTTGGGGTTAAAAAAAGGGTGTCCCTTTAGATATTGCCCTTCAGAAGACGTTCTAGCCTCTAATTGTAAAAGCGTCATTTGTATTATTAGTCTTTATTAATACTTATAATAATTAACATAAAATAAATCAATTACAATTAGTAAGTTTATCCGTATAAATCATTACAATAGTAGATTTATAAATGCAATTTTATGCCATAACACCGATGATAGCCATTCTCACCGGTTGTACCTAAACCATATTCAAATGCAAGAAAGACAACTCGAATTAATTAAGACGTCGATTTTTAAAATTGACCTAAAAGAAAGTAATGTAGCGGAAACTGTTATACCTGATGTAGAAAGCGATTTTTTCAAATATATCAGAGGTTCAATAAATGAGGTGTCTTTGGCAAATGGTGGCCGGAAATTTAAGTTAAGAAGCACTAGCACACAAGTCGTAAACACAATAAATTCCGTAATCCAAGATTCAGGTTTAAATTTCGACAATACTATTCCTTCCAGATTATTAAGAGAAGAGCTAAAAGTTCAAGCGAAAATTTCAAGATTAGGGATTGAAATAAGTGAAGGTATTTTAATCACATCTTTCATAGTAGATCGTGGTGTAAAAAAAATCGTTATTTGCAAGGTAGAAGATTTGCAATACATTGACAAAATAGACCTTCGCTTAAACAGTGGTTATCCACTAAAGCGTAAAATTTTCAGATCTGTCCAATTTATATTAAATGATTCAAAAGCTATCGTTGATATTACTGTTCATGATTTGAGTAGCAAGGGAGCAACCTATTGGTGGGACGAATTCTTAGAAATTGATCAGTTGTGGGATGATATATATAATACAAAAACCGCTTTTAATATTATCGATACAAAGGTTTTATCAAAAATTAAAAAGGAGTCGCCAGCCGATCACACATATTTGAGAAATTCAGCAATTAGATACTTTAGAACAAACCAAGAATTTACTATCGAAAAATTTATCGAAACTTGTTTAGAGGGGTATCAACCTGTTGCGGCAGGAAAAGTAGATGTAGAATCTTTGAAAGAAGCTGTTAGAAAACTACCTGAAAAGTTTTCATTTGATGAGAGGTTTAATTTAAAGCCTTCTGAAATTACTGCAAAAATAAAGTATGCAATTAATTTGACAGAGAATATCGATTTAGTAATAAAAGATGAAATAAATATTGAAAGTACAATTACAGCAGTGTTACATCATCAAAGAAAATATATAAGAATACGGAGCGATGCAGGCTACGATGCTTTCAACAAGACAACGAATTAATGCGTTATGAATATTTCTACCAACCTGATTAAACAGTTTAGTGAAACATTCCAAATATCTTCTTCACTAGAGGACTTTGAAGTATTTGAAACAAAGTGTCTTCTTGAAACTATTAAAATACCCGATGAAACGTTGCTTGCGGATTGTCTAAACATTTTTGGAGTTGCAGATGCATGTACCGTTTACGTTAATATTGATGAATCAGATGATGATATTAGTTTCTTCAAGGGGGCGGACTTTGAAAAGTTTAAAACTTCATTAGAAGTAGGAATTCGTGGTATCGAAGCTAGCACCGTTATAGAAATTAAAATTAGGGTTGATAAGAAAGTAGTAGAAAATCAATTAAATGTTTATTCTATAAGTGATTTTGAAACTTATTTAACCAATTTTACGACCGCCGACCTAATAGCTTTTTTTTCTGAAAAAATAAATCTTTATGAAAATTTAATTTTTAAATCAAGGGGATTTCACCAAAGTTCTTATTCGGCATCAATTGGCTTTGTAAACGATGAAACCGCTAATGAACCTGGCTTTTTTTTGCAAAAAACGATTAGGCTTGGGCGTCTAAAAAATATTCAATCATCAACGCATGCTATCGCACTGTCTGATAAATTAATTATTCCGGAGGATTTTCAGTTCAATCAAAACCTTCCCGGATTATTAAAAGCGATACTTGAAAAGTTAGAGTTTACTTTAATTATTATTGCGGTTTTTGATATCACCCATTTATCCGGTGATGAATTAACATTTAGAATAAATGGATATAAAGGAATTGACGGCTTAGTTGATTTGAATTCAACACCCATAGAGAGTTGTGTTCAAGAATATAAAAAAATATATAATTGGATTCATGAATCAGGAAATCTTATAGACAAGCTAGGATTAGCCAGAAACATAATTTCACTTCATTTAAACTCTAGCAATGATTTGTCTTTTTCGGGAAATATGTTCAGCTCTATACTCTCAGCCTATAAGGTTTATGAGAAACAAAACATTAAGCAGTATATCGAAATAAGAAATAAGCTTTCCGATCAATTGATTGATTATAATAAACGAGCCAACACCATAGTGGAAGGCTTTGCGAGTACTTTTCAAAAGAGTGCTTTATCTGTCCTTACCCTTTTTTCTTCTATAATAGCACTTAAAGTCTTAGGGAATACTAATACTTCTAGCAATTTTGTAGTATACAGTTCTCTTTTTTCCATTGTGATTATAATCATATCGTTCGTGTATATGTTGATGTCTAGAACAGAATCGTTTGAACAAAAAGATCGGTATATAAAAAGCTATCAGAACTTTAAAGATCGATATACTGATTTGCTAAATACTGAAGATATCAATCGTATTTTAAATGAGGATAAAGAGTTCAATGCGGATATAAAATACATAGATAAGAAAATCAAAAGTTACACAGTCTTATGGAGTATCGTCCTGGCTACAATAATAGCTTTTATCGCCATCTACTTCCTCAAAGAAACTATGGATGAAATAAATGCTGTAATGAACGACTATCCGAATTTATAGATCAAATATTGGCCATAAAGTTTTCAGAGACTTGTCAGTGTGATTTATTATAGTCGCCTTCTAAGCACGGAAATAATTTAATCAAGGCACGCCCTAATAAAGTCCCCATCCCCAAAAACCAACCCTCCCCATCTTTGGCCTATTCAAAACGAACAGCCATGAGCAGAACACAAGTAAGACCGCACACCACCTGGTGGAAACCCAAGCAGAACGATAGGCCCATCATCCAGCGCGTCCGGGAGCATCCCCGGCACACCATAAAAAGCCGATTGCGCCTCTCCCTTTCCCTCCATGAAATGGAGCTTATGGACACCATCAACCCATAGCCGGAAGGCGAAGAAAAAAGATAATAAACAAAAGCGGAAGCGCGCGGAGCAAGCCAGCTTTTTCCCAAGAGACAGTAAACGACAGTTTACGGCAAGATGTATTTTCGTATACACGAAAAAAATCTTGCCCTCATTCTTCGGGAGAAACCGCTGCGGAACTTGCGGTTTCTGGACACCATAAAGCATGTACTCATGAGCCGTAAAAAAGCCGAAGACCAGGACGAGATCCTCAGCCATCCCATCATCATGCGGGTGACCGAAGGACAATTCAAAAAGCTGGAACAAATACAGACCAACAGCAACTGCCAGTCTATCGGGGAAGTGGCCAGGATGATCCTGAACAAACAACGCATCCTTTACTTCCACAAGGACATCAGCCTGAACGGACCGATGGAAGAACTGAGCAGTATCCGTAAAGAACTCAAAGCCATCGGCATCAACATCAACCAACTCACCCGGAGTTTCCATACCTCTAAGCGCGAGGCGCAAAAGAACTTTTTTATCCTTAAGGTAGCCGAACGCTATGAAAAGGTGGAAGAAAAGGTAGACCGGCTATTGGTCATCATCTCACAATTATCCGCCAAATGGTTGCAAAAATGATCACCGGCAAAAATATCAGGGGCTTGTTATTATATAACGAGAACAAGGTGGAAGCGCATCAAGCTGAACTCATCATGGCCAGCCGCTTTGGCGGCGATATTGAAGACTTAAGTTTCAAAAATAAGCTGGCGAGGTTTGAGAACCTGACCATGCTCAATAGCCGGGTGAAAACGAATGCCCTGCACATCATGCTGAACTTCGATACCTCCGAAAAGATCGGCACCGCCAAATTACAACAGATCGCAGCCGACTACATGGAAAAGATCGGTTTTGGCGACCAGCCTTATTTAGTTTATCAGCACAAGGATGCCTCCCACGATCACCTGCATATCGTGACCACCAATATGCAAGCGGACAGTAAGCGCATTAACCTGCATAATATCGGTAGGCTCCTATCAGAACCAGCCCGCAAAGCGATAGAAATAGCGTATGGACTGGTCAAAGCCGAGGGGAAAGGCTTAAAGGAAGCATTGGGCATTAAGCCGATCGATATCGCCAAGGCGATCTATGGAAAAACGCCGACCAAGCGGGCGATCACCAACGTGGTGAGCGAAGTGACCAATACTTATAAATTCAGCTCTATTGCTGAACTCAACGCGGTGTTAAGACAGTTCAACGTTGTGGCCGACCGTGGCCGGGAAGATACACTCATGTATGAAAAGAAAGGATTGATCTATTCCATCCTGGATCAGAAGGGTCACAAGATCGGTATTCCCTTTAAGGCCAGCAGTCTCAATGGCAAGCCGACCTTGAAAAATTTAGAAGCGAAATTTGAGCGGAACAAGGAAAAATGCAAACCTTTTAAAGATGACCTAAAGAAACGCATCGAAAAAGTATTCAGCCGTTATACTACCATTTCCAAAGCGACCTTCCTCCAGGAATTACAAAAGCAATATATCCAAGCGGCTTTCCGGCAAAACGAGCAGGGCTTTATCTATGGCTTAACCTTTATTGATAACAAATACCGAACGGTATTTAATGGGAGTGACCTGGGTAAGGATTACAGTGCCAAAGCCATCACCGAGCGCTTCGCGCCCACTGATGAACTCAAAACCTATCTCAAACCACAACAGCAGACACATTACCTCAGAAAGGCAGAACAGGATACCAGCTATCTCCGTGCACCGGAGCCCGTTAAGTTTTTGGAAGCCTTGTTTGACAAGCCGGACTATGAACCGCCCGTGAACGGGCCACGGAAACGCAGGAAGAAAAAGCGTAAAGACATTTCACAAGACCATCATTTAACACTATAGCATATGAATACAGGTGAAGACATACAAGGGCTGCGTAAGATCATAGATCTCACCAGGCTCATCAGCTTATTGATCTTAGGCATCCATTTTTATTTGAGCTGCTACCAGGCCTTCCGGGACTGGCACTGGACGGCCCCATTTACGGACCGCATAGTATCCAATATTGAAAAAACGGGTTTATTCAGTAACCTGCTCAAACCTAAACTGGCGGCCCTGCTTTTTCTCTGCATTTCCCTGGTCGGTGCCAAGGGCAAAAAAGACGAGAAGATCCAGCGGAACAGCATCGTCGCTTACCTGCTTTGCGGGCTACTGATCTACTTCCTTAGCGTGCTGGTCTTTTACTGGTATAGCGGCCTGAGCATGGTGGCGATCTTGTATATGGGGCTGACCGGAACGGGCTACCTGCTGATCCTGACCGGTGGCAACTGGTTATCCAGACAGATCAAAGCGGGCCTGATCAAAGACGTATTTAACCAACATGCCGAAACCTTCCCGCAAGAGGAACGGTTATTGGAAAACGAATACTCTTTTAATCTGCGGGCTAAATATCATTTACAGGAAAAGGTACGGGATTCCTGGATCAACTTGGTCAATCCGCATCGCAGTCTTTTGTTGATCGGTTCTGCGGGTGCCGGTAAAACATATTTTGTGATCCGGCCGATCATCGATCAGGCGATCCGTAAGGGTTCAAGTTTATTCTTGTATGATTTTAAGTTCGACGATCTGACCAGGATCGCTTACAATAAATTGCTGCTCTACCGGAAGCACTATAAAGTCAAGCCCCGTTTTTTCATTGTCAATTGTGATAACCCGAGCTATAGCCATCGCTGTAACCCACTGGAACCGTCAGGAATGGTGGATATCACCGATGCTACGGAAGCCTCGCGAACGATCATGCTGGGTTTGAACCGGGATTGGGCGAAAAAGCAGGGGGATTTCTTTGTGGAAAGCGCGATCAATTTTTTGACGGCGATCATCTGGTTCCTGCGGAAATACCAGGATGGCAGGTATTGTACCCTTCCGCATGTATTGGAACTGATGCAGGTAGAATACGATAGCCTTTTCGCTGTATTGCAACAGGAAGAAGAAATTAAAATGCTGATCAATCCTTTTGTTTCGGCCTTATTGCGGAAAGCGGCACCACAACTGGAAGGCCAGATCGGCAGTACCAAGATCGCGTTGGCGCGTTTATCCTCACCGGCCTTATATTATGTATTGAGCGGTAACGATTTTTCATTAGACATCAACGATCCCCAAGCGCCTAAGATCGTGTGTATCGGTAATAACCCTTTAAAGATCCAGTCTTATGGGCCGGTATTATCCTTAATTGCGACCAGGGCACTGAAAGTGTGTAACCAGAAAGGCAAATTAAAATCCACTTTCATCTTTGATGAGTACCCCACACTGGCGGTAGACACGATTCCGGCGATCAGTACGGGCCGGAGTAATTTGATGTCCATTGTGTTGGGTATTCAAAGCGTGGAGCAATTGAAACAAAATTATGGTGCCGATGCCGCCAATGTGATCACGAGTATTGGTGGTAACCTCATTTGTGGGCAGCAGACGGGTGATGCGGCGAAGAAGCTGTCCGAAACTTTTGGCAAGATCATGCAGGAAAGGGAAAGTAAGAGTATCAACAGCAGTGATATTTCCATCACGAAGTCTACACAACTGGATTATGCGATACCGGCTTCGCGGATCGCGGCTTTATCATCGGGTGAGTTCGTGGGTTTTGTGGCCGATAACCCGGAGCAGCGTATCCCGCAAAAGATATTCCATTGTGAGATACAGAATGACCATGCGGCTATCGCTAAAGAAGAGGCGGCCTATCAGCCTATTCCGATGATCTCGACGGTGAGTGATGAGGATATTCAGGAAAATTACAAAAGTATAAAGAGGGATATAGAACGCTTACTAGCTGCCGAATTGCAAAAGCTGGATGCTGAGGAGGCGGAAGGAAATCTTAGCGATCAAGTAGGAGAGAACGAAATCAAATTCGATAGAACCGTTTCGATGTAATGAGTTCTGTTATTTTATTAGGCAAACGATGATTACCCGAAGAAACGGTTGATAGTTTTTACCAGTGGTGTGTTGATTGGAGTAAATAATTTGATTGACCCCTCTTCGCCAATTTTTAATGATTGTGTATCACGTTCATTATCATGACACTAAGATGGAATTCAATTTTGGCAGGAGGGGTCAATGGTATGAGGTTTTTCCACCCTGATAGGAGATAAAGGTTATTTATCTAAAACCCAACAATCAGACCTTTTTAACACCGTAAAGATTGAACTACAAACGCCTATGCGTAATAATCAGCAAAATAAAGAACGGTTTGAACCAGTATTCAGACGGTTCAGAAAACGTATCGAAACATTGTTCGCTCAACTCTGCGACCAGTTTATGCTTAAAAGGAATTATGCAAAATCGGTTGCTGGGCTGTCCACAAGGATTATAACTAAATTTACTGTCGTAACATGCTTGCAATTCATCAATATAAACAATAACAAACCGCTAAATCATCTTAAATATGCTTTGGCTTTTTAATCGCACAACACGTTAGACTAATAAATTCAAATAAACTATAATAAAAACTCTTATTTATTGATCTTACATACATTTTGAAAATATTGCTCAAAATAATAACTTAGCGTTCTATATTTATACATGATACCTGTGAAATTTCGTTTGCTAGTGACGGTTATGCTTCTCCTCACCAGCAATTTACTTTTTGGCCAAAAAAACTTCTCGCTGGCTGAAGCCATTAGCCTGACCTTGCAAAATAACTTGCAGGTACGGCACGAAAATCTAAACGCGCTCGTAGAACAGGAAAGCGTCAGAGCATCCATACTTACCGAACTGCCGCATATTAACGCCAGTGCTACACTTTATTCAAATTACGGACGGAGTCTCGATCCCTCGACCTACAACTATATCAATCAACAGATCACAACATCCACCTCGAATATATACGCATCTTTTGTATTGTTTGAAGGGCTTGAGAAGAAAAACAGGATAGCGGAGCGTAAACTATCTTTAGGATTGGCGAACGCAGAGATCGCTAAATTAAAAAAGGACTTGACGTTAAGGGTGATTGCGACATACTTTACCATTTTAACAAGTCAGGAACAGCTCAAGGTAGCCAGCCTGCATAATGGGTTCGATAAATTACAATTGCAAAGAGAAGAGAAATTACTTGAGGTTGGCAAAAATATAAAAAACACTCTCACAAGCGCCAACGCGCAATTTGCAAAAGATAATCTAACATATACCCAGATTAAAAGCAGAATGGAGTCGTCTCGGTTGGAATTGTCCCAATTATTGGAGGTTCCGAACGATAATTACGGGTTATTGCCACCAGGCGATAAGGATTTGGCTGAGGATACAGTTTACAATAAGCAGGACATTATGAACCGGGTTATGGGCAATAACCCGGAAATAAAGGCGGTATCAATCCGTGAATCCATAGCAAAAAAAGAAATTGAATTAGCTAAAGGAGAGCTATACCCGTCAGTCAGCCTCATTGGCGTTCTGTCAACAAATTACTCTTCTTTTCCGCAATATGATGCCGATTCCCAACGCTATATACCCCGGGATTTTTTCTATCAGTCCCATACAAATTTTTACCAGTACTTTGGTTTTAATATTAATGTCCCTATTTTCAATGCCTTTAGTTTCTCCAGTAATGTAAAAAGGCAAAAGATCAAACTACAGGAATCTGTCATTGATACAAAAATCACCAAAAACAACTTGAGCAAAACCGTTGACCAAGCGGTCTCTGATATCAATTCGGCTAAGGAAGAATACCGTGCCGCACTGAATTCACTGAATGCGACACAGGAACAATTTAAAATGATTGAATTCCGGTATAAAAATGGTCTCGAGAATATAATAGAATATAATAGGGCGCTTTCTGAACGAAACCAGGCCGAGATACATGAAATAGAATACAAATATAATGTGCAGTTACGGGAGTATTTATTAAAATACTTTATGGCTGAATAATGTCATGGCACGGAAAACAAAAGCAAGGGTTTTTTATCTAATTTTTTTCCTATTTGCCTGTACAGATATTGTAAAAGCACAAACCAATATTGGCACCGAATTCTGGACCGGATATATGGATCATATCAATGGCAATTCCGGTGTCAATGGTTCCCAAATGATATTGTATATTGCCTCTGACGTGACTACGACCGGTACTGTCGCGATAGCCGACGGCAGCTTTATCAGGAATTTCACAGTGAACCCCAATGTCATCACAAAATTTACAATACCCTCCAGCGCATTTTTAGCCAACACCAACGGCATCGTTAATAAGGGCATTCACATCACAAGTAGCAACCCGATAGCTGTTTATGCCCATATTTTTGCAAATAATGTCTCAGGTGCAACACTACTGCTACCTGTTAATACACTGACCAATGATTATTACTCACTCAACTTTACTCAGAAATCAAATACAGGGCCGGCATACTCGACTTTCATGATCGTGGCACCGGAAGATAATACTCTCATCACGATTACCCCCACAGCAGCTCTCATCGACGGCTCTGTGGCTAACCGGCCATTTACCATTACCCTGAATAAGGGGCAAATATACCAAGGTTTATCCAATACAGATCTAACCGGTACACATATCGTTTCGATAGGAAATTCAGGCACTAATTGCAAAAAAATCGCGGTCTTTTCTGGTAGCAGTAAAATTCTGATTGGTACGCCGAATATTACTTCGGATAATTTATTTCAACAGGTTTATCCCACAGCGTCGTGGGGGCGGAGTTACATCACCATACCGCTCAAAACCAGGAATTACGATGTGTTCCGTGTGGTATTAAGTGATCCAAGCAGCAATCTCGTCATCAATGGAAAGGCCATCGATCCGTCCCAGTTCGTGAATAATTTCTATTATGAATTTACGAGTCAGTCAGTAAACACAGTTTCGTGTGATAAACCGATACAAGTGGTACAATACGCGGTCAGCCAAGGTAATAATATTGATGGTTCGTTTAACATCAAAGATATTGGCGATCCGGAAATGATCTTTCTTACTCCTTTGGAACAAACGGTCGACCGGGTGACTTTGTATTCCGCCAATGAATATTTGATCACGAACAGTTTTATCAATGTGGTCATCCCATCGGGCGCGGTAGGTTCCTTTAAGGTCGATGGCGTGAACACTGGGTTAAAGTTTTCTGTGGTATCCGGCAGCACTGGTTATTCATATGCGCAAATCAACGTGGCCACCGGGGCAACTCATAACATTGTTGCCGACCAGGGTTTTAATGCCATTGCTTATGGTTTCGGCAACCAGGAATCTTATGGTTACGCCGCCGGAACGAATATCAGAAATATTAACGAATATATCCAGTTTTATAACGGTGCTACGAAACAAGCGGTGACTTCGGGATGTGCCGGTGTTCCGCTTATTCCCGAAGTTGTTGTGCCTTATCAAACAAGTACGATAACATGGGATCTTGGAAACGGCAACGCGCCGTTGACACAAGTTGGCCCGCCATTTAAAAATACAATTTTAAAAAACGGGCAAACCTTGTATGTTTATGATTATCCGTCATCTATAACTTACCAGGCGGGTATTTACGGTATCAAAATCGCCGTTCTTAGTCCTATTTCTACCCAATGTGGGGCAAATGAAGAAATAGATGATAGTTTTCATGTTTTTGATAGCCCCGTTACTTTATTTGCAGCAAGAGATTCCGTTTGCTCCAATGATACTCTGGGCTTCTACGATGTAAGCCACAATGCAGGTATCAATATACAATCCTGGAAATGGGATTTTGGCAATGGGGATACATCCGCTGTTCAAAATCCCGTTTATACATTCCTCGTGCCGGGTAATTACACTGTTAAACTGACAATCAGTTCCACATCAGGTTGTACATCTTCGTACACAAAGAAGGTACATGTTCGTTCCTTACCTTTAGCTGATTTTAAATATTCAATCCCCCCATGCCAAAACCAGTCCGCGTTATTTTCAGACAAGTCGGTGTTTTCCGAAAATAAGATCGTTCAATGGATATGGGATTACGGAGACGGATCCCGACCAGAAGTAAAAACAGATAATTTGCCTTTTATCCATATTTTTCCTAAAGCGGGTAACTATACGGTCAAGCTCCAAGTCACTGATGGAAAAGGTTGCTCTGCAGGCTTGGTAACCAAAATTATTACAGTTCAATCTTCGTTCGTTGCTTCTTTTGAATTGCCGGATGTTTGCCTGGCCAATACATTTGTCCAGTTTAAGGATCGGTCCACTATCAGTGACAGCTCGAGCACGCTGTTTACCTACCTTTGGAATTTTGACGATTTAAATTCCACCGCCGCTAATTCAAACACTTCATCAGTAAAAAACCCGCTGCATCAGTTTATTAAACCAGGCATTTATCATATTAATCTGATAACGACCTATAACAATAGCTGTTCGATTAGTGTAACCAAAGATTTTATGGTCAGTGGCCAGGCGGCTTTTTCTTCCGCAGCAAGCGCGTGCCCGGCCGACTCGATTTCGTTTAATGATACCTCAGATAGTTCCAATAAAGTTATAAACTCCTGGAACTGGGATTTTGGCGACGGAAATTCCTCTTCGCTGCAAAATCCTAAGCATGCGTTTAAACTGCCGGGTGACTATCAGGTCACCCTCACCTTAACGGGTCACAATGGCTGTTCGTCAACGAGTTCTTTAAAAACCATTCATATCAGCCGTAAGCCAACAGCAAGGATCATTTATACGCAGCCTACTTGTGAAAAGAATAATGTTGTATTTGGAGACGCATCGATCGCTGTCGAAGGTATCATAAATATCTGGAAATGGGATTTTGGCGATGGTTTAAGTTCCAGCGTGCAAAACCCGACTCACACTTATGCAGTACCGGGTTTGTACACCATCAAATTAATTGTTATGACAAACCTTGGCTGCATTGACAGCGCAGGAGTAACTTTCAAAGTGGGCCCACTGCCCGTTGCTAGCTTTGCAATACCCGATGTCTGTGTAAATGATGGCCAAGCTGTATTTAGCGCTACACCGGATAATAGGGCCAAATCCTACAACTGGGAATTTGGGGATGGCAGTTCCACAACCGTGGCCAGGGCTAGTGGGATGACAGTTGTCAATCCGGTTAGCCATTCCGGACTGTATTATGCTAAATTAACCGTTGTTACCGCTGACGGATGTACTTCCGATACTACGCAGCAATATTTTGTCAACGGTTCGTACCCCCTCGCGGATTTCGATTTGCCCAATAGTTCCGTGTGTAGCACTAACGCGGTTTTGATCAGGAATAAATCCGTCTTGACCGGTTTCAATAACGGGGACATCACGAGCCTTGATGTTTATTATGACTTGGTTAATGACCCGGCCACTAAAGTTCACTATGAACGACCTTCACCGGGACAGGTCTTCACACACCAGTATCCGCTCGAACACACAGCATCAAAAAGATATACCATCCGAATGATTGCTTTTTCGGGTCAAACTTGCTATTCGGCTCCTAAGGAGCTTAGTGTAACTTTGTTACCGGTTCCTTTAAGTACTTTCAGTTCATTGCCTGATGTTTGTCAGAGTGCAGGAAACGTAGATCTATTTCAGTACATAAGTAAACTGGGAACAGATGTTACTTATAGCTTTTACTTGGATACAGAAATAAAACCTCTAAAAAACAACCTTTTCAACTCTCTTATGGCCAGTTTGGGACAGCACATTATTAAATGTGTTGTTACCAATAACTTTACCGGCAGTTGTGCAGACACCCTTACTCAATCAATTAATGTATTAGCCACTCCAGTTGTTACAGCAGGTAACGACATTGAGTTGATACCAGGTGAATCAACAATATTGCAGGGAAGCATTAAAAATTTCCCTAGTGGAAATGTAAAGATACAGTGGCAGCCAACCACTGGGTTAAGTAACCCTAATATACTAACGCCTAAAGCAAGTCCTAAAGGCGATACAAAATATGTACTAACGGCTACCTCCATAACTGGTGGGATTAGTTGTCCTGCTTCGGATTCTGTGGAAGTTAAAATTTTACATGCACCCCTTCCACCAAATACTTTCACGCCTAACGGTGACGGTATAAATGATACTTGGAGCATAAAATACCTAGATAAATACTTAGACTGTATTGTACAAGTGTTTAACCGAAATGGGAATCTCGTGTTTTCGTCTATCGGGTACAACACACCATGGAATGGACGTTATCAAGGTCAAGATTTACCTGTTGGTACTTACTATTATATCATAAATCCTAAACACAATCTTAAAATATTATCGGGATCTGTGACCATTATACGATGAAATAGCAAGTTTGAAGAAGAAGAGTCCGTATCATAAGTAAATCACGAGATCAACGCGATATTTAATTTGAATACTTGTCGAAAACGCCGCTTCGATATATGAAAAAGGGCAAATTTCAATTCGAAATTTACCCTTTTTGTTTTATTGAGAGTTATATATAAATTTATAGTATTATGTATTTAGTTCGCATTTAATCATTTTGTAACTTACGGGTTCAGCCTGGGTCATTTTGGTAATAAGTTTGTCAAAGATCGAGTTCAAAAATCCTCTTCTATTAAACCGGAAATGGTATTCATCCAAATATTTTTGTAATCGATGGGTTTCACATCTGTGATGAACCCCTCTTAACCAACCTTTGATATTCATGATATGAATATGTAGTATCGGAAAACCTGCCCCTTTATTACTTTTTTCCTTGGTTATATTCCAATCCTTACCCAAGGGCCAGTATCCGCACCATCCGTCCGTTTTTACCGATGCCTGAGGAGCAATATGCTCCTCAAATATCTTTTTTAAACTGTCGGATGAGGCATCATCCACCACCCGGCAGTAGGCTCTTCCAATGGTGACTTTACCCTTCTTATCCCTTACTTTTTCTATGGCCAACACAACTAAATCCTTGCTACCATGGGTTCTGCCGGGCTCACCAGCCGAAAATCCTCCTACCAAAAACTCATCAACTTCCACATCGCCCGATAAGGTGTGCCTGCCGCTACTTTTCATCGCTTCCTGTATTTTCGCTTTCCAAAGCCAGGCACTCCGCTGCTGACAATCAAATTCTTTGGCCAGCTCACAACTTGACATCCCCTTCTTTCGTACAGAAACACGAAAAGCCATCTCAAATGCCTTCAGTAGGCCTAATTTGCATTTATGGAACATTGTTCCGGCTGTTGTCGATGCGTCATAACCGCATTTCTTACAGCGGAGGTAATGCCATTCCCTGCCTTTGCCATATTGATCGCTTTGGCACCTCGGGCAAGAATACCCGCCAGACAACTTCTTATCTAAGATATATTGGAGGCAATCCTGCTCCGTTTTAAACTTTTCCCTAAATTCGTTAATACTTATTCCACTAAACATAACAGGTTATTTAGCTTAAATATACCAAATAATAACCTGATTATCAATTGTTTAATTTTAAATAAATGCATTGTGAACTAAATACATAATCCTATAAATTTAATTTGGCAAATATTCTACAAAATCGATTACATTCCTCTTCCTTCACGCTTTAAATTAGTTTTTATTATAAATCAAGCCATACTGACCATTATTAAAATGATAAACCTTACTACTTGCCATACTGACTATTTTACCTGATTTTTTTGCAGTACCTTTTGTGTTTAATATAATATCGCTATACTCTTTACTAGGGTCAGCAAAATTAATTGTATAATTATATCCATAACAACTACCAGGAATTTTTTTGTCACAATCTCCTTCATTATCTTTAGCTGCCTCTTTTATAAATAATAACTTTTTAAACAGAGAGTTATAAAAAGAGTAAATCATGATATTTTCAACAGTAGTGCCGGAAAATGTAGTTCCAGGTTTGAATAAATACAAAAATTTATCCCCAACTTTTGTAACATTAAATATAGGCCCCCCGCCCCAACTACCCCATTTGGCAAATTGATTTTTATATACAAGTTTCAAGTTATCCCTTTCTGTATTAAAAACCACAAATTCTTCTATCGCACCGCATTCATGACATTGATATTCATCATCATTTGGCACAGAAGAAATAACAGAGTAATAAGTTTTTATTCCGTCATGTAATAAGCTGTCACATGACAAAATTTTTGATAGGAATTCAATTTTGTTATTAATTTTATATTGATGTAGCATAGCAGTATCATTACAAATCCAGACCGAACCTTTTTTTTTGCTATCATAACTTGAGTACAAACTTTTCATTATACGTATAGCAGAATTATTTTCTGCTATACGTATGTTAATGGATTTTGCAAAACAAAAATATGATGAAACTATAATACATACTAAAAGTTTAATTTTTTTTCCAACCATCTTTTGAATATTAATGTCCCATACCTTTATTATATAATGCTACAACTTTGGCCGCGGCTTCTTGTTTAGTAACAGAAAGATTACCATCCAGATCTAGGGCAGAGTTCTGATTATATGCCGTTGATGGACTGCTGAAAAGTACATAATTACTTGGTTGGCCTACAGCTTTCGGATACAATATTGTCATATATAAATCTTCAATATTGTTAATCTTTCCACTCCAACTGCTTAAGTATTTCGCTACATAAGGCAATTGTTCTTCCGCTGTCATATTAGCAAGAGCTGCTGTTGTCGTACCTAACGATCTAGCTGTACTGGCAGTAAACTGAATTAAGCCCACAGCACTTGAGCCTGATTGGTTCTTTTTCGAAGGGTCTATTCCAGACTCAAACATCATCGCAGCCATCAGCCAATTTGGATCAATCTTGAGGTTTTTCGCTATTTGTAATAATTTCTGCTTGAAAGCCTCTGATACACGATTACCATAAATAAGTTTGCTTGTATCCGTTGTATTAGGTATTGGAGCTGCAGGTGCTGCGCTGGATGAGCTTCCGTGAATAACAACTTGAGGCTGATTATTCCATATACCACCACCATCATAACTATACCAATAATGTCCGTATTGATCTTGGGCAACTAAAGGCGGTCTAGAATCTGTAATCTCCACCTCACCCATTCCCCGACTATAGGTAATACCATTATCCCAGCTGTATAATGTATTTCCATGCGCATCTTGTTTCGTTAAAGGGGGAGGACCTGTAACAGGAGCGCTACCCGTGGTTCCGCTTGTAACAGGTGTTAATATTGCATTGTTAATATATGTATTTCCTCCATCAATTGTCACCATTGGATTTCCATTCGCATCGAATAATATCGGTTCTCCGTTCCCTGACCCATCGTTAGTCCCTAACCCGTGAGAAGCGCCCTGCCCATATAAATCACTTAAAGTTGGATCTTGTGCAGGATCAATGTACGAATAATAAGGATTATTAACTACATAATTAGGGTCATTTATTGCAGGATCAACACCATAAACATCTGAATAAGGATCAGATGAACCAGTTGATTGAGAATTATCCTGACCTTGATAAATATATGACGGATTATTAGGATCAGCATTATTCAGTTCATACACCGAATCGCCAGGCAAAGTTGAAGCACTACCGTGAATTGGATCCATATCTAGGAGTGGGTCGTATTGACCCCATGGATTAGGTGGTGGAGGATTACCAAAATTAAAGCCCCCTCCAAAGCCTCCGTTCATTTCAAAAGGATCACCGCCATAAGAATACTGGCCACCCATTAACATGTTAAAAATGTAATTTGGCATTTCATCAGGGTCATCCGGGATATAGTCGGAATAATCTGGGGGGACTGGAAGCTTATAGGGAATACTTACGCCTGTCTGAAGATATATTACAGGTGTATTTCCAAGAATGGAAGGATCTGGATTGGTGCCACCAGACGGATTGCTATATATAGTATTTATAAAAAAAGGGTCATCAATGGGGATGCCATTGATATAATCGGTTCCTCCCCCTTTAACAGCCCGCTGTGCTTTTTCGCTTATTTCAGGAAAATCCAGAACAATGTCGTCAAATGTTTTCATTATGATAAAGTTTATTTAAGTTGAAAATACATATTAAATAGATATATCAAAAAAAATTGTAAAAATAATTTTTTTGCTCTATTTTCATCAACTTAATATTTATATGATATAATACGATTTAATTATTGATTAAACCGTATAAATAATCGATAAAAATAATTAATTGTCTAACATTGTGATAAATAACTTTTGTTGCACGTATGATCGTTGTTATTATAAACAGTTGTTAATATATTAGTATTTACCCATGAAACTTAAGACGTTAATTAACGATTTTATTGCTCTTTATTTTCCTGATGCTTACGGAGCCTGTCTAACTGGTAGTATGGTCGATGATAATTTTAACAGTGAATCCGATATTGATCTTTGGATATTAACCCAAAGCCGTGATTATTTTTTTACGGAGACCTTTTCTTTTAGGAAACACAAGGTGCAAGTTGCTCATTTCCCTTTCGACAAAATAAGTGAGATCCTTTGGATGGATTACATTAATCGCAGGGGATTATACCTCGCCGCTTTTGCCAAAGCGACTTCAATTATTGATACAGACGGCTTTTTACAATCAATAATCGAAAGATGTGATAAATTATTTAAGGACGGTCCGCAAAAAGTAACGCCATATGACCAATACAAAAAGAAAATAAAGGTTATTGAAGGACTGTCTGACCTAAAGGGGGCTGCTTCTAACGATGAGTCATGTATCATTATTGCGGATTTGTTGGCTAATTTTATTTCACTTTATAATACTCAAAATCAGATATGGGATTTTACCGGAAAACACTCTATAAGGATATTAAAAAAGACCAATGAAAATTTGGCTAATAAGCTTATGAAAACTTATAAAGGATTTTATACTAATTATGATAAAAAGCCTTTTATTAAACTTGTAGATCGATATGTAAAGCTTATAGGCGGTCATCCTAACGGATACTCAAGTCATTTCGGTGCTTTAAATTCAAAAAATGATTACCTAGTCATGCAATTTTACAATCATAAAGATTCTCATCAGTTTATTAAAAATAAATACGAGTCAATTTTTAAGATTTTAATTGAAAAATGTATCAGGGTAGCCTTTTTTGAAGCTAGACCAATGGGAGATGCGTTTGATTCAAATCATAGTATCTATATAACCGTGTTCTTTGATTCAAAAAACGATCATTCCAGGGAAACATTGAAATACTACATAACCGAGCTTAGAACGTTAATTAAAGAAAAAATCACCTTTGCTTTTCCGGTTAATATAGACTGGGGCTTGATTTTAGGCGCAGAACAACTAATTAAACCAACGAGTATATTTCTATCTCAGCTCAGTGCATGGGTTGTAAAAAATGTTACAAGTCAATCCTTGACCCTTATAGGTGCCATATCCTTATTTAAGGATATACATGCCGTGTTTTTTGCAAATAATGTTGAATTTATGGATTTTCTAGATTATCTATACAACACTTGGATAGTGAAAAGCTATGACAATGGACAGGTTTATGGTTTTGAGCAAATTATCATAGCAAAAAAGGAAATGGAAGATTTATTTTCAAATCAATATACAGGGCAGAAAATAGCAATAAAAAAGGTTTACGCTGAACTTGATTTTACCTTCGAGTTTTTACGTCCTTTAAAACCTGTAATTACTACGGAAATGGATAAGCATAAGCTTTTTTTCGAAAACCCATATTTTTTGACGCAAAACTACGACTCGTCTTCATGGCCGCTTTTAAAAAATATACTTGACCTGTCCCTAGGCACACTATTGATACCAGATGAGAAAAAGGCATATTTGCCATTTTTATTTAAACGCATACTCATCGAATCTCAGGTGGATATCCTAGAAACCGCCTAATTCAATACAGTCTTTTCATCTCCAATAATATAATGAATTTACGACCATTTCCTTTAGAAAGACAACTAGATAAAAAAGATTGCGGCGCTGCTTGTCTTAAAATGATAGCCAAGCATTACGGTAAATTTTATTCTCTGCAATACTTAAGAGATAAGTGCGGAACAACAAGAGACGGAGTTTCGCTTGTGGACTTAAGTTATGCATCTGAAAATATTGGAATAAGATCGATAGCTATCAATTGTTCGATCACAGATTTGAGTGAAAAAATCCTATTACCCTGCATATTACATTGGAAGAGTAATCATTTTATCGTCGTCTACAAACTCAGGAACAATAAGGTTTATGTCGCGGATCCAGCCAAAGGACTGATTACCTATAACTACGAAGATTTTGTAAAAAATTGGTATAAGGCCAATGAGGAAACGGGTACGGTGCTCGTTCTTGAGCCGATGGCCGATTTCAAGCAACGTGAAGAAAGCGAACGGATAGAACGGTTAAAGACCCTACAAAATTTTTTAGGCTATTTCCGGCCTTACAAAAAGAGTTTTATCAACTTGGGACTGGTCATGCTGATTGCTACTTTGTTGCAAGCTCTGTTGCCATTCATTACCAAATCTGTAATAGATGTCGGTATTCAAACCAGGGACGTGAAATTTATCAACATTGTGCTCATCGGCAATATTTGCATAGTTGTCTGTGTCATGTTTTCCAATATTGTCCGTAACTGGATATTGTTGCATGTAACTGCGAGGATAAATATCGCCATCATTTCCGATTTTTTAATCAAATTAATGAAACTCCCGGTCTCATTTTTCGAAAACAAGATGGTTGGTGACATTTTACAAAGGGCGAATGATCACGAGCGCATCAGAAGTTTCATTATGAACAATGGCCTCGGTATGATATTTTCAACATTAACATTCGTAATCTTTGGTGCCATTCTGGCCATATTCAATACCGTTATATTCGAGATATTTATCATTGGCAGCATTTTGTATGTGCTGTGGGTATTTGCATTTTTAAAGATCAGGAAGAAGCTGGACTGGGAGTATTTCGAACTGACGGCAAAGAACCAAAGTTACTGGGTAGAAACGGTCAATAGCATGCAGGACATCAAGATAAATAACTATGAGGTTCCGAAACGATGGAAATGGGAAAAGATACAGTCACGCATTTATCGTGTAAACAACCGCGTATTATCTATTAACGACATGCAGAATACGGGCGCGCAATTGATTGACAGCCTGAAAAATTTAAGTATCACTTTCTATTGTGCGAAAGCCGTTGTCGCGGGTGAGATCACGTTTGGGGTTATGATATCAACCCAGTTTATGATTGGGATGCTGAACGGGCCGGTAGTGCAGTTCATTCAATTCATTGTTGCTGCGCAGGTTGCGCAAATCAGTTTTTTGCGGTTAAATGAAATACACAGCATGAAAGATGAGGGAGAAGATTATGGAACAAATACCATAGCATTACCCACAAATAAATCAATAACGCTTAAAAACGTTTCATTCAAGTTCACGCCGAGCTCTCCGCTTGTGTTAAAAAACATTAATTTAACTATACCGGAGGGAAAACTGACCGCGTTTGTAGGAGATAGTGGAAGCGGAAAATCGACTTTGTTAAAATTGATTCTACGCTTGTATACGCCTTCCTTTGGCGACATTATGTTGGGCAACATGAACATTAGCAACGTAAGTTTGAGACAATGGCGTGATGTATGTGGTGCGGTCATGCAAGACGGTAAAATTTTTAATGATATGATCCTAAACAATATTGTATTGGATGATGAAAATATCGACTATGATAAACTGAAAAATGCGGTGGAAACGGCCAATATAGCTAATGAAATCGAGAAGTTGCCTTTAGGATATCAGACGACAATGGGCGAAATGGGAAGGGGTTTGAGTGGTGGTCAAAAACAACGCCTTTTAATAGCGAGGGCCCTATATAAAAATCCGGATTATCTTTTTTTCGACGAAGCGACAAACGCTTTGGATACGATAAACGAAAGGAAAATTGTTGATGCGTTGGAAAAAGTGTTCCAAAACAGGACCGTTGTGGTTGTTGCCCATCGACTGAGTACCATTAGAAAAGCAGACCAGATCGTGGTGATGCAGGAGGGTTTCATTGTGGAAGTCGGTAACCATGAGAGCCTGATGGCTAAAGGCGGCCGATATTTCCAGTTAATACAATCGCAAACGGAAATGATCTCATCAATTAATATCGAAAGACCTTCTCAAAATTAAACAGCGAACATGGAAACGATAGACGAATATATACAATTAAATAATATCAAAAACGACAATCAAAGAAGCGAAGAGATACAGAACATCGTTGAAAGGATACCAACTAAATTTGGCTTTTGGATCAGCATATTAGCACTGAGCATTGTACTTCTGATGGTGACATTCGGTTGGGTAGTTAGTTATCCGGACGTAGTCATCGGGGAAATAACGGTTAACGCAAATCAATCGCCGATCAAGCTTATTGCCTCTTACCCGGGCAAAATCAGATTGTTATCTAAATCACAGCAGTCTGTAAAAGCTGGCCAATATTTGGCTTACATTCAAAATTCCGCCAATTTTAATGATGTAATGAAACTTAAGAAGCAGGTGCGGGCGTTTGATGTTTCCGATCTGGCGCATTTAAACACGAAGCTTTTTACCTCGAACCTCACGTTGGGCGACATTACCGGTAAATATTATTACTTTATCAACTCTTTGGATAATTTGCATTACTATGAAACCGACCAGCTCGTGCAAACACAATTTAGTAAACTGCGAATGGAGCTAAGTCAGGAAAACCAAAATATGTTGACGAGCCGTCAGCAGGTTACCTTTTACCGCTAAGCCGCCATTTGCGTGGTTGGTAGCGGATATCGTTCCCCCATGAAGTTCTACCAATTCTTTGGATAACGCTAAACCTATCCCGGTTCCTTTACCGGAGTTCAAAGTTTGTTCGCCACTGTGATAGAGTTCGAAAATGTATTCCAGATCAGATTCAGGTACCCCGTATCCCTGATCGGTAACAACCAGGATGACCTCCTTTTTCTCCGGACTCCGGGACAAGCTGATGGTTATGCTCTTACCTTCCGGCGTAAATTTATAGGCATTGCTCAATAGATTGTACACAACGGTTTCTATTTTGTCCTGATCAAGGCAAATACAAAAGCTTTCTTCCATACCCTCTAAAATCAGGCCGATCCGCTTTTCTTTACGTACATCATCGAAATGCGCGCTGATATCTTTGATAAAGCTGGTCACTTCAAATGGAGAGGCCGAAAGTTGGGTTTTCCCATGCTGGATCTTTCTGAACTCAAGCAACTGGTTAACAAACCTGACCATCCGGTTGGCATTCCGATCCACAATGTCCAGGTATTGCCGTTGCCTTGGATCGGATTTGTTTTGCTTTATCAATTGTGAAATCGGGTTTAAGATAAGCATCAGCGGCGTCCGCAATTCATGCGATATGTTTGTGAAAAAATTCAGCTTTAATTCTGTCAACTGGTGTTCGAGGGCCATTTCATGTTTAAGCTTCATCGCGGTCAGTATGTTTCGCCACAGAGCTACCGCGATCGAAAATATAATGAAAGCATAAATCAGATAGGCCCACCAGGATAGCCAGGGGGCCGGTAGCACGGTTAATATTAAACTTTTATATGGCAAATTGCTGTACCGATCCGGATCTCCGCATTTTACCTCCAAAACATAATTTCCAGCCGGAATATTGGTGTAGGTAGCACGCAATTGGTTATTGTTGTCGTGCCAATAGGTATCAAAGCCTTTCAACCGGTACATAAAAGGTAAGTGACTGTCGAACCGATAATCCAGTAATGAATAATCTATACTGATAACGTTTTGATTATGCCGCAATGTGATGCTTTGCACATCATTGATACCTTGACGCAGAATGCCTGAACTATCAGCAATTCCTATTTGTACATTATTAATACGGAGAGCTGTAAACACCAGATTTGCGTTGACCCGATGAGGCATAACCGCCTTCGGATCAAAAATCAGATACCCCCGGATTGTACCAAAAACCAATTTGCCATCGTGTGTATTTCCACATGTACTTTCGGAAAATCCGGCAGGTGAAAGTCCATCGTAAGATGAGAAATTTTTGATTTTTTTGGTCAGAAGATTCAATCTGGAAAGACTGCTTTTAGTAGCTACCCAAAGCTGATTGGCATTGTCTTCCGTACAGCTAAGGATATAATCGTTAGCCAAACCCAGCCTGGTTGTATAATTAATAAAGTGCAGATTTCCGCTTTTTGGGTCCTCTTCTGCCATATCTAATCCGCCCCCTGAGGTTGCGAGCCACATGTGGCCTGAGTGATCGCGATGTATGAATTGGATGTCATTGTTACCAAGACTTTCTTTAACGCCGGCACGTTTGCTGTATGCATGGAAAATAAACCGGCCGCCGGCCTCATCCATCACGATCAGGCCTTCGGTCGTTCCAAGCCATATTCTTCCTTTCTGGTCCGTTTCTATAGCCCTGATCTTTCCAAAATCGGGAGGATAATTGTTCCGTTCTTTGTTTATTCTGGAAAAGTAGGTTTTTTGCTTATCCACTCTCAGCAAGTTCAATCCCTGATCAAATGTCCCAACCCAGATCCGGCCCTCGCTGTCTTCCTTGATCGCATAAATTTGATTACTACTGATTGAGTTCGGGTTGTTTTTGTCATGCAAAAAATTAACCAGCCGATAGGAACTGTGCGACCGGTCTTCAGGAATGGCTTCAAATAAACCGTTGGCTTTCGTTCCCATCCAAATATTCCCTTGATGGTCCTCTTTAATAGTATAAACCGCACCCAATTTTCCATTCAGATTACTGAACCTGGCTGGCATGAGCTTACCCTGCTGAAGCCAATATATTTGCCCCGCTTTGGCGCAGATCCAGATTCGGTTCAAATGGTCAACACAAAGACTCCTGATTTCATTGTCTGACTGAAAAAGGGCGGATTCTTTTACCAAAAATTGTTCGAAAACGCCCGGTTGAAAAATTATTTTTTCCAGGCCGTGCTCATCTGTATGCAGCCACATCACCCCGGCGGGGTCATAAAAAGCAACGTTAACCAAATTGGAAAAAGCATGATCCTTTGCACCCGGTTCATTATGGAAGTACCTGAAATTATTGGTTGGCTCATCAAAATAACCGAACCCGCCATCCCTGAGTACGCACCATACAATGCCGTTTTTATCTTCAAATACCTTAAAGTGGTTACCCCCATTAATGTTTTTTGAATCGTTTTTTTGCGAATAGTTTTCGAAAACACCATCTCTGTTGAACCTAAAAACCCCCTTTTTATCAGGCTCAATCCAGATACTGCCATGCCGATCTTCGAACATACTGTATAACGGCGAGTTATCGGGGTCATTATATTTTTTCAAGGACATATCCTTCAGATTCAATACCCCCAATTCGCCTGCGGCCGAGGTTACATACAGTTTGCTTTCATCTTTGCTGACCAACAAACTATTCAATATGGCATTACTTACCCGAAAATCGGTAAACTCTTTTCTTCTTTTTTGATAGGACCATAACATTCCTTTACCTGTGGCAAAAAATATTTTATCATGGGTTTGAATAGCTGCGGTAACCGGCATTTTAGTTTTGACATCAAATTGCCTGGCCAGTTGGTAATATTTTTCTGTTCCCCGATGGCTAAAAAGGGCCAGGCCGGCTGCCGTTCCTATCCAGATGTCGCCGCCGGAATCTTTTAAAAAACAATTTACTTTGTCGGAAGGGATCTGAAATTTAGCTTCGGCATCTTGTTTGAACCAAAAATAAGTGGTGGGTGCATTTTTGATGTCTGGAACGTAAATGACTCCTCCGTTAAAAACACTAACCCATACTTCGTTGTTACTTGCAGATAATATCCGGTCAAACGATACTTTGCCACGCAGCCCCAGGATAACCGCCAGTGAGCGTAATTGTTCGTTGCGTTTATTAAAGCGATATATCTGGCCGTCATAAAATTTTAACCACAATTGGCCATTGTTATCTTCGCTGATATGATCGATCCGGTTGTTCCCGATTTTTGAAGAGTCGCCCGCCATAGATTTGAACGAAATAAAATGATTACCATCGAACCGGTTCAATCCATACCAGGTGCCAAACCACATATAGCCTTCGCGATCCTTGAATATTGTGGTGATATTGTCATGAGATAAGCCATCTTCTGTTGAATAATGCTGGATTTTAGCGGGCACTTGTGATTGCGCCCGGCTTGGCTGCATCAATACGTTGAAGCACAGAAATAACAGCATAACCTGAAAAATTATTTTCATAAGCCCCCTCACATTAATGCAGCATTATATACTTTAAATTACGATTATAATTGGTTGGCCAAATTAGATATCCGATCAGTTAACAGCCATAGCCGTTACAAAGAATGAAAAATAAAGGTAGCAAAAAAAACAATTAATGCAATCGGTTGAATTTATTGAAATGGCGCTTTATCGCTTCTTCTCAATATCAAACATTGCTAACATATCAAGCAGGTAATTCGTTGAACCTGTTTGCAGAAGGGCCATTCCATGGCTGGTCAATCTTTATGACCTGATGATTGTGGCTGATTTCATTTTAGCCCCGCTCAGATTCATTACTTCATCTTCGATTTGATAACGATGGCCTCGGCCGCTAAACCTGGTGTAGCTACTCTCAGTTTGATATTGCCTGTTTTTTTGGTACTTCTGATCACTACCAATACCCGCCCATGCCAGGCTTTGCGGGCCGTGGCTAAATAAGAGTCGGGATCTTTTAGATTCGCATTATCAACGCCGGCGATAACGCCGGGTCCTTCAATACTGAATTGTAAGTTATTTTCGGAATTGGGCTGTACGATGCCATTGTTATCTGTTATTTCGACGGTAATATAAGATAGATCCTGCCCGTTTGCGGTGATCGTACCACGGTTTGCCATTAGTTTTATTTTAGCGGCGCTGCCTGCAGTTTTTAAAACTCGGTTTTCAACCTCTTTATTATTAATTACACCAACTGCACGCACTTCTCCTGCAGTATAAGGAACGCTAAAAGTGGCCTTGAACTCCTCTGCTTCGGTTGTGGCTTGCTCACCTATCAGTTTATTGTTTAAGTAAAGCCGGACAGTGGAGTATTTAGAGTACACTTCAACCTGTACATCGTGACCTTCAAAGCCGGGCCAGGTCCAGCTTTCCCAAGTTGGCCATACAGCCCAACCGGTTACGTGGATACTTCCAGGCGTTTTCTCCGGTTCACGCACAGCCATATAAAGTTTCTCTTTATTATCGTATAACATACTACGGTAGTGTGATATAGGCTTTCGCCAGCCCATAAGATCGATATCACCGCAATAGGCGCCGTGATAAGGGAACAATTCGGTTCTGGCATGAAACGCAGAAGATTCTCCCGTATAATACCAACGCCCTATACCCGATTCACCCAGGTAATCCAATGCGGTCCAAACAAAATCTCCCAGTATATAGCTATTATTTTGTACCTGTTTCCAGTTAGCAAAAGCATCTTTAGGATAAGATTCTGTTTGAACGATAATACGAGACGGAACCCGTTCGTGATCAGCGGCAGCACGATGCAGTTCATAATTATACCCCGCTATATCATGGGCCGCCATCAACGGATCAAATATCTCCCAATCTCTATCCCAGGTGGTCATGGCTGATGTAACCGGGCGGGTGGGGTCTATCTTACGGACACAATTTGCCAGAATTTTGGCGGTTTCTACAGCTTCAGGGCTCTTTCGTTCGATGATCTCGTTACCGATGCTCCACATAATAATCGATGGATGGTTCCGGTCGCGCAATACCATAGTTTCTAAATCGCGCTGCCACCAATCGTTAAAATATGTGGCATAATCATATTTGTTTTTGGATGTTCTCCAGCCGTCAAAGGCCTCGTCTATCACCAACATTCCCAATCTATCACATGCAGCTAAAAATGCTTCGGAGGGTGGATTGTGCGAGGTGCGAATGGCATTAAAACCCGCCGCTTTCAATATTTCTACCCTGCGTTCTTCAGCGCGGTCAAATGCGGCGGCTCCTAAGCAACCATTATCGTGATGTACGCAGCCCCCATTGAGCTTCAATGTTATACCGTTGAGCTGAAAACCATTTTCGGTTGTAAATTTGATTGAGCGTATGCCAAAGTCAGTTGAAGTATGATCTATAACAGAACTACCTTTCAATATCTGCACCCTTGCCTGGTAAAGCATTGGCCTTTCGGGCGTCCATAATGAGGGTTTTAGTACGGTTATATTTTGGATTATTTCTTTTTCGCTGTTAGCTGGTAAGGTAACTTTAGCCTGATAGTTACCTGCGCTTTTTGCATTACCCATAAGCACCGTTTTAAGCACAACGCTTTGGGTTATGTTTGTTTCATTTTTTATTAGTGTTTTTACCTCAACTGTAGCTTTTGCGGCAGAAACGCTTGGTGTGGTAATTACTGTACCCCAGTTAGCTACATGCACCGGGCTGGTAACTACCATCCACACATGACGGTAAATACCGGAACCGCTATACCAGCGGCTATTTTTCTGCTTTGAATTATCTACTCTTACTGCTATCGTATTTATTTTATTCTCATTAAGATAGGAAGTCAAATCGTAAGTAAAAGTAGTATATCCATAAGGCTGCGTGCCAAGCGATTTACCATTAATGAAAACCTCCGAATTCATGTAAACGCCTTCGAAATAAATAGATACCAGCTTACCTTTCCATGCAGCAGGGGCCAGGAAAGTTTTACGATACCAGCCTGTACCCGTAGGAAAGAAACCACCATCACCGCCAGAGGGGTTAGTTTTATCAATTTTCCCTTCGATACTCCAGTCGTGGGGCAAATCTAATATCCGCCAGTTTTTATCGTCAAAATTATTAGCCCCCGCATTTGTAGCATCGCCTAAAAAGAACTTCCAACCATCATCAAAAAGTTGTTTACGTGGGTTATTTACCTGCGCACGGGCACTAAATATACAGGCTGTTAAAAGTAAAACGGCTATCGATACTATTTTTGAAGGCTTTAGCATGAGCGGTATTAATTGGTAAACAAATATAATAGTAAATGTCATTTACACAATTAAAAACTCCACTATTTACTATTGCGCCGGTTATTTTAAATGTGGTTTCCATGAGATGCTTTGCGCGGTTGCATTGCGTTCGCAAATATTGGGCAGGCTGATGTATGATGACAACTTGCGGTAACAACTGCTAACTTTTGACTTTCAACTTATACCTTTTAAAATGCGCATTGCGTATATTTGTGTATGAATACTGCCGACCTATTACAGCGTGCTTTAAATTTTGAGTTTTTAACCAAGGAAGAAGGCCTGTTTTTATACGAACATGCCAGTACGCCCGAGTTAATGTATGTAGCTAACGAACTGCGTAAGATACAGGTACCACATGGCAAAGTTACCTGGCAGATAGACAGGAATGTGAACACCACTAACGTTTGTATTGCCAATTGTAAGTTCTGCAACTTTTTCCGCAGGCCGGGGCACGAGGATAGCTATATTACTGATATTGAAACCTATAAACGTAAGATAGAGGAAACTTTTAAATATGGCGGCGACCAGCTTTTGTTGCAGGGCGGCCATCACCCGGACTTGGGTTTGAAGTTTTATACCGATTTGTTTAGTGAGTTAAAACAATTGTATCCTAAGCTTAAACTACACTCGTTAGGCCCGCCGGAAATTGCGCACGTGGCTAAGTTAGAGGGCATGAGCCATTACGATGTGCTGAAGGCGATGAAGGAATCGGGTTTGGATTCGTTACCGGGCGCGGGTGCCGAGATATTGAACGACAGGGTTCGGAGGTTGATATCTAAAGGAAAGTGTGGTGGTAAAGAGTGGCTGGATGTGATGCGCGCGGCTCACCAACTGAACCTCCCCTCGTCGGCAACGATGATGTTTGGGCATGTGGAGACTTTGGAAGAGCGCTTTGAGCATTTGGTTTGGATCCGCGAAGTACAATCAGAAAAACCTGAGGGAAATTATGGCTTTGTGGCCTTTATACCATGGCCTTTTCAGGATGATGGTACGCTGCTGAAAAAAGTGCGTGGCATCACCAATAATGTAACCGGCGACGAATATATCCGCATGATAGCGCTGAGCCGAATTATGCTGCCGAATATTAAAAATATACAGGCATCGTGGTTAACGGTTGGTAAACCTGTTGCGCAAATATGTTTGCATGCCGGGGCCAATGATTTTGGTTCGATCATGATAGAGGAGAACGTAGTATCTGCCGCGGGTGCTCCTCACCGTTTTACGGCTAAGGGCATTCAGGATTCTATCCGCGAAGCGGGTTTTGAGCCGCAGATGCGTACGCAGAAATACGAATGGAGAGAGATACCTGCGGAGATTGAAGAGCAGGTTATTGATTATTGATATAGCTCTGTTGTCATTTCGACGATAGGAGAAATCTTTAAGAGCGATTAACGCAGTTGATTGAGCATACGCTACGTGCATGAGCAGAAGATTTCTCAGTCGTTCCCTGTCTGCCGGCCGGCAGGGAACGACTGAGAAATGACAAAGTATGTATAAAAAGAAAAGCTATCATTTACTGATGGCTTTTCTTTTTATATGGTGTAGATGGCCTGGACGCTCCGTCCTTTGACTGTTGCTCTGGATGGCACCCGGCGCTCGTTGGAAATAAGCTTTAAAAAGTTTATGGCATAAAAAAAGGGTCGTTAACTCTCGCAGTTTTCGACCCTTTACATCTACCTATGAAAAACAGTCCTTATTAGGAAGGACATGAATAGTTATTCAATAGGCATGCCAACAATTAAATATGCGCCACAAGCTTTAATTAGTGTTAAATTAATACTTGCATGAGGCATCATGTAGAGATATATACTGTAAACCGGGGTGCGATTTCCCCAAATGGATTGGAAGGGCTGATTAGAATAATTCCATGGCGCAGAATGACACACCCCTCCGCCCCTCTCAAGAGGGGAATCGCACAAGGCCATCGCTTTTTGCTCGGTGGCTTCTTACAGATAAAACTTTTCGCCGTCTGTTTTAACTTTACCGGCATCTAATAGCATGCGAATAATGTCTATCCGTTCCTTTTCGGTACCTGCTGTTATGGTGTTTACCAGGTCATCCAGCGAAAGCGGATCGAGGCTTAGCCAGCGGAGTACTTCGTCGGTAATACGGTCGGTGGTGTCGTGCGCGTTTTCAGTCCGCTTTTCTTCTATACATACATCGCACACGCCGCATTTGCGGGCGTTTGGTTCGTCAAAGTAAGTGAGCAGCATTTGGCTTCGGCAACGTTTGGCTTCGGCGTAATGAAAAACGGCTTCCATTTTTTGACGGAAGATTTGTTTGCGCTGCTCGATGTAACGCTTGTCTATCATTACATTTTTAATATCCTGGCGGGGTAAAATAAAGGTAACCTGAGGCTTATCTGTTTGTGGGAGATAGTTGAGCAAGTCCATTTGCTGTAGCTGATTCAGGCCTTCTATCACTTGCTGTACGCTGATGTTCATGCGCTTAGCCAGATCAAACTCGCGGATGTGCACATAGTTTTCGAAGGCGCCGGCGTATGAACGTAGCAGGGTTTTCACAAAGCCATCCCAGGCGGCATTCTCTATCTGGAAACGGTATAGCTCTTCGTTCATTACCTGGAAACGGAAGCGCGATGGTAAAAAAACGCTTTCGGTAAAGGATACGTAATCGTTGCGCTCTAAAAACTTGAGGCTGTTGATGGTTTTGATGGCATCGAACTTATATTTGGAGCAAAAATCGCCGATATCAAAATCGAAACTGATGTACTCCCCTGCCCCGTAAGCTAACTGAAAATAGTTGCCCAAGCTATGGTAAACTTTTTTGATCTCGTCGACCGTAGGGAAGGTTAGCTCGAATTTCTTCTCCAGCTTAAACCTATCCGAATGGTTGAACAGCAAAACCGCGTAAGCCTTTTGCTCATCCCGCCCGGCCCTGCCGGCTTCCTGATAATAGGCTTCGAGGCTTTCGGGCAAGTCTTTGTGGATCACGAAACGGACATCGGGTTTATCTATACCCATTCCGAACGCGTTAGTGGCTACTATTATACGGGTTTGATTACTCTTCCAGGCCTCTTGTTTTTTAGAGCGTTGTTCGGCCTCTAATCCCGCATGGTAATAATCGGCGCTGTAACCATATTGGTTGAGTATCTGGGCAATCTCAAAAGTTTCTTTCCGGCTGCGAACGTACACTATCCCGGTGCCTTTTACGCCTTTAACTACATCTAACAGGCGTTGCATCTTATTTTCCTGATGCTGTACTACATAGCTGATATTTTTACGTTCAAAGCTTTTGGTAAAAACATTCGGCTCTTTAAATTGCAGCTTTTGCTGGATGTCTTCGCGCACATCGGCGGTTGCGGTCGCCGTAAGGGCCAATATAGGTACTTCGGGATGAATTTCTCTCAGATCGGCAATGTGAAGGTACGGCGGGCGGAAATCATATCCCCATTGGGAGATACAATGCGCTTCGTCTACAGCTATCAGGTTTACCTTCATGTAACCGATGCGCTCGCGAACCAGTTCGGATAGTAACCTTTCGGGAGATAGGTACAGAAATTTGACGTTGCCGTAGATGCAATTATCTAAAGCGTGATCAACCTCGCGCTTGCTCATGCCCGATACGATAGACATGGCTTCGATGCCTTTGGCCTGCAGGTTTTCTACCTGATCTTTCATTAAGGCGATCAAGGGGGATATGACGATGCAGATCCCTTCTTTAGCCAAAGCCGGAACCTGAAAGCAAACGGATTTACCACCACCTGTGGGCAGCAGGGCCAAGGTATCGCGACCTAACAATACGGATTGGATGATCTCTTCCTGTAAAGGTCGAAAATTATCATGTTTCCAGTAATGTTGCAGAATTTCTTGTATGGTCATCAATAGTGATAGCGAACCCCGAATGTAAGGAAATGCACTTATATTATTGAGGGTTGATCGTCATATTCATCGGGATAATTGAGAATATAGTCGGCTATTTCGCGCTGCGATTGCGATGAAAGCTGGTCGCCTTCGTAAATCCAATTGTTGTTAACGATAACGATACTGCCCAAGTTGGCAGTAGTGCTTGCAGCTAATGGGTTGCCGTGTGTACCAGTTAAAAACAGGTGAAATTCGTGCCCATCGGGAACGATCAAAACATCATTCAACTCGCCGTTTGGATAAATACCGATGGTGGTTTCTTGAGATAACATATTTGTTTACAGGTTTTAGTTTTGATGTAAATGTAAGCGTTTAACCCCAACACCATATTGTAAAAAATGTTTAATTTTTGTTTATCACTCAAATAATTAGTATCTTAGTAATACGTTATTGAAACATGAACAAACCCAATCCATACATCAACACTTTTTATTTAGCAGTTCACCTGTTGCTGAATATTTTGGTTGTGGCTTTGATTTTGAACGTGATAGATGCTTTTGTACCCATTAAGCATTTGTTTGCAGGTTACCATGTTAACATTAGCGCTTTTTACCCACCAAGTACGCTTGAGAAAAACATCATGATAGCGGCAGCTATTGGCGGCGCGGCATGGTACTACCAAAGGCGTAAGGCTAAAATTAACGAAGCCATCCACAAATACCACTTCCCTAATATGCGCGAAGTTGAGGAGTTTTTCAGAAGTAAGTTTTAGTATTAGTATCAAGTAGAGAGTATCAGGTATCAAGACTTGAAATTTTTCTTACTTTATCCCCCCTCTCTTATGTAATATGTATCAGGTAAGATGCCTGCCTGTCGGCAGACAGGGAAGATGTGGTGTGAAAATTCTTACTTTATCACCCCCTCTTTTATGTAAGATGTATCAGCTAAGATGGAAGATGTGGTGTGAAAATTCTTACTTTATCCCCCCTCTCTTATGTAATATGTATCAGGTAAGATGGAAGATGTGGTGTGAAAATTCTTACTTTATCCCCCTCTAAAGATTTTTGATCGTTTATGAAGAAACCGCTTTTTATTGTCCTGATCTTGTTTTGCGCCATTGCTTTAATATCGTGGGGAGTAACCGGGCACCGTACAGTAGCTAAAATTGCCGAAAATCATTTGACACCAAAAACACAATTGGCTATAAAAGAACTTTTAGGCAAAGAAACCCTACCCGATGTAAGTACCTGGGCCGATGAGATCCGCAGTAACCCTGATTATAAATTTACCGGGGCCTACCATTATGTTAACCTACCCGCGGGTTTAAACTTTGAACAGTTTGTTGCCGCTATAAAAGCCCTGCCTATTGATAATGCTTATAAGATCATCCAGAAATGTGAGATGGATATTGCCGATCCACAAAAATCAAAACAAGCTAAGGTTACGGCTTTGAAGTTTTTGGTTCATGTTATTGGCGATATTCACCAACCTATGCATGTGAGCCATGCCGAAGATAAGGGTGGTAACGACATCCAGATCACATTTAATGGCGACGGCACTAATCTGCATAGTTTATGGGATAGCGGCCTGATTGAGCAGGAAGGTTTAAGCTATCAAAAAATGGCTGTTGCTTATGATACCGCCACACCAGAGCAAATTACAAAATGGCAAAGCGATAACCTGCTGATATGGCTTTGGGAAAGTTACCAGATAGCCGAAATTTTGTACAAAGAGGCAGCCGAAAACCCCAAATTTGAAAAGGAATATTATGATGAGCATTTGCCTGTTTTGCAAAACCGCATTTTAAAAGGCGGGATAAGGTTAGCCGGGGTTTTGAATGGGTTGTTTGATAAGTAGTAATGAATACTGGTAGTTTATACAGGTTGCTACAATTGTATAGTCAAATGTCATTGCGAGGTACGAAGCAATCGCGAACCATACAAAACTACTCTGATAGCCGCTTTATCTCCGTGCGATTGCTTCGTACCTCGCAATTGTAAGGGTTTATTAATTCGGTAATAGAATCAGGATTTTTATTTGTTGTTTAGGGTGGTCATTTCGATAGGTTTTTTTCCATTGATACCTTGATGTGGCCTTTC
>NZ_JBDSCA010000057.1:0-168072 GCF_039921305.1 Mucilaginibacter sp.
TGGAAACCTGCCGTTCTTCCGGCCCAGGTGGGCAAAACGTAAACAAGGTGGAAACCGCAGTGCGGGGAACGCATCTACCATCTGGCTTGCAAGTTATGGCAATGGATACCCGAACACAGTTGGAAAATAAAAAGCTTTGTTTGGCCCGACTGGAAGCCAAAATAATGGTTTGGCAAACTGAACAGTTGATAGCACAACAGCAGAGCCAGTGGCAGGAGCATAACGCCCTGGAACGGGGTAATCCGGTTAAAACGATAAAGGCAGAATTGTTTTAGTTATACTGATAATTACCCCATTGCGAGATTCAATACATTCACGATGGGGTAATTATTTTCACTCAACAGGATATCAACTAGGTTCTTATATTCTCATCACAAGTAACGAATTAAGTTTGAGCTATGTAATAGTCCAAGTATAAATGCAATATATTATATGTAGTCGAGCAACTTTACCGCGCGGTTGTATTAAGTCACTTGGCTCGACCTTGGGAGATCATAAATTTTCGGGTTTATAACCAATCCCTTTTCTTGGACTTAGTTTATCAGGCACAATAATCTTTGATGACAGTTCGTCTAAATACTGGAAGATAAGCTCGATGTTTTTGTCTTGGTTCCCTAATTTGCCTTTGATCTTTTCGATCTGTAGCCATAGCTCTGTTTGATCTGCTAGTGTATCTCTTAACTTAACGAATACATCAATGATCAAAAAGCTCACTTTGATGGCTTTTTCACCTTTAAGCACGTTGGAGAGCTGTAGGATACCGTGTTCGGTAAAACAGAATGGCGCGTAGCGGAGGCCTTGCCTGTCTTCATTGGAGGTCGCAAAATGCGACCTCCAATCTGAAAATTCCAGATCGTTCATTTCGAACATGTATTGTTCCGGGAATCGTTCGATATTTCTTCTCACTTGTTCTTTTAGTCGTTTGGTTTCGACACCATACAATGCTGCAAGGTCCCGATCCAACATAACCTTCTGTCCCCTGATCAAATATATTTTATCAGCGATGATCTTATCAAAGACCATCATTTCTTTATTATCATTTTTCATAATTCAATTTTAACAGCACGTCATGAGACTATTTTTAACTATCCTAACATAATCTGTTATTCGGGGATAAACTTCTTTTTAGCCAATGTTTTTTTCAGCGTAACCATATCTTCTGTAACTTTGATTGCTAGTACCTTGGCATAATGCTGTGTTTGCTTTAAGCTTTTATGTCCCATCATTTTACTGATGGTTTCGATTGGAACATTGTTCGCTAGAGTCACTGTTGTTGCGAAAGAATTTCTAGCCATTTTCGACGTGAGCTCCTTATTAACTTTACAGGTATCGGCAATTTCTTTTAGATAGGAATTATACTTTTGATTACTCAATACCGGTAACAGCATATCTTTCGCTAAACACATCTCATCATCTTGATATTTTTTCAAAATCAGAAGTGCTATTGGCAATAGTGGTATCGCTGCGGGTGTTCCTGTTTTTTGCCTGTTCTTGTAAATTCTTAGTTCACTATTATGGCCTAAGGTTACCTCAGAACGCTTCAATTGCTTAACATCAATGAAGGAAAGTCCGGTAAAACAGCAAAACACGAACAAATCTCTTACCCGGGACAGCCGTTCATTTTGGATGCTTTTACATGTAATTCGCTGGATTTCTTCTTTGTCCAGGTAGATGGTATCAACATCTTCTCTTGTCATCTCAAATTTGGCGAATGGATCGCCAACTAGCCATCCGTTATCCACACAATCCAATACTATCTTTTTCATATTGGCAATGTTTTTCAAAGCTGAATTATGATTAAGTTCTAAACCGGCACGATACCAGTTATATAGCTTCTTAATGAACTCCAAGTCCAATGAGCGGATATTGATGTCATCCACTCGATAGATGTCTTTGATAAATTTGCAGGTGTGCCTAAAGGATGTGTTAAAATTGGTGTAAGTCCCTTTAGCGACACCATTACCAATCATTTTCTTTAAATCTTTGTTATGCGCTTCGAACAATGAAAGCAACATCCATTTCCGCTCATTAATCCCGGATAACAATTCTACTATTGCTAAAGCTGTTACCACTTTACCGCGATCGATCAAATGTTTTCTGGCATCATAAGCTTTGTTTTGCATGACGTCAAGAAACTCATTAAGCGCTTTAGCATCTTCTTTATTGCCACTGGCACGGTTCCCTTTTGAATTCCATCTGGAAGGAAGCCACGAACGTTTAACAGAAAGATCTTTGGAAACACCGTCCACAGTAATCTTGAGGTAGATATACATCATTCCACCTTCGTAATTTCTTGGCTGTTTTAAAAAAAACATTAAGCCTAAACTTTTTTCTAACATAACGATAGATTTTTAAGTGAATAAATATCGAAATACAGCGGCAAAAAGTCAAGATGTTTAATGATTGAACATGTTGTAAATCAGTTTATTAAACCATTTACATGGCGTCTTTTTTTGATGAAAAAAAGACGCCATGGATGTCGCTCATTTTATTTGCGAATTCGTGAATGTTTTGGTTAACTCATGGCAACAAAAAAGCCTGTAAACATATGATTTACAGGCTTTTGGTGTTATTTGACTATTCAATCAGCGGTGAGGGAGGGATTCGAACCCTCGGTACAGTTTCCCGTACGTCAGTTTAGCAAACTGATCCTTTCGGCCTCTCAGGCACCTCACCAGTATCATGTTCCGGTGAACACGTCCCTTTTTTTCGGGATTGCAAATATAGTAAATCGCTTATCCTGTCAAAAAAAAATTTCAGTTATTTAAGTAATCTATTCTAACGTGATAAATCCCCATCAGCATCTTCTTGAAAATCATCTTGATAGTCTCCAAATCTTTCAAAGTAATATCACTGTCTTTAAGCTGATCCTGGTCTAATTTGTACTCAATAATGCGGTCAACAAGGGCATCAATGGTTTGCGCATTGGGTTCGTGGAGCGATCGGGAGGCTGCTTCAACCGAATCTGCAAGCATCAGTACACCTGTTTCTTTAGAAAAAGGGATCGGTCCGGGGTAACGGAAAGTATTTTCGTCGATGATCTTTTCAGGGAAGTTTTTGAGGTACGACTGATAAAAGTAATCAACCCTGGTATTGCCGTGGTGTGTACGGATAAAATCGACCACAATCTCGGGTATACCTTCTTTACGTGCCATTTCTATGCCTTTGCTTACATGGCTGATGATGATCTGCGCGCTATCCTGATAAGGCAGCTTATCGTGCGGATTAAAACCCGGACTTTGGTTCTCAATAAAATAAAGCGGATTTTCCATCTTACCGATATCGTGGTATAATGCACCTGCCCTAACCAATAAAGCGTTGCCGCCAATGGCAAATATAGCGCTCTCGGCAAGGTTTGCTACCTGTAACGAGTGCTGGAACGTTCCCGGCGCACTAAAGGCCAGCTTACGCAGTAAATTGGCGTTGGTATTTGTTAGCTCGATGAGCGTGATATCAGACGTTAGGCCAAATATTTTTTCGAAAATGTAAATGAGCGGATAAGCCAGCAGCGTTAATACAACGCTGAAGATGAAAGGCACAAACTCCATCCAATCGATATTTAAAAAACTGCCTTCGCGGATGAAGGAGATGCCTAAAAAAGCGACTAAATAATTACCAACGATGATTAAGGCTGATATTAAAAACTGCTCGCGGCGGATGAGGTTTTTAATACTGTAGATGGATACCATACCGGCCGTGATCTCGTAATAAGCAAATTCAAAACTGTTGGGCACAAAAAAGCCGGCTACCAAAACTACCAGCAAGTGAATGTTTAGGGCCAAACGGGTATCAAACAAAATCCGGATAATGATGGGTACGATACAATAAGGTATCATATACAAATAAGGCAACTGTATGCGGATGGATATGGATAGCGTGGCCAGCATGGCAGTAACAACCAGCAATATCAAGCCTACCAGGCGGTTATCATAGTAAATATCTTTACGGAAAAGGTACAGAAACACCATCAACAAGGCTATCACGATAGAAACCAGCAGCACCTGCCCTAATACCACCAGGCGTGGATCGCCGGATACACGTACGTTGTCTTCAAACGCTACCCGGAAGGATTCGAGCTTTTGATAAACGTCCTGGTTTATTACTGATCCTTTTGCAACAATCAGCTCGCCCTTTTGCACCATACCGCGTGTTAGGCTCAGGCTGTTCACTACTTCGTTCTCCAAACGGGTAGTGAGCTTTTCATCGTAATTTAAATTGTATTGCAGTCGGTTTTGTATAACGGCTATAATAAAGGCTTTATCAATGCCCTTGTAGGCCGATAAGGTTTGATCAATATAGCTTAGGGCTGTTTCGCGGGTGTACAGTTGGGCGGTATTGGTTTCGTTGGCTACGTTGTTTTGCAGTATGGTAATGCGATAATTTTCTGAGCCGTGCTGATATTTTTTGTTGAGGGCCAATACACCCTTATCGTAAACCTCTTTCAGCAGATTGTTACCCAGGGTAAAATACTTTTGCTTCAAGTTTTCGGGATAGCCCGAACTACGCCATTTGATCTCGAAATCATTTTTATAGCCCTCGGCGCTTTGCTGGGCTACATCTTTATCCAGCTGATAAATGGGGGTAATACTGCGGATGGCTGCCGCCTGATCTTCTTTTAAATCGGCGTCAGATTTTAAAACCGCGAAGCTGTAGGGCGATATCAGATCTTTTTGGTTCCAGATCCTACCTTTATCATATTCGTACCTAAATTTTGCCTGCTTGGGGAGCCAAACCACAATAAAGGCAATACTCACCATCATCATTAAAAACTTAACGTTGCGTGCGTATTTGCGTAGCAGGGCCCGTTGGCGCGAAGGTGTAAGTGTTGCCATGTTAATCTGTTATCAAAAATAAGATAAGTTTTCTGTTTTTATTGGCAGAATGTTGTATTAGTTAATTGGTTGATGATCATTAATATTCCATCAAATCCCAGGCGCTTTGGTAGCCATTTACTCTTTCGGCATAACTAACCAGGTCGGCATAAAAAGGTAGAACGGCCAGTGTTGAGCTATCACCAATAATAACCAGTTTTTTGCGGGCACGTGTCATGGCTACGTTCATCCTGCGTATATCTGCCAAAAAACCAATTTCGCCATCGCTGTTACTGCGCGCCATGCCAATATAAACAATATCTCGTTCTTGTCCCTGAAAACTATCAATAGTGTTCACTGCTATTTTATGGCTGTATTGTTGTAATTCGGGCGTGTTTTCCAATTGTTCGCGCAGCAAACGTATCTGCTCCTGGTAAGGTGAAATAATAGCGACAGAAGGGAAGGTATTTGCTGTAAACATGCCACCAATTTCAGCTACCAGCTTTGATAAGTGCTTAAATAAAAAGGCGGCCTCTTCGGGGTTGGCAACACTTGTGCCAACTGGTTTTTCATTAAACCCGCAACCGGCCGTATCCACAAAAGTGAAGGGTTGATCACCATTAAATAAAACATGATGTGCTACCGATGCATCGGCCTGCAGCTTGTCGTAATAAAACACTTTAGCCGAATAGTCCATAATGGCCTCGTTCATCCGGTATTGAACGTCAAGCAAGGTAACTGCCTCGGGGTGTAGGTTGATGCATTTTTCGAGCAGGGTAGTGCTTAAGCCATTGCGGGCCGCCTCGGCAGATTTAATGGTTGGCGATAACTGGCAATGGTCGCCAGCTAAAACCAACTTCTGCGCTTTTAATATCGGGATCCAGCAGGCTGGTTCTAAGGCTTGCCCGGCTTCGTCAATAACAACTGTATTAAATTTTAGGTTACGGATGGTATAGTGGTTTGAGCCAACCAGCGTAGCTGATATTACCTGCGCTTTAGCAACCACATCGTCAATAATATATTGCTCGGTTTTATCAACGTCTTTCATTATTTTGTGGGCTTCATCAAACAGGGCTTTGCGCTGGTCGCGCTCGGCTTTGCCAAAACTGCGCTTATATTTATGCGCCATGTTTTTAAATTCAGAAGCCATCTTTTTCAGGCGTTTGATCTCTTTAGTTTGGCTGTGATCGGTCATTTTACTATCTAAAGTTAGGGCCATTAATCTATCCGATACCCGCGCCGGGTTCCCTATGCGGAGTACATTTAAACCTTCAGCAGCCAGCTTTTCGCTTAACAGATCCACCGCCGTATTACTTGGAGCAACAACCAGCACTTTGTTTTCGCCGTTGCTGATAAGCGCTTTAATAGCCTGAACCAAAGTGGTGGTTTTACCTGTTCCGGGCGGGCCGTGAATAATAGCCACATCTTGCGCCGAAACGATTTGCTTAACCGCGTTTTGTTGAGATGCGTTTAATCCCGGTAAGGATAAATGGATAGCTTCCGTTGAAAACGATGGCAGTTTATCGCTTGTTAATATTTGTACTAAGCGCGTATCCTGCATGCTGGTAGCCTGTTTAAGCGCGTTCTGCATCTCATTATAGCTATTGTTATCAAAAAGCAGGTCTACACCTAATTTGTCATTGCGGCACCAGTCTGGTAGTTCGTCAGTAAACAAGGTAAGTTTAAGCCTGTTACCACCCTGGTATGATACCGTTCCTTCCAGGCGGTCATTCTTTGGATCGTGATTAGAGAATATCGCTGCCGATGACCCGAACCTGAATTGGTGGCCGATATCTTGGTGCGTAGTGCGTTCCAATTCCACGGTTAAGTAATCTCCCCGGCTGGGTTCGGTACCGCGGATCGCCACCGGATACCAGGTTATACCATTTGTCCGGCGTTCTGCCGCCGAACTCGATTCGGTTAGTTTTAAGTACTGACTGCGATCTTCGTTTAGTTCAACTTTGAGCAGATCTTGCAGTTTTTTGAAATAGTCCATCGCGCAAAGGTAATACTTTGCTCACCGTAACATTCCTGACCCCTTAAAATCATCACGGTTTATCATTTCAATAATATTGTGTAAATAAATTGTAAGTAAATGTGGTTAAAGTGGCCGGGTTGTTAACTGTCGGTTATCATTAAGTTACCCTTTGCTTTGGTGGGCTTTCTGTTCATTAATAAAAGTTCTTTTGCAAATTATTATGGAAAAAAGACTTCTACTTATTCAATTATTATCATTGTTTTTCTGCCTTTCTACCTCCGCGCAATCGCAGGGGATCGTAGTAAAAGGTATAGTTTTAGATGCCGCTACAAAAGATCAGTTGCTTGGTGCTACAATTACTATTGCAGAGTTAAAACTAAACGCGAGCGCACGCCTCGATGGCTCTTTCAGCTTTAACAATGTACAGCCGGGGAGCTATACATTTCATTTTCGCTACGTAGGTTATATCAATAAAGATACCACGATGGAAGTGTATAGCGATAAAAAGCTAAGAATATATCTTCACCCAAAATCATCCGAGTTAAACACGGTAGTTGTATCGGCCAAACAAAGCCGCGAAAGTGAAGCTTCGGCCAAGCGTACGGAGCAATTATCGCCCAATGTAGTTAACATCGTTTCTGCCAAAGCAATTTTGCTATCGCCAGATATTACGGTGGCTAACGTAATGCAAAGGGTATCGGGTGTTTCTATCGAACGAAGCGGCAGCGGCGATGGTCGCTACGCCATTATCCGTGGTATGGATAAACGCTACAATTACACCTTGATAAACGGTATCAAAATACCAAGCCCGGATGCCAAAAACCGCTACGTTCCGTTGGATATTTTCCCGTCAGATCTGGTTGAACGTATCGAGATCAGTAAGACCTTAACCCCCGATATGGAAGGCGACGCCATTGGTGGTTCGGTAAACATGGTAATGAAAAACGCGCCCGACGAGTTATACTTTAACGCGAGCGCTTCTACAGGTACTAACCAAAATATGCTTAATCATGGGTTTAACTCTTTCCCGGTAAGTGCCATCAATACAAAATCGCCTTATGAGGCTAATGGTGCATCGTACCTTGCAAAACCTGCCGATTTTACCCGCAATAATTTAAATTATACTAATAAAAGCTTCATCCCTAATGTAATAGCTAACCTTTCTATAGGTAACAGGTTTTTTGATAAGAAATTGGGTGTAATGCTGGGCGGATCTTACCAAAATACGTATCGTACTTATAGTAATATTTTTGTACAGGGCGATCAATATCTTGATGTAGCAAATGCACCGGGGGCACTGCAAATTAAGCACGCAAGTTCCAGAGATTACTCTACACAAGTAACCCGTACAGGTTTAAACGCAAAAATTGATTATCGTTTTGATGATAAGAACAGGATAAGCGCATATGCATTTTATGCTATTCTGGATGATGCACAGGCACGTTTAACACGCGATAGTATACAAACGCCGCCACGTGCCGGTTACGGTACCGGCGAAGTTTGGTATTATGGTCGTTCAAAATATCAGCACCAATCTATTGCAAACACCACGCTTGATGGTCAGCACTTGCTGCTTCCTGGTTTAAAGTTTAACTGGATAGGCGCTTACTCGCTTGCAAAAAGCAACGTTCCCGATTTGGCAGAGTATGAATATGATGGCGGTTTTTATTCGGATGGAACCAGCTCAACCCCGTACCTGCATGCCAACAAAGTCATGGATATGAAACGTATCTGGCAGGATAACTCTGATAAGGACCTTTCCGGATATGCAAACCTGGCCTTTACCAATAAGCTAGCCAATGTTCCCTTTACCATTACAGCAGGAGGGATGTACAGGAACAAAACGCGCGATAATTTATACCAGAGTTATTTATTGCAGCCCATACCTAATAGCGATGGAACGTTTCAGCAATGGTCGGATATATATCATTTTAACTGGTCGGTTAACAATGCCGATGGAGCCCCGGCCAATGCCAATGCCTATAGGGCCAACGAAGATGTATCTGCAGGTTATGGCATGTTAAAATTCAGGATCAAAAATCTTGAATCGTTGGTTGGTTTGAGGATGGAGAATACATCATTGCATTTTGATACCGATGCCCCGTTAACATCATCTGCTAAAACCGGTGATATAACGTATACGGATATGTTACCGAGCGTTAATTTCAAATATATATTGAACGACAAAACTAACCTGCGCTTATCATACTTTGCTTCTATAAACAGGCCAAGCTTTTATGAAATTGTTCCGGGTGGGCAACCAGGAGATGATTATAACGAAGCAGGTAACCCTGCACTAAAGCACGCTACGGCAGATAACCTGGATTTTCGATATGAACTATTCCCTAAAGCTAATGAGCAAATATTGATCGGTGCTTTCTATAAAAAAATATATAACCCTATTGAGTACGGCTTTACTGATACCAAGTTTAACTCATACGCCCCGCAAAATTTTGGCGATGCTACCAATTATGGTGTAGAAGTTGTTTTCGAAAAGTACATCAGCAATTTTGGTTTAAGGGTAAATTACACCTATACCAATTCGGCCATAACAACAACCAAGTTTCAAACTATTAATAAGAAACCTGTTTTGGGTTTAGAACAAACAAGGCCATTACAAGGCCAGTCTGCACACATTGCCAACGCCGCATTATTATACAAGAATGTTAAGATGGGTATTGATGCGCAGATAGCATGGCAGTTTACCGGCGAGCGTATAGCCCTGGTTTCACCTTACTATGAGTTTGATCAATGGCAAAAAGGCTTAAACACATTTGATATCTCGGCAGAAAAACGTTTCAAAAAACATTTCGCGGTTTTTGTTAAGGCTCAAAACCTGTTAAACACAGCCGATGAATTCTTTATCAAGCAGTCAACTACACAGGGGAACGCTTACCCGGTATCATACCAAACCGTTGGCAGCAACCAAACCCTGTCGAGCAGAACTATCTACGGCCAAAATTACCAGTTAGGATTACGTTACACTTTAAAATAAAAAGACAAATAAACTCAACATCAATCACAAAAAAAATCATGAAGAAACACTTATTTAAAATGGGATTTGCAGCTGTTATGGCGCTCACCATTTTTTCTTGTAAGAAAAGCGGAAGCGGCGAAACGGCGATAATTTCAAAACCACTGTTTGTTGTAGGCCAATCTATTACAACTACCACCTTGCCACAAAAAGACGCTCAGGGAAACTCAATTCCGTTAAAGGGAACAATGCTTGCAGGTAAAACCTATGATATTACCGGTGATGTTACTGTTAACGCGGGCGATACCTTATATATTCAGCCAGGAGTTACCATATTAGTTCATGGAGATGGCCTTACAGCCGATAGCAGCCCTACCTTTTATGTAAATGGCACTTTGGTAAGCGATGGTACTAAAGAAGCTCCAAACACTTTTACCGTTTTTGAAACAGCTACAGTTAAAAAATCAAATTCAACTTTTAAAGATGATGTTGCCAACGATCCTGCTTTTAAAGGATATTGGGGTGGTTTTCAATGCGGCCCTACAGCTAAATTATTATTGTTGAGGTGGACACACTTAGAATATTTAGGTAGCCCATGGGGACCAAATTTTGCTGATTATGGCGTAAAAAGTGGTGATCCGAAATTCGGTATTTATATGAACACCGGCGCTAACAACACTACCGGTAAATTAATTGTTGAAGATTCATGGTTCTATGGCTCAAAAGATGATTGTATTGGTAAATGTGCTAACATTTATGTAAGCATTATGCGTAATACCTTTATCAAAACCGGCGGTACAGGTGGCGAAGGCGTTAACCTTAAAGATGGTGTATTTGGCGATATGGCTTATAACCTGTCATTCGGTGGTGCTACCAATGGTTTAAAAACAGCTTCGGTTGCAGGTAAAAGCACTATGGTAAATATTTACAACAACACTTTGGTACAATGCGGTTTCCGCCAAACCAAAGCAACCCGTAACGGTTCTATCAATACAGAAACCAATACAGGTGGTTTTATTTACAACAACATCATTGTTAACTGTAAATCAGGTTTGCGTATCACATACTCATCAGAAAAAGGTAGCCCGAGCGATACCTTAAATACATCATACGGTAACAGCTTAACTTGTATTGGTCGTGGTACACCAATGGGTGGTACCGAGCAGTATATGGTATTTATTGAGCCTCACCAATACACACAAAAAAGATCGACAGATTTTAATGGTTACGTTAACGGCGCTATAATTACCGGTAGCGTTGCAGATGCAGGTACCAATATTGGAACCAACACAGCAACCGATTCATTAAAATACGATCCATTGTTTGTGAACTATAATGTTGCCACAAACAGCACAGGCAGAAATTACCGTATATGCGAACTGCCTGCCGGATACGATTTTCACTTGAAAACGGGTTCACCAGCTATTGGCGCAGGTGTTTATCCAGGTGGAACAGGTAAAAATGCTATGCCAACTAAAACAGCAGCTCCGTTGTTAACACAATATGGTTTCCCGATGAAGTTAATTCCAACCGGCGGTACTTTTGGTGCAACTATTACTCCTCCAAATAAAGACCTGGGTGCTTTCCCTACCGATGGTAGTGGCAACCAGCACAAATACTAAAACCAAATACTTACACACAATTAAAGGGCGGGCAACCGCCCTTTAATATTTATCCTCGGCAATGAAGTTTTTTTATCCCGCATTCCTCATTTTAGCTTTGGTGTTTTTAAACGCCTGTTCAAAGTCGGCAGGTGACAATGCGCAGCCGGTTAAAACCGATACCATACCGGTTACTAAACCACCCGATACAATACCATCGGCAACTTATGATCTTTCGCTTTTAAGCCCTTGCGGATTGTTTAATACTGTACCAAATACCGCGACTATGGTAAGGCAGGATTATACCGAACTATCGGGAATAGCCGAAAGCCATTTAACCCCCGGCGTTTTATATGTTTTTGAAGATGGCGCGAAAACAAATTCTATTGATCTGACAAATAAATTGGGTGCAGACCTGGGTAAAGTTGTTATAGATGGTGTACAACCCCGAGACTGGGAAGATATAGCCGTTGGCCCCGGGCCTGATGCTACAAAAACCTATGTTTACATGGCCGATATAGGTGATAATAACGCGAGTTATTTGTTTGTAACTATATACAGATTTATTGAGCCGAATCTGTCGGCCGCTACACCCGGTAGTATGATACACGTAACTAACTTTGACAGAATACAGGCCAGCTATTCGCGCGGGGCAACTAATGCAGAAACGATGATGGTTGACCCTTTAACACGAGACATAATTATCGCCACTAAAGAAACCGGTAAAAGTTATATCTACCGCGTTCCTTATCCTCAATCAACCACCACAGTTACAGTTATTAAGCCATTAGCTATGCTGGGTTTTGACCTGCTTACCTCCGGCGATATATCACCCGATGGTAAAGAGGTACTGCTCAGAAACAAAAGCCAGATATGGTACTGGAAACGTGCCGATGGGGAAGATATCATTACCACCCTTCTTCGTAAACCGCAGGACGCACCTTATGCCGCCAACGAGCACCAGGGAGAAGGTGTTGGCTTTGCAGCCGATGGCGGGGGGTATTATACCGATACCGAGATTCGTGATTATCCGGGAGCGATCAGCAACATCAGCTTTTACAAACGCAAATAACATTCAAATCATCACCGAAAACCAAACCTATGTTTACCTCAAAACTTAAATACTTATTTATAGCCGCTGTTTTTTTATCGGCATGTTCTAAAAAGAATGAAGACCGAGCCAATGATCCCGAAATTACATCTTACCAGTTTGTATTCACATCCGACTCGCATTATGGCTTAACACGCCCCGCATTTCAGGGTGGTACCAATGTAGATTCGCACACGGTTAACGCTGCTATGATAGCTCAAATGAATACCCTGCCCAATTTAACCTTACCTAACGATAGCGGCGTTAATGCAGGCAAAAAAATTGGCTCGGTTGATTTTGTTTTCCATGGTGGGGATATTGCCAACCGTATGGAAACCAGCGCGAGTGTACAAACCGCGGCAAAATCATGGGATCAGTTTAATGTCGATTTTCTGCAAAACCTTAATTTAAAAAACAACACAGGCGGTAAGGCGCAATTGTTTCTGGTGCCGGGTAATCACGATGTTTCTAATACTATCGGTTACTATGCAACCATGTCGCCTTTAACCGATGCAACATCGCTAACCAATATTTACAACCTGATGTTAAGCCCGGCGGTTCCAAAAACACCAGCCACTTTAAATTACGGTACCGATAGGGTTAACTATTCAAAAAATCTTGCCGGGATACACTTCTGCTTCATCCAGATGTGGCCTGATTCTGCTGTACGGGTTTGGCTAAATAAAGATTTGCAAACCGTTGCCAACACTACACCGGTAATTATTGTAGCGCACGATCAGCCTGCCGTTGTATCCAATCACTTTACCAACCCTAACGGTAACTTCGGTATCAACAATACCGATAAGTTTGATAACGTTTTAGATGAGCATTTTAAAGATGGTAAAGTAACCACCGTTACCGCTGCTATCGAACAAAGGGCATTTGTAGCATTCTTAAAGGCGCACACCAATATCAAAGCCTATTTCCATGGTCACGTGCACCAAAGTCAGTTTTATACTTACACTGGTCCGGATAACGACATTGCGTTACCAACAGTTGGTGCCGATTCGCCAATGAAAGGTCTGCAATCACTGGCCGACGAAACCAAGCTGACTTTCCAATTCGGTGCCATCGATACCAAAACCATGACCATGACCATCAGGGAATGTTATTGGGATAGTACACCAGGCACCCCTTCAACACCAATAAAGTGGGGCAACAAGTTTACCATTAAACTGAAATAAATTTAATTAAGGGCTACAGGCAATTGAAATTTTTAGGTGCGAGTGGGTACACGTGGTTATGTAACTCTGTAAAAACTCATGGTTTTACCAATAAATTTTAAATGCCAGTAGCCCTTTACTCTAAGTAATCCCTTATTATCGATAAATATTGACGCGTTCCATTCTTTTCCATGTTTGGAATCGTAGATCATCCCATCCTCCCATGAGTTTGTATTGGGATGGTAAGTGAGGTTTCTGAGTATATTTAATCCGTGTATTTTACGATTTCTCAAAGCTGGGTTGGGGTTATGGCTATCTTTCCAATAATCCATTGGTTTGCCATCTACATCACTAAACCAGGTAATAACCGCTTTGTATTGGTTCCCCACCATAGATACTGTAATGATCAGGTTCTTTTCTGTAGCTTCCCACTTACCACAAATGCGCGCCTTTGCCGGTATCGATCCGGCGATAAGCGAAGTAACTGTTAACTGGCTAAACAAGATAAAAGTAAGTAGTGCTTTGATCGGCATATTGTGTGTTTGATTTTTGTATCGCAATATCAATGCCAGTTGCCTGTTAACTAAGTAAATATGAGTGAATTTTAAGAAGCCTGATAATTAAATCTATGCACACGGTTAAATTTAAACAGAAAAGCCACCTATTATATCATAGATGGCTTTCCTGTTTAAAAGGTTGTTAATGTTTATTTCCATCCGCCACCTAAAGAACGGTATAATTCTGAAACCGCGTTCAACTGATCACGTTTTATAGAGGCCAGTTCCAACTCGCTTTGCAGTACATTGCTTTGAGCGGTAATTACCTCAAGGTAGTTAGCCATGCCGTTTTTAAACAACAGGTTGGCATTACTGGTTGCCTGTTGTAAGGTGCTTACACGATTAGCGGCAATGCTTTGCTGCGATTTTAGCTTGTCTATCTTCACCATCGCGTCAGATACTTCGCCAACTGCATTTAATACCGACTGGCGGAATTGCAATACATCCTTTTCGCGTTCAACCTGGGCTACCTTATATTGTGTTGTAAGTTCTTTATGCTGTAATAAAGGCTGTATCACACTACCAGACACAATGCCAAATAATGATGCCGGAATGTTAAACCAGTTGCTCGCCTTAAACGAATTTACACCACCGCTTGCTGTAATGCGCAGGGCAGGGTACATATTGGCTTTGGTAATACCTACTTTACTATTGGCTATCACCAGGTTCAACTCGTTGCTTTTAACATCGGGGCGGTGACTTAACAGGGTAGTAGGTACACCGGTTGATAGGTTCCCCAAAAGAGCGATCTGATCTAAAGTTGAATTGCGGGTAATTTGATCTGGCAATTCTCCGGTTAAAATACGGATGGCATTTTCCTGTATGCTGATGCTTTGCTCAAATTGTGGCACTAACTGCGCAGCGGCTAATTGCTGGGCCTGCGCTTGTTGTATGGCTAATGATGTTACCTGGCCCGCATTGTATTGCAGTTGGATAATGCGTAAAGTGCTGTCATTAAGCTTTACGTTTTGCTTGGCTATTTTGAGTTGCTCATCCAGCATCAGCAAATTAAAATACCCTTGTGATACACCTGCCACAATATTGGTTTGGATAAGCTTACGGGCTTCGGCAGTTTGCAGGTAGGTGGCCAAAGCACTTTTTTGCTGATTATGTATTTTACCCCAGATATCCGCTTCCCACGACAGTGAAAGATTGGCAGAATAATCTTCAATATGCTTGCTGCCAACATTATATTGGCTCAAACTTAATCCGTTAAGACTATTGTCCGATGGTCGGCTTGTATTAGCCGTAACATTCAGGGCTACCTGCGGCACATAGTTCCACTTAACTTGTTTAAGCAATAATTGCGATGCCTCGATATTCTTAACAGCTATTTGCATATCATAGTTTTTGATGATAGCGCTGTCTATCAGTTTTTGCAGGGTGGCATCGGTGAAGAACGTTCTCCATTGGATATCGGCAATACTGCTGGTATCTGCTGTGGCTACCGAGTTTCTGTACGAGGATGGTAGGGCAGCAGTTGGTTTAATATCTTTTGATACTTTACAGGCGCTTAGTAAAAGCAATACTAAAGCGAGCCTGCTGATTTGAGTTTTCATTTTATTGATTTATATATGAACCATATGAACCGCCCCGTTTTTACGGGACAGTTCATTGTGTTTTGATATTAGTTGATGATTAATTCTTCACGATGAACATCAACGTGTTGTCCATTCTGTTTTTCGTGGTCATTTTCGTTCATTAAAACAGCTACGGGTATACCGGTTACTTTCTCTTGCAAATGCTGGAAGATGACGAACAATACCGGGATGATCAATACACCCAATATTACGCCCGAAACCATACCTCCGGCTGCGCCGATACTGATAGAGTGGTTACCCTGGGCTGATGGACCGGTAGCGATACTCATCGGGAACAAACCAGCTACAAAAGCCAGCGAAGTCATGATAATAGGGCGCAACCTTAACTTGGCCGCTTCTAAAGCGGCGGCTACTAATGGCTGACCGGCCTTGCGCCGTTGTACGGCAAACTCAACAATCAGGATGGCGTTTTTAGCCAGCAAACCGATGAGCATGATCAAGGCTACCTGTACGTAAATGTTGTTTTCTATTCCGGTTAAACCGATGGCGATAAACACACCCAAGATACCTGTAGGGATAGATAAGATAACCGCTAAAGGCAAAATATAGCTTTCGTATTGTGCTGATAGTAAGAAGTAAACAAATACCAAACACAACAGGAATACAATAGCTGATTGCCCACCAGAACCAATTTCTTCGCGGGTTTGGCCCGAGAATTCATAGGCGAAGCCTGAGGGTAGTTCTTCTTTAGCTGTTTCCTGTATCGCTTTAATGGCATCACCCGAGCTGTAGCCCGGTTTAGGGATGGCATTGATCTCGATAGAGTTGAACAGATTATAACGCGAAGCAGTTTCGGAACCGTAAACACGGGTTAGTTTAACTAAGGTGTTGATCGGTACCATTTCGCCGGCTCTGTTTTTTACAAATACACGATCGATGGAAGCAGGATCGGTGCGGTCGGCAATATCTGCTTGAACCACTACGCGGTAGTATTTACCAAAGCGGTTAAAATCTGATGCCTGTGCACTACCGAAGTAAGCCTGCATAGTTTGCAAAATGTCTTTAACGTTTACGCCCAATTGATTAGCCTTATCATCGTTAACTTCTAATTGCAATTGCGGATAATCGGCCTTAAAGGTGGTGAATGCGAAGGCAATTTCCTTTTTCTGCATCAGTTTACCAATAAAGCTGTTGGCCACCCCACTAAATTTATCGAGTTTGCCGCCTGTTTTATCCTGCAACACAACATCCAAAGCCTCAACGTTACTGAAACCCGGAACAGTTGGGAAACTGAATACAAAGAATGTACCGCCTGTAATGGTGGCTAATTCACCACGCATGATATTTTGGATGGCATCGATGTCTTTAACTGCGCCACGATCTTTATTAGGCTTCAGCAATACAAAGAATACCGCCGCCGAGGGACTGTTTGATGAGGTTAACAAGTTGAAACCGGATATAGCGGTAACAAACCTTGCGGCAGGTAAGGCACGTACTTTATCTTCGGCTTGTTTCAATATTTTGGTTGTTCCATCTAATGATGTACCCGATGGAGTAGATACCGAAACCGCTACGAAACCCTGATCTTCGGTAGGGATAAAGCCTGATTTTGTAGTTTGTACTAAGTAAACCGTAGCCAAAACTATAACAGCCAACCCGCCCATACTGATCCATTTATTGCGGATCAAAAACTTAAGCGCGCCAACATATCTGTTTGTTATCGAATTAAAGCTACTGTTAAAACCTGCAAAAAATTTGGTTTTAAAGCTCTTTTTAACAACTACTTCGCCGTTTTGGCTGTGGTTATCTTTTAAGAATAAGGCTGCCAATGCAGGGCTTAAAGTTAAAGCGTTAACCGCGGATATCACAATTGCGATGGCCATTGTGAAGGCGAACTGGCGGTAGAAAATACCTGTCGAGCCCGTCATGAAACCAACTGGCAAAAATACTGCCGCCATTACCAATGTGATGGATATAATGGCTCCCGTGATCTCGTGCATGGCTTCGGTAGTTGCCGCTTTTGGGCCGAGGTGCTTATGTTCCATTTTGGCATGCACGGCCTCAACCACTACAATGGCATCATCCACCACAATACCTATCGCCAATACCAATGCGAACAAGGTTAATAGGTTGATAGAGAAACCAAACAGGCTCATGAAGAAGAACGTACCAATAATAGCGACCGGAACGGCTATTGCCGGAATTAAAGTTGAACGGAAATCCTGTAAGAAAATAAACACTACGATGAATACAAGTATGAACGCTTCTATCAATGTATGTTCAACCTGCTCTATTGATTCGTCAAGTGCAGTCTTCGTCCTGTAAAAGTTATTGTATTTGATACCTGATGGGAAATCTTTTGATGCTTTCTCCATCAACTTATCTACAGCTATCTGGATCTCGTTAGCGTTTGAACCGGCTAATTGGATAACACCGATAGCGATACCGTCATGACCGTTTAAGTGGGTTACGCTGGTGTAAGAGTATGCACCTAATTCAACACGGGCCACATCCTTTAACCGCAGTACCGAACCATCGGTATTTGCACGGATAGCGATGTTCTCATACTCTTCGGGCTTGGTAAGCTTGCCCTTATACTTAATTACATATTCAAATACTTCCTTGCTGCGTTCGCCCAATTTACCGGGAGCCGCTTCGATATTCTTATCTTGTATGGCTGCCATAACTTCGGCAGGGGTGATCTTATAGGCTGCCATTTGGCCGGGATTGAGCCAAACGCGCATAGAATAATCTTTAACGCCACCGAATATACTGGCCGAACCAACACCCGGAATACGTTTAAGTTCGGGGATAATGTTGATCTGGGCGTAGTTGGCTACAAAGGTCTGATTGTACTTTTCAGGATCTTCGGTATATATACCCACAGCGCCAATTAAGCTGTTTTGCTGCTTGGTGGTAGTGATACCTTGTTGCACAACTTCGGCAGGGAGCTGACTTGTGGCCTGGGCTACACGGTTTTGTACGTTAACCGCAGCCTGATCGGGATTGGTGCCCTGTTTAAAATAAACTGTGATGGCCAATGTACCATCGTTACTGGCGGTTGAGCTCATGTAACTCATGTTCTCCACACCGTTAATAGATTCTTCTAATGATGGCGCTACTGAACGTAATACAGTTTCGGCGTTAGCACCGGGATAAACTGCTGCTACCAATACCGCAGGTGGAGCGATATCAGGGAATTGCTGCAACGGCAATTTGGTTAAACCGAGTATACCCACGATCACCAATAGAATGGAGATAACCGTTGAGAGTACCGGCCTTTTTATAAATTTTTGAAACATGATTTCTTTGATTTGTTGTTTAGTGGACTCAGGAATCAAGATGCAAGAATCAAGACTGATTACCTTATCTTGATTCTTGAGTCTTGTATCTTGACTCTTAAAATTATTTTAATGCTGCTACTTTATCAGTCGCCTTTTCGGGATGGATTACAGTACCTTCCTGTAAATGGTCAATACCGCTTAGTACAATTTGGTCGCCTTTTTTTACGCCGTCTTTAACTAAGTAATTTGTTCCGCTTTTGCCGATGATGGTAATAGGTACTTTTTTAACTTTGTTGCTATCCGCCACAGCGAAAACAAAAACCTTATCCTGCATCTCTAAGGTTGCCGATTCTGGTATAATAAGCGCGTCGGTATGTTGCAGGCTCAACCTTATTTTACCTGTATTGCCCGAACGTAACAAACCTTGCGCATTGGCGAAACTGGCCCTTACGGTGATAGCGCCGGTGTTTTTATCAAACTGGCCATCTATCATATCAATTTTACCTTGTTGAGTGTATTCGGTGTTATCGGTTAATACTAAGCTTACCGCAGGCAGGTGTTTCAACTTATCGCCAAGTGTACCGCCCGGATTTTGTTGTTTAAAGTTGATGAAATCCTGCTCACTTAATGAGAAGTAAACGTGAACGTTGTGCACATCAGATAATTGGGTTAACGCTTCCGGATCGGTTGGAGCAACCAGGCTACCTTGTTTTTTTAGCAAGCGGCCAATGTAACCGTTAACAGATGCTTTAATAGTTGTATAACCCAGGTTGATCTGTGCTGTTGCTACATTAGCTTTTGCTTGCTCTACATTGGCTTTGGCTACCTGGTAAGCTGCTTTAGCTGTTTTTAATTGATAATCAGACACTACTTTGTATTGCACCAGCGGGGTAAGCTTATCAACTTCTAACTGTGAGCTTAACATAGCGCCTTCGGCTGAATGTTGTGCTGCCAAAGCGTTGTTTAACTGTGCACGGTAAGGTTGATCGTTAATTTTGAATAAAGGTTGGCCAACGGTAACGTAGGCACCTTCGTCAACAAAAACCTTATCAAGCGCGCCAGCTACCTGTGGGCGAACTTCAACGTTTACAGCACCCTCAATAGAGGCAGGGTATTCCTGATAGGTTGTTTGGTTGCCCGATAATACCGTTGCCACTGGTAGTGACGGGGGCGGAGCTACGGCTGCGGTTTGTGGCTTTGGTGAGCAGCCGTATATGCTTAGTGCGATAAACGCGATTAATATACTTTTCATGATGTATGAATTTGGTTGATTTGTAAGTGATGTGTTGTTTGGAGATTCCATATGACTTGATTTGTAGAGATAATTAAAAAAAGATATTTAACATTGTTAAATTATTTAATGATGTTAAAATTATGTTACGTGTTTTAGTTTGTTTTTTCATGATGGTAGGGGTTTAGTTATTTATTGTTGTTTGATCTGTTAATATTTATTTAACACCGTTAAGTTATTTAACAATGTATCTGTAGGTCTAAAAAATAACGACTAATCGTTAATAGTACGGATAATGCCTGTGATAGCGGTTTTTAAAACCTCATGGTTCATCTCTTCAGACCGGCCACGGTTAACCAGGTTGATAGATATCAAACCATGAATAACAGACCAAAAGGTGAAGTATTTAGTACAAACCTCATCTTCGGTAGGTTGGGTCATCATTTTCTCTAAAGCTTCGGCAATCAGATCGTAAGGAGCCTCAGACTCCGGAATGATCTTAGCCAACTCACAACAATTGGTATTAACACCAAACATTACCTGGTATAATTCCTTCTCGGCAAAAGCGAAGTTCCAGTAAGCCAACCACATCGCCTCGAGTTGTTTGGCTGGTAAGTGGTGCTTTTCTTTTGCGGCTTCCATGTCCCGGGCCAGTATTAAAAATCCCTTTCGGGTAAGCTCTAAAATAATTGCCTCTTTACTGGCAAAATACTCATATATAATAGGAGCGGTGTATTCAATTACATCGGCAATTTTGCGCATGCTTAAAGCCTGCCATCCCTCTTCCTTAACAATTTGAAGTGCAGCTTCCAGAATGTTTATCCTGGTTTCTTCTTTCAAACGTAATATCCTGTCTTTACTTGCCATTACTTTATAGTGTGTAAATAATTTAACACTGTTAAGCAAATGTACGGTGATAAATAATTAATTATGTACATCTGATTGTCATAATTATTTTAATGGAGCTGTAATGCAGTTGAAAATTTTGTTAACATACATGCTCTTAATTAACATAATGATAATACTGAGTTAACTATTGGGTAACTTAACTTTGCGCTTTCCTTATCAATACATATGAAAGACACTAAACGTAAAGCACTAATTAAAGCCGCTAAAAAAGAAGCGAAGAAAAATATCCACAACAGTTTGATAGCGGAGCTGGAAAAAGCTGTTGGTTCTATAGGTACTGTATCGGCTAAACTGAAAAAGGTTATCGCCAAAAGTTCAGAAAAACTGGCCAAAAAAATAACCAAAGAAATTCAGTTAGATAAAGCGATAATTGCAGCTAATGCTGCACCTGTTAATGCCGAAAAATCTTCTCCTGCTAAAACTGCACCGGTTAAAGTTAAGAGCCCCGCAAAAAAGACTGAAACTAAAGTTGCCAAGGCAGAAACTGTGGTTACAGCATCATAAGTAAACTATTCTGAATATTAGGAGAGCTTTTAATAGCATTGCAATGTTTATTTTGCAATGCTATTTTGATTATGCAATTGGTTGATCATTTGTTGCTTATATTTGAGATAAATGAGTCGGCATCTCAAGTATGTTTTAGCTTTTAGTTTCCTGATCTTATCCTTGTTTAGCAGGGCCGCTTCGATATTGATGCCGATGGATGAGGCTCAAAAAGATCATTTGAAAGCCTATGGCGTAGCTTTTTGGGTACTAAAGAACGGCGGCGAAGTAGACTGGCTGCTCAATTACCGTGGCGGTAGTTTCATGACCAGGTATGATGTCAAAGCCGAAAACGAATGCAAGATACGTGGTGTGAGTTACGAGATCGTACCCGACGGAAAGGTAGCCCAAATAGTAGCCCTGATAAACGATCCATCGGTAAATATGGATTTGGTTAAGTTGGAAAAAGCACCGCGTATGGCTGTTTACTCGCCCCGCAATAAGGGTCCGCTCGAAGATGCCGTTGTGTTGGTGTTGAATTACGCCGAAATTCCATTTGATTATGTTTACGATGAAGAAGTTTTAAAGGGCGAACTGCCAAAATACGATTGGCTGCACCTGCATCATGAAGATTTTACCGGGCAGTATAGTAAATTTAATGGCGGCCTTTTAGGCGGTATGACGGTTAAATCCAATCCATTTAATACTAATGCGACAGGCAGCATAGCATCCAACCAAAACTGGTACGTTGAAGACCGTAAAACACAAGAGGATAGGGCACATCGGATGGGTTTTAAAAAGGTATCTAAAATGAAACTGGCCGTGGCTCAAAATATCCGGGATTTTTGCGCCGGTGGCGGATTCTTGTTTGCGATGTGCTCTGGTGCCGATAGTTTTGATATAGCACTGGCCGCGGCCAATACCGATATTTGCGATGCAAAATACGATGGTGATGGTATTGACCCGAAGGCTCAGTCAAAGCTGGATTTTAGCCAGACCGTAGCTTTCCAAAACTTTACCGTTGCTTTAAATCCCTTTGCACGTAATTTTAGTGATATTGATGTTGGCCATAGCCGTATGGTTGATAGGGCGCACGATTTTTTTACCCTGTTTGAATTTTCGGCCAAGTGGGATGTGGTGCCCAGTATGTTAACTCAGGATCACGAAAGGGTGATCAAAGGTTTTATGGGCCTCGCTACTGCTTTTAAAAAGGATAAACTTAAACCAGGCGTTACCATATTAGGCGAACTTAAAACAGCCAACGAGGCTCGCTACATTCACGGCGAATACGGAAAGGGCCAGTGGACATTTTATGGTGGTCACGACCCTGAAGATTATCAGCACAGTTTTACTGAACCGCCAACAGATCTGAGTTTGCACCCCAATTCGCCCGGATACCGCTTGATATTGAACAATGTGCTTTTCCCCGCGGCTAAAAAAAGGAAGCAAAAAACGTAGGATGCCTTCTACTCAAAACCCTTGCTTCGTCAAGAATTTGTTCCTCTTGGTGTAAAATAGTTTAGTATGGCCTATGGTTTAACTTGTTTAGCGATGTAATTCATTCATCTCTAAACATAAAACCATGAAAAATCACATCGAATCGCATGACGACTTTGCTTCCGAACAGAATAACGATGGCGTAGATCGCCGCGGCTTTTTAGAATGTATGGCCTGGGCTGGTACCGGCGTACTCTGGATGATGTCGGGCGGTACAATGAAATCATTCGGCATGAGCCAGATGATAGACAGAACAACCGGCGGCCTGAAAAAGGGATTGGTAATGCCTAAGTCTGATTTTAGCTTTGTGCAGATCAGCGATAGCCACATTGGTTTCAGCAAGCCTGCCAATACCGATGTTTTGGGTACCCTTAACGCCACCATAGCCAAAATAAATGCGATGCCTACAACACCATCGTTTGTATTGCACACCGGCGATTTAACACACCTTGCGCAAGCCGAGGAGTTTGATACCCTTGACCAGGCACTAAAAGCCGTAAAAACCGAAAAGATATTTTATGTACCCGGCGAGCACGACGTTACCGATAACGGCAAGCTTTACCTTGAGCGTTACGGAAAAGGCACCCTTGGGGATGGGTGGTATAGCTTCGACTCGCACGGTGTACATTTTATTGCCTTGGTAAACGTTACCAACCACGTTGATGGCGGCTTAGGTTATATTGGCGCCGCACAGTTAAAATGGATGGAGAATGATTTGAAACCCATATCAAGCAGTACACCTATCGTTGTATTTGCGCACATACCGCTTTGGGCCATATATCCGCAATGGGGCTGGGGAACCGATGATAGCGCACAGGCGTTGGCGCTGTTAAAACGCTTTGGTTCGGTATCCGTTTTAAACGGACACATCCATCAAACTATACAAAAGGTTGAGGGCAATATTACTTTCCATACAGCAAATTCAACCGCGTTTCCGCAACCAGCACCCGGCACTGCACCCGGCCCCGGCCCAATGAAAGTTCCCGCCGAAAAATTACGTGGCCTATTAGGATTAACAAGTGTAAATTATGTTGAACATAACCACACGCTTGCCATTACAGATACCCCATTAATCCAAGCCGATAATACAATTCTACAGAAGTAACATGAAAAAGATAACCATACTATTATTAATATTGCTTGTCTCAAAAATAAGCCCGGCACAACTTAAACCGGTTGAGCAAGGCTCAACACTTACCTTCAATATCAAAAACCTGGGCTTTGGCGTTAAGGGTTCATTTAAGGGCTTTGAAGGTAACATCAATTTTGACCCTCAAAATGCAGAGGGCAGCAACTTTGATGTTACCGTTAACTCATCAACTGTAAATACCGATAACAACCTGCGCGATGAGCATTTGCGCGGCGAAGGGTACTTTGATGTCAAAAACCACCCGAATATCCGTTTGGTATCTACCAAAATTGCAGAGAAAAACGGATCATACATGTTTACTGGCGTGCTAATCATTAAAGGTAAATCTCAAAACATCAATTTCCCGTTTACGGCAACACCATTTGCGGATGGTTACCTTTTTAAAGGCGTGTTCAAAATCAAACGGAAGGATTTTGGGGTAGGGGGCACAAGCACTGTATCCGACGAGTTGGAAGTAACCTTAAACGTGATCGCGAAAAAATGAACCGTAAATTAATTATCATTGCAGGTATGGCGGTAAGTGTAACCATTGCATCTGCCGCCGCCACACGCACTGCCGAACCGTCACGTTATACAAACCTCAAAGTACTTCCCAAAAACATTAGCTCAAAAGAACTGCAAAGCATTATGACCGATGATTTTGAAGATGCCCTTGGCGTAAGCTGCGGCTTTTGCCATGCCAATAACAAAGATGGCCACGGCCTTGATTTTGCCAGCGATGCCAAGCCCGAAAAGGAGATAAGCCGAACCATGATGCGCATGACACTGGGTGTCAACAAAACCTATCTCAAGCTCAAGCACCCGCAATTAGGCAGTGCCGCGCTTGTGGTATCTTGTAACACCTGCCACAAAGGGCAGGCCTTTCCTGATGGTGATGTGCCGAAATAGTTGTATTTGATGCCCGATATTGCCACTTTAGCTAACTGATTACCGTTTTGGATTTTAAAAAAGTAACATATCATATTGGTTTTTGGCTGCTGGCCTACGTTTTCTGGATCTTTATTTTCCGGAATGGTACGCTGGTGCTCACCCATACCATTACTATCCAGTTTTGCTATCTGGCTTTCATCTCGGCTAATTACTATTTTAATGCCGCTTATACCATTCCGCAATTGCTCAATAAAAAGCGATATGCAAAGTTTGGTTTGCTATTCATTGCTGGCATTATCCTCACGGCCATCATCCGGATACCGGTATCTATGCTGGTGATCACCTATGTTTTTAAGGTTGTAAATCCTCATTTTGATTATCTCTCCATCTTTTACAACTCCTTTATTAACATATTCTTTTGGGTGGTTTGCATTCTATCGGCACACATGGTAATTGAAAAGATCAGATCGCAGATCTATATCGAACAAATAGAAAAGGAAAAAGCAACTAATGAGCTCAATTTTTTGAGAGCCCAGTTTAACCCGCATTTCCTGTTCAATTCTATCAATTCCATTTACGGCCATATTGATAAATCAAATAAATATGCCCGTGAAATGCTGCTCGTTTTCTCCGAAATGCTACGCTACCAGCTTTATGAATGCAACGTAGAACAGATTGAGCTGGATAGCGAGATCAATTATATCCGCAACTACATAGCCATACAAAAGGGCAGGATAGACGAGCGCATCCAGGTTTCGCTTTGCGCGGATGGGATTAGCGGACAGATCAATGTAGCTCCCTTGCTTTTTATCACCTTTTTAGAGAATGCTTTTAAATATGTTGGCTTTAACGAGGACACGGAAAACCGTATTGATGTAAGTTTGAAATACGAAAATGGCAACCTGTTGTTCCGCGTTTATAATACCAAAGATGCCTTTATCGATCAATCTGAAAGAGCATCGGGCCTGGGGATTGCCAATACCAAAAGGCGTTTAGAAATATTGTATCCCGAAAGGCATAAGCTTAGTATTGTGAATGAGAACGATTATTATGAGATCAATTTAACCCTGCTCGGTGTATGATTTTAAACTGCATCATAATTGACGATGAACCCATAGCCCGTAAACTTTTACAGGAATACATAGATGAAACCGATTATTTAGAATTGGTTGGCTCTGCCGAAAACCCGCTGAAAGCAACCGCTTTGATCAATGAGTTGGATGTGGACCTGATCTTTCTCGACGTTAATATGCCCAAAATGAACGGTTTTCAGTTCCTGCGTTCCGCAACTAATTTACCTATGGTGATCATGACTACGGCTTACGGTCAGTACGCGCTTGATGGTTTTGAGCTGGCCGTGGTTGATTATCTGGTTAAACCATTCTCGCTGGAGCGTTTTATCAAAGCCACACAAAAGGCGCTGGAGCTAAAGTCGCTTAAGCAGAAGAGCAGCAGCGCAGCAGATACACAAGCCGATCACTTTTACGTAAAGTGCGATGGCAAAATAGAACGCGTTTTATACAACGAACTCATTTATATAGAAGCCATGGCTAACTACATTACACTCTATACCGATAGCAAAAAGCTCGTGGTGTACCTCACCATTAAAGGTATTCAAGAAAAGCTGCCGGCGGATAAATTTATACAGGTGCATAAAAGCCATATCATCAATACCGATAAAATAAGCAGTATTGAAGGCAGTATGCTCAACCTGGGTAATACCAAAATCAATATCGGCAGTAGCTTTTACGACGATGTAATTGATAAGCTATTAAAAGGCCGCTTGTTTAAACGATAATATTATCTAATTAACCTCCACGCTCGAACCCAATAGTGCACCTTGCGGCAGTACAACCCGCTTAACCTTAGCGTTAATACTCAAATTAACGCTAAGTTGAGTACGCGATGGATCGGATACCCAAACCCGTTGCTTGCCCGCTATTGTTTTGCATACTATCATACAAGCCTTATCCGGTTGTATGTTGTAGTCTGTTACCTGCAATAAACCAGGTGTATAAAAAGTAGCTATCAAAGTATTACCCGACTGAATAGCTTGAATCTCTGCAGTATTCTTAATAACCTTTACCAGGATGCTTTGCGCCAGCTTAGTCATGCTTTTAGCATCAGTTTCGGGCCTAACTATATAGGCGTAAGTATCGAGTGTTGATTGTGGCTGATAAAGCGTAAATACCGAATCACTCAGCATCTGCTTATCCGCGGCGTTATCAACCGTGTTCCACGAGCCTGCTTGTGCTTTAATTGTAGTTACAGGCTTGCTGTTTTTATCAATAAAAAAGTACCCTGTATTGTTATGCCAAACCCACGGAAGTAGCGGACTATTAGCCTGCGACTTTACAACCTTACCCGTATAATAATTCTGATCAACTGTAGTTACCAAATTCTTTCTGTGTGCGCTTTCAATTCCAGCGCCCAGGCAAACCATCATATCGCCAACAAAAAAATAGCTTTTATGGGCTTTAACGCCTAATCTGTCATAAGTCATGGCGGTTGCACCTATTGTGCCATCGCTTATCAAACCGGTAAATACACCCAGGTTACTGGTTTTAAAAACCTCCCGATCATAAGGCTTAATGGTAGTATCACTGGTAGTTCCGGGTAACATGGCCCAGTTCCATACAGCCTGAATATCGCGGTATTCTTTGCCACTTTGCTGTATTAGTGTAACCCCATCAGCTAAAAAGGCGCCTTTCATGTTTTCGCCGTTTATACTTTCCACTTTACTTACACCGGGGCCATGCATTTTAACACTCATGGCATAATGGCCTCCCTTAAGCTGTACCATATAGTCCGATCGCCAAAAAGCTTTATTGCCATTTATAGGGCAACCATCGCTCAAACCATCCAAAGCATATTTACATGGGTCGCCATTATCGAATGATTTCAGCAGGTTAAAGTTATCCAGCAAAGTTTGCCCCCGTTTCACAGCCGAGTTCGGTCGCGATTGTCTGCCTATTGCCGTAATATCCATAGCACCCTTGAAAACGCTCCAGCGGATGCCGTTTGAACAGTAATCAAATATCATCTTCTGCTTATCGGCATCAAAAGCAAAGCCGGTATTGGCAGTAACCTTCATCCAAAAAAGCAAACTGTTAATAAAATGCAGCCCATAATTGCCAAATTGTAGCATTGGCCCATGCTGATGAAACGAGTAATCGGGCTGTATCCCTTCGCCAACGCCAACACTTATTACCGATTGCATGTTTTGAATTGCTGTGTTAAAAGCACCCGCATTATGATGGATGAGTGCAATGCGGCTCTCAATATCATGCTGCCATATTTTATTCTGGCCAACGGGTTTCTTTTGCTGCACCCGTTTAATCAGCACATTATTCAAAAAGTCTGTTTCGGTGGCATTGGCATCTTTATCCATCATCAGCATAATGGTAGAATAGACATACGGAACATTGATCTGATTTTGCCACCAGTTGGTACATATAAAATCGTTAGCTATCCAAAATTTTAAGGTACGATGGATGGCATCCAGATATTTAGGATCGTTGTTTTTATGATACTCCCTAACCAACAGCATCACCCGGTATAAATGCCACGATGGCCTCCAGGCGCTGGGCGCGTCGGTGTGGTAATTCAGATCAGGCCAACTGCCATCCGCGGCCAGGTGAGCATAATAACCTTGGGCATCCGTAGTGTACTTTACATCATCAGTTAAACGGTAGCTTTGTTCGGTAGCATAAGCCGTGTCTGATAGTAACAGGCTTCTGGTTCTGCCAAATACAGTTTCCATGTCCTTTAACTGAGTGTTTTGAGCGCCCGCCTTAAATAAGGTCAGCAATAACGATATCAAAAATATACAACGAATAAAACGCATAATTATAAATAGGAGAGAGCAGTACGCTCAAGGTTTACAACAACTAAAGTAGCAGAAAAGCCGATAGATAGCTTAAACTAAATAAGCCTCATATGATGCTGTTTTGGCAATAGTGAACACATGTTACAAAATCTCTGTGAGCTCTGTGTTTCCCCTCTCAGTGCACTCTGTGGTTAATTCAAAACCTCACACACTTGGGTAAAAGTGGGTGTTTGAAAAAACAAAATCATAGCCTTTCGGGATTGGCTAACCGCTATATAAGATACAAAATAATACTCAATTACACTTCCCTAAATCCTCACTAATCATATCCGCATCAACCAACCCAATCTTATTCCCAAACGAATTACCCACGAAGGTAATTACCTCAGCAATCTCAATCGAAGTTAATTGAGCCGGCGGCATAGCCTGCGAGTAGGGCTTACCATTTACAATAATATTCCCCATAACGCCATTTTTAATAAAGCAAGGTAATTGGTGTAAGTTAGTTTTAAGATAAGATGAATCCGTTAAAGGCGGAATCAATGCCCCCAAACCTTCGCCCTGGGCGCCATGGCAATTTTGACAATGGTTTTGATAAACAGATTGCCCGGTACTGTAATAGCGCTTAAAGGTTAATTGCCCCTCATCCTGACAGCTTGTTATAACCGTAGCAGCTATCACAAAACAGAAAATAACCAGGATAACTTTCAGCTTCATCTTATTTCTCTAATTGCAACGTATGCATATCGGCAATCAATTGCTTAACCTGCTCCGGAATGGTGCCATCGTATGATCCGCGGATGCGTTTTTGCTTGTCGACCAATAAAAACCAGCCTTCGTGTATCAGACCGTCTTTGCCATCGTTAACACGGGTTAGGTAATGCTTTTCGGCCAGTTGATAGATCTCTTCCTTCTGCCCGTAAAGTAACCACCACGAGTTACCTTGAATACCCAGCTTATCGGCATAATCTTTTAAAACGGGTACGCTGTCATGCTTAGGGTCAATCGTATGCGAAAGTATCTTCACATTCGGGTCGCTCTTAAACTCGTTGTAAACCAAAAGCATATTCCGCTGCATAATAGGGCAGATAGACGGGCAACTGGTGAAAAAAAAGTCGGCCACATATATCTTTCCATCCAGGTTTTTATTGCTGATGGTATCGCCGTATTGGTTCACAAATTTGAACGGTGGTATGGTTTGGTATAGCGTATCGGTAACGGGTTTGCCATCTACCGTTTTGGTTACAGGGGTACGCTCGCCAAAAATAGGCAGGGTTTTAGTACTGTTGCCTGTATTACACGCGGCTAAAAACATTATTCCGCTTATGGCCCAAATTAGTTTTCTCATTTTTGAGTTGTCTTTATAAACGCTGTAGCTTCATCGGTGGCAGCCACCAGTAACGAGTCTACTTGTTTTACCTTAGCATGTTGCTCACGCCAGTATTTCATAATGTCATCGTGGTTTTTACCCGAATTATCCAGATTCAGGTTTTTCATCCAATCGCTCATGGCGTCATCAGCAGCGGTTAGCTTGCCGCTTAATAACGTGGCAGTTTGTTTGTTTATTTTTAAACTATCCGCTTTTTGTATCAGCGTATCCAGCTTCATTTTATTGATCATGGCTTTTTCATCATCGGCCATCACCTTATCATGACTGTCTAATACTTCCTTCTGTAAAGCTTTTTCTTCGTTACGGGCGTTCTGGCAGCTGGTTAATACAATGGCAAGTAATCCAATATAAAATAGTTTCTTCATTTTGCGATAGGGGTGTAGGATAAATTAGTTTGGTGCCGCAAAGGTATATTATCTAACGAAAGTTATATAATCAATGTTAGGTAAAACAAAGCCTTCTTCTTTCATTAATGTCATAATTTGGCCGCGGTGGTGTGTGCCGTGGTTAATTACATGCGCAAGCAGGTCACTTAATTGTGTGTTATAAGTTTCACCGCTGGAATTAGTATAAGTAACCCTGCCCTCAAAATCATCCGCTTGCAGGCGGTTAATAAAATCAACCCAGGCCAGGTGATAATTTTCGGTATCCTCGCGCATCTCATCCGGCAAACGCTCTCCCCATAATATAGCGCTTTGCGGTAAGCCTAAACACCTGTCTAACCAAATGCGCTGTGCCGATAACAAATGCGACATCAGCACATAAATACGCGGGTTTTGTGGAAACTGGTGCTCAAACTTCTCCAACAAGGCATTGTTGGCCCATTTATCGTACTCAAATAGCTTTTTAAAATGTGCTTGCATGGGTAGGAGTGTTATTAGGTTAGTATGTTATAAGTTAAGGCTGGGCAGAATGTTTTGCTAAAATAAGAATAACCTAATAACTGAATTAACGGTACTGCTCCAACTGCATCCAAGCCTTGGCCGGACGGGTATTGGGATAACCATGCTGCGCCCTAAAAGTCTTTCGCTCGGCAGTAAAATGCCACCATTGTTTGCCGTTACCGGGATGATTTGCATAATGCACAATCAGCCTGAACTGGTCCTCAACACAAGGATCGGTCCACGCGCCAATTAATCGCTCGTGGTCATTCAATAATTCGGCACCGCTTTTATCTTTCAATTGCGATAGGGTGTAGTACCCCATGTCGATCAGGTCCTGCGCAAACTTTGGCCCTACAGACGGGATAGCCTGGAACTCGATCAAAGCAGCAATTTGTTTAGCTCTTGGTTCAGGCGCGTTAAGAATAGCGCAAATCTCATCCGGAGCATAATCAACCAATTGATTCATCCGGATACCCGCTTTTTTTAGCGAAGATTTTTCAGATACACTTAAATCAAGCTTAGGAGTCTTCATTGTTTAAACCAATCAACTACTCACCCAATCAACTAATCAACAACTTAATTCTTCTTCCCGCCAAATACCGAGAAGCTTACATAATTCTTCGGATGCGCCTTAATATCAATAAACAGGTTATTCAAGTTAGCCGATGCATCCTTCAGGTTGTTATACATCTTATCGTCATTCAGCAATAAAGCCATCGAACCTGTACCATTATTGATCTTGGCAATAGTAGCCTGTAGCTCGGCAACAGCCTTATTTGCGTTCTCTAAAGTTTCTTTAATATGGCCTTTGGCAACATCATCGCTTATCTTGTTAAAGTTAGATAATGTACCGGTCAAATATTGATTACTGCTTTTTAAATTAGCCGAAATAGACTCCACATTAGCCAAAATATTATTAATGCGCACACTTTGCTTACCCACCAAAGCGTCAACCTTTTGCGTTGTACCCTCTAACGATTGTAGGGTATTGGCGATGCTGTTAAAGCTGCGGTCAACATTTTTTTGGAAACGCGGGTTCATAATATTGTTAACCGAGGATAGTATCGAATCCATTTTAGCTACTATTAATTTGGCTTTCTCTTGCACCGGTTGCAGGCTTTCGGCCAAACTTCCTTTCACACTGGCATCAAGCGTGGCTCCGCTTTCGGCCATTTCTTTACTGTTACCTAACTGAAAGTTGATGGTTTTATTTCCTAAAAGGTCGCCATCTAACTTAGCAACGGTGTTTTTAGGCACATCATACTTATCCTGAACTTTAAATTCAACCAGGGTTGTACCACTGGGTTGTAGAGTTAAGTGTGATACGCGCCCTATCTGGAAACCATTTACCAGCACTGGTTTTGATACCGTAAGGCCGGTAACATCGGTATAAACTGCATAAAACTTATTTTCGGTGGTAAAAACGTCATTACCCTTTAAAAAACTGTAGCCTAATATTAGTATAGCTACACTCACAACGGTTAACGCGCCTATTTTGGTTTCGTTTGATATTTTCAAAATTGTGTTTTGTTAGGTGAACTTTTTATTCAACTTCTTTTTTGTACTCAATTAATGCACGCACAATTGATGCCACTATTTCATTCTGCCCGGCTTCCGAGTTTAAATACTCTTCGTCGGTTGGGTTATTGATAAAGCCGGTTTCAATTAGCACTGCGGGCATTGCGCTGTGGCATAAAACCAATATACCCTGTTCTTTTACACCATCGCTATGCCTACCATCCGTATCTACGAATTCACCGTTCACTAAGTTTGCAAAACGTATGCTGTTTTTACGGTATTTAGCTTTAAATGCATTCAATTGTATCAACGCTACAGGGTCATTAGGGTCAAAAGCCTGGGCTATGCCTTTTCCGCCGGCTTGCTCTTCAAACAAGTTTTCCCGCAACGCTGCAGTTTCTTCTTTATCCCTATGAAAACCGTAAACCAATACTAAAACGCCACGGCCACTTTTATCCGGCACACGTATCTTTTTACCATGGCTGTATGATGTCCTGTCGGACAGCGAGTTACAGTGTAACGATATGAACAAGTCTCCCTTACTATTGTTCGCTATGTCCGATCGTTTTTGCAACGATACACCGGCCGGAGTGGTACGTGTCATCACCACATTCAGGCCCGGTATATTTTTTTCTACCGCTTTTTGCAATTTAAATGCCAACGCCAGCGTTACACCTTCTTCGGTAGAATATGAACCCGCGGCACCGGTATGGCCACCGTGCCCGGCATCAATAATCAGCGTGCGCATTTTAAAACTTGCGTTTACCGTATCCTTCTTGGTTTTTTTAACAGGAGCGTCTGTTTTGTAAGAACATAGCAGTAATAAAAAAAGTAATGGTGACAAACTATAAATGTATCTTTTCAATGCCTTATTTTTCATTATTTTTGAAGCCGCAAGTAATCAATATCTGCAAAAATACTATTCATAATCAATTTTGAAATTTATAAGTCTCTTTTTTCTTTTATTGTTTGCTTTTCTTGTCCACGTACACTCGGCGCCCCGTCGTGCAAATGTAAGCCATATCAGCTTGCGCGATACTATTATTCAGCTTGATACGCTAAAAAATAAAAATCTGTTAAGAAACCGCAATAGAAAGCCCCAGGTAAAAAACGAAGTAACCATTAAAGGAACTAAAGCAGATACCACAAAAAAATCTAAAAGCGCTCTCGCATCCGAAATTAAATATACGGCAAAAGATTCAACTCATGCTGATAATGTGAATCAAACATTACAGTTATGGGGCTCGGCGCGCGTAACGTACGAAGATTTTGAGCTCGACGCGGATTATATACGTGTTGATTATAAAAAGAATACCATATTCGCCAGCGGCTTGCCCGACCCCAGAACAAAGCGTTACAGCGTTCGTCCACTTTTTAAGCAAGGGTCTGATAAACCCCTCGCGGCCGATTCATTGCTCTTTAATTATAAAACCAAAAAGGGTTTAATTTTTAATGCCGCATCCGAGCAGGATGGTAATTTTTTATCGGGCGGTACTGCAAAGCGATTGAATGACGAAGAGGTAGCCTATAAAAATGTACTCTTTAGTACCTGTGATCTGCCTTATCCCGATACCCACTTTGGTATTGTGATAACCAAAGGTATTGCCGAAAAGCATCACATCATATCCGGCCCGGCATATCTTGAAATTGAGGGCGTACCTTTGCCTTTATTTATTCCGTTCGGCTTTTTCCCAAAACCCGATTCAAAATCGTCAGGGTTTATTTTGCCAACCTTTGGCGAAGATCAACAATTGGGTTTTTACCTAAAAGGCTTTGGTTACTACTTTGCCGTGAGCGATTATATGGATGTAACAACGCTGGGTAACTATTACACTAAAGGTTCGTACACTGTTGATGTATCATCGCGCTATTTAAAGAAGTACAAATACCAGGGTAATATATCATTAAGCTATGCCTCAACTAAAGTTGGATTAGAAACCGACCCGCCCAGTAAAGATTTTCACATCAACTGGAGCCATAGTCAAGATGCTAATGCCCACCCGGGTACAACGTTTAGCGCTTCGGTAAATGCGGGTACATCAAGCTATTACCAAAATACCCGTGCCAATGGCGATTATAATATCCAGGCCCTAACACAAAATAACATAGGCTCAAGTATAGCTTTCGGTAAAACATGGCCAGGTTCGCCCTTTAACTTTACAGCCAACTTAGCTCACCGGCAAGATTTGACCAAGCAAACCGTTGATCTAACCTTGCCAAGCTTTAGCTTAAACATGGCAACCTTAAGCCCGTTTGATTCTAAAGACCGTATTGGCGAACAAAAATGGTATCAGCGCATTACCGTAGGTTATAGTTTGCAGGGAACCAATTCGGTGTCCCAAATTCCGGAGGCTCAGTTATTTACGGCAAATACCTTTAAAAAGAAATTTCAAAATGGGTTTAACCAACAAATACCGGTAAGCTTAAGTTTAAACATTTTAAAATATTTCCAGTTTAACTCAAGCTTTAACTATAACGAACGCGATTATTTCCAAACCATACGCAAGCATTACGAGCGTGGCAGCGTTTTGGGTGATAATACACTGGTTGTTGATACCGTTCAGGGTTTTAGGCGTGCCGGCGATTACAGTATTTCCAGCGGTTTCTCAACTAAGTTATACAGTACTGTGTTATTTAAAAAGGGTAACTTAAAGGCTATCCGGCAGGTTATAACCCCCAATGTGAGTTTCCAGTACAGGCCAAACTTTGCCGATCCTAAATATGGTTATTACAACACCATTGTTAGTAATGCAACCATCCCATATCCTTATACCACCCAAACTTATTCTATTTTTGAGCAAAGCGTATATGGTGGGCCGGGTGGTGGTAAATCTGCCGGGTTAGCTATAAGTCTGGATAACAATATAGAAGCAAAAATGGCCGCCAAAAGTAGCGATACATCCGGCACCGAACGCAAAATACCCATTTTACAAGGTCTTTCGTTCTCAACTTTTTACAACCTCATTGCCGATTCATTAAAACTTTCGCCTATCAGTTTTTCGGGCCGTACAGCGTTGTTTAATCAAAAGCTGGGCATCAGCTTCAGCGGTACATTAAACCCCTACGTTAACCAGGTACGCGATTCTGTAAGCGGCAACCAGTTAGTTCGTTACGCACATGTTATTGATCGCTATACCTGGCAGGATGGGCATTTTCCAACCCTAACCAATTTTAGCTTATCAATGGATGTCAGCTTAAACTCGGCATCGTTGCATAGCCCAACCAATAAGGCCGCCGAGGCGCAGCAGGTTAACACCATCAACAACATGAATAAGAACCAGGCGCAAAAACTGGCCCTGATCAATCCCGATCCAAACGCTTATGTCGATTTTAATATTCCCTGGAACGTTAATTTGAGCTTTAACTTTTTTTATAGTAATACAGGGGTAGCTACCACTACCACAAGTACGCTTAATTTAAATGGTGATATCAATATCACACCCAAGTGGAAACTGGTGTATACATCGGGCTTTGATGTGAAACAAGCCAAGGTAAGTACAACCTCGCTCTCCATTTACCGCGACTTGCATTGCTGGGACTTATCCTTCCAATGGATACCTTTTGGATATTATAAATTTTATAGTGTAGATTTAAAGGTGAAAGCTTCTGTATTACAGGATTTGAAACTGAGTAAAAGGAAAGATTACAACAATAACTATTAACATGCTTGCAGAAATTATTACCATTGGCGATGAAATATTGATAGGCCAGATAGTTGATACCAATTCTGCATGGATAGCACAGCAGTTAAACGCTATTGGTGTGCGTGTAAAGCAAATCAGTTCGGTATCTGATAGTAAAGAACATATCCTTACCGCTTTAAGCGAAGCTAAAAACCGCGCCAATATCATCATCATTACAGGTGGCCTGGGCCCAACTAAAGATGATATCACAAAAAAAACCATTGCCGAATATTTTAATGTAGGCATGGTGCAAAACCAGCAGGCGTTAGATAATGTGGCTAAAATATTTGCCAAATATAATCGTCCGCTATTAGAAGTAAACATTAAACAAGCCGAAATACCCGCCAATTGCGAGGTAATTGTAAACCACAACGGCACAGCTCCCGGTATGTGGTTTAATGTTGATGGCAAGGTATATGTATCCATGCCCGGCGTACCGCACGAAATGATGTACATGGTTGAAGAATCGGTTATCCCGAAACTGAAAGCCACCTTCAAGCTTCCGGTAATCACCCACAAAACCATATTGACAGTAGGCGAGGGCGAGTCCTTTTTAGCCGAAAAGATTGCTGATATTGAAGATTCGCTGCCATCGCACATTAAACTGGCCTACTTGCCCAAATTAGGCTCGGTACGTTTAAGATTAAGCGCCTACGGCGAAAACGAAGAAACTTTGCAACAAGAGATTAAGCTTTACGCTGATCAGATCATGATGCGGGTTGGCAGAAGCGTGGTAACCGACGTTGATGTACCGATAGAAAAAGCGATACTGGACGAAATGGCTGATAAAGGCCTAACCTTATCTGTTGCCGAAAGCTGCACGGGTGGTTATATATCGCATTTATTTACCCAACATGCCGGTTCATCACAGGTATTTTTAGGTGGCGCGATATCCTATTCATACGATTTGAAAGAGAGTATGCTGGGTGTAAAAAACGAAACGCTTTGGAGCCATGGTGCCGTAAGCGAAGAAACGGTAACCGAAATGGTAGAAGGTGCCCTGATCAATTTAAAGTCGGACTATGCCATAGCTGTTACCGGGGTAGCAGGCCCTGGCGGTGGTTCTGATGATAAACCGGTTGGTACAGTTTGGATAGCCGTAGCCAATAAAAATAAAACTGTTGCCCGTAAATTTACCTTCGGCAAAAAGCGGATCCAGAATATTGAACGTACTGCCATAACAGGAATGGGCATGCTGATAAATTTACTCAGGGAAAATTCGTAAATTTGCGTTATTATTGTTTATAATTCCAAACAACTACTAACATTATAGATGGCCTTATACAATTTACTTTTGCCAAAAATGGGGGAGAGCGTTGCCGAAGCAACCATTATTAAATGGAGCAAAGGTGTAGGCGACCGTATTACAATGGATGATACCGTTATGGAAATCGCTACCGATAAGGTAGACTCCGAAGTGCCATCACCGGTAGCAGGTACACTGGTAAAGCAATTATATAATATAAACGATGTTGTACAGGTAGGCTCTGTTATAGCCGTTATTGAAACCGCAGAGGCCGGAGCATCGGCATCCGCCCCACAAGCGGCAGCACCGGCACCACAGCCCGAATACAAAGCACCGGAACCGGTTAAACAAGCGCCAACGCCACAACCGGTAACACAAGCCGCGCCAGAGCCGGTTTACACACCACCATATGTTGAACAAATACAACAACCAAGGGCAATAAAACCACTACCGCCAGCAGGCAGCAGGTTTTACTCGCCATTGGTGAAAAATATAGCCATACAAGAAAAAGTTAGTCCGCAAGAATTAGACACTATCCCCGGCAGTGGTGCCGAGGGCCGTTTAACTAAGGAGGATCTATTAGCTTATGTTAAAGAGCGGGCAAACAGGCCACCTGCGCCAAAGCCAGCTCCGCCACGTCCGCAACCTCCTGCACAAAGGCCGCAGTCGGTACAACAACAAAGGCCGGTAACGCAAAACGCGCCACAGCCGCAAGCTGCACCCCAACCACGCCCACAGCCGCCGGTTCAGCAGCAAACTCCTGTGCCACAACCGGCTCAAGTGCAAGCGCCAGCTCAACAGCCGCCAGTGCAACAAGCGCGGCCTGTACAACAACAAGCGCCGCCTGTTCAACAGCCTCCGGCGCAGCAACAATATTATCAACCACCTGTTCAACAGCAACCGCCTGCCCAGCAATATTACCAGCAAGCGCCGCCACAGCCGCAATATATACAACAAGCGCCTGTGCAACAATACATGCCACCACCACAGCAGCAAGCATCACGCGCCGTGTCTTTAAATCCCGGCGACGAGATCATTGAGATGGACCGTATGCGCCGCCTGATTGCTGATCACATGGTGATGAGTGTACACACCTCGCCACACGTAACCTCGTTCATTGAGGCCGATGTAACCAATATGGTAGTATGGCGCGAAAAGGTTAAAAACCAATTCGAAGAGCGCGAAAAAACAAAGATCACTTTTACACCTTTGTTTATCGAAGCCATAGCCCGTGCGATAAAGGATTTGCCGATGATCAATGTATCTGTTAATGGTACACAGATCATCAAACGCAAGGATATAAACATTGGTATGGCAACTGCTTTACCAACAGGTAACCTCATAGTACCCGTGATCCGCCGGGCCGATCAATTGAATCTGGTAGGTTTAACCAAGGCCGTTAACGATCTTTCATCCCGCGCTCGTGTTAACAAACTGGCTCCCGATGAAGTTAAAGACGGTACTTTCACTGTAACTAACGTAGGCTCGTTTGGCAATGTAATGGGTACACCTATTATCAACCAGCCGCAGGTAGCTATTATGGCATTGGGTGTGATCAAAAAGAAGCCTGCCGTTATTTCAACTTCCGAAGGTGATGTAATTGGTATACGCCATATGATGTTCCTATCCTTATCTTACGATCACCGTGTAGTTGATGGTTCTTTAGGGGGCTCATTCCTTCGCAAAGTAGCCGATTACATGGAGCAGTGGGATGTGAATAGGGGATTTTAATTTCGATACTTGTTTAAGTAACAGAAGGACTGAGTGCTTTTTTTTCATGCAGACTCTAAATTGTAGGTCCAATTATATACAAAGTTAATCGGTCGCGGATGTCGGATCAGAGAACGGCAATTAATTTGCGATATTCTTAACCATTTTCATCAATTCGTTTTAGTCATATAACGAAATTTAGCTAACTTGGTAATTACTTACGCGGTGAATATCATGTAATTATCTACCTGCACAAGCTAAAATCATTGTATGTATATCAAGAAAGCGAAATCGGTTGCCATAGCTACTATAATTTTAATCTCTTCGTTTAGCTATCAGAGTAAGGCTAATTTTAAAATAACGATAACAGTAGCAAATTGTAAGGAAGACTTAAAGGCCTATTTAGCCACTGATCTTTCCGGTCGCGAGGTTTCCAATGTAATTGATAGTTGTGCATTAAATGCTGGCGAATTCAAGCTCGAAGGCCATGTTGATAAACCCCAATTCATGACGGTGTATTTGCTTTCAAATCGTCATAACAAGATCAATTATGCAACCCCGATTATAGGATTATTTGTTGAGGATAGTGATATTAGAATAGTTAAGGACTTCGTTAATATTCCGCATTATAACACAGTAACAGCCAGTAATTATCCGTATAATAAAGTTAAGGTTACCGGGTCTGACTTGCAAAATCGTTTAATTGAATTTTATGATGAATTAGATACCAGGAAAAAACAGTATTCAATATTATTAAAAAACTATGTTGCTTACTTAAAATCCCTGAAGGAATCACCGGTGGGATCGGTATCGAGAGGGCTGACCATAATTAAACCATTGGACAGTATCAAAATGAGCACTAGGAAATATATGTTGGCTACTATCAAAGAGAACGAAACTAATCCTTTGGGTATATTGATTACTGAAAAGAATATTGATAAGTTCTCGAAAAAAGAAATAGACAGTGTTTACAGGAGGCTAAATCAGCATTACTTAGGAAGTTCAAAATTGACTGAACTGAACAAAAAAATTATAGAATATAATAAATCCAGCGTGGGCGCACCATTTTTAAATTATGTCCTTCAGGATACTTCCGGCAAGATGGTTAATCTTTCAGATCATGTTCTGAAAAAAGGGAAGTATGTATTATTGGAATTTTGGGCAGAATGGGATAACCCGTCCCGGTTGGGTTTCCCACATCTGAAAAAGTTATATGATCTATATAAATCTTCAGGATTTGAGGTTGTAGGGATAGCACTTAATGATAACGAAGAGAAATGGAAAAAGGCAATAAAAGAAGATGGCACTACCTGGATCCAACTGAGAAACACAAAAGGTCTTTTAGATATTGATCTACTTCGTTTGTACAATTTTAATTCAATACCGTTTAGTGTATTGATAAGTCCGGATGGAACGATTGTTAATCGGGACGCAAGGGAATCGTGGCTGGATAAAAACCTGATCTCTGTTTTTGGAAATAAATTTGCCAACTTATATTAGCCAATATTATCATTTTTAACTAGGTAGTTCCACTGATGGTCAATATACAAGGCTAACCTAATCGCTCCACAAAATCACCAGTAGTACAAAAGCGGTAACCTTCCTTCTGCGCCCAGCCAATAAAGTTGTCTATCCGTTTTTCAAAATCAACACCGGTATTCTTACTTACATATCCGGGGAAACCAAATTTCTCAGGCTTTTTCAGATCAGTGAACTCCCAGGGATGAAAGTAAAGGTTGAGGTATCCATCCTTACGATAAGTTTTTTTACTTAACCATTTCAAAATACCCATCGGCAAATTATGAAATGACAGCCAAAATAACGGGAAACGTACCAACGGCGATACCGAAGATGGCAATTGCAACACTCCATCCTGATAAAACCAGGTGCGGGGCTTGCTAAAGTTATTATACCTTCCGGGAAGGTAGGTTGGGTTAATGGACGAATTGTATTGGTAACCCGCTTTAAATATCTCCAGCTCATCTACAGGCATCATCCGGGCCATGCGGTAGCCTTTTACTTGTTTGCCGGTTAGCTGCTCCAAAGTATCTTTTGATTGCTTTAAATGCTCCACCTTAAAGTCGGAATGATAATAACCATGCGATGCTATTTCGTGACCTTCGTTCACAATACGGGCAATAACATCTGGTTTGTTCAGGGCGTAATTAGCCGTGCAATAAAATGTTGCTTTGATATTACGCCTGGCCATAATATCCAATATTTTATTGGTGCCTTCGGTTGATATGGCTAATTGCTCGGCAAAATCAATGCTTTTACCGTATTCAAACGGCATATCAAACTCTTCAATATCAAAGCTCAGTAGTATCAATATTTTGTGTTTTCGAGGTTAGTTGACCGGATAATATAATTAGGGCGCTGCTTGGCCTGCATAAACATTTTACCTAAGTAAAGGCCAATAATGCCCAAAACCATTAAATTTAAGCCCCCGAAAAATACAACCGAGGCCAAAACCGAAGCCCAACCAGGTGATTCATGTCCGTACATAAAGGTCCAGGCAATGTAGGGGATATAAAGCAGCGACATACACGAAAAGAATGCCCCAATACCAATAGCGATATTCAACGGGCGAACGCTGAATGCCGTAATACCTTCAACGGCAAACTTCACCATCCGCTTAACGGTGTACTTGCTTTTGCCAGAGAAACGGGCATCCGCCTGGTAGTTAATGGCGTATTGTTTAAAGCCCAACCATTTGATCAGCCCACGCATAAACAAGCCGTTCTCATTCAACTGTACCAAAACGTTGGCTACCTTACGGTCTATCAACCTGAAATCGGCGGTGCCTTTTTCCAGTTTGGTATCCGATAGCGAGTTGATCATATTATAAAATATATCCGATGTTTTGGTTTTGAAAAACGTGGCATCGTCCTGGTATTCGCGGGTAGAATACACTACATCATATCCTTCTTCCCACTTCTCAATAAACTGGGTGATCAGCTCCGGCGGGTGCTGCATATCGCCATCCATACTGATGATGCAATCGCCGGTGGCGAAATCATAACCGGCCTTTAAAGCATTCTGATGCCCAAAATTTCGCGAAAGTTCCAGGTAATAAAAGTTAGGGTCCATCTGCGATAGCCCTTTCAGTTTATCTAAAGTATGGTCGGAACTGCCATCATCAATAAAAATAACCTCGTAAACGTATTGGGGTAAAGTTTTGAGCACATCCAACAACCTCGAAGCTAAAACCTCAATATTTCCTTCCTCATTAAAGGATGGTACAACTACCGATATTTTCCTTTTCATGTGGTTAACGTAGGTTGTAGTTTGGGCTCAGTTTCATTGGTGCTGAATGGCCTTGTCCAGGTTTCATAAATAATTTTGAGCCATATCATTAAACAAGGTAGTGCCTTTAAAGCATATTTTTTAGTGATATGTGTACTAATGTATTTAGGGAACAGATCTGACGGTGAAAAACTGGTGATCACCACCGCGAAAATAAGCAGGAACCATTCAAAATTGGTAATGGGCCTATCCAGATTAATAAACCAGATGGCCACACCCAAAAAGGCGATAATATAAGTTGGAGATTCGCTGCTGCTGCTAAAAATAATAGGGAATATCAAGGTAGAAGCCAATATCAGCAATTGAAAGTTTACGTTTTTGTAAGCGTTGATCCGGATGTATGATGATAGATAAAGCAATACCCCCGGCACCAAAAACCAAATTTTTGATAAGCCTGGTACATTAAAAATGCGCCTTGCCATACCCTTAACAGAGATATCCTGCATGGTAGAGCCTGAGTTTTCAATATCTTTTTCGGATAAGCTTTTATACCAATCCTTATAACATTGCACCGTAAAATGGGGCGATGAGAACGGCATCGGTAACACAAAGAAAACTACCGTCCAGAAAACCATGCTCAACGTGAACTTGATCTTGTTTTCCGAAAAGAAGAAAAAGGCCAGTCCCACAATCCCATAAAGCTTTATGTAAGTTCCCAGGGCTATCATACAGGCCGCCCAAAAATCCTGCTTGTTGCGGATGAATATAAAACTCAATATAATTAAGCTGGTAGCCAGTGGGTTAACCTGCACGCTGAACGAGGTTGTCATCAATTCATGAGCGCAAATTAAAAATATGGCCACCTGCTTTTTATCGGTGATGGGCAAAAGCGTAACCGCTTTATATAACATGTATGAGTTGAATACACTCCACAACATTACCCCAAAACCGTCGGGTAAAAAGTAAAAGGGCATTATAACCAGCGCGAATACTGGCCCGTAGTGGTTTTTATCTTCAAAAAACTGGGGGTATTGTAAAAACAGGTTTTTTTGATTGATGAGATCGTAAAACGTGTATTTATAGATTTTGTAATTGTTGATGGCATGGAAAAGCACCTGTTTAAGGGCGGCAATAAAACTAAGGCCAAACCAAAGTATTAATACAAATTTGCGGTTGGTAAACAGTTTCTTTATCGATTCTATCAAGGCGGCGGATGTGAGATTGAAATGCAAAAATATAAAATATACGCGGTGTGCAAAACAGGCTATTGTAAGTAAAATACATTAGGGAGAGAAGAACGTACAAAAAAAGGGATGTCTCTTAAACATCCCCTGACTTTAACATTTTCCAGAAAAGTCTACTACAAATCACGGCTGTTCAATTATTCTACACAGAAAGTTTTATCTCACTTAAATCACCAACACATGCAACAAATGCATTTTGTGATGATATACGATGCTGGTTTGCGATCAGGCTTTTTAATTTCAAAGTTCCGATCACAAAACGGAAATTACCCGAATAGTAACGTTCCTGAATGTGGCTAAAGCCGAGTGCCTCTACCAAACTTTCATCATCATAACGCAGGTAAATATCCAGCTCAATATCGTTGGTAAATTTCAGGTCTTTCTTTTCGTGCGCTTTTTTGTACTCGTACTGATAATCGTAACGCAAAGCCGCTATGTCCGACAATACCGCCGAACCCGTTGGGTGTCCACCAGCTCCCTTACCAAAAAAGAATTGCTGATCAGCAAAAGCGGCCTGTACTACCACACCATTGTATTCGTTATCCACGTTGTATAAAAACTGACCAGCGCTCACAAATCGTGGTAACACAAACATGGCTACATGTTTATCGTCTAATTCTTTAGCTACGGGTACTAATTTTATTTTAAGGCTCTTCTCTTTAGCATATTGCAGGTCGTAGTTTGATAAGGTTTGGATCCCGATATTCAAAACCTCCTCGGGCTTAACCACAACACCATAAGCATGCGATGCTGCGATAACCAGTTTGTATTTAGCATCAAAACCACCAACATCCGATGTTGGGTCGGTTTCGGCGAAGCCTAAATCCTGCGCTTGCTTTAATGCGGTATCGTAATCTAAACCTTCGTTGTAAACTTTGGATAGGATATAGTTTGACGAGCCGTTAAAAATACCGCTGATAGAGTGTAATAACTCATTATCATAATACTCTTCGAGGTTGCGGATGATGGGGATACTACCGCAAACAGCGCCCTCGTATAATAGAGAAGTACCGTGCTCTTTTTGCAGTTGGATAAGTTCTTCCAGATTATCGGCAATCATTTTTTTACTTGCCGATACCACATTTTTACCGGTTGATAATGCCTGCTTAACAATTTGATAAGCCGCTTCCGAATCATTGATCAATTCAACAATAGTATCGATCTCCGGGTTATCCAGTATCACATTTCTGTCGGTAGTGAATAGTTCGGCAGGTAAGCTGCGTTTCTTGTTAGGGTCTTTGATCGCGAACTTTATGATCTCGAAATTTAAGGCTTTGGTGCGGATAATATCGTGTAGTCCTTGTCCCACTACACCGAAGCCAAATATGCCTAATTTTAGTTTTTTGCTCATTTATTGTGTTGGTATTCTGTTGTTGTTTTTTATATATCAAGTATATCATTGCCAGCCTGCCTGTCGGCAGACAGGGAACGAAGCAATCGCGAACTATGCAAGGCCTCTGTCCTTGATTCCTGATTGTCGCTTCTTAATTCTATCTTAAGCTGTTTGCATTTGCACTACTTTCCCACTCAAGCTATCGCCTAAAAAGGCTCCGATTGTGTTGGTTAATATCTCCGTCTCAATCAAAAAGCTATCATGCGCGAATGGCGAATCAAATTCCGAGTAAACGGCATTAGGGATATGCTCTGCTAGTATTTTCTGTTCGTTTGTAGGAAATAAAAAGTCCGACTTAATGCCGATAACCAAAGTTTTAGCCTGAATAGCATTCAAAGCTTGCTCCACACCATCCCGGCCACGGCCCACATTGTGCGAATCCATCGCCTTACTTAAATACCAATAGCTGTAAGCGTTAAAGCGCTTTACCAACTTTTCGCCCTGGTAGTTTTGGTATGATGATGCTTTGTAATCGTCAAGTTTATCCTGGTCTTTATCTAACTGTGTGCTGCAATAAGCCTCGTAGCCACGGTAGGATAGGAGCGCCATACTACGGGCCGCTTTTAAGCCTTTGTTACCACCATTAGGTTTGTTGGCGTAAAATGTACGATCGGTAGCTATGGCCAAACGTTGAGCTTCGTTAAAGGCTATACCCCATGGCGAATGCTTAGCATTGGTAGCAATTAATATCAGATGCTCGGCTTTTCCAGGTTCAATAATAGCCCACTCCATAGCCTGCTGACCGCCTAATGAGCCGCCAATTAATACTTTAATTTTATCAATACCCAAATGATCAGCTAATAATTGGTGCGCCTGAACCATATCCCTGATGGTAACCTGCGGGAATGCTAAATAATAACTTTGTTTGGTAAGTGGATTAATACTCAACGGGTTAGTTGTTCCGTAAGGCGATGTTAAAACATTGGCACATACAATATAATGCTCTTCGGGGTTAAACAGGTCGTTATCGCCAAAAAGGCCGGCCCACCAATCCATCACATCCGAGTTTGCCGTTAGTGCATGGCAAACCCAAATTACGTTATTGCGGTTTTTATTCAGCTTACCAAAAGTATGATACCCAATTTGTAACCCATGAAGCTTTTGGCCGGATTCCAGTGTAATGGTTTTTGGATATTTAAATGTTTCTGCGCTCATTAATTTATGTAGATACTTCCCAATAATGGAAGCTTATTTTTTGATGTTGTTGATTTGAAAATCTCAAGCGGATGCCTTTACTTTGAAATTGTACACGAAATTTTCTTGTAGAAAAAGTACGCGCTCTCTGTCGTTTAGCAATTAATGCTGCTACACATATACATTGGTTTGTTTGAAACAGGAACCAAAGCATAAGCACGACGAGCGTTCGTACGGAAATTAAAGAGGTCTAAAAGCAACAACAGTATTTTCATGGTTGTACATTTATATCCCCCGATGATCCATTCACCGGGCCAGGATTTGGCACCTTCTCCGCCTTGGAGGGTTGCCAGTGGGTTAATGAGCCTGATCTCTCGCCACTTCTTTATAAACCAAACCTTTTGAGGGATTGATCTTTATGGTATCGCTACCAAATAATGTTTCAAATATAGTACAGTAAAAACTACTTTACAAAACTATATTCTGTAATTTTTATATCGTATTGATAGCCAGTGAGATATCTTCTATCAAATCGTCAATGTTTTCTAATCCTACCGATACCCTGAGCAGGTTTTTAGGCGTTTTGGTATCTGGCCCTTCAACCATGGCCCGGTGCTCGATTAAGCTTTCTACACCGCCTAAACTGGTTGCCTGAGTGAAAATTTTAACGGCGTTTACCACTTTAACGGCTTCATCAGCGCCGCCTTTTACACAAAAAGATAACATCCCGCCAAAGCTTAACATTTGTTTTTTGGCTACAGTATATTGTGGGTGTGATGGTAAACCCGGGTACATTACTTTTTCAATTTTAGGATGCTTTTCTAAAAACTCAGCCAGTGCTTGCGCGTTTTGAACATGACCTTTCATCCGATAAGGCAACGTTTTGATGCTGCGCACCAGCATATAGCAATCATGAGGCGAGGGGATAGCACCACCCATTTCCTGCACCTGGCGTATTTTATCCCACCAATCACTTTTATCGACGGTAATTAAAGCGCCACCCATCAAATCGCTATGGCCGCCAAAGTATTTGGTTGTGGAATGCATTACCACATCGGCACCTAAACTTAAAGGCTGCTGGCAAATTGGAGTAGCAAAGGTATTATCAACCGCCACCAACAGGTTATTCTGTTTAGCTATCGCGACAATTTTTTTAATATCTGTAATTTTTAATAATGGATTTGATGGTGTTTCCAGCCAGATCAAACCCGTGTTGGGTTTAATGGTATTCAATAAAGTTTGTTCATCGTTCACATCTACAAAATCAAACTCTAATATCCCAACAAAAACGTTTTTTAACAGGTTACGCAAACCATGATACATATCATCAGGCGCAATTATATGGCTGCCCGGTTTTAACGATTGAAATACCGCCATACCCGCCGAGTTGCCCGATGAAAATGCTGCCGCATCTGCACCGCCCTCTAATTGAGCCAATACATGCTCTAACGAAGTACGGTTAGGATTACTCGATCTACTATAGATATGCCCGCCTGGGTACTCACCATTTTCCCGTTTAAAGGTGGTTGACATGGTGATGGACTGTATTACGGCACCGCTTTCCTTATCGGCCTGGTTACCTGCATGTATAGCTATGGTTTCAATTTTCATGGTATTTGCGTAGAGGTTGCAAAGCTACAAATAGATTGTTTATTGCAACAAATTGCAGATATCCGAATGTCCGTTATTTTTGGCAGCCTGGCAAACACTTAAACCATTTTTACTGGTGAAGTTTTTATCGGCATGGAATTGTAATAGTAGTTTAACTTCTTCTTCGTACCCATATTGAGCGGCTAAAAAAAGAGCAGTTTCTTTGTCGCGGGTAACAACTTCGGTGTTGGCACCGTTTTCGAGTAGTAGTTTTACTATTTTAACGTGACCTTTAAATGATGAAATAATTAACGGCGTAGTATTATCTAAAGCCTTACTATTTACGTTAGCTCCTTTTTTTATCAATAACTCTACAATATCAGTCTTTCCGTTTCGTGATGCGATGATTATCGGGTTCCATTCATGTTCACCTTTAGCATCAATATTACTGTTTTTACTGATCAGATAAGAAGCCATCTCTACATCTCCAACCTGGCAAACTATCATCAAAGGTGTCCAGCCGGATTTTGTTTTGTCCGTAACATCAGCCCCATTTTCAACCAGAATTTTCAAAGCTTTAAAATCGTTTAAACTTGCTGCTTTTAAAATGGGAGTCATGTCATTTTTGTCTGTAACTTTCAAATTCTTTTCAGCCTTTGCCAGAATAGCCAATTGCTCATAGTTCTGATTGATCAAGGTGCTAAATATTTCCTGAGAAAATGCCGTCAGTGGAAGGATAAGCAATAATAAGATGATCGATTTTTTCATGTGATGTTAATGTTACCGATGAAGGTAATATTTTTTATAAGTATTTGCTGTAGCGATCGATGAGCTTTTATCGTACTGTTATAAATATCTCACAATGAAAACCAAACTTTATCTTATCCTCACATTAGTTATCCTTTTAACATCCTGCTCTAAAGAGATCGTTTCTACATCGGGCTTAACTTATGATCAAAGCTTAAAAAAATGGATCGCCTATAAAGCCAGTGTAAATAATAACTATAGCTATACAGTTGTTTCCGGCTCTGTATTTGGTTTTGGATCTTCGACAAAAATAATTGTCCAGGGCGGCAAAATTACAGCGCGCGACTATATAGCTACCCGTAGAATAAATAACGGACCATTAGAAACTTATAAAACATGGAGCGAAACCGCTGCTAATTTGAATACACATAATTTAGAAGGGGCTGACCTGTTAACATTGGATGATATATATACCAAAGCTAAAAATGAGTGGCTGACAGTAGACAAGGAGAAAAATACGATTTACTTTGAAACGGATGATAAAGGCTTACTATCAAGCTGTGGGCATGTGCCTGAAGGATGCCAGGATGATTGTTTTATGGGGATAACGATTAAGGAGATTGTAGGATTATAAGGTGTTTATAATAAAAGTTATAACATGTATTTCTTTGTTACATCAAAATGATCAAAAAATTTGCCCCTTTATCGTACTTTTGCGAACAAAGGAATTACAATGGACTCCGAACTATCTCTAACCGTCTTATTGAATAACCCGCACCTGCTGCCCGAATTAAAGGCTATAGCCCAAAAGGTTTACAACAACGAGCGCATTACTTTTGATGAAGGTGTATTACTTTACGAAAAAGGCGAACTGGCCTACCTGGGTACTTTAGCCAACTACATCCGCGAAAAACGCCACGGCAATAAAACTTATTTTAACCGTAACTTCCATATCGAGCCTACTAACCTTTGCGTGTACGATTGCAAGTTTTGCTCGTACTCCCGCTTAATTAAAGAGCGCTCACAAGGTTGGGAATATACTATGGATGATATGCTCAACATCGTAAAAAAATACGATAATGAACCTGTTACCGAGGTACACATTGTAGGTGGTGTATTGCCACAATACGATGTTCCGTTTTATGCTGAGTTGTTCCGCCGGATAAAAGAGCACAGACCAGAGTTGCATGTAAAAGCTTTAACGCCGGTTGAATACCACTACATCTTCAAAAAAGCCAAAATGGATTACGCAACCGGAATGGCGCTGATGAAAGATGCCGGGCTGGAATCAATGCCGGGCGGTGGCGCCGAGATATTTGATCCTGAAATTCGCGACCAGATAGCTAAAGATAAATGTACTGGCGAGCAATGGCTACAGATCCACGAGGAATGGCACAAACTGGGTATGCGCTCAAACGCGACCATGCTTTATGGCCACATCGAGCAATTTAAACACCGTGTTGACCACATGGAAAGGCTGCGTACTTTGCAGGATAAAACAGGTGGTTTCCAAACGTTTATCCCACTCAAGTTCCGTAACCAGGATAACCAGATGAGCAACGTGCCCGAATCAACTGTAGTTGAAGACTTGCGTAATTACGCTATCGCGCGAATCTATCTCGATAACTTTGATCACATTAAAGCTTATTGGGCTATGATAAGCCGAACTACAGCGCAATTATCATTGAATTTTGGTGTGGATGATATTGACGGGACACTTGACGATACCACCAAGATCTATTCGATGGCAGGAGCAGAGGAGAAAAATCCGGGTATGAGCACTAAGGAACTGGTTGAACTAATAAAACACGTTGGCCGTTACCCTATAGAACGCGACACCTTATATAATGTAATTACAGACTATAACAACGTTGAGTTTACTGATGCACCTAAGCCGCAATTTTATAGATTGCCAGTAGTTCAATAGTTCATTGGTTCACTGGCCATTGGTTCATTAGTGCTAAGCAAGGCAACGAATCAGTAGGTCAAAACCAATCAACTAAATGAACCAATGAACTAATAAACTAATGATAAAAACACTATACATCATCCGCCACGGGCAAACCGACCTGAACAAGCAGGGTATTATTCAAGGCAGTGGAATTGATGCCGATTTGAACGACAGGGGCCGCGCTCAAGGCGCCGCTTTTTACGAAACATATAAGAATATTCCGTTTGATAAGGTTTATATATCAAACCTGAAACGCACTTACCAAACCGTTCAGAAATTTATTGAAGCAGGTATCCCTTATGAAAAACTGGGTGGCTTAAACGAGTTAGCCTGGGGTATTTACGAAGGCCAAACCAGCACGTCCGAAAATAAGGCTGCTTTTTTAAAGATCATGCGTGATTGGATGGAAGGCCGTTTAGACGAAAAACTGCAAGGCGGAGAAAGCCCAAACGAGTTGCAGGCTAAACAAAAGCAGGCGCTTGAAGTGATCATGAGTCACCAGGAAGAAGAAACGGTATTAATTTGTATGCATGGCCGTGCTATGCGTTTGTTTTTATGCTTGTTAACAGGGGTTGATTTAACACATATGGATGAGTTTCCGCATCAAAATGTGATATTATACAAAGTTACCTTTGATGGTAGTAAATTTGAAATAGCAGAGTTTAACAACTCTAACCATCTAAAAAATATGGCTCCCGATCTGTGAAAAAAATAAGAATATCTGCCGTTAGTTATACCAATACCAAACCCTTTTTATACGGTATAAACCACTCTCCGAATATATTAGACAAGATAGAACTGAGCCTTGATGCCCCGGCAGATTGCGCCCAGAAGCTGATTGATGATGTAGTTGATATTGGCCTGATACCCGTTGCCGCTGTATTGAACATTCCCAATTGGGAAATCATTTCCGATTATTGCATCGGTGCGGTAGGTGCTGTTAATTCTGTTTTCATATTTAGCAATTGTGAGATTAAGGATGTGAGAACGTTGCAGTTAGACCCGCAATCGCGCTCGTCAAATAACCTGGCTAAAGTGTTGTTGGAAAATTACTGGAAGCTACAACCGGAGTTTGTTGTTGATGCTGATGATTACAGCCGATCGGCGGAAGCTACTACCGCCTTTGTGCAAATAGGGGACAGGACCTTTGGTAAAGCGGAGAAATACGCTTACGCTTATGATTTGGCCGAAGAGTGGCAAAAGTTTACCGGGCTGCCGTTTATGTTTGCCGGTTGGATAGCTAATAAGCCAATTGCTGAAGATTTTATTGAAGAGTTTAATGCCGCTCTGAAACTTGGTCTAGAGAATCGCGACAAGCTATTTAAAGAATTACCAAGTTACGGCGATTTTGATGTGGAAGATTACCTGATGCATAAGATAGATTTTAACATTACGCCCGAAAAGAAAGAAGCGATGCAAATGTTTCTTGATTACATCAGGAAGCTTTAAGCAGTACTTCTATCTTATCTAATAGCTGGAAAATATCAAAAGGTTTGGCTACAAAATCATTCGCGCCCGACTCCATAACCGATTGGGTTAAGTTTGGCGTGGCCGATATCATGATCACTGGTATCATGTTGGTTTTTTCATTCGCTTTTATCTCTTTGCAAATCTCACGGCCATCTAAGCCCGATAGCATAATGTCCAGTAAAATGATATCCGGAGAAAACTCGTCTATTTTTTTGAACACCTCATCGCCTTTAGGTGTGGTGCTTACTTCATAACCGGAGTATTTCAAAAGCTCAACCAAGGCATCTAAAATATAAGGATCATCGTCAACGGCAAGTACTTTTTTTAACATTAGCTTAAATATTAGTAGGGGAATGAAATTAAGTATCTTAAAAGCATAAATTCAGCATTTTTTAAGTGTTTGTCCGCTTTTTTATGTTGTATATAAAAAGCTACACCAACATGTGTGTGAATGATAAATATCAACCCATGGTTAAATAATGGTCAATTTTTATGCCATTTTACGCTTGTATTTAAGAAATTGGAAAATATAGTGTTCATATTTCCATACAATAATATAAAAAGCCTTTGGATATGCGATTGCGACATTGTTTAATGTTTTGTAATAGGATAGTTATTAATTTATTGAAGAATATTCCATAGTTGTACAACATGCGCGAATAATGTTACGCATCAGGCAGATCACTTTGGATAACTTGCACAAACCAAAAACTAATACTACCTTTGCGCCACAATTAACAGAATATTTAACGCTTTAATATTATTCAAGAAATGTATTTAAGTACTGAATGGAAATCAGAGATTTTCGCAAAACATGGTGGCGTTGCTACCAACACAGGTTCAACAGAAGCACAAGTTGCTTTATTTACTTCACGCATTGCTCACTTAACCGGCCACTTAAAGAAAAATAAGAAAGATTTTTCTACACAGTTGTCCCTTCAAAAGTTAGTAGGTAAACGTCGTGGATTGTTAGCCTACCTTTACAAAAAAGATATTAACAGATATCGTGCTATTATCAAAGCTTTAGAGCTTCGCGATATCATCAAGTAAATATTCTTGAGATCTTATAAAAAGCCGTCGCATTTTGCTGATGGCTTTTTTACTTTTGTTTCCAACAAAAAACACTATAAAAACCGCTGCATTCCTAAAGATGAAAAATGCAGTTAAACAAAAACAAGATGAGTTTAAACGTAATTAAAAAGGTAATCGATTTAGGTGACGGCCGCACCATTGAGATCGAAACAGGAAAATTGGCCAAACAAGCCGATGGCTCTGTGGTAATTAAAATGGGTGATACCATGTTATTGGCTACAGTAGTATCGTCAAAAGAAGCAAAAGAAGGTATTGACTTTTTGCCTCTATCTGTTGATTATCAAGAAAAATATGCTGCTACCGGTCGTATCCCCGGTGGATTTTTACGCCGTGAGGCGCGTTTGTCAGACTATGAGGTTTTAATCTCCCGTTTGGTTGACCGTGCATTGCGCCCAATGTTCCCTGGTGATTACCATGCGGATACACAAGTAATGATCTCGTTAATATCAGCTGATAAAGATATCATGCCTGATTGTTTAGCCGGTTTAGCTGCATCAGCAGCCTTAGCTTGTTCTGATATCCCGTTCAACGGCCCTATATCAGAAGTACGTGTGGCTAAAGTTGATGGTCAGTTAGTGATCAACCCAACTTTAACCCAATTGCAACGTGCAACTTTAGAATTTATAGTTGCAGGTAGCGAACACGATATTAACATGGTTGAAGGCGAAAGTGCCGAGATTCAGGAAGCTGAATTGGTTGAAGCCATTAAATTCGCTCACACCGCTATTAAAATACAGTGTTTAGTTCAAAAAGAATTAACTGCTGAACTTGGTAAAACCGAAAAACGCGTTTACAGCCACGAGCATAGCAACGAAGATTTGAAGAAAGCTATCTACGCTGCAACTTACGATCAGGTTTACGCTATCGCCGGCGCTGCATCTGGTAAAGATGAGCGTGGTGCTAAGTTTAAAGAAGTTAGAGATGCTTATATCGCTACTTTAGGCGAGATAGATGATATCACTAAATCATTAGCTAAAAAATATTATCACGATGTTGAGTACGACGCTATCCGTAACCTTGTATTAGATGAAGGCAAACGTTTAGATGGCCGTACAACTACACAAATACGCCCTATCTGGAGCGAAGTTGGTTATTTACCCGCTGCTCACGGTTCTGCGGTATTTACACGTGGCGAAACACAATCATTAACCTCGGTTACTTTAGGTGCTAAGGATGATGAGCAAATGATTGATGGCGCGTTCATCAATGGTTACCAAAAATTCTTGTTGCACTACAACTTCCCAGGTTTCTCAACCGGCGAGGTTCGCCCGAACAGGGGAGCTGGCCGTCGCGAGATTGGTCACGGTAACTTGGCTATGCGTTCATTAAAACGTGTATTACCTGCCGAAGATCAAAATCCTTACACTATCCGTATCGTTTCTGATATTTTGGAATCAAACGGTTCATCATCAATGGCTACGGTTTGTGCCGGTACATTGGCATTGATGGATGCAGGTATCAAAATTACCAACCCGGTATCAGGTATCGCCATGGGATTGATCACCAACGAAATGGGTACTAAATACGCTATCCTTTCTGATATCTTAGGTGATGAAGATCACTTGGGTGATATGGACTTTAAAGTAACCGGTACTAAAAATGGTATAGTTGCTGTTCAAATGGACTTAAAAATAAACGGTTTATCATACGAAGTTTTAACCAATGCGTTAAACCAGGCTAAAGATGGTCGTTTACATATCCTTGGCGAAATGGCTAAAACCATTACCGCTCCGCGCGAAGACTATAAAGAACACGCTCCACGTATCGTTTCTATGCGTATCGATAAAGAATTTATTGGTGCTATCATCGGTCCCGGTGGTAAGATCATCCAGGAAATGCAACGTGAAAGCGGCGCAACCATTTCTATCGAAGAGAAAGACAATCAAGGTATCATCCAGATTTTTGGTGATAACAAAGAATCTATCGATAAAGCGGTTACCCGTATCCGCCAGATCGTAGCTAAACCAGAGGTTGGCGAAATTTACGAAGGTAAGGTTCGTTCTATCATGCCTTTCGGCGCGTTTGTTGAGATCATGCCGGGTAAAGATGGTTTATTGCACATATCAGAAATTGACCACAAACGTATCGAAACAATGGATGGTATTTTTGAAATTGGCGATGAAGTGCGTGTGAAATTATTGGATGTTGATAAGCAAGGTAAGTTAAAACTTTCTCGTAAAGCTTTATTACCACGCCCTGAGGCTCCTGCTAAAAACTAATTTTAGTAAAAGCTATATTTTATTTAAAAGCCCCCAGCAATGGGGGCTTTTTTTGCATTATGGCAAGATAATTGCTGACAAATTCGTATGTATTTTATGGGGCGCTATGAAAAGTTGATTTTTTTAGGAAATTTGCATACTCAGGTTATGTATTTGATTCACTAATTATAACTAATGATTAACAGCGTCCCAATATCCGATCCTACTTGTAAATGATTACGCCGCCACCAACATCTGATCCGTTAGGCTTTCTAAACAGCCCATCGGGCGAACCGCCACGTCAAACCGGGCAGACTGATCTGATACAGGATCTGTTGTATGAAATTATCCGCGTTAAAGATCTGATCAAATATTACGAAGAAATCCCCAATGGTGCCGGAGCTTTAGGCGCCGCCATCCTGATAGAACTTGTTGCCGAAGCTTATAAATCACTGGTTGATTATGATACGATTTTGATGAAGAAGTATTATGATCTGCTGTTGAATTGTGATTGATACGATCCTGTATATTTTATTTTTTGTGTAAGTTTGGCGCATGAACCATCTGCTCTCCCCATCTATATTAACGGCTGATTTTGCCAATTTACAAAGAGACATAGACATGCTTAACCAAAGCGAAGGCGACTGGATACATGTTGATGTGATGGACGGTGTTTTTGTACCTAATATCTCGTTTGGTTTCGCGGTTATTAAGGCTATCAAAAAGTACGCGCAGAAACCTTTGGATGTGCATTTGATGATCGTTGATCCCGATAGATACCTCGAAGAATTTAAGAGCGCCGGCGCCGATGGTATCACTGTACATTACGAAGCCTGCATGCACTTAAACAGAACCGTTAACAAGATAAAAGAGTTAGGTTGCAGGGCAGGGGTAGCTATTAATCCGCATACGCCTGTGGCCGTGCTGGATGATATTATTGAAGATTTGGATATGGTGCTTATCATGTCTGTAAATCCGGGTTTTGGGGCACAAAAATTTATCCCGAACACCTATAAAAAAATAGCTGATCTTAAAAAATTAAGCGCTACACGTAACCCCGATGTTTATATTGAGATTGATGGTGGTGTGGATGAAAGCAACGCTGCCAAACTAATAAGCACAGGTGCTAATGTATTGGTTGCGGGCAATGCTGTGTTTTCGGCGGCCGATCCAAAAAATGCCATCAGCAGGCTTAAACACATTTCCTGAATTTTTAGTAAAGATTTATTAACATTTAGCTAATCGGTGTTATCAAATAATTTTGATAAAAAGTAGCTAACTAATTTCAAATTGCTAACTTCGGGGCGTTAAAATTTACATACTCTTAATAGAGTACTTTGTTTTTAGCAAGTATGATAATATACCAAGTCTATAGTTTTTAACGTTAAAACCTTATTCTTGGCCAGATAAGCATAATAAACACAATTAATATGAAACATAATTTTGGTGCCGGACCAGGCATTTTACCACACGAAGTACTGAAACAAGCCGCCGAGGCTGTTGTAGATTTGAACGGAATTGGATTGTCAATTTTAGAGATATCACACCGATCGGCAGAGTTTGAGGCTGTTTTGGACGAAGCTATCAGTTTGGTAAAAGAACTGTTTAACGTTCCCGAAGGTTACTCTGTATTGTTTTTACAAGGTGGGGCCAGTACTCAATTTGCTATGGTGCCTTATAACCTATTACCATCAACCGGCAAAGCTGCTTATGTTGAGAGTGGTGTTTGGGCAAACAAGGCTTTAAAAGAAGCTAAGTATTTTGGCGATGTAGAAGTTTTGGCTACAGCTAAAGAGGATAACTTCCGCCATATCCCTAAAGATTTTGTGATCCCTACGGATGCGGCTTATTTGCACATCACATCAAACAATACCATTTACGGTACACAGTTACATGAGTTCCCTAAATCGCCAATACCAATGATTTGCGATATGTCGTCGGATATATTTAGCCGCGTAGTTAACGTTGCCGATTTTGGTTTGATATATGCAGGCGCTCAAAAAAACATGGGCCCTGCCGGTACAACTTTGGTAATTGTTAAGGATGATATTTTAGGCAAGGTTGATCGTAAGATACCATCAATGTTTAACTATCAAACACAGATAGAAGGTGGCTCAATGTACAATACGCCTCCATGCTTTGCTATCTATGTATCTATGCTTACCCTGCGTTGGTTAAAAGCCAATGGTGGTGTTGCAGCTATCGAGAAGGCTAACGATGCCAAGGCAGCAGCTTTGTACGAAGAGATTGACCGTAACCCTTTATTTAAAGGTGTATGCGTTCCGGAAGACCGTTCGAAGATGAATGTATGCTTCCTGGTTGAAAATCCGGAGCACGAAAAACCGTTCCTTAAATTAGCCGAAGAGCGCGGTATAGTAGGTATCAAAGGTCACCGCAGTGCAGGTGGTTTCAGGGCATCTATTTACAATGCATTACCTATCACCAGCGTGCATGTGCTGATCGAAGCTATGCAAGATTTTGCTGAAAAGAATGCTTAGTAGATAGTTCATTGTTCATAGATCATGGTAAAAAAGCTATGCTCACAATGAACACCATGAACCATGATCTATTAACCATGAACAAATATTGAACTATAAAAAGTAAAAAACAAATGATCAAATTATTAGCTAATGATGGTATCGACCCGGCTGGTAAGGCTCTTTTAGAGGCTGCTGGTTTTGTAGTAGATACTGTAAATATTCCGCAGGATGAACTTCCCGCAAGGTTAAACGAATACGACGCTATAACTGTACGTAGCGCTACCAAAGTGCGTAAAGCATTATTAGACGCCTGCCCTAACATTAAGTTGGTTGGCCGTGGCGGTGTTGGTGTTGATAATATTGATGTTGATTACGCTAAAGAAAAAGGCGTAGCAGTGTTCAATACTCCGGCTGCATCTTCGCGTTCGGTTGCCGAATTGGTTTTTGGTCATTTGTTTAGCGGCGTTCGCTTTTTACAGGATAGTAACCGCAAAATGCCTGTTGAAGGCAATACCAAATTTAACGATCTAAAAAAGGCTTATGCTAAAGGTGTTGAGTTAGGAGGCAAAACCCTTGGTATTTTGGGCTTTGGCCGTATCGGCCGCGAAGTAGCTAAAATGGCCATTGGTTTAGGTATGGATGTTATAGCTTACGATTTGTTCCCTTTTAACCCTGAGTTGGATCTGGAATTAGGTGGTGGCCTTAAGGTTAAAGCAAGCGTGAAGACCGCTACTTTAGAAGAGGTTATCAAAAACAGCGACTTTATCACATTGCATACCCCATTTATTGACAAGGCTCTTTTAGGTGCTGAAGAATTAGCACAGCTTAAAAAAGGCGTAGGTTTGGTTAACTGCTCACGTGGTGGCCTGATAGACGAATTGGCTTTGGTTGATGCTTTGAACAGCGGACAAGTTAGTTTTGCCGCTTTAGATGTTTATGATAACGAGCCTACACCACGTGCCGAGATCATAACTCATCCAAAGATATCACTAACGCCGCATATTGGTGCCGCTACCAACGAAGCGCAAGAGCGTATTGGTGTTGAGTTGGCCAACCTGATTATTGGTTACTTTAAAAAATAATTTAACAACCATAAAAAAATGCTCCGTGGAAATATTCTACGGAGCATTTTTGTTTTTAAAGCAGGAGTTATTACTGTAAGGAAACATCAAATGTTCCCGAAACTTTTACAAGAGCGTTGGTTGCCATGTTTACCATTTTACCATCAAAAGTGCCTTTTGCCGAACCTTTCACGGTGCCTAAATCTGTTGATGTAATTGTGAAGCTTTCGGATGTTACCGTTACAACCTCTGTACCACCGGCACCAGTTAATTCTATAGTGGGCAGTTTAATGAAAGATCCGGCAAAATTCATACTATAAGTGCCCGGTTTAACACCCTCAAAACTAACACTAAAGGCGTGATTTATAAACTGTTGAACATCCGCCGAACCTGAAGTTATTAATGTGGATGGAACGGTTGAAAAAGCAAGTACCCCTGTTGTAGGCGTAGTACCGAAACCCATAAAATAATTAGGCAAGGTCCAGGTATATGTACCCATATTTTCTATGGTAAATGTAACTGTACCCGTTGTTGTGCCAAAGGTAGCGCTACCGGTAGTTGGTGTTGTAAAAGATGTTCCAGAGCCACCTGTGACGGCATGGCCAGGCATTTTAGTACATGCGTTTACCAAAAAACACGTGGATAGGGCTAACAGGAAAATTACAAATCTTGATTTTTGTAAATAAGGCATCGTAAATTAATTAGATATATTAAATGAACCCGAAACCCTTACCGAATCGCTTTTGGCACTTTTGGTATCAGTTACATAACCGTCAAAAGTTCCTTTAACAGTACCTCGCGCTTCGTTGCTTTGGGTGTTAGAAACAGCAATGCTCTCCGAAATAACTTTAGTTTTAAATGTTGATGTAGCCCCGGTTTGTTGCAGATCAACACCTGTCATGGTCAAATGAAAAAATCTTACCTTGTATGTTCCGGCACTCGTTCCGGTATAATCAATGCTAAAATAAGTAGTGAACAACATGTCGAAAGAAGAAACTGAAGTTGAATATCCACTGCCCGACGATAATGCAAGGCTATTAATGGCAAAAACGTAGGATGGAGAAGATAAAGCTTTTTCGGCATCATTGCCTATCTTGAAAATCACGGTATTTGTTGCTCCAATAGCAACCGGGCCAACACCGTCACTACTGGAACTGCCCGTGCTGCCAGTTGAGCCTGTAGTGCCGGAAGATGTAGTTGTGGTTTTTGCTACAATGCCGGTATAATGGCCGGGCATTTTTGTGCACGATGTTAAAATTAAAGCCGCGTAAAGACAATTGAGTAAGGTTTTTTTCATAGAGAAATAAATACTCAATAAATATAGCGATTATATAAACACTAACAATATTAATATTGAATGCTGTAGCTACCGGTTACCAAAACAGAATCTGCAGCTGATGATTTATTGAATGAGTAAAAGGTGAAGCTACCATTGTACGTTTTACCTGTATCATCAATTTTAGCTACCCTTACTATATCGTTTTTTTTGGATGCTAAAGATATGTATGTGCTTGTGCCCACAAGCAGTTGTGAGCCCTCCATCACATACTGGCCGCTTCCTAAGCTATCTATATGGAATGATAAGGTGAAGCCTAAACTACCATCAATACTATTGCCTTTAACTAAATATTGCCTGTAATTTGGGAGCGTTGTGTTAATAGCCGTGGTATTAAATGTAATAACATCCGGAACGGACTTTATTATGTAAGTCTGCCCGCCAAGGCTGATCTGGATCACACGGGTTACTTTTTCGGATGGCAATAGGTAACCCTCACTTTTTTTCTGACAAGCTGAAAATAAGGTTATACAAATTATCGCGGAAGCAATAAAAGCAACGTATAAATTATAAGGGGATACTCTTTTCACATTCAAATACTTGGGTTAAAGTTAAATACTTTTCCGCATTATTTAAACAGGCTAAAATTCGTAGGTCAAATCCTTTTCGGCGATAGTTACTTTATAGCCGTCGGCATCTAAAGCGTCGGCCATTGCCTGCATGCTTACGGTTTCGCCGTGTACCAAAAAAATGTTTTTAAGTTTAGCGCTATCCTGTTGTTTAATAGTGTTGATCAGATCATTATGATCACCATGGGCGCTAAACAAATCTGTTTTTTTAATGGTAGCGTACACGGCCAGGTCACGGTCTTTAATGTGAACAATAGGATCGCCACGAAGTAATCTGTAACCTAATGTTCCTTTAGCGCAGTAACCGATGAATAGGATGGTGCAATAGTAATTTTGGATGTTATTGTACAGATGATCCTGTATCCGGCCCCCTTCCAGCATACCCGCCGATGAGATAATGATACAAGGTTCAAAATAATTTGATACCTGCCGGCTGTCTTTTAAACTCTCAACATAAGTTAAATTTTCAAATTCAAATTCGTCGCCCAGTTTGTGGTAAAAGTCTTTGGCGTCGTCGTTCAGCATGCTGTGGTGCTTGCGAAAAACGGTGGTTGCCATGCTGGCCATAGGGCTATCAACAAATACTTTTACAGGAGGCAATAAACCACTGCTGAATATTTTATTGAGCGAAAACACCAGGGCCTGTGTGCGCCCGATACTGAATGCCGGAATAATTAACCTGCCCGATTCTTTAATACAGCACTGGTTAATTACTTCAACCAAAGTTTGCTCAATGGTTTTATCTTTGGTGTGGTAGCGGCCTCCGTAGGTTGACTCGCAAACCAAGTAATCAACTGGTGGTATGTCTTGAGGGTCGTTTAATACCGGGTAGTTTTTTCTGCCGATATCACCGGTAAAGGCTATTGATCTTTGTTCGCCGTTCTCTGTAACGTTTAATACTGCTGCACCGGCACCTAATAAATGGCCAACCGGGATAAAGGTTAATTCGATATCGCCATTGATGCGGAAGGGGCGGTTAAAGCCGATGGTAACAAAGCGGTCAACCGTATCCATTACATGTTTTTGCAAATAAAGTGGTTGCCTGCCCTTGCCCGGATGTTTGCGGTTATGCTTGCGCGATGTTTGTTCTTTGCGCAAAAATATGTTTACCGAGTCCATCAATAATAGTTCGGTGAGTTCGGCGGTGGGTGGGGTACAAAGTATCTGGCCGTTAAAGCCCATCCGCACCAGTGTAGGTAAATTTCCCGAATGGTCTATGTGAGCGTGGGTTAGTACCACAACGTCTACCTCTTCGGGGCGGAAGGGGAAGTTTTCGTTGAGCATAATATTGTGGTCGCGTTCGTAATCGAGGCCGCAATCAATCAGTATCTTATATTTTCCTACTTCGAGCAGGTGCATGCTCCCGGTAACCTGCTGAGCCGCGCCGTGTATAGTTAGTTTCATTATATGGAAGATGTATCAGGTAAGATGGAAGATGTGTCGGCTTCCATTGATCGCTATATTTTATTAATGTATTTATTTATTAATTTATAAAGCGTCATTGCGAGGAACGAAGCAATCTCTACATAGGCAGAATCAACTTGTATAGCTGCTCTGTATAGTTAGGGATTGCTTCGTTCCTCGCAATGACGAGTGGTGAGAAGTATTGCCAATGTTAACTTAACTCAAACTGCAACCCGCTCAAATACCTGTACAATCCCTGTTCGTTTTTGAGCAATTCATCGTGGCTGCCGCTTTCTAATATAACACCTTTTTCTAACACTATGATCTTATCTGCCTCACGAATTGTAGATAATCTGTGGGCGATGATGATTGAGGTACGGTTTTTCATCAATTCTTCCAGGGCTTCCTGCACCAAACGTTCTGATTCTGAATCGAGTGAGGAGGTGGCTTCGTCTAAAATTAAAATAGCCGGGTCTTTTAATAAAGCACGGGCTATAGCTACGCGTTGCCTTTGTCCGCCCGAGAGTTTCACACCACGTTCGCCTACTATGGTATCATACCCTTCCGGGAAACCGCTGATGAATTCATGGGCGTTAGCGCGTTTGCTGGCTTGTATGATATCTTCTTCGCTGGATGATAGTTTGCCATAGGCGATGTTTTCGCGGATGGTGCCGCCAAAAAGCATCACATCTTGCGGAACAATGGCTACCTGGTTGCGGATATCAGTAAGCTCATAATCTTTGGCTGGCTTACCATCAAACAATAGCTCTCCACTTTGCGGGTAGTAAAATTGCAGTATCAATGCCGCTGTGGTTGATTTACCCGAACCGCTTGGCCCTACAATAGCCACCTTTTGCCCCGCGCTTGCCTCGAACGATACATCTTTTAATACCTCGATCTCATCCCGAGAAGGGTAATGGAACTTTACATTTTTAAAGGCCAGATTACCCTCTATCTTTTGCTTAATGGTGTTTTCACTTTCGCGGATGGAAACATCTTCGCCGGTTTCGTCCAGTATCTCTAAAACGCGCTCGCTTGATCCCAATGCTTTCTGCATGTTGGCATAAAGCTCGGGCAAGGCACTTAATCCTGAACTCACAAAGGCCGCGTAAATAATAAACTTGGTTAATGTGCCAAAAGTTAAACCATGATCATGAATGCTTACTAAATACGAACCATACCATACCACGCAGGATATGGTACCGAACATAAAAAATACGACAAACGATGCGAACAATCCACGGAATTTTGCGGTTTTGATGGAAAGATTGACCACATCGCGGATAACATTGGTATAGCGGTCTGCCTCAAAAGCTTCGTTAACAAAAGCCTTTACATTAGCTATGCCTTGTAAGGTTTCTTCAACTATCGTATTTGATTCGGCCAGTTTATCTTGTGTTTCACGGGCTAAACGTCGCGTAAAGCGGCCAAAAAACTTACCTAACACAATTAATACAGGCAAAACTAATAATATAGCGAATGTGAGTTTGAACGATATAATGGCCAGTATAACAATGCCACCAACCACTATTATGGTACTACGCAGCATTTCGGCAAGGGTAGAGGTAATGGCTCCCTGTATTTGCGACAGGTCGGCAGAAATACGGCTGTTCAATTCGCCAACCCGGCGATTGGAGAAAAAATTCATCTCCAAAGTAATGAGCTTAAAAAACGTATCACGACGAATATCCGCCAAAGCACGTTCGGCAGCCTGGGTGAAAAATGTAACCCGGAAATACGAAATAATGGCCTGTACAAATAATACAGCCAATGCTAATAAACCCACTCCGGTTAAGGTATTGGGCATATAACCTTGTTTGTGTATGCCTTGTGATAAATCTATGAGCGCGCCAAAAAATGCCGGGAAGGCTAAACCGGTTACACTGGTTAAAATTAAAAAGATGAAACCGCCGATAAACTGCCCACGATAGGGCCTTACATAGGAGAGTAGTTTGGTGATGTTTTTTAAACTTTCTCGCGTTATTTTAGCTTTTGGAAGGTCTATTCTTGATTTGCTGTCGCTTTGTGCGTGTCCACGTGCCATTATCTTAATTTAAAAAATACATATTACAGTGGATAACGATGGTGCAATCAAAATACTTTAAATAACTATTCATTATCTAACATGGCACAATATATCAAAAATAAGCTTTTATGCTTTGCTTGTATTACTTCGGCGCAAAAAAAGAAAAATTGACGTTGCAATGAGCAACAGGATAATGATGATATGCATGGTGAGTTTTTGATGATATTGGTTTGATTCCCGTGCCGAGTCAGCTTTTAGCTCGTCGTTTAGCTGGCGTAGTTTATTAATGGTAACCATGTAGTTAAAACTGCGGTCGGCATTGTCATGCGATTGGGCTACTACCTGCGTGGTTTGGAAGGTTTTAAAATCGAGCAATACTTTGATCTCTTTAAATATCACCTCATCGGTTTGGGCAATGTCCATTAATATCTCGCCTGATCGGCGGATATCCTTTTTAGTTTGCCAGCCGAAGATGCCTGTTTTGGTGTTAAGGCTAACCGAGTATTGATTGAACTTTTGGGCACGCTGAGCCAATAAGTCATTTATTTTGTTGCGTTGGAGTTGATAGGCGGCAGAGTCTGTACTGATATCGGCATGCGCAACAGAGAGGGTTAGCGCCATTAGCAGGCACATTAAAAATGTTTTCATAAGTATAAAAAGGATTTACTGGAAATCGATAATTACGCTATCGCCAAGGTTTAGGCCGAGTAATCCGCTGGCATTGCCTTTGTTAATGGCAATTTCAAGGTGATCGCTAATCCCAAACATACACAGCTTTTCGCCCTCGGGCACCTCGTTGTAGTGCCAGCTCAGGTGATTGATAGTTTCGTTACGTTTAAAGTATAGTACAAACCTGCGGCCTTTTTGTTCGCTGTTAAAAAAATCTTTGGTAATGTTAGTGATCACATTCTGGAAGGCATCGATGTAGATCACGCTGCCCTTGATCACGTTTTTCTCTACCACAGGTTGCAGGTTCATTTTCTTTTCGAGCGTGGTTACCGGTAAGCCAATTAGTTCGGGAGCGTTACTTTCTGCCAAATGGCAGGCGGCCTTTACGAAGATATCGGCAAGGGGGAAGTGGAGGAACTTGAGATCTTGCATAATGTTGATCTCGTAAATTTCTTTCACATCATCGGTAAACATGAGCGAAAATATGCCGTTATCGGCCCCTACAAAGTACTGGTTGCGGTAGCGCACCATAAGGTATTTGGTGTGGGCGTTGTATACGGTATCAATCCCGATAAGGTGAACGGTATTGTCAGGAAAATAATGAAAACTATTTTTTAAAATGAACGCGGCTTGTTGTACATTAAACGCGGCAACCGAGTGTGTAATATCAACAATAGTTACGGTGGGGATTAACTTTAATATACTACCTTTAAGTACGGCCTGATAAATATCTTTATCACCAAGGTCAGTAGTTAAAGTTATAATTGCCATTAATTTTTTAAATATTATTGCTAATCTTGTGAACGCCTTAGCGGGTACAAATATTCAATTTTTAATTCAATAAAAAACTCAAAAACTAAAAAATACATAGCTTGAACGAACTAAAATTAACTATTGAGCATATTAACCCCGCCGTGCTGTGGGGCCCGAACAATGATCACTTTGAGATCATTAAAAAACAGTATCCTAAATTGAAATTAGTTGCCCGTGGCAATGATATTAAAGTGTTGGGAGATGAGCAGGAACTGTTGTTATTTCAGGAGAAGCTTAATAAGTTGATACAGCATGTAGAGAAATACGAAACGCTGGATACCAATGATTTAGGTAGGATAATGGGCGCTAAAATTCAGGATACACCCGTTGCCGAAGCCGGGAGCGATAAACCGGGTAGTATGGGCGAGGTAATTGTATTTGGCCCTAACGGTATTATGGTGAAGGCGCGTACAGCTAACCAGCGGCGCATGGTTGATACCATTGTGAAAAATGATATCATCTTCGCTATTGGTCCTGCGGGTACCGGTAAAACCTATACCGCGGTTGCATTGGCAGTTCGGGCTTTGAAGAATAAGGAGGTTAAGCGCATCATTTTAACCCGACCGGCTGTTGAGGCAGGGGAGAACCTGGGTTTTTTACCGGGCGACTTAAAGGAAAAGATTGATCCGTACCTGCGCCCTTTGTATGATGCTTTGGATGATATGATACCTGCGGAAAAGCTGAAGCTTTACCTGGAAAACCGCACCATCGAAATTGCACCCCTGGCTTTTATGCGTGGCCGTACCTTGGATAATTGCTTTGTAATATTGGATGAGGCCCAAAATGCCACCGATATGCAGCTCAAAATGTTTTTAACCCGGATGGGCCCAACGGCCAAGTTTATTGTTACCGGCGATGTTACGCAGATAGATTTACCTAAAAAGCAACAATCGGGTTTGCATACAGCATTGCGCATTTTAACTGATATTAAAGGAATTGACATTATTTACCTTACCGGCGAAGATGTGGTGCGCCACAAATTGGTAAGGAAGATTTTGGAAGCCTACGGGGATATACAGTAAGAATAGAATCAGGAGCCAAGAGTCAGGAATCAAGACTTGGTTTGGCAGGATTAAAATAAAAGGGTATGTCATTTCGAACGAGGTACGAGGAGAAATCTTTTGCGCTTGATAGGTCTACAAGTAGACTTGTCGCATGCAAAAGATTTCTCCCTGCGGTTCGAAATGACATTTTCTTTTAATTAGCTATACAATTAAACTAGCAATGAATTCAATAAAAGAAACACATTTCAATTTCCCAGATCAAACCAATTACTATAAGGGTAAGGTTAGGGATGTTTATACTATTGCGGATAGATACCTGGCTATGGTGGTTACCGACAGGATATCGGCCTTTGATGTGGTTTTGCCGGAGCCTATCCCGTTTAAGGGGCAGGTATTAAACCAGATTGCCGCCAAGTTTTTGAGTGCTACAGCGGATATTGTACCTAACTGGGTGCTTGCCGTACCAGACCCAAACGTGACCATTGGACGCATTTGCGAACCGTTTAAAGTAGAGATGGTGATTCGTGGTTACCTTGCAGGCCATGCAGCCCGTGAATACGCTACCGGCAGGCGTTTAGTTTGTGGCGTTAGCTTACCGGAAGGTTTAAAAGAGAACGATAAACTCGCCGCGCCAATTATTACGCCCACAACCAAGGCGGCTGTTGGGCATGATGAGGATATATCCCGTGAGGATATTTTAGCTAAAGGCATTGTATCAGAAAGTGATTATTTGCAGTTGGAAGCCTATACGCGCGCACTGTTTGCCCGTGGTACCGAGATGGCCGCCAAACAAGGTTTAATACTAGTTGATACAAAATATGAGTTTGGTAAAGTTAATGGTGTGATCTATTTGATAGATGAGATCCACACGCCGGATTCTTCCCGCTATTTTTATAAAGAGGGTTACGAACAACGCCAGCAAACCGGTGAGCCGCAAAAGCAGTTGAGCAAAGAGTTTGTGCGCCGCTGGCTGATAGAGAATGGTTTTCAGGGGAAAGAGGGGCAGCAGGTACCGGTAATGGATACGGATAAGGTTAATTCTATCTCCGAAAGGTATATTGAACTTTATGAACAGATCATTGGTGAAAAATTTGTGAAACCATCTGCAGGGGATGTTTTGGAAAGGGTGGAGAAGAACATTGCTGAAGCGATTGGGAAGTTAGGATAGGCTTGCCAAGACAGTGCTTTCAGAATATAAACAAAAAATAGCGATGGGTTTCATCGCTATTTTTTGTTTGGTTGAAAGTGTGAATATCTCTTCTTCAGAAAGTAACGGGTGCTGTGTCCGTTTCATTCCTTCGTTTTTTGCGTAAGAGGAGCACAATGTTAGCCACCAGCACTATCAAAGTAGTACGATCAGGGGAGATTATTGTAAACAAAAAATACTATGATGCATAAATGATCACGAAAAGGAATTTACACCAAACTTTTTTTGAGGGCTTGTAGCCGCTGGTATAGCCAGTGGGTGTGGTATGGGATGTGTTACCCATAAGATGGGTTTATCTATTGAGTTCATTTAGGGGTAAAAACAAGGTTGATATAAAAAATAAATTTTATATATTAATATATCCTCATTATTCATTTGTATTGTTAATCATTTAATAAAGCCTATTTTATTTGCACTTAAAATAATATACCTTTACATCACAATTTATTAGCCATGAAATTTAGTGTAGATAAGCACGAAAAATATGTTTTGGTTAAGCTTAACGAAAGTAAGCTCAATTCATCCATTACACCTCAGCTTAAATCGGAGTTGATATTAATGAACACCGAAGGGCAGAGGAATATTGTTCTGGACCTTTCGATGGTGAAATTTGCAGATTCGTCGGGCTTAAGCAGTTTGCTGGTTGGGCATCGTTTATGTAAAAATGGTGATGGTGTATTTATACTGGTTGGTTTAAATTCATCAGTTGCACGATTGATCACTATATCACAATTGGATAACGTTTTAACCGTTGTTAATACATCAGACGAAGCTATCGACCTGATCTTTATGGAGGAGATAGAAAAAGATCTGAAAAACGAAGCAAGATAAGGCTCTATTTGTTAACCGAACATGAGATTTGATGTAACCATCCTGGGCAGTAGTTCGGCAACACCTATTTACAACAGAAATCCCACCGCGCAGGCGCTTAATATTAACGAGCGTTTTTACCTGATAGATTGCGGCGAGGGCACACAGCAGCAAATGTTGAGGTTCGATATCAAATCGAGCCGGATAGACTATATTTTCATCAGTCATTTGCATGGCGATCATTACCTTGGGCTTGTTGGTTTACTATCATCACTGCATTTAAACGGCAGGAAAAAGCCTATTACCCTATTTGGTCCGGCTCATTTAAAAGAGATCATTGATATTCAATTTCTATACTCAGAAACTACTTTACACTTTGATCTGGTATTTGTAGCAATTAACCCTTTACAATCAGAAGTTATTCTGGATAACCAGGATGTTATTGTCGAAACCATCGTATTAGATCATAGAATAGCTTGTACAGGTTTTTTGTTCAGGCAAAAGAAACGTTTACGCAAGATCAATAAAGAAAAGGTTGAAGAATTAGGAGTGCCGGTTGAGTATTACTCCGCTTTAAAAAGGGGAGTTGATTATTTTGCTGTGAATGGTACCGTACATCCCAATAGTGAATTAACCAACTCGCCAGACGAGCCGATGGCTTATGCTTATTGCTCGGATACGTTATACAATGAAAGCTATTTTGAAAAGATAGCGAAGGTTGACCTGCTTTATCATGAAGCTACCTTTGCGCATGATATGCTGGAGCGGGCTAATACAACCCATCATACCACGGCCTGGCAAGCAGGAGAGGTAGCCAGAATTACGGGTGCTAAGAAACTAATTATAGGTCATTTCTCGGCAAGGTATAAAACACTGAATGAGTTGCTGGACGAGGCACGTTCGGTATTCCCAAATACAGAATTAGCTATTGAGGGCAAAACGTTTGTTATAGGCACTTAATATGGGTGTAGAGATTGAACGTAAGTTTTTGGTTGATCATGCTCAGTGGAACCAATTAAGCAAACCCAAAGGTATGGTAATCCGTCAGGGTTATATGCTGAAAGCCGATGATAAAACAATCCGGATCCGGGTAAAAGATGATCAGAGTTATATCACCATTAAGGGTAAAACGCAAGGCATCTCGCGTAGTGAATATGAATATGCTATTCCGTTAAAAGAGGGTAATGAATTATTAGCCGCGTTTTGTGCCGCTGTTATTGATAAAACCCGTTACAATATAACTTTTGCTGGTAAACTTTGGGAGGTTGATGTGTTTGAAGGCGATAATGCGGGTTTGATAGTTGCCGAAATTGAATTGGAAAGCGAGGATGAAATGTTTGATTTACCGGAGTGGATCACTAAAGAAGTAACTGATGATGCGCGGTATTTCAATTCTAACTTATCTGTTAATCCGTATAAAAACTGGTAAATAAAAAAGCGACGTGCTTTTAAGTACATCGCTATGTTTTAAGTATGGCTGATTCTGTTTAGCTAAATATGGTGGTCTGGTTTTCTATAACCTTCTCAATTGATAATTTACCCGAACCAATAACGCTGAATACAACCAATAGTACTAAAACTATAATAGCTATACTGGTTTCGGTATTAACAGGTAATTGTACTGAGTTTGACATGATAACGGCGGTAACCATAATAGGTATTTGCACAAGCGCCGCTACGCGGGTTAATACACCAAGGGCGATCATGATACCTCCCACAAGATGAAAAAACGCCACCAGGTAAACAAAAAACATTAAGGTAGAATCTGATAAACCCATCGCGTTTTGGTTTACCAGGATGCTGTGAATGGTGTAGGTGTTGTTCATAAAGGAGATGCCTTTGAACAGTAAGAAAACGCCAAGTGCAATGCGGATAGGATCAAGTACCACAGGGTGATGTTTGTTACCCCAGGTTTCAATTTTGTGAACTAAGTTCATAACGGCCTCCTTTTTTAAAGTTTAAATTAATTTGGTGCTATAAAGTTACAAATAGAGTATTTGTATAGCAATAGATTAATACTGAAAAATTACTTCAATATGTTAATAATCAAATTATTATGAATAGTTTACCTGTAGAGGTTTAAGGGTTTAAAACTTGTAATAAAAATGCTTTAAGAGTTAAAAGCATAGCAGTAAAAAAGACTAAGCTTGCAAATTTGATTTCGGGAAAGTTAAGGCTGTGATAACAGTGTGAACAAAACTATACCAGGAAGTAGTGAAATAGCGAGAAACCAATGAGCGCGCCCATTACACTACCCGCTAAAACCTGCATTGGTGTATGCACTTTAAGGTAAAGCCTTGCCATACAAACGGTAACGGTTAAAAACAGAATAATGTAATACAGTAGCTCAAATTCGGGGCTTGGGTAGCGTGTTTGAAGTTCCCATAGTATGGCGAACATGCCCCAGGCACCGCACGCGTGGGTGCTTATTTTCCAGAAAGGGGTGATCAGGGTTAGGCCGATAACAGATACCGATACGGCTACCATAGATAAGGTGAGCGCGTTTGTTGCCCCTTGGGTATAAACCAGAAACAAACATACCGCCGCATAAATAAAACAGGAGAATATTTGAGGTATTACCCGGTCTTCCTTATTATCCAGCGTAAGCGTTTTTATTTTTTTTTGCTTATATAGTATAAATACAACAATGAATGGGAGCAGGGTAGTGGCCAGCAATATATATAATATAGCCAGTAGTTTATCGCTTGTGTTGTGAATGTGTGTTAGGCCGGGGAAAAAGAAAAGGATGATCCAAAACAGGTATGCAGGAGCAATAAGGGGGATAAGTATAATAGAAACTATATGCGCTGCAATTCTTTTCATCTGGTTATTAAGGGTATGCGTTGTTGTGATTTTTAAAAACAAGTGATTACTAAGGGAACAAAATATTCTGGCTTATCCAAAAAAATGTATTAAAAAGCCTTTACCGTTAAAAGCAAGGTGAAAGATTTTTGTTTTTTATGAAAAATATAATTATCTGCTGTTTTTGGCTTGTGAAATTATTAAATTTGTAAAAGTGTATTGGTATGATGCTTTCGTGCTATCAAAAATGCGTTGTTTTGCGACTTTATTATGCGGTTTGTTGCCGTTTTGGTTTGTTTTTATCATAAATGATGATGTTTTGTAGCAAAAGTTCTACTATCTATATTAATTTGATAGTTTTTTTATGAATAATTGAAATTTTATTATAGATTCGCATTCATTATTGAATTATTCGTTACAAAAATTGCATATTTGAAGCAAGCTTTACAAAAACACAATTAACAATGGCAACAAAACTCGAATACATTTGGCTTGACGGCTACAAACCAACACAAAGCCTACGTAGCAAAACTAAAATTGTAGATGATTTCGGCGGAACATTAGGCGAATGCCCTGATTGGAGCTTTGACGGTTCTTCGACCGAGCAGGCACCAGGTGGCTCATCTGATTGTATCCTGAAACCAGTTTACATCTGTCCGGATCCACAAAGAAAAAGCGCTTTCTTAGTAATGTGCGAAGTTTTAAATTCTAAAGGTGAAGCTCACGAATCAAATGGTCGTGCGTTGATCCAGGATGATGATAACGATTTTTGGTTCGGTTTTGAGCAAGAATATTTCTTGTGGGATCCTAAAACTAACAAGCCACTTGGTTTCCCGGTTAACGGTTATCCAGGTCCGCAAGGTCCATACTATTGTTCTGTAGGCGCTAATAACGCTTTCGGTCGCGAGATCGTTGAAGAGCACTTAGATGTATGTTTAGAAGCAGGTTTAAATGTTGAAGGTATCAATGCTGAAGTTGCTGCAGGTCAATGGGAATTCCAGATCTTCGCTAAAGGCGCTAAAGAAGCTGGTGACCAGATCTGGGTTGCACGTTATTTGTTAGAGCGTATCGGCGAAAGCTATGGTGTTTCTATCAACTGGCATTGCAAACCATTAGGTCAGTTAGACTGGAATGGTTCTGGTATGCACGCTAACTTCTCAAACACAACTTTGAGAACTGCTGCAAGTCAAGAAACTTATACTAAAATATTAGAAGCTTTCCGCCCACCTGCTGTAGTAGCTGAGCATATCGCCGTTTACGGTGCCGATAACGATCAACGTTTAACAGGTAAACACGAAACCGCTTCTATCAACGATTATAGCTATGGTGTTTCAGATCGTGGCGCTTCTATCCGTATTCCTTTATTCACAGTTCAAAAAGGCTGGAGCGGATATTTGGAAGATCGTCGCCCTAACTCTGCTGCCGATCCATACAAAGTAGCTGCTGTTATCATCAAAACTGTAAAATCAGCTAAATTATAATACTGGCTTACCAGATATAGAAATCCTCCCGAAGTAATTCGGGGGGATTTTTTTTTGCCTTTATAATCCGTAAATAATACCCTGCCAATAGCTATATTTGCTATTAAGATACCAATATATACCATGGATAAGCAGCAACTCATTGATTACCTCAATGAAAAGGATATACATAAGATCAAGTTCGCCTTTGCCGATATTGATGGCGTACTGCGTGGCAAGATCATCAACAAACAAAAATTTATTGATGGCCTGCAAGATGGCTATGGCTTTTGCGATGTGGTTTTTGGTTGGGACACTACCGATACCTGTTATGATAATGTAGCCATAACGGGCTGGCATACCGGTTACCCGGATAGGCCATGCCGTATTGATATTGATACTTTTAGAACCATTCCGTGGCAGGATGATATTCCTTTCTTTTTGGCCGATTTTAGTAAAGCCGAGGGTGATGATCTGCATACCTGCTCACGCAGTTTGCTTAAGCACATTGCTGCTGATGCCAAGCAAATGGGTTACCATACCGAGTTTGCACAGGAGTTTGAGTGGTTCAACTTTAACGAAACACCGCAAAGTTTGCAGGATAAAGGCTTTACTAAGTTGCAAACACTAACACCGGGCATGTTTGGTTATTCTATCCTGCGTCCATCGCAACATAGCGACTTTTATTACGATCTGTTTAATCTGCTTGAAAAATTCAATGTGCCTCTCGAAGGTTTGCATACCGAAACCGGACCCGGCGTTTACGAAGCCGCTATAGTTCACGATCATGTTTTGGCTGCTGCCGATAAGGCTGTGCTGTTTAAAAACGCCGCCAAAGAGATAGCCTCCAAGCATGGCATCACCGCGTCATTCATGGCTAAATGGAGCGAAGCCTTGCCGGGATGCAGCGGGCATATTCACCAGAGTTTATGGAGCCTGGATAAAACCGATAACTTGTTTTATGACGCTAATGACGCGCATGATATGAGCGATACGATGAAACATTATCTGGCCGGGCAGCTTTATTGTTTGCCGCATATATTGCCTATGTACGCGCCAACCATCAATAGCTTTAAGCGTTTGGTAGAAGGGGCCTGGGCACCAACTACCGTAACCTGGGGTTTTGATAACCGTACAGCCGCATTACGCGTATTACATCCGTCTAAAAAATATACCCGGTTAGAAACCCGTATTCCGGGTTCTGATAGTAATCCGTATTTAGCGATGGCTGCTGCGCTGGCATCGGGTTTATATGGTATTAAGCATAAGCTTGCTTTGGATATCCCGCCAACGGTGGGCAATGCTTATCAGGATACTAAAAATGGTAAGCTAAGAAGTAATTTGCATGAAGCAGCTACCGATATGAAGAACTCGGCTGTAGCCAAAGAACTTTTTGGCGAAGCTTTTGTTGAGCACTTTACACAAACCCGCCTGTGGGAGTGGAAACAATATGCCAAACATGTGAGCGATTGGGAGTTGAAGAGGTATTTTGAGATAATTTAGATTTTTTACCACAGAGGGCACTGAGAAATAAAAACACAGAGCAACACAGAGGGATTTTATGAGTGAAAATGAGATTTCTGGGATTATTATTGGGGCAGCTATTGATGTGCATAAGGTTTTAGGCCCTGGGTTATTGGAAAGTGCTTATAAGGAGTGTTTGTATTATAAAATACTCCAAACCGGTTTGATTGTTGAGAAAGAAAGAGCAATGCCGTTAGTTTTTGAAGGGGTGAAACTTGAAGTTGGTTATAGAATTGATATTTTGGTTGAAAATAGAATTGTAATTGAAGTGAAAAGTGTTGATGCGTTAAATGATATTCATTTGGCTCAAACTTTAACCTACATGAAACTCGGTAATTATAGATTAGGCTTATTGATGAATTTTAATGTTTTAAAACTGAAAGAAGGGGTTAAACGAGTTGTTAACGGTTATGAAAATGCAACTCTGTGAACCTCCGTGTAAAAACTCTGTTCTCTCTGTGGTTAAAACAAACTATGTAATATGAACTATTCATCCATTATAAAAAAAGCGTGGAACGGTTATGATAGCTCGAAGGTTATTAAACGGGTGGAGGATATTAGCGCTATGGTATCTACCAATCATGTTTTCAGGATAACTTTTGAGGATGAAGATATCATTATTGCCAAGATGTCTACCTACGGAAAGTACGAGCATTTTAAAGAGGATCATCGCATTATCCATTCACTATCAAATAATCTGTTATACCCTTTCGAAAATTTAGTGGCGCGCTCGCTGCTCAAAAATAACCGGGTGTATACTTACCGTTACAAATGGCGTAAAAATGATGCCTGGGTAGTTTTTTATAATCCGGTAAGGGTTAATAAGCGTTTGCCAAGAAGGCTGGAAGAAGACCAGATCAAGCAATTGGGCCAGCAAATGGCAAAATTTCATAAAGCTTGTTTCCGTATTAATAATGTTTTGCCAAAGTCGTCAAAAACCCTGGGTACAGATATCCGGATATTGATAGAGCGTCTTGAAAAACAGCCCGAAGACTTCGGTACACCTGAGCAGGTTGTGATGCTGAGGCAACATTGCGACGACTTTTTAAAGAACCGTGCTAAATACAATGCTAAAGGTTCGTTGGGGAGCATACCCGTTTTTTTAGATTGGAATATTGGTAATTTCTCGGTCGACAGGCATTTGAATCTGTATTCGCGCTGGGATTACGATTGGTTTAGGATGAGCAGCCGGATACTTGACTTTTATTTTTTGAGCAGGGTGGTATCTGATGCCGGCGATCGTACGGTATTTAGTTATGTGATAGGCCCTATGATGGAAGACCGGTTTATTATCTTTTTGAAAGAATATCACAAAACATACCCAATAAAAGCCGAAGAGATCTATTTTTTAAAAGATGCTTACCGTTTTTTTATCCTTAACTATGTGATTAAAGATGGTAAATACTTTTTTAGCGAGCAATACGCCAAAAAACTGCAAATCGAAGCGCTCGAAATTTATCTGCCATCAATAGCTACTGAGTTTGATGCCGAAAAACTATTGAACGCGCTTGAAATACCTATCCCAACATCCAGATTAGCCACCGTATAAGTCCACTATTAGAATGATTCAAACCCAAAACTTTAAAGATATTGTTGATCAGTACAAGGTTATATTTTTCGATTCTTTTGGCGTGATCAAAAACTACCAGGGTTTAGTGCCGGGAATGAATAAAACCTTTGAATACCTTGAAGAGCAAAACAAAAAGTACTATATTGTAACTAACGACGCTTCGCGTAGCCCTATACAACTGGCCGATGGGTTTCATAAAATAGGTTTGCCAACCATTAAATACAGCAACATCATATCATCGGGCATGTTGGCTAAAGAGTATCTGGATTTAAAGGTACATGATGGAATTGTAGCCTACCTGGGTACACCGAATTCTGCTCATTATATTGAAACATCGGGCTTGCATACCTTGCCGGTTAGTGATATAAACGATAGTAATATCAACCAGGTAAATGCATTGGTATTGCTTGATGATGAGGGATTTAACTGGTATAGCGATTTAAATAAAGTAGTTAACCTGTTGCGTCGCCGTAATATTCCGACTATTGTGGCCAATACTGATCTGGCTTATCCTCTTTCATCAACAGATGTGGCTATCGCGATAGGAGGTATCGCGAATATGATCGAAACTATTTTGGGTAGAGAGTTTATTCGCTTTGGTAAGCCCGATTCTCAAACCTTTATGTTCGCTTATGACCTGGTTCGCGAGAAGATGTCTATCAACAAAAAGGATATTTTGATGGTAGGGGATACGCTGCATACCGATATTTTGGGTGGCAATAAATTTGGTTTGGATACCGTATTGGTATTCACCGGCAATACCCTGCCTAAAGATGCCGAAACACGGATAGCTTCGACTGGTATAGTGCCAACCTACATTTGCGATGACGCGGTGGTTGATATTTATCCGGAATATTTTCATTTCCAATCTAAATAGTCTCTCAAACCAATAAAAGCCTTTCAGTGTGAAAGGCTTTTGGTGATGTGTCCCGGCTATAAGAAAATATTTTTTATTGCGATTTGGTTATTTAAACTGAATATTAGTGTTCTGGAAATAAATATGGAACGCTTTTTGAATAATATTACCAAACGAAGCGGAATTACGTTGATCAAAAGTTTTTAACAATTGAGAACAATTTATTTGTTAAGCGTAACTTTGCGAGTTGCAATAAAATACGAAAAATAAATATTTTTATGTTAATCGCAGTAGAAATAGTGCTGATGGTGGTTTCTGTTATTTTACCACTGTACACTCCAAAAAAGAAATTCAATAAAGTTGTCGATACCAATACTAATGGTTCGCATTATGCCATTGATGAATATGGCTACATTGTGAAACTTTAGTTTTTAAGGAACGCCGATCTAAAAAAATTTGAAGCCGGCCTGTGTATGAAAAATACGCTCGTCGGCTTCTTATTGTTTAACAAGTATACAAATTATGCTTTAAATGTAAAATAAAACGCTCTTAATTTTTCATGAAATGATTTTAAACCGAAAAAAGGCGAGCAAAAAGTTAAAATTTGGATAAATAATCTCCATAAAATAAAATTTGTGAGCCGGAATTTAAATTCATAGCTAAAATTGAAGTGTCAAAAAAGGTTTTCTCAAAATCTTAATATCAAACCAATACTTGTAGTTCTTCATATTGGGCAATTGCTAAATTAGGTTGCATTTTTATCATAAAAGTTTCTATCGGCCCACTGTTTTCCCGCTGATCGCCGGTGGCGAGCACCAAATTATCGTGAATTGTAGTTACTAAAGTTAATCCACCTGTAACGTAGGTAATCGACACCTCGTGGGCCGTTTTTATAGTCAAATCTGATGTTAAAAGTTTAAATTCGGCTATCTCAAAATGTACCCCGTTGCCTAACTGATCTTACAGCCCCGGTATTTTATTGCAAAGCTCTTCAACAATGTGTGTTACAGCAATGCTGAGTTTATAATGCAATGAGTTTGCCCGGCCATCGTTGGTCTTGATCTCTTCAAAAGTTTTAAACTTACCATCTATATTATAAGCCTGAGATTTCATCAGAAATTCCTGATAGGATATATTGAAAACCTTTTGCTCAAAATCACTTACCGATAACGTGTTTATAACTTGTTTATATGCCAGCTTAATTAATGCTTTAGCCATAATGTGTAGTGTTTAGATATGTTGTTATGATTTATAAGGCCAGCGCTATGGTAAATGTACCTGTGTATCCTGCTGCAACGCTTCCGCTTAGGGTTAGCATCTCAGCAGCCAGGTCTGTGGCCGAATCACCAAAAACACTGTCGGTTGCGTTTGTGGTTGTATTCACTCCGTGTGCCGCGTATAAAGTACTCACATGTACTGTGTTTGATATGGTTTCGCTAAAAGCCATCTGGCTGGTTTTTTTCAAAACATTATTAATATATACCTCAATATGGATATGCGTGGCCCGGCCAGAATACCAGCCCGGGTAAATGGTGGTAAATTTAACCTGGCCATTAGTATCTGACAATTGATACCCTCTTAACCATGTTTTACCAACATAACTTTGAGTGCCCAATATACCGGGTTGGTTAGCATAGCCAGAATAATAGCCGTCTTTATTACATTGCCAGATATCAACCCTAACATTAGGTACAACCGCTTTGCTGTTATTGATATTAATAACGTTTAAAGTTAAGGCTAATGGTATACCGGTTTGTCCATCGGTAACATCAACACGTTGTAAAGGGTTGGTGATCTCGCCGCCGACGTAAGGATAGGGGCCTTCGGTTTCTGTTGGGGTTTCGCCGGCAACGGTTGTGCTGCTACTGGATGTTGTTGTTGTTGTGCCATCATCTGATGCTGTTTTTTTGCAGGCCTCGAGTACCATTGGGCCGGCAGCTGCTGCAATAGCAAAGGTTCTTAAAAAATTTTTACGTTCCATAGTTTTATTATATTAGGGTGTAAGCTAATAGTAAAACTATATAGGGCACATGAAAATTAAATGAAGGGGAAGAAAAGCGCTTGTTAATGAATGTTAAATTAATACCACAGTTCATGATGCCTGTTTCAAAATATATTTGTTATTTAATGCCCAATTATATCCTATCGTAAAATTACATCATGAAAAACAAACTGATACTGGCTTTAACCATTTTGCCTTTATTTGCCGCTGCTCAAAACAATAATAAATTATGGTATAATAAGCCCGCCAAAGTATGGACAGAGGCACTACCCTTGGGGAATGGCCGCCTGGGCGCGATGGTTTTTGGCCGGGTTGATCATGAGTTGATACAGCTAAACGAAGGCACACTTTGGAGCGGTGGGCCGGTAAAGCATAATGTGAACCCCGGTGCTTTTGGCTTTTTACAACAAACCCGTGATGCTTTAAAAGAAGAGAATTATACTAAAGCCGCAGGCCTTGCCCGTAAAATACAGGGTGTTTATTCCGAATCGTTTGAGCCGTTGGGCGATGTGATGATCAGTCAGCAATTTAAAAGTAAAGAACCAAGCGCTTATTACCGTGAGTTGGATATTCATGATGCCATAACCACCACCCGTTTTACGATGGATGGTACCGAGTTTACGCGGCAATTGTTTGTTTCGGCGCCCGATCAGGTTATTGTGATGCGTTTTACATCAAATATAACCGGGCAGTTAAACTTTAAAGTATCAACCAAGAGCCTGTTGAAATATCAAAACGATGTTGTTAACGATGGCGAGATAGCCATGAAAGGCCGAGCTCCTTTTCACGTTGATCCCAACTATGTAAGGTATAACAAACAGCCTGTGATTTATCAGGATAGCCTTACCGGGAAACAAGGTATGCGCTATGTATTGTTGATAAAAGCTATTGGCAATGGTACTATTACCAGCGATACCAGTGGCATATCTGTTCAAAATGGCTCGGATGTAACCCTGTTTTTATCTGCCGCCACAAGCTTTAACGGGTTTGATAAATCTCCGGATAAGGAAGGTAAAGATGAAGTGAAGCTGGCCACGCAATACTTAGATGCAGCTACGCTAAAAAACTGGCAAACACTGTTTAATAATCATTTAACTGATTACCATAAATATTATGATCGTGTAAGTTTCAATTTAACCGCTCCTGTGGATAATACTAATGCCATTTTACCCACAAACGAACGTTTAATTGGTTATACAAAAGGCGCTAAAGACCCTGAACTGGAAACATTATACTATAATTTTGGAAGGTATTTATTGATATCGTGCTCAAGGCCCGGGGGCGCCGCTGCCAACCTGCAAGGCATTTGGAACGATAACATGCGCCCATCATGGAGCTCAAACTTTACTACCAATATTAATACCCAGATGAATTATTGGCCATCTGAAATGACTAACCTTTCGGAGTTGAACGAGCCCTTGTTTGAGCAAATTAAGCACCTTGCCGTTACCGGGAAGGCTACCGCTACCGAGTTTTACCATGCTAACGGTTGGGCTGTACACCATAATAGTGATATATGGGCGCTATCAAACCCCGTTGGCGATATGAAGGGCGACCCTAAATGGGCCAACTGGAGCATGGGCTCGCCGTGGTTGAGCCAGCATTTGTTTACGCATTACCAATTTACCGGCGATAAAGAGTTTTTGAAAACAACGGCTTATCCGCTAATGAAAGGGGCCGCCGAATTTTGCCTGAGCTGGCTGATTGAAGATAAGAATGGTTTATTGGTAACAGCGCCAGCATTATCGCCCGAGAATGATTTTATTGATGATAAAGGCCAAAAGGGTAGTGTATCTGTAGCTACTACCATGGATATCTCTATCATTTGGGATTTGTTTACCAACGTGATAGAAGCCTCGAACATCCTGGAAACAGATAAAGCTTTCCGCGATCTGATCATCGCCAAAAGGGAAAAGCTGTTCCCACTACACATTGGAAAAAAAGGAAATTTACAGGAATGGTATAAAGATTGGGAAGACGTAGACCCGCACCACCGCCATGTATCTCACCTGTTCGGTTTACATCCTGGTCGCGAGATATCGCCATTAACTACCCCTGATTTTGCAGCTGCCGCAAAAAAAACTTTAGAACTGCGTGGTGATGATGGCACTGGTTGGAGCCTGGCCTGGAAAATTAACTTTTGGGCGCGTTTGATGGATGGGAATCATGCTTACAGTTTGATCCGTGATCTGCTGCGCGCCGCGGGGGGTAAAACTCTTGGTGAAAACTACAGCGGTAATGGTTCGGGGACTTATCCAAACCTGTTTGATGCCCATCCGCCGTTCCAGATAGATGGTAATTTTGGCGGTACGGCCGGTATGACCGAGCTATTGCTGCAAAGCCATATGGGTGAGGTTGATTTGTTGCCCGCCTTGCCTGATGCGTGGCCATCGGGAGCTATTAAAGGGTTAAAAGCCCGTGGCAATTTTGAGATTGGTATGGTGTGGAATAATCATAAGTTGACAACTTCGACCATTAAAGCGGAAATAGGAGGTGTATGTAAGATCAGAACCATGTCGCCAATAAAAGTTGTTGGGTTACCTGTGAAATCGCAAAAAAGCACCATTGGTTATTTAACCACGCTTCAAACTGTGAAGGGTAAAACGTACCAGTTGATAGGTGAGTAATACAGATTTTGCACAGGAAGTTTACCGTTTGTATACAGAATGATTAGCTAATATTGGTTAAAATCCAAATTAAAAGATCATGAAAAAGAACCTGTTATTTGCTGTATTGTTATCGGCTACAGCTACAATTGGCTTGCATGCGCAAGATGTAAAAATTAAGGATGTACCTGCGAATGTAAAAGCGGCCTTTGCTAAAAAATATCCCGAGTCGGCTAAGTTTAAAGTAAGCTGGGAAAAGGAGAAAGGTAATTTTGAAGCCAACTGGGGTGGTAAAAGCGGCGAAGCTAATTCTGCCGTGTTTACACCTGCTGCTGAGTTTGTTGAATTGGTTGTATCAATACCAATAAGCGCTTTACCTGCCGCTGTTGCACCATATATAAAAGCTCATTATAAAAAATCAATTGCCGAAGCAGGTAAAGTTACGGATGCCAGCGGTAAACAATTTTACGAGGCCGAAGTTAAAGGCGAAAAGGATTTAATATTTGATGAGAGCGGCAAGTTTGTGAAAGCAGATTAGGTTAAAACTTTTATGTCATCTCGAGCGATAGTGAGAGATCTTTTGCGCATGCTTGGTATGCGCTTTATTCCCGCGCAAAAGATTTCTCGTCGTACCTTCTTGAAATGACATGGCCGAGAGAGAGCTATGGTTAGATATTAGTTATTGCTCCTCGTAATGATAGGTTAGGCCACCATCTACAAAGTAGGTTGATCCGGTGACGTAAGCTGCATCGGCGGAAGCTAAGAATGAAACTACCGCCGCTACATCTTCTGGCTTGCCCAATTTTTTCATGGGGATGTTTTTCAATACATTATTAAGTAACTCCGGATTGGCCATTAGCGATTGGTTGATAGGAGTGGAGATGGCTCCGGGGGCTACGTTGTTGATGCGGATATTTAGAGGTGCCAATTCGGTAGCCAGATTGCGGGTTAGCATTTTTAAGGCGCCTTTGCTGGCACAGTAAGCTGCGAAATGCGGAAAAATGATCTCTTCGTGGACCGAGCTCATGTTCACAACTACCCCTTCGCGTTTAGCGCCCATGCAATACTTTACGAATGCCTGTATGCCAAAGAATATGCCTTTGAGGTTGGTATCCATAACAAAATCGTATTCTTCTTCGGTTACTTCCCAAAAGTTATGGTTTTTTTCTACACCTGCGTTATTTACCAAAATGTCCAGAGTGCCGTAAGTCGCGATAGCATCACCAATTAGCTTCACCACATCTGCAGATGCGCTTACATCGGCAGCTATAAAGGTAGCGCGCCTGCCCATAGCGGTTATCTGGTTGATCAAACCTTCGGCGCGTTCATCGTATTTGCGGCCATTCAGTATAATATCGGCACCTTCACTGGCCAGCCTTAAAGCGCATGCCGCGCCAATGCCTTGTGTGCTACCTGTAATTAAAGCTATCTTATTTTCAAAACGATTCATTGGTACTATGTTTTATGTAAGTTAAGGTTTACGGGCGGGGAATGTTTAGCAGGAGATGTTTTTTAATGATTTGTTAATGTGGGAGGTGGATTGTGAGGTTTTGATGGGGATAAGTGGGCGATTTTTCGTATATTTGAGAGATTAGATAAAGGAGTAAGGAACAAGGAATAAAGATCTTTTTATTTCTTACTTTATCTCCCTCCTTATGGTTTGAATAGCCCAGACTTTACTTTCTGGAATGCCGAAATAATTGGGCATATCGTAATATAATAACACCCATAAATACCCATATTTTGTTATTTAAGTTATTGAGGTTGTGTGAGTTATTGTTTGGTATTGAATTATGAATTTGATAATTTAAATTTAGTATTTAACGGAAAACACCCATAAATACCCATGTCTTTATGACGTTCCCGTCAGGATGGGTTATGAATATTGTAATTTATAGTAGGGTTATCAAGCCTGTCCAGCCGGTTTGGTGGCTGGCTCCTAAACCCTTGCCGGTATCGCCATTAAAATACTCGTGGTAGAGGATATAATCTTTAAAATGAGGGTCGTGATTGAATTTGGGATGACCGCCAAATACGGCGCGCTCGCCGTGTTCGTTGCGCAGGAAGATGGCTTTAAGGCGCTTGCTTAGTAAGCCCGCAACATCTGCCAGCGAAAAGTATTGGTTTGAGCCGGTTGGATATTCCACTTTAAAATCATCACCATAATAGGCATGGAAATGATATAACGATTGGATGAGCAGGTAATTAACGGGCATCCATATGGGGCCGCGCCAATTGCTGTTGCCGCCAAACATGCCTGTTTCGCTTTCGGCGGCGGTGTATTTGACAGAGAAGTCGGTGCCATTGAGCCAGTATTCGTAAGGCTCATTCTCGTAAGTTTTTGATATGGAGCGGATGCCGAAGTCGGAAAGAAATTCATTAGGATCAAGCATCCGGCGCAACAAAAGCTTCATGCGGTGGCCGCGTAACAGGGATAGCAAATGCTGCTCATCGCCGTTCTTATCTTTCCAGTAGCTCACCAGTTGCACCAGATCGGGCCGTTGCTGCATAAAAAAATCCAGATGCGCCCTTAGTTTAGGTAGCTTATCCCAACGGGCATCGTCAAACACATTAACCGCGAACATGGGTATCAGGCCAACCAAAGTACGAACACGGAGCCTATCGTAATTGCCATCGGGTTTGCGCAGCAAGTCGTAATAAAAGCCGTCTTGTTCGTCCCATAGGCCGTATGAATCTTCGCCCATATTAGCTATGGAGCCCGCAATGAACAAGAAGTGTTCCACAAACTTGATGGCCATGTTCTCGTAAATAGGATTGCCTATACTTAGCTCCGTGCTGATGTGCAGCATATTGAGGGCATACATGGCCATCCAACTTGTACCATCGGCTTGTTCCAAACAGCCGCCACCGGGTACGGGAGCGCTGCGGTTAAATACGCCTATATTATCGAGGCCTAAAAAGCCGCCTTCAAAAACGTTGTTGCCCTCGCTGTCTTTCTGGTTAACCCACCAGGTGAAATTGAGGAGCAATTTGTTGAAGATATCCTGTAAAAAGGCAGTATCGGGTTTGCCTTTTACATTCTTATCCAGTTCGTAAACATGCAGGGTTGCTAAAGCGTGTACCGGAGGGTTTACGTCGCTAAAATCCCATTCGTAGGCGGGTAATTGTCCGCTTGGGTGTATGTATTTGGCGCTAACCAGCAGGCTCAGTTGCTGCTTGGCAAAATCGGGATCGATAGGGGCTATGGCCATGCAATGGAAAGCCAGGTCCCAGGCGGCAAACCAAGGGTATTCCCATTTATCGGGCATCGAGATAATATCACCAGCCATAAGGTGTTTCCAGCGATGGTTGCGTCCACGCCGTCTTTTTTCAGGTGGTGAAGGCTGTTCCGGGTCGCCTTCTATCCAGCGGTTCACATCGTATAAAAAGAATTGCTTGCTCCACAGCATCCCGGCCCAGGCCTGGCGTTGTACCAGTTTTTCGTCGTCGTTGATTAGAGTGGTTTGCTTGTCGCGATAAAAGTCATCAGCTTCGGCTTGGCGCGATGCAAGCAAGGTGTCAAAATTCCCGAAAGGTGTTTTTTGCTGATTTTTGCTTAACCTGAGTTTAAAAGTTACGCTACCCTGAGCAGGTACATTTTCTTGATACCATATGGCCGCTTTAGTCCCCTCGTGTTGCGGGTTAATGGCGTTATTATCGCCATTAATAACGTGGTTGTTAATACCATCCTTAACAAAAGGCGAAGGGTTTGGCGAGTTGTATAAGCGCTCGGTATTAGTCTCGTTCTCGGTAAATAGGAACTCGGCATTGCCATCGGCGTAACAATAATAATCGCCTATGATGTTTGATCGCATCATCATACAATTATTGCCCTGGTAAAGCATTTGAGGTTTAGCCGTATCATTGCCCAAGCCCCAGGTTTTGCGGAACCAAAGTTGAGGTAAGGCATGTATAACAGCATCGTTCACACCCCGGTTATGGATGGTGTATTGGATCAGCAGGTCGTCTTCGGCGTTTTTGGCGTATTCGATGAATACATCAAAATAGCTGTTATCGTTAAACAGGCCAGTATCTATCAGTTCAAACTCCGGGTCGTTTTTACCACGGCGGGCGTTCTCATCAATCAACTGGCTGTAAGGGTATGGTTGCTGTGTGTATTTGTACAGCATTTTCATATAGCTGTGGGTAGGCGTGTTATCCAGATAGTAATATAGCTCTTTAACATCTTCGCCGTGATTGCCTTGCTGGTTGGTTAAGCCAAATAAACGTTCTTTTAATATCGCATCCTTACCATTCCACAGCGCTAATCCCATGCATAATATCTGCTTGTCGTCGCTTATCCCGGCAAGGCCTTCTTCGCCCCAACGGTAAGCTTTGCTGCGGGCCATATCGTGCGTGATGTAGTTCCAGGCATCGCCGTTGGCGCTGTAATCTTCACGCACGGTTCCCCATTGCCGTTCGGATAGGTATGGTCCCCATTTTAGCCAGTTGCTTTTTTGAGCGTAATGGTCGTTAAGTCGGCTTTGTTCGGTGGTCATGTTTCGGTGGCAGATATTTAATATCTAAGCTAAGGTTTAAATCTGGTTTTTGTGCTGGCGCACGATGTGCTTTAATGTAAGCTTAATGTTATTTTTAATTAGGAAAGGCGATTTTTTAAGAAGCAATACAATAGAGTGTTACTTTTACCAGCAACAATTTAAAGCAATATAACATACAATGGAACTCTTTATAAAAATGACGGTAAGCGCCTGGGACACTCAAAATGCCCGCTTAAACAAACTGGTAACCAGCCTGACTACCGAGCAAATGGCTGCCGAAACCGCGCCAAACCGCAATACCGGTAACTATCTTTTTGGCCATTTAATTGCTGTGAGCGATGCCTTATTACCTATAATGGGATGGGGTGAAAGATTATATCCTGAGCTGGAAACTATCTTTCTGAAAAATCCAGATAAATGTGGTTTAGAGCAACCGTCGCTGGAAACGTTAAAATCTTACTTCGTGATAGTGAACGAGAAGATTGATAAACACATTGAAAGCATGAGCGTAAAAGATTGGTTTAGTCGCCATACCGCGGTATCTGCCGAGGACTTTGAGAAGGAACCACATCGCAATAAGCTGAATATCCTGATCAACAGAACAAACCACACCAGTTACCATTTGGGCCAAATGGCTTATCTGGCTAATAAGGCCGATATTGGTTAACTGCGCAATTGATAAAACGTTTTATAACAGAAGGCGCAGTAATAAGGCCTAATGGGTATAAAGAATAAAATGTTCCGGCCGATCCAATTGCGGCGCTCCGGATGATTGAGATTGCCGGAACATTTTAGGCAGTACCGAACTTGTTGTTTCATGATCATGTATGTGATTTTTAAAACAACAAGCTGTAGCTATTTTGAAATCTATGGTCGCCTTGGTGGGGGTGGCAAATGCCCGGGTGCCGGTGGCCTGTGCAGTACAATTTTTCTGTGAGCAGGCGGATGCTTTATTTTAGGCCATTTTATATGCGGCGTTTTTAAATGTAAGCGTGGCGGTGGTGGCGGCCCGCCATTGGGGTGCGGTGGTAAATGTATTTGCGCACTGGCGTTAATGGCTACCGTAGTTAATACGGCTGCTATCAATAGTTTTAAAGTTTTCATCGTATCGGGTTAAGTAATTACTTGGTGATAACTAAAATATAAGCAAAAAGTTTTATTTGCACCTATTTACCCTAAGTAAAAAACTATTAGGCTATTTAAACAGTATGTATTAACGTTTGACCATATATATGAAATATATTGCCTGTTTGTTATTCACTGTTATGAGCATATCCGCATTAGCGCAAAGCCAGCAGGTAGAAGAAACCATTAACGTAAATGGCGTTAAGCGTGAATTTACAACTTACCTACCTACAGATGCTATTGGAGGTATGCCTGTTGTTATTTCATTGCATGGCGGTTTCGCCAGTCCGAAAGGGCAATTTAAACTGGCAGATTTTCGCCCCATCGCGGATAAGGATAAGTTTATTGTAGTTTGTCCCGCTTCAAAACACGGCTGGGAGGATGGTAAAGACGTAGGCAAAATTGATGAGGTTAAATTTATAGATCAACTGATAAGCTACCTTATTAAAACCTACCATGCTAACGGTAACCGGATTTACGTTACCGGGATTTCAAAAGGTGGCTTTATGACGGCCAGATTGGCTTGCCAGTTAAGTAGCCGGATAGCCGCTGTTGCCATAGTAGCTGCCACCTTGGATAGCAACGAAGGCTATACGCCTCAATATCCAATGCCTATACTGTTTATCCACGGCACAAAAGATCCAATTGTTTCTTATAATGGTGGCAGCCTTTTTGGGCGTGAAGTATATTCACATCGCGATATCATTAAAAAATGGGCGGCTATTGATAATTGTAATCCTAAGCCCGTTATTACCAATATACCCGATAAGGCCGGTGATGGCACAAGCCTTATAAAAGAAGAATACACCAACAGCGCTACAGGTATGCAGGTAATAGGCTATACGGTAAATAATGGTGGCCATACCTGGCCCGGAGGCTCTCAATATTTGCCCCGTTTTTTGATCGGGAAAACCACCAAAAACTTAAACGCCTGTCAAACCATATGGGATTTTTTTAAACCGTACACCTTACAGTAATAGTAATTTAGTAAGGCTTGTCAATTGATATAGTTAGTGCCATTCAGGTTCACACAATTTTTGTTTATTTGTTTCGGGATATAAATAGTATGACTTTAAATACAACACTTGCGAATGATAAATTGGTGCAAACTAAAAAACTGCAACAATTGCTGGCTTATTTGAATCAAAGCTCGCCCTTTTATCAACAATTATTTAAGGGAAATCGGGTTGATATCAGTACCATAAAATCCCTTGCTGATTTGCAAATATTGCCATTCACAACTAAAGAAGATCTGCAACAACGCAACAATGATTTTGTATGCGTTAGCCGCGATCAGGTTATAGAATACGCCTCAACATCAGGAACATTAGGTAGCCCGGTAACTATTGCCTTAACCGAAAACGATCTTAATCGCCTTGCTATAAACGAGTATAATTCTTTCGCTTGCGCGGATGGTTCAGCAACAGATATTTACCAGCTCATGCTTACGCTCGACAGGCAATTTATGGCCGGAATAGCCTATTATATGGGTTTGCGCAAAATGGGGGCGGGTATTATCAGGTTAGGCCCCGGTGTGCCATCCTTACAGTGGGAAACTATCCAAAGGCTTAAGCCAACGGCTATTGTTGCTGTGCCATCGTTTATTTTGAAACTTATCGCATTCGCGAAAGATCATGGTATCGATTTGAATCAATCTTCGGTGAAAAAAGCTGTTTGTATAGGCGAGAATATCCGGAATACAGATTTCTCTTATAACATCCTCGGCAAAAAAATAACAGATGCGTGGGACATTCAACTCTACTCAACCTACGCCTCAACCGAAATGCAAACGGCTTTTACCGAGTGTAGCGAGGGCCATGGCGGCCATTTACAGCCTGATTTATTGATAGTTGAGCTATTGGATGATAATAACCAACCCGTACCACCGAACACTCCCGGCGAGGTTACAATAACCACATTAGGTGTAGAGGGTATGCCACTGTTACGCTATAAAACCGGCGATATTTGCATGTATCATGATGAACCTTGTGGCTGTGGCCGCACAAGCCTGCGCTTATCACCCATTATAGGTCGTAAAAAGCAGATGATCAAATTTAAGGGCACCACATTATATCCACCTGCTTTGTTTGACTTGCTGAATGAGATAGAAGAGGTATTGGATTTTGTAGTAGAAGTTTACCCCAACGAAGTTGGTTTAGACGAGGTTTTGCTTCACTTGCTACCAACCGACCAGACCGAAGCAACCGACCGTAATATACGCGCTAATTTACAGGCCCGCCTACGTGTAAGCCCTGGCATTAAATACATTACCCAACCCGAAATACAGAAAATGCAATTCCCCGAAGCGAGCCGTAAAGCCATAAAGTTTATTGATAAGCGAGTTTAGGTAAATATTTTAGTGTATTTGTTTAGTAGGGTTTATATTTGTTGGTTGAGTATTAAAACTTCTTTATCATTTCGAACGTTAGTGAGAAATGACAGATAGATCAACCTCACAGAATAAGTAATAATTAAAATTCGCCTATGATATCTGTTGGACAGAATGTCCTTTCTTTAGCTGATTTTTCCGAATTGGTATTCAAAGGAAAATCCGTTAATATCCCCGAAAATGCTTTAAATAAGGTTGATACCAATTTTAAATTTTTGCAGCAATTTTCCTCAAATAAGCTTATTTACGGTATTAATACCGGCTTTGGCCCTATGGCGCAATATAAAGTAAGCGAAGAAAACTTGTTGCAATTACAATATAACCTCATCCGCAGCCATAGCTCCGGCAACGGCGAACTGCTTACGCCAACCTTAGTTAAGGCGTTAATGATAGCCCGCTTAAACAGCATGATGCAGGCCTATTCTGGCGTTCATACCGATGTGGTGGAACTGCTGCGCGAACTGATCAATCAAAACGTAACGCCTTGCATTTACGAGCACGGCGGCGTAGGTGCCAGTGGCGATTTGGTTCAGTTGGCCCATTTGGGTTTGGTACTGATAGGTGAGGGAGAGGTGTTATACGAAGGCGCTAAGTACCCAACTATCGAGATCTATAATAAGCTTAACATCAAACCGCTAACCATTCATGTGCGCGAAGGCCTGGCTATTATTAATGGCACCTCTGCCATGACGGGCATTGGTATGGTGAACGTGATACAAGCCCAAAAACTTTTAGGCTGGGCCGCCACGCTATCTGCCATGACCAACGAAGTTGTGGAAGCCTATGACGATCATTTTTCGCATGAACTGAACATCGTAAAGCATCATAAAGGGCAAAACAAAATAGCCGCTATGCTGCGCGATATCTTGCAGGATAGTCAGATGATTCGCAGCCGCTCAGAACATTTGTACCAACCGGATAATATTGGTCATGATGTTTTTGAGGATAAGGTGCAGGAATATTACTCACTACGTTGTGTAACGCAGGTTTTGGGGCCTATTTATGATACCATTGTTAATGCCGAAACTGTTTTAGTGAATGAGCTAAACTCCGTTAACGATAACCCGGTGATTGACCACATTAATCAAAACGTATTCCACGGTGGTAATTTCCATGGCGATTATGTATCGCTTGAGATGGATAAACTCAAAATAGCGATCACCAAATTATCAATGCTTTCAGAACGTCAATTAAATTATTTGATGAACGAAAAGCTGAACAAAAAATTCCCGCCGTTTTTAAACCTGGGTATTTTAGGCTTAAACTTTGGTATGCAGGGTATGCAATTTACGGCAACCTCAACCACTGCCGAAAACCAAACGCTGTCTTTCCCAATGTATGTGCATAGTATCCCAAATAATAATGATAATCAGGATATTGTGAGCATGGGCTGCAACGCAGCTTTAATGACGAAGCGTGTTATTGATAATGCCTTTGCTGTACTGGCCATTCAATTAATGAGTCTGTTACAAGCTGTTGATTATTTGAAGTGTCAGGGCAAACTGGCATCGCACACGTTGGATGTGTATACAAAAATGAGAGAAATTTTCCCGGTATTTATTGAAGATCAGCCTAAATATAAAGATCTCGAAAACGTAAAACAATATCTCGAAGTAACCGATCCGTCTATCTCATTCAATTCGTAAATATTTTAGGTGGGTGTGAAATGACTTTTTTATCTTAAATAATGGCAGGCGTTTACATAGTTTCGGATAACATTACATCGCCCCTAGGTACAACAACTGCTGATAACTTCGCACAGTTAAAAAATGGTATTTCGGGTGTCAGGCTACATAACAATAGCATGTCTGACACGTCATTTTATGCATCTTTATTTGGTGATGATACTTTCGCTGATAATGTTCAACACACCAAATTTGAGCAGTTGTTGATCGCATCCATTACAAATGCTTTAGAAGGTACAGGATTGGAACCAGCGGGTTCTAAAACAGCTCTGATCATATCGTCAACCAAGGGAAATATTAGTTTGTTAGAAACCGAAGTGCATACGCCAGAGTTAAATAAACGTATCGCGTTGCACAATTCAGCTAAATTAGTCGCAAATCACTTCGGTTTTATCACACAACCTATCGTGGTATCTAATGCCTGTATTTCGGGCATATTAGGCACTGTAACAGGCATGCGGTTGATAGAATCGGGTCAATATGAAACCGTGATTGTTAGCGGTGCAGATGTAATCTCAAAATTTATCCTTTCGGGGTTCCAATCCTTCAATGCCATTAGCTCGCAACCTTGCAAGCCATTTGATGCCGATAGGGACGGGATAACATTGGGCGAAGGCGCGGCTACCATCATCTTATCATCAAACCCAAAATACAACAGGGGTATCCGGGTAATGGGTGGTGCCAGCAGTAACGATGCTAACCATATTTCGGCGCCATCGCGTACGGGGGAGGAACTGGCGCAAGCCATCAACGCAAGTTTAAAACAAGCGGGACTATCATCAAGCGATATTGATTTGATCTCGGCACACGGTACGGCAACCATCTACAACGACGAAATGGAAGCCAAAGCTATTACCTTAGCGGGGCTACAAACAACTCCACTGAACAGCCTAAAGGGTTTTTACGGGCACACGCTAGGGGCAGCGGGATTAATTGAATCTATCATATCCCTGCAATCGTTAAAACAGAATATCATTATACCAACAGCCGGTTTTAATCAAATTGGCGTGCCAACGCCCGTAAATGTTTGTACCGAACTAACATCCCAGCCATTAAAAAACATTCTAAAAACAGCATCCGGTTTTGGCGGTTGTAATGGAGCTGTAATATTCAGTAAAGCAGATTAATGGTATCAGATACACATATTAGCGCCACTTGCATTATAAGCAACAATATAGTTTGTAAGAACGGGGGAACCGCATTTACAAGCAATGAAGCAAATATGTCTGAATTTTTGGTAGATATATATAAGCATTTTGAGCTTAACTATACCCGTTTTTATAAAATGGATAGGCTGAGTAAATTGGGTTGGCTAACATCAGAACTTTTACTCAAGGAGAGTTTTGATAAAGAGAAATACAACCCTGCCGAAGTTGGGATAGTTTTTGCCAATGCAAACTCGAGTTTAGATTCTGATGTTAAATACATGTCATCGGTATCAGATATTCCGAGTCCGGCTTTGTTTGTTTATACCTTGCCTAACATCATGATCGGCGAGATCAGTATTCGCAATCACTTTAAAGGTGAAGCGGCTTTTTTTGTATCCGAAAGTTTTGATGCTACTTTTATGGAACAATACATTAATAATTTGTTCTATAATGATATTTTTAAGGCCTGTATTTGTGGTTGGGTTGATGTGTTGGGGAATGATTATAAAGCTGTTTTATTTTTAGTTGAGAAGGGCAATGGAATAATCTCCTTCACGACAGATAACATGAATAAATATTTTAATGACTGAACAGAATAATGAGTTCTGAAGTATATATATCAGGTTTGGGTGCGATAACCGCCATTGGCAATAATGTTGCCGAGTGCTATGCCGCGCTCCGGAATGGTCAGGCAGGCATGGGAGAAATTACGGGTCTGGCTACGATACACCGTAACAAAATTCCGGTTGCGGAAGTTAAATTGACCAATGATGAACTGGCAGAGATGGGAGGCTTATCAGCACACTTAAGCCGCACCGCTTTATTGAGCATGGTAGCCGCGCGCGAAGCATTGAACGATGCCGGGATAGCCGGTTTAAATCAACTCCGTACTGGTTTTGTTTCTGCCAATACCGTTGGCGGGATGGATAAAAGCGAGGAGTTTTTTGTCGAGTTTTTAGCGGATAATGCCAAAGGCAAACTCAAAAATGTTTACGACCACGAATGTGGCAGCATGACCGAACTGGTAGCTGTGCCTTTGGGTATCAGTAAGCAAATGACTACCATCAGTACCGCCTGTTCATCATCGGCCAACGCCATATTTTACGGCGCCCGGATGATCAAAAACGGTTTGTTAGATGTAGTAATAGCCGGCGGTACAGATGCACTGGCTAAATTCACGCTCAACGGTTTTAACACATTAATGATATTGGATAAAGCGTTTTGCAAGCCATTTGATGAGAACCGAGAAGGCCTGAACTTAGGCGAAGGCGCGGGTTATGTGGTTTTAGTATCTGATAAGGTAGCCAAAACCCTAAATAAACAACCCTACTGCAAACTAAGTGGCTATAATAACAGTAACGATGCCTATCATCAAACCGCTTCATCGCCCGAAGGCACTGGCTCGTATCTGGCTATGCAGGGGGCTTTAAAAAAAGCGGGTCTGCAAACGTCGGATATCAGCTACATTAATCTGCATGGAACAGGGACACCTAATAATGATAGTGCCGAAGGTACTGCGGTAAAGCGCTTATTTGAACCAAATTTTCCGCCTATGAGTTCTACCAAATCATACACTGGTCATACCCTGGGGGCAAGTGGTGCGGTTGAGGCGGTGTTTTCTGTGCTGGCTATTCAGCATAATGTGATATATCCAAACCTGCGTTTCGAAACTCAAATGCACGAGTTGCCGTTTGCGCCCGAAACGGAATTGAGGACAGATGTGCAAGTTAACCACGTAATGTCAAACTCGTTTGGTTTTGGTGGCAATTGTACATCCTTAATATTCTCGAAATTATGAAGATGTATATCCGTTCGGCCACCTGTATATCTGCACAAAAAACATTTGAGAGCGATGGCTTTCTAACTGATATTATTGAAAACACTGGCACACGCCTAAAACCCGTTGAACCCGATTATTCAAAATACATCGATTTGAAACTGGCCCGCCGCATGAGCCATATCATTAAGATGGGTGTAGCCGCTGCAAAACAATGTTTAACTAATGCCGACGTAGAAATGCCCGGTGCTATTATTACCGGAACGGCCTTTGGTTGTATGGAAGATACGGTAACGTTCTTAACCCGGCTTGTTGAGTTGAACGAAGAAATGCTACCGCCAACGGCTTTCATCCAATCTACCCATAACACGGTGGCCGCGCAGATAGCCTTGATGTTGAAGTGCCACAACTATAACAATACCTTTGTACATAAGGGTATATCATTTGAAAGTGCCGTTCAGGATGCCTGGATGCTGTTAAATGAGGGTGATGCCAATGATATTTTAGTAGGTGGAATAGACGAAATGGTAGATACCAGCTTTAAGGTATTAACCCGGTTGGGTTTGTACAAACGTTCGCCTATATCAAACCTGCAACTATTTAATACCCCAACAAGTGGCACACTAGGAGGTGAGGGAGCCGCTTTCTTTTTACTGAATAATAAGCCCTCAATAGATAATTTAGCCGAATTTAGTGGCTTTAAAACCTTTTATGGAGAATACGATAGCGAAGCATTAGCTCAGCAGATCAATACTTTCTTATCAGAGCATGATCAGCATATATCTAATATCGACCTGGTCATTACGGGCCGTAACGGGGATACAAAAAACGATGCTGTTTATAACGATTTAAGCATCCTCAACAATAAGGCCCAGGCTAATTACAAGCATTTATCAGGAGAGTATTCCGTATCGTCGTCATTTGCCCTATGGATGGCAGCGAATATTCTAAACAAAGGTGTTGTACCCGAGATCGTTGTTCATGCCGATTTAAGCACTCAGTCGCCAAAAACTGTATTGATCTACAATCATTACCAAGCTAAGTACCATTCGCTAATGCTGGTTTCCGCTTGCTGATATATTATAGGATTTCCCCTTTAAGGGAGAAAGGGCTTACTTCGTTCTGTTAGCCGTAATATAATCGGCCATGGTGTTCACATTAACCAAAACTTTACGGCCATCTTTAGGGTCACGGATATCGATACCGTATTCACGTTTCAGCAATACGATCAATTCTAACGAGTCGATAGAATCTAAACCCAAGCCATCACCAAATAAAGGCGCGTCGTCCTTAATTTCATCAGGCGTCATCGGGGTTAGGTTTAAAAACGATATAATTTGTTCTTTTAACTGTTGTTTTAATTCTGCAATTTCCATCAAAATTTGTTCTATATACTAACGTCCGGTCTTTCGGACTAACTAAATCAATTTCTTCATTTTCAAACCTGCAATCGCTACAGCCTGAAATATGATCGTAATACCCAGCAAAGGTATAATATTTACCAGAACATCCTTTAAGCCGCCGCCCTCTAAAAACAAGCCGTAATAAGCCTCAAGGCACCAATGTAAAGGCGATAACTTCATTACCACCTGGAACGATTCGGGCATGGCAAAACTTGGTACCATTAAGCCGCCAATAGCTGCCAGCATCACAATAGATATGGCGCCAAAGCCATTGGCCTGTTCCTGCGTTTGCGCGAAAACGCCGATACAAATAGCATAGCTCACCGCGCACCAGCCACATATTAGTGATACAATAACCAATCCCAAAACATCTGCCGGTAAGTTCAATACTGGCAAACCCATTGCCGGGAAAAGCCATATTCCAATGGCGAATATCACTGCCGCTTGCAACATGGTAACTGCCAGGTAAGTAATTTGTTTGGATAACAATGCGACGAAATAATTAGTAGGCAAAGTTTTTAACCTGATAAAGCTGCCACTCAATTTTTCGCGAACAAGGCTTCCGGCTAAAGATATCACCACAAAAAACATGGCGAAGATGGTCCATGCCGGTACATTATGTTGTGATGCATTGGGGATGTTCCGGCTACCATTTTTTGAAACGGGTGTTTCGTTTATGGCTATTTTGTTATTCAATAATTCGTTCTCTAATTTGGCCGGAAGTTGCTTCTCGTTTATTGAGAAATACATATTGCGCAATATCTGCTTGCTTTCTACCAACTGCAGGGCGCTATATAAAGCCCCCTGCACAGAACGGCGGAACTGATCCTGCAAAGCAGGTTTATAATATAAATTGAGCGGCAAGGTGTTGTTTGCTGATGAATCTGTTTTACCGCCATCCAAGCCAAAAGTATTCAGAGCTTTGCCCGATACAGATTGAGCCTGAGCATTTATTTTTGCCGAAAAATCGGACGGAATAACAATGGCCAAAGGCGCATCTGTATTATGCATTTGCTCCGTAATAGCTTTATCACTTTCTCCTTTCGGGATAAACTGCATCTTAAACATCGCGATTTTATTAACCGATGCTATAAACTCTTTGCTTATTTTTCCGGTATCGCGGTTGCACACCAGTAAAGCCACCTTGTTTTTGTTCACTAGTTCAAAGGTGTTATTCTGGATACTGGTAATGATCAGCACTAAAGCGATTGGCATGCCAAACATGAGCGCTATACCAACCTTATCACGGGTTAATATGCGGATGTCTTTAACGATAGTTGCCCAAAGTTTAAACATGCTAATTCCTGTAATCCTTTCCGGTTAAGTTTAAAAACAGACCTTCTAAACCACCCTGATCATGTTCAGCCAATAAATTAGGCAAAGTATCATGAGCTATAATTTTACCTGAGTCTATCATGGCTACCCGCTCGCACAATGCCTCGGCCTCACTTAACTGGTGCGATGTATAGATCAGCGTGGTACCGCTCTCATTCAACTCCAATAGGTAATTAATAATAGCGTGGCGTGTTTGTACATCTACACCTACAGTAGGTTCATCTAAAAATAGGATAGAGGGGTTATGTATTACCCCAATAGCCAGGTTAACCCTGCGTTTCATCCCGCCCGAAAAATTCTGAACCTGCTCATCGCGAACATCAGTCAAACCCAAAATCTCTAACAATTCAGTGGTTCGTGTCCTGATCTGCTGTTTATTTAAGCCCGACCAGGCACCAAAAAATTCCAGATTTTCAACCGGGCTCAATTCATGATAAAAAGAAAAATCCTGTGGCACAAAGCCAAACAGCTTATTGATCTTTTTATGATTACCCTTCATCTCATGACCTAACAGCTTAATGTTTCCTTCCGGGAAAGGGAGTAAACCCGTCATCAAGTTCATCAGCGTAGTTTTACCCGCGCCGTTCGGGCCGAATAATCCAAAACGCTCGCCCTTGGCTATCTGTAAATTAAAATGCGAGAAAAACGTACCGGTATTACCGGGATAATTAAACGCCACATTTTGTATATCGATAGCCAAAATATCCATCACCATTTGATTTTGGATAAAGCGGTAAATGCCTGTTTTTCTATCTCGGCAATTTCAAACAAGTAATCGCTCATTTGATTGAAATCTTCCTGACTACCAATCCGGCCTTTGTATATCCCCGATGCCTGTACAGCGGCAGTTCGCCACAGATCACCTGCTTGAGTAAATGTATTGGATATTTCCAGCAACTCATCCTGAGGTAAATAAGCATGAGCCTGTTGTAAAAAAGCCCCGTAAATATAACGGAAACCACCGCCCCCCGTACCAATTTCTTCTTGCATGCGCACTAATTGGGCAAGGTATAATCCAGCGGTTTTTAAACCCAGTTTATCGCGCCAGTTTTTTATCCGTTTGGCGATGAATTTGATGCCATCAACTCCGGTAATAGGGCCGGGGATATGTAGCATATTATTAACATTCTTTTTAATCCCTCTTTTTATTGCTTTGCGTATCTGATCATCGGTAACTGGTCTGCTTTCTTTTGGGTAGTATAATTGTCCGTTAGGTGCTAAAGCACCCTTGGCAAAACGTACACGTTCCAGTTCGTAACCCGTCATGGTGGTTACGGTTTCCATCACCGGGTCGCTTATCAGGTAATTATCGCCTTCTTTACCATAAACTATCAGGTTATGGGCATTGAAATGAAAGCGGTATTCTTTCGGGAAATATGGTAAATAATAAACCCCAACCTGGCAACCAACCGGGTGACCGGCAGCTAAGCATTCATCCAAATAGCTTTGTGCTTTAAGCTTTGAGCTAAATTTTTTACGCACAACGGGTATATCCAAAGCCTTGCAGGTACGGTTAAAAACTAATCCTGGCAAAGTACGGAAAGCTATCGCGGGTCCGTTATTGATTTTAATAAGTGGTATATAAACAAAGAATAAACCGGCGCCAATACCAAATGCTAATGGCTCAGTAATTTGATGAACACCAATATTTTGCAACAGGCTTGTGGTAACCCCATTTTCGCAATGGGCTGCCTGCAAGTGTTCATAATCAAGCTTCATTAACTTTCATGCTTTTTAAATCTGGTACGCTTATGTTAAAAACTTCGGCGTAACGTTGTAGTTTTTTATCAGATAAGGTTTTAAAAACCTCCGGCTTTAAATGTCTTTTGATTTGCCATTTCCAAAAGCCTGTGTAATCAGCCAGTATGCTAATATCCATCAAAGATTTCTCCATAAAATAAAGCAATGGACTGGCCTCACCATTTAAAACCTTTTGTTTAGCTTGTTCTACACGGTCGGCAATTTCGTCCCAGGCAGCATCAAGGGCGGTTATTTTAACATCCCAGCCCTTGCTTAGTTCGGTGGTGTATTTGCCGCTTTTATCGGTAGCATAGCAAACCTCCTTGGTTATTTTACCCAACGAACTAAGATCTTGAGGAACATCTTCCTTTTTCATTTTCCAATTAAACAACAGTAAGCATGGCATACATATACGAAAAGCGCGAGCTTTCGGGTACCAATAAGAGCAGTTTTTCGCCAACTTTCAATTTGCCGCTGTTAAACAATTCGTTTATCATCAGGTAAATAGAGGCCGCGCCCACATTACCAACGGTATAAAGGTTGATAAACCATTTTTCGTAAGGGATGCCGCCGCCATATATCTCAACCAGATCGTAAATTTTGCTTTTGAAAAAATTGCTTGATATATGTGGTAAAAAATGATCAATATCGGCAACAGTTAAACCACGCCTGTCAAATATCTCTTTGATTTTTTTGCCACCCAGCGCAACAATATTATCGCTCAATAAATTAATATCCTGCTTAACGCTGAAGATGCTTTTGGTCATGATCTCTTCGGGAGTATAATCCATAAAGCCCTTTAATGTGCCATCAGGTTGTTTTTCGCCACCCATGTACATACAGGTTTCCATTTCGTTGGCGTAGGATACACCTTCTATCCAATCCAATCGCAAACTGATACCTTCCTTATTTGGTTCGTCCGACATTAAGAAGGCCGATGCACCATCAGATAACATCCATCTCAAAAAATCCTTTTGGAAAGAGATATAAGGGTTCTCATTTAATTCGACCAGTTTGTGTGCTTCTTCTTCAAATACATCCGATACTAATAATCCCGAAAATCTTTCAGAGCCTGTAGCTACAGCCAGCTTTACATCGCCGGTGCGGATAGCCATATAAGCGTATTTTAAAGCGTGCATCCCAGCGCAGCAAACACCTGCCGGTGATACTACTTCTATGGCCTCAGCTTCGGGTAGCCAACCATGTGTCATTACACCGTGGCTCGGCATCATTTGATCGGGAGAGGAGGTGCCGCATGATAGCAGTTCAATATCTTTAATATGCTCTGGCTCGTCTTTAAACAATTCTTTAACAGCTAAGGCTGTCATCTGCGCATTGGTATGGGTTGATTTTCCGCCCTTTTCTAAGGCATAATAGCGGTTAGTTATAGCGTTGTTACGCAGTACAATGTTTTTTGATTTAGATGGTTTGCCGTTGATATAGCCCAGGTACAGTTCCATATCTTGGTTTGGAACGGGCTCATTAGGGAAATAGGCAGACGTTTTATTAATATAAACAGGCATATATAAATTTATGATAAACTTAAAAAATGTTGTTTCCGGGCTTTAATTCGCTTAGGCGTTGTAAAGCGGAAAAATATAGCGTTGAGTGTTAGCATTATTGGCGCGCCTATCCAAAACGCAATTAGCAGATAATACTTAAATACCTTTAACCAAGCTGTTTTGTTTTTTCTTTTTGAAATAAAGGTGGCCCAAACCTTAAATATTTTGCCCGCCACAGTTTCAATAACCATTAAGTTGTATTTTAATACCACAGCGCGTTGCTTGTCTAATTCGTTTTGAAAACCTTCATAATTATTACCAAGCAGATGTGGCAGCAGGCTTTCGCCGAAAGCTGCGCTGCGCTTAATTTCAGAATCGGGCACGCCTGGTGGCGGAAATATCCCCAGGTAACTATCCTTTTTACCCTTCAGCATCCAATGAAAAATAGTTACAAAACTAATCGGGTTAGGGTGGGTGTCAACCAACGCAATGTTGCCAACCAGTGTGGCGCCAGCGGCCTTAATTAGCTTTTTAACCCGTACAAAAGCATTGAGCCACATGTTACGTGCGCCGGTAACAGTTATTACCGGTGTATCTTTTAAAATAGCTTTGAACCTTGCATCATTCATTAACGAATTAAATGGAATGCTTGGTGATAAAAACCAGGCCTGGTAACCTAATACGATCAGGTCGTATTTGGTTTCTGCTAAGGTAAATGGTTCCAGTTCTGCCGGTACATCAAGTTGGCAATCGGGCATCACACTAAAAAAACGGTCGGTTGTCCACGGGAATGCATAGTTATGTTTCAAATTAACATTAACCCTTTCAACTGAAATTCCTACGTTCTCTAAGGGAACAGTAAAATTATCAAGAATCTCCCTTAACTGGCCCGATTGCGTGTAGCAAATAGCTAATACCTTTTTAGTCATGCTCAAAAATTAGAGGTCTTGTGGGCGTAAAATTTTTGAACTTTTACTGTAATCTGCAATGGCAGATTGTATGGTTGGTGATAAATTTTTGTACGATTTAATAATGTACGCCTTATCGCTTTGCAACTGGGCTTTATACTTTACAATTTTGGGCGCGTTCTCTTGTATTATCAATCTTAAAAAGCGGTACTCGGCATTGGTGCTATCTTTGGATAGCACGGTTTCTAATTTAATGCGCCCATTTTTAAACAGCTTTAATTTTTCGCCAGGAATGGCTACTAAACCCGCTTTGCGCATTAACAGGGTTCCTTCGTAGGCTTCCTTATCGCTTCCGGTGGAGGTATTTAATATAGATAGTTCATTATTGATCTCGCTTAATTTACCCAACCGGATAGTCACGTAAAATGCTGATTTATCGAATTTTTGCATCAGGTTTTCGCCCTTTGCAATAGCGAATACAGCAACCAAAAACAATAAAAATATAAACCTCGTCTTCATAGATGATCCTGGTCAATTACCATGCGAATATAAAGATTTATGTTGAATGTGATATTTAGTGCCATTCCCTTAACCGAATTTTCGCAGATTTCTATTACTTTTGAGGGTTAACTACCAAGCTGTCTATAGACTACGACTTTACTCAATACTAAGTGCAAACTTCCCCAAAGCAATTTTCAAATCAATGGGCCATTATATTGGGCGGTTCAAGCGGCTTTGGCTTTGCGGCTGTTGAAAAGCTGGCTTCGCGCGGTATGAACGTGGCTCTTTTGTATCGTGAAATGCGTTCATCCGAAAAGGAACTCAAACAAAAGCTGGATGAACTTGCCGAAGCTAACGGAGTAACCATTTTGCCTTTCAACGTTAACGCGCTTGATGTTACCGGTCGTGATCAGTTTATTGAGCAGGTTGATCATGTTATCCCAAAAGGTAGTGTAAAACTATTACTCCATTCCATTGCCCGTGGTAACTTAAAGCCATTGGTAGGAGAGGATGCAACGCTTTCTGCAGAAGATATTCAACATACCAGCTATGCCATGAGCAATAGTTTGCTTGATTGGGCAAGGCTTATCATAAAAAACGAATTGTTTAACACCGATGCCCGCATTATTGGTTTAACAAGCGAGGGAGCTCACCGTTATTGGGATGGCTATGCCGCGGTTTCTATCGCGAAAGCATCATTAGAGAGCCTGGCTACTTATATGGCTGTAGAGTTGAGCAAATATGGCCTGCGCACCAACATAATACAGGCAGGCGTTACCGATACACCATCGTTAAGAATGATTGCCGGTAGCGAACAATTGATTGATAATGCTGTTATCAGGAACCCGATGGGTAGAATGACAGAGCCGCAGGATGTGGCCAACGTAATTTACCTGTTGTGTACACCCGAAGCAGCCTGGATAAACGGATCGTTAATTCATGTAGATGGCGGGGAGCACTGCCGGTAGTTTTTACTTTTGATTGAACATGAATAACGATATACTTAGCTATTTACCTTACAAATCATCTTTCCTGTTTGTTGATAATATATCGGCTTTGGACAGTGATGGGGTAACCGGCGATCATACTTTAAAACCCGATGCCTTTTTTTACGAAGATCATTTTGTAAATAACCCGGTAACTCCCGGCGTTATCATTACCGAAATTATGGCGCAAATAGGTTTGGTGGTTTTAGGGATCCATTTGATGATAAGCGGACAACACGAAGACCAGGTTTTGATGGATGAGGGTTCGTTCCCGTTGCTCACCTCAACCAATGTAGATTTTTATAAAATGGTGCTGCCCGGAGAAAAAGTTGTGGTAACATCTAAAAAACAATATTTTAGGTTTGGTAAATTAAAATGTGCCGTAGAGATGCATAATGGCTCAAACGAATTAGTGGCTAAAGGGATATTTTCGGGCGTAATTAAAAGCGCTATTCCTAAAAAAGATAAAGAAGCAGAATGAGTCGTCGTGTAGTAATTACAGGTTTAGGTGTGGTTTCTCCCAATGGGATAGGCGTGCCCGATTTTTTACATGCCATCCAAAATGGCACATCAGGTATTAAATTCTATCCCGAATTTGAAGAGTTGAAATTTAATTGCCAGGTAGCGGGTATCCCTCAATTTGAGTGGGAGCAACTGCGCAACTACATTCCCGAAACATCATTATACGGTTTGAAAGGTAAAGGTATAGCCTTCGGCATAAAAGCGGCCTTAGATGCCTGGATGGATGCCGGTAACGAAATATACAGTGAAGAAACTTTGTGGGATACCGGGTGTGTTTTTGGCAGCAGTGTGTCTGATACGGATGTGATCAAAATGGCCATCAATAGAGTTGATGCCAAAGAGTCTAAAAAATTAGGCTCACGCGTGGTAGAACAAATAATGAATAGCGGTGTTACTGCTTATATATCAGGCCGTTTAGGCTTGGGTAACAAAGTTATCAATAACTCGGCGGCTTGTGCTACGGGTACGCAATCTGTAATATTAGGGTACGAATGCATTAAATTCGGGATGGCTAAACGGATGGTTGTAGGTAGCTGTGAGTTTGTTGACCGTTACATATTCGGAGGTTTTGATTCAATGCGGGTATTATCACGTAAGTTTAATGATAATCCCGAAGCGGCATCAAGACCTATGAGTTTAACTGCCGGTGGCTTTGTTCCGGGGTCTGGAGCAGGTGCGTTGGTACTGGAAGATTTAGAATACGCCTTAGCTCGTGGAGCAAAGATATACGCTGAAATATTGGGTGGATCAACCAATAGCGGTGGCCAGCGCAATGGCGGCAGCATGACGGCACCCGGCCCGGCGGGCGTAATCAAGTGTATTGATGATGCCATTAAATTGGCAAACATTGATGCGGATCAGGTCGATCTGGTAAGCGGCCATTTAACCGCTACCATGGCCGATAAATATGAAATAGAGAACTGGAGCAAGGTTTTAAATCGTAGGGGCGACAACTTCCCTATGGTGAACTCGCTTAAATCAATGGTGGGGCATAGCCTTAGCGCGGCGGGTTCGCTGGAGATGGTTGCAGCGGTTTTGCAAATAGTGCACAATTTTGTGCATCCAAATATTAACTTAGAGGACCCAAATCCCGAAATAGTGGAGATAGCGGGCCAAAACAATTTACCAACAAAATTGGTAAACAAGGAGGTTAATATCGTGGCGAAAGCTAATTTTGGCTTTGGCGATGTTAATGCCTGTTTAATAATATCAAAATATAAATAACTAATGAGTAGAGCAGAAATTCTGGACGAACTAAAAAAAGTACTAACCCCTTACACGGAAAATAAAGAAATGCTCGCCGGCATTACCGAAGAAACTGACCTGATCAAAGACCTGAAGATCAATTCGGCTAATTTGGTTGATATAATTATTGATGCCGAATCACAATACAACATCGAGATTGATTTTGACTCTGCCGAAAAAATGTTCTCGGTAGGTAATTGTATAGATGTTATTGCCGATAAAGTAAATCACTCTGCTTGATAAGTATTGGGAACGATATTGTAGCGTTAGGAGCCATTAACAGGCAACGCAGCAACGATACCCGTTTCCATTCCAAATTTATAACACCAACCGAACTCGCGCTTTACCAACAGCCTGCCATTGCCGCAATGCCATTCGAAAGTTTTGTATGGCTGCTATGGTCGGTTAAAGAGGCGGCCTATAAATATCAAAAACGGCTTGAGCCCGATCTGATTTTTTCTCCGGCAAAAATCGTTGTTCAGCATATCATTATCCCGGCAACTTATCCCAATAAGGTAATAGAAGATGCCTGGGAAATTGATGTGTTAGGTGTGGATTTTATCCACGGCGAAGTTCATATCAATACAGGCAAATTATATTTCAAATCAATTATTAATGCTGATCTGATAGCTACTGTTGTTGATCAGGAGCCAGCATTTCAAAATATCTATTGGGGTATTCAAAAAATAGTGCATACTGATAGTGAAAACCAATCCCGTTTGGTTAGGGTGTTCTTACTCAATAAATTCCAAAGCGTCTTCCCGCAAGGCAACCTAACCTTGCAAAAAAGCGCTGTTGGTTATCCTGTTTTATTCAATAACGGGGTAGAAACAGGCATCCTCATTTCGTTGGCACATCATGGGCATTTTACCTCTTATTGTTTTAATATGGCCCATCAGGTATTAATTTAGTGGTAAGCGAGGATATTGAAGATGCAGTTATTCGCCCCAGGCTGTTATCATCAAGTTCCTGTTACCACCATAATTGCGGTGCTCGCACAGGTAAATACCTTGCCATGTACCCAAAGCTAACCTGCCATTGCGGATAGGTATCATTACAGAACAGCCTAGTAATGCCGCTTTTAAATGCGCGGGCATATCGTCAGAGCCTTCATCGTCATGCAAATAATCCGGGTCGTTCTCGGGCACGGTCTTATTAAAAAACATCTCGAAATCTTTTCGCACAGTAGGGTCGGCATTTTCATTAATACTTAATGATGCCGATGTATGTTGAATAAACACCTGGCACATCCCCGTTTTAATACTGCCTATCTGCGGCACTGATCGCACAATTTCTGACGTGATCAAATGGAATCCCCGCTTTTGTTCTCTGATCTGGATCTGTTGCTGATGTATCTGCATTGGTATTTGCTTTGTGGAAATATAACAAAAATACGTACTAATAGTTGCGTTTAAAGCTCAAATCAATATCTTTAGGTTTAACCAAGCCGTATGGAGCAATTTTTTCAACTCAAAAAAAATAATACCACCATCGCTACCGAAGTTATTGCCGGGGCATCGTCTTTTCTGGCCACATCTTATATCATCGTAGTAAACCCGTCTATTTTAAGCCAGGCAGGTATGCCATTTGCCGCTGTGCTTACCGCTACAATACTGGTGTCGTTTTTCAGTAGCTTAATGATGGGGCTGTATGCTAAGAACCCTATACTCGTAGCTCCAGGGATGGGCCTCAATGCATTTTTTACCTTTACCGTAGTATTGGGTATGAAAGTACCCTGGCAAACCGCGTTGGGTGCTGTGTTCTGGTCGGGCATCATATTTCTATTGCTTTCCATATTCAATATCCGTACGCATATTGTAAAAGCCATACCTAAACAATTGCGTTACGCCATTACAGCGGGGATAGGCTTGTTTATCACGCTCATTGGTTTTACCAGTGCAAAGTTTATCGTCGCTAATCCGGCAACTATTATTGGCATCGGCGCTTTAAAGCCAGCTTTGGTAACGTTTCTTGCTGGCTTTTTTGTAATGGCTGTTCTGCTTATCCGTAAAGCAAAAGGAGCCATCCTTTTCGGGATTTTGTTTACCACCTTAGCGGCATACCCCATCGGGCGGTATTGGGGTGGGGCAGATCCGTTGGTTAGTTATAAAGGAGTGTTCGGTATGCCCAATTTTAGCCTGCTTTTTAATCTCGATATTATTGGATCTTTAAAATGGTCCTTCCTCCCGGTTATCTTCGCTTTCGTCTTCACAGATATGTTCGATAGTTTGTCCACCTTCATCGGCCTGTCCGAAGCTGCCAATTTATTAGACGAAAACGGAGAGCCTCAAAACGTAAAACAATCCCTTTTAACCGATGCCGTTTCAACAACGCTGGCAAGCCTCGTAGGTTCAAGCCCCGGCACTGCTTATATCGAATCTGCAGTGGGTATTGGCAGCGGCGGTCGCACAGGTTTAACGGCTGTAGTTGGCGCATTGTTATTCTTGCCTTTCCTGTTCTTAGCGCCATTATTATCTATTGTTCCGTCAATAGCAACCGCGCCAGCGCTGGTATTGGTGGGCGTATTCATGCTGCAATCAGTCATTAAAATAAACTGGACCCGGTTAGACGATGCCATTCCCGCCTTCCTTGCGCTGGTACTTATCCCATTCACTTACTCAATTACTCAAGGCATCATCTGGGGATTCCTAAGCTTTACTATACTCAAGGTATGTTCCGGAAAAGCAAAAGAAATTAGCCCCGCACTTTGGATCATTGATGCATTCGCCATAATGGCTTTAATATTAGCATAATAAACATGAAGAAACTTATACTACTCGCATTCATTATTCTATTCAATCTTCAATTATCAAAGTCACAAACCATAGGTATATTGGGTGCTTTTGGTGCCGAAGTGGCTCTTATTCATTCACGCATTCAAAATCCTGAAGAGATCGTTATTCAAAATATACATTTTACCAGGGGGATATTGAACGGTCATCCAGTAGTGCTGGCGCAAACCGGTATGGGTAAGGTGAACGCGGCTATCACAACCTCGCTGTTGCTTGATCACTTTAAACCAAGCCAGGTGCTGTTTACAGGTATAGCCGGTGGGGTAGACCCACAACTTGCTCCCGGCGACTTAGTCATAGGTGATAAAATAGCCCATCACGATTATGGCACAATAACTCCCGACAGCATGCAAAGGCGCGCCACTCAAGACCCTGTTACCATGCTCCCTAATCCACAATACTTTCTTAGCGCGCCAAAACTGGTTAAACTGGCTCAGGATGTAAGCAGCAAGCTTGAGTTCGCTAAAATTGGTTCGGGCAAACATGCACCCAAAATTGTGACGGGCACTATTGTAACAGGCGATGTTTTTGTGGCATCAACCTTAGCTACCCGGCAACTATGGCAAAAAATGCATGCCGAGGCTACCGAAATGGAAGGTGCTGCCGTGGCACAAACCTGCTGGCAACAAACGGTGCCTTTCCTGGTTATTCGTAGCCTGAGCGATAGCGCGAGCAATAACGCGCACCAGGATGTTGCTTCGTTTTACCAAACCGCCGCTATAAATTCGGCAACTTTGGTAATGGCTATTGTTGGGCAAATAAAATAGAGGCGTATGCCGCATTTTGTAAATTATTATACTGTATCGTTATAAATCTTCTATTTTTTAACGTTTTTTCAAAATATCGATCTTAAAATAAAATAATCACTTTTTTACACTTAATTATTGCAAAAAGTATTTTTTACAAACATTTTTCGCATATTTGGCAAGGTATTATCCTGTATTCATAAAATACAGCCTTCTCAAATAAAATATAATGGATCTAACTCACGCTAACCACAATACCAGCACCCTCGACGAACTTGATTTTTCTATTCTAATGCTTTTGCAGGAAGACGGCCGCATGTCGTTCACCGTAATGGCCGAAAAACTGGGTGTTTCAATCAGTAACATCCGTACCCGTGTGGGTAAACTTATTGAAGATAAAACTATCCAAATTGTAGGCCGCGTTAACCCCGAAAAGGTTGGTTTCCATGCTTACGCCCATATCAAGATCTCCATCCGCCCGGCAAATTTGATCGAAGATGTAGCCAAAAAAGTAATGGAGTTTCCCGAAGTTAGCTTTCTCGCCAGCACATCAGGCGATTTTGACTTAGAGGTTGACGTAATGTGCCGCGATAACAGTCACCTGGTAGAGGTAGTGAACGAACGCATAGCCCGCATAGAAGGCGTTTACCAAACCAAAACCGATATGTATTTCAAAGTACTTAAGCTGGCTCAACCAGATTTAAGCGGATTGAGATAATAACCGAAATAAGAATTTTGTCGGTATTTGTCGGTGTTTTCAAAACGAAAATCACCACGAGTCATTGCGAACGATAGTGAAGCAATCCCCGACTATGTACGTTGCATGTTTTATAAGAACCAATAATCGGCATAACTTAACTAACAATTTTGTCGGTATTTATCGGTATTTTTAAATGTGTTGGTTCCTGTATATTAGTTCTTAACTCTCTTCCCTCCAATATACAAAAAATATCCCACATCCTCAAATCACTCTGTACACTTACTAATCCACGTCTGTAATTATTCTGCATAATTTGCAAAAAAATATTAATTTTTTGCAAATTATGTTTTTTGTGCGTATGTTTAAACCTTATTGACAATTGTTGATAGTTCATACCCTAATTGTAGATACTTCTTTTCCAATTTAGGTTTTTGATAACTAACAATGCCAATTACAATTAAACTAAATTATAAAATGAAGTACGGTTCAGTTAAAAATTACATACACGGCCAGTTTATTGATGCCCCCGCCGATAGATACATGGATGTGGTATCGCCTGTGGATGGTTCCTTATTATCCAAAGTTCCTATGTCTGCTGCTGCGGAATTGGATTCTGCAGTTCAATCCGCAAAATCAGCAGCCAAAGGCTGGGCAAATACGCCTATTAAAGAGCGGGTACAGGTATTCTTCCGCTATAAGCAATTATTGCATCAAAATCTCGAAGAACTCTCCAAACTCATCGTAGAAGAGAACGGTAAAACGTACACCGAGGCTGTAGCCGAAATAGAAAAAGCGATAGAGTTAACCGAATTCGCTACGTCGTTACCACAACTCATAACTGGCGAATTACTTGAAGTAAGCCGCGGCATCGAATGTCGCACCGAATATGTGCCTTTGGGCGTAGTAGCCTCCATCGTGCCCTTCAACTTCCCAAGCATGGTACCTAACTGGACTATCCCTAACGCGATAGCCTTAGGTAACTGTATGATCATGAAACCATCAGAAAAAGTGCCATTGAGCGTTGGCCGGATAGCCGAATTGTTAAAAGAAGCCGGTTTACCCGATGGTGTATTTAATGTGGTACATGGTGATAGCGTAATAGTTGAAGCTATTTGCGATCATCCCGGTATCGAGGCGGTATCTTTTGTAGGATCAACCAAAGTAGCCAAGATCGTTTACCGCCGCGCTACCTATAATTACAAACGTTGCCTGGCTTTAGGTGGTGCCAAAAATCACTTGCTGGTATTGCCCGATGCTATTCCGGGAATGACGGCGGCTAACATTACCGCGTCGATGAGCGGTTGTGGTGGGCAGCGTTGTATGGCAGCATCGGCCATGGTTGGCGTTGGCGAAATCGATCACATCGTATCAAAAATAGTTGATGAGGTAAATAAAATAGTGGTAGGCGATAATTTGGGCGCGGTGATCAGCAAAGCATCAAAAGATAACATCGAAAAATATATTACCAGCGCCGAAGCGCAGGGAGCCAAAATATTGGTAGATGGCCGTAACACTGTAGTTAAAGGTAAAGAGGACGGCTTTTACGTTGGCCCAACCGTTATTGATTACGTTACTCCGGATATGGATGTGGCCCGCGAAGAGATCTTTGGTCCGGTGATCAGCATCATGCGCGCCAAAACATTAGACGAGGCATTAGCCATTGAAAATGCCAACCCTTATGGTAACGCTGCAGCGGTATTCACTCAAAATGGTGGAGCGGCAAGGCACGTGATCAGCAACGCGAGCGCAGGTATGATAGGCGTGAACGTAGGTGTACCCGTACCACGTGAACCATTCTCATTCGGTGGCTGGAACGAAAGCAAATTCGGCGTAGGAGACATCACCGGAAAAAGCTCTATCGAGTTCTGGACTAAATTGAAAAAAACAACCACCAAGTGGAACCCAGAAGCGGGCGTAAACTGGATGAGCTAGCCCCCCGACCCCCTAAAGGGGGAGGAATAGGGCAAACGAATACTAAAGAAAACTAAATATTAACTTTTATTCCCCCTTTAGGGGGTTAGGGGGCTTAACTATGCTAACATCAGAAACATTATCAGAAACAGAAGAGATCGTACAGAACAGTATGGATTATACCCTGTTTTCATGGAGCAAACAAAAGGGTATTAACCCAATAGCTATAAAAAGCGCGCAAGGCGTTTACCTATACGATTACGAAGGCAAACGTTATATCGACTTTTCATCAGGTTTGATGAACGTGAACATCGGCCACAACAACCCGCGCGTGGCACAGGCTGTGTTTGAGCAAATGTCGCAGGTAAGTTATGTTACCCCAAGCTGCGTTACCAAAGTACGTGGCGAACTGGGTAAAAAACTGGCCGAGATAACCCCGGGTAACCTGACTAAAACATTATTCACCGTATGTGGGGCTACGGCTATCGAGAACGCCATTAAACTGGCGCGCCTTTACACAGGTCGTCATAAAATTATAACCCGTTACAGGGCGTTTCACGGTGCGTCTTATGGCGCTATGACGGCTGGCGGTGATCCGCGTAAAATTGCGTCCGATTCCCAGCAAGCGCCAAACTTTGTGCACGTTGAAGATCCATACTGCTACCGCTGCCCCTGGGGGAAAGAGATTCAAAGCTGTAACCGTGAATGTGTAAGCCACATAGAGCGTGTAATTGAATTTGAAGGGCCGGAAACTGTAGCCGCCATACTAATGGAAGGTGAAAGCGGAACATCGGGCTGTATCAAATACCCGCCTGATTATTTGAAAAAACTACGTGCCCTGTGTGATAAACATGGTATCCTGTTAATTGTAGATGAGGTAATGAGCGGCTTTGGCCGTACTGGTAAATGGTTTGGTGTGGATAATAACGGTGGTGTTGTTCCGGATATGATAGCGACAGCCAAAGGTATTACCGCAGGTTATTTACCATTAGGCGCTTTAATTGTAACCGATACAATTGCCGCCGCTTTTGATGATAAACCATTGATGCTGGGTTTAACATATTCTGCCCACCCGGTAAGTTGTGCCGCAGGGCTGGAAGTTCTTAAAATATACGAAGACGAAAACCTGATCGAAAACGCCGCCAACATGGGGCGCTACATCGAAGAGTTGGTTGAAGAAATGAAGAAATCGCACCCGAGCATCGGCGATTTTCGTAACACGGGCTTGCTGGGCTGTATCGAGTTGGTGAAAAACCGTAATACCAAAGAGCCTATGGCACCTTACAACGCTAAGGCCAGCGAAATGGAGATCATGAACAAGGTTGCTGCTAAGATAAAAGAACTCGGCATGTACGCTTTTGTTAGGTGGAATTATGTGTTCATCGCTCCACCGCTATCTATCACTAAAGAGCAGGTTGACGAGGGTATGGAAATCATATCTAAGGCTATTAGTATTGCCGATGAATACGTATATTAACGTTTTAAAATGTTAGTATAAAATGAAGGATACATCAACCATCTCAACCGAAATAATGGACGCGGAATTGCACAGCGAAGACCTCGCCGCTATCCCTATGGATAAGCGCACCTGGAATACCTGGAATTACGCCGCTCTTTGGATCAGCATGAGCTTATGTATCCCTACCTACATGCTGGCCAGCTCATTAATCGAAGGCGGCATGAACTGGTGGCAATCTATACTAACCATTTTGATAGGTAACACTATTGTGTTGATTCCCATGGTATTAAACGGACGCGCGGGCGCTAAATATGGCATCCCGTTTCCGGTTTTTGCAAGGGCGAGTTTTGGTATAAGGGGAGCCAATATTCCGGCTATGCTTCGCGCCATAATTGCCTGTGGCTGGTTCGGTATCCAAACCTGGATAGGTGGTTACGCCCTTTATCAAATGGTTAAATTGTGGATTCCGGGCATCGCCACGCTTCCGCAGATCTTCCCGGTTTCCTGGGCTTTAGAAACCGGTCCGGCTATCATGTTCCTGCTGTTTTGGGCGCTAAATATGTATGTAGTTTATTTGGGTGTTGATAGCATTAAAAAACTATTGGTGTTCAAAGCTTTCTTTTTACCCGCTGCTGCGTTGGCCTTGTTGTTCTGGGCTATCAATGCCGGGCATGGTTTAGGTCCTATTTTAGATCAGCCATCCAAATTCAAATCAACCGGCGAATTCTGGCATTACTTTTTCCCTTCCCTTACGGGGATGGTAGGTTTCTGGGCAACATTATCATTAAATATTCCCGATTTTACCCGCTACGCCAAAAGCCAAAAAGCACAGGTAATGGGGCAGGCTATAGGCTTGCCAACCTCCATGACGTTGTTTTCGTTCATCGGTGTGGTGGTAACCTCGGCAACGTTCATCATCTACGGTAAAACCATTTGGGATCCCGTAGTGCTGGCCGGAAAATTCGATAGCAAACTATTGGTAAGCATTGCCATGTTAGCTGTAGCCTTATCAACATTGGCAACCAATATAGCGGCCAATATCGTAAGTCCGGCTAACGATTTTGCTAACCTGTCGCCATCAAAAATCAACTTTAAAACAGGTGGTTATATCACTGGTATCATAGGTATGTGTATCTTCCCATGGAAACTAATTGCCGATCCATCAGGCTATATTTTTACCTGGCTGGTAGGCTATTCAGGCTTATTGGGGCCAATAGGAGGTATCATGATAGCGGACTACTATTTCATCCGCAAACAAACTCTAAGTTTAAAAGAACTGTACAGCTACAATGGCCGCTACACATTTGGCAACGGTTTTAACACCGCAGCTATTGTGGCATTGGTATTAGGTATCGCGCCAAACATCCCCGGCTTTTTAACCACTATACATGTATTGAGTAAAGATGCCGTTTGGCCCTGGGTTGATTACCTGTACAACTATGCCTGGTTTGTAGGCTTCTTCATTTCGGGCTTGGTTTACCTCGTAATGATGCAAAAACAAAAAGAAACCGTAACCGAATTTACTAATCTTAACGAAGGAGATCTGAATGTCAGTATTAATTAAAAATGGCAGGGTCATCACTGCCGCTGATGATTCTATTGCTGATATCTATATCGAAGGCGAAACAATTGTCGCTATCGGAAAAAATTTAAGCTATAAAGCCGATAAGGTTATCGATGCCACAGGAAAAATGGTTTTCCCGGGTGGTATCGATCCCCACGTACACCTGAGCATGCCTTTTATGGGTACATTCTCCAGCGATACCTACGAAACAGGTACACGTGCCGCATTATACGGCGGCACCACAACCGTGATCGATTTTGTGCTGCAAACACAAGGCGATTCACTAAAAAATGCTTTGACGGATTGGCAATCACGCGCAACAGGCACTGCCGTTGGCGATTACAGCTTCCATATGGCTGTAACAGATTATAACGAAAATGTAAAGGCCGAGATCAAACAAATGGTTGAGGAGGAGGGAATAACCTCTTTCAAAACATTTATGGCTTATAAAGGTGCACTGATGGTTGATGACCGTCAGATGTTTGGTTTGATGAGTGAAGTGAAAAAACAGGGTGGGATGGTTACAGCTCACGCGACTAATGGAGATATGATTGACCTCCTGGTTGCCAAGCACCGCTCCGAAGGCAAACTATCCCCCCTGTATCACTATTTATCGCAACCAGAAGTTACCGAGGCCGAGGCATCAAACCGGTTCGCCCAAATGGCTGGTTATACGGGCTGCCCTGCCTACATTGTTCACCTAACCTGTGAGGGCGCGTTGAACGCCGTTCGCGAAGCTGGTGCCCGCAATTACCAGGTATTTGCCGAAACCTGTATCCAGTATTTAATTTTAGATGCATCGTTATACGAGCAAAATTTTGAGGGCGCTAAATGGGTAATGAGTCCGCCCTTACGGAAAAAGAAAGATCAGGCAGCGTTATGGGCCGGTATCAATCAAGGCTTGCTCCAAATTGTAGCTACCGACCACTGCCCCTTCATGTGGGAGCAAAAACTGATGGGCAAGGATGATTTTTCAAAGATCCCGAACGGACACCCTGCGATAGAGAACAGGTTTGAATTGTTATTCTCCGAAGGTGTGAACAAAGGCAAAATAAGCCTTTCCAAATTTGTAGAAGTATCAGCTACCAACGCCGCCAAAGCATTCGGTATGTATCCCCGCAAGGGAACCATAGCGGTAGGCAGCGATGCCGATGTCGTGATCTTCGATCCGAATGAACAGCACACGCTATCAGCAGCCACTCACCACATGAACGTGGATTACTCCGGCTACGAAGGCTGGCAAGTTACAGGCAAAGTGAAAACGGTATTGTTGCGTGGTAAGGTTGCTATTGACGATAATAATTGTTTGGTTGATAAAGGTTACGGGCAGTTTATTAAGAGGAATAAGGTAACAGGGAAATTATAATTAACACAACCAACTATGTCATTTCGACGATAGGAGAAATCTTCTGCTCAATAAAAGTCTGCGACGTGCAAAGTTCACAAGCATGGAGCAGAAGATTTCTCTCTCGTACCTCGTTCGAAATGACAAATTTTAAATAAGGGATAACATTAACTATACTATAGAAAAACATTTACATGCCAAGAATCATTAAATCAGGCTTAATACAAATGAGTTTGCCGCTTACCGAAGGTGAGGGAACCATTCCCGAAATTGTGAACGCCATGGTACAAAAGCACATCCCTTACATTGAGGAAGCCGGAAAGCAAGGTGTACAAATATTGTGCCTGCAAGAGATTTTCAATACCCCATACTTTTGCCCCGGTCAGGATGCCAAATGGTACGCTTCCGCGGAAGCCGTACCTGGCCCAACAACCGATCTGATGGCGCAATACGCCAAAAAATATAACATGGTAATCATCGTTCCGATATATGAAAAGGAGCAGGCCGGCGTTTTATACAATACCGCCGCCGTTATTGATGCCGATGGTACTTATTTAGGTAAATACCGCAAAAATCATATCCCGCAAACTAACGGCTTTTGGGAAAAGTTCTTTTTTAAACCAGGCAACTTAGGTTACCCTGTATTCCAAACTAAATACGCCAAAGTGGGCATTTATATTTGTTACGACAGGCATTTCCCTGATGGCGCACGCTGCCTGGGTTTGAATGGGGCCGAAATAGTGTATAATCCATCAGCAACCGTAGCCGGTTTGTCCCAATATCTTTGGAAACTGGAGCAACCGGCACATGCCGCTGCAAATGGTTATTTTATGGGCTGCATCAATAGGGTTGGTGAAGAAAAGCCATGGAATCTGGGTCGTTTTTATGGCTCTTCATACCATGTTGATCCACGCGGGCAAATATTAGCCACCGCATCAGAATACGATGATGAACTGCTGGTAACTGAATTTGATTTGGATATGATAGACGAAGTACGCAGCACCTGGCAGTTTTTCCGCGACCGCCGCCCCGAAACTTACGGCCCAATAACGGAATTGTAGTTCGGATTAAAGAGCAAGGAACAAAGACACAAATTAAAGAAATCAATAGAATTTGCACATTCACATATCTGCACATTCGCACATTAAACAAAACACATGCCTATAACCAATTTCAGGCTTACTACCGATCAATACGAAGAGAACTTCGCTGATATACATCCGCCATTCGAGAACTTGACTGCGGCCTTGGTAGAAGCAAACCGCTGTATATTTTGCTACGATGCACCGTGCATGAAATCGTGCCCGACGAGTATCGATGTGCCAAAATTCATCAAACAAATAGCTACCGAAAATATCAAAGGCTCTGCACATACCATCTTTACATCCAATATTATGGGTGGTGGATGCTCTAAAGTTTGCCCGGTTGAAAAACTGTGCGAAGGTGCCTGTGTGTACAATTTGATGGAAGAAGAACCCATCCAGATAGCCCGTTTACAACGTTACTCAACCGAAAAAGCGATAGCCAACAAATGGCCGCTATTTAAACGCAAGCAATCAAACGGCAAAAAAGTAGCCGTTATTGGTGCCGGCCCGGCAGGTTTATCATGTGCGCACGTTTTATCCCGCGAAGGTATTGATGTTGATGTTTACGAAAAAGAAGCCAAAGGTGGTGGTTTAATGACTTATGGCATAGCAGCTTATAAAGTTACCCCTGGCTTTTGCGAGGATGAAGTAGAATACATTCTATCAATAGGTGGTATCGAAATTAAATATAACCAGGAGTTAGGTAAAGATATTACGCTGGCCGATCTGCAAAGCCGCTATGATGCCGTTTATGTAGGTATCGGCGTAGGTTTAGCCCGTCAGCTCGAAATTCCGGGTGAGCATTTGGATGGTGTAGAAGATGCCATCAGCTTCATTTACGATATCCGCAGTAAAGATTTTAGCGAAGTAAAAGTAGGCGAAAGCGTAGCCGTAATAGGTATGGGAATGACGGCCATTGATGCCGCTACCCAAGCCAAACGCCTCGGTGCCAAGCAGGTTACAATGGTTTATCGCCGTACTCAGGCCGAAATGCCTTGTACCGAAGTGGAACTCAATATTGCCAAACTGGATGGCTGTAACATTATTTGGCTGGCTGCTCCAAAAGAAGTTTTAGGCGTAGATGGCAAAGTAACAACCTTAGTTTGCAGCAAAATGGTATTGGGTGAACCCGATGCCAGCGGCCGCCGCTCACCAATAGAAACCGGCGAAGAAATCGCGCTCGAAGTAGATATGGTAATTAAAGCAGCCGGGCAAATGCCTTTCGAAAGCCTCGTATCGGGCCTAAGCCTCGAAAATAAATACGGTAAAATAACAACCGATAAAAATGGCGTAACCAATATAGCAGGCATATTTGCCGGTGGTGATTGCGTTAACGGAGGTAAAGAAGTAGTAGACGCCGTTCAAGCCGGAAAAGACGGCGCAGCGGGAATTTTGTCCTATTTGGGCGCATAGTTAGTTCATGGATCATTGTTCATAGATCATAGTAAAAAGGGAAAATTAATAAAAGACAAAACTGGTTAAGCAGAGTATTTGAAAGGTTGTTCTACCATGAACTATGAACCGTCAACTATGAACCCCTAACCATCAATCAAATACCATGGCCGATATATCATCAGATTTTTTAGGCATTAAATCGCCTAACCCATTTTGGTTGGCGAGCGCGCCACCAACAGATAAAAAAATAAACGTACTCCGCGCATTCGAAGCCGGGTGGGGTGGCGTGGTATGGAAAACCCTGGGCACGCAGGTAAAAAATGTATCGTCGCGCTATTCGGCGGTTGATTACCATGGTAGTCGGGTAATGGGTTTCAATAACATTGAGCTGATATCCGACAGGCCGCTTGATATCAACCTGATCGAGATCAAAGAGGTTTTGAAAGAATTTCCCGATAGGGCGATGGTTGTTTCGCTTATGGCGGATAACAGCCGCGAAAGCTGGCATGAACTCATTAAAAAAGTAGAAGACACAGGAGCGCATGGTTTGGAACTAAACTTCGGTTGCCCGCACGGGATGACTGAGCGTGGTATGGGAGCAGCCGTAGGCCAGGATCCGGAAATTGCCCGCATGGTGGTTGAATGGGTAATGGAAATTGCCACAATACCGGTAATAACCAAACTAACGCCAAATGTACATTCTGTTGTACCAACCGGTTTAGCTTCGGTTTTGGGTGGCACGAATGCGCTTTCGCTGATCAATACCATACAATCGGTAACCGGAATTGATCTGGATACCTTAATTCCTAATCCAAATGTTGGTGGTAAATCTGCTTTTGGTGGCTATTGTGGTCCGGCGGTTAAACCTATCGCATTAAAATTTTTGACTACCATTGCTCAGAACGAGATAACCCGTAAAGTGCCTGTTTCGGGTATCGGAGGTATCAGTACCTGGAAAGATGCCGTTGAATTTATGCTGCTCGGCGCATCCAACGTACAGGTTTGTACTGCTGCTATGAAACATGGTTTCCGTATTGTGGAGGATATGATTGAAGGTTTGAATTACTGGATGGACGAAAAAGGCTTTGCCAAGCTGGATGATTTTATTGGTAAATCCGTCCACACCATGTCAAACTGGGAAGACCTGGACATCAACTATCACGTTATCGCTAATATTAACCAAGATAAATGCGTGCATTGCGGTCTATGCTACATCGCCTGCGAAGATACATCGCACCAATCCATCGCTTTGGATTATGGTAAGCCATACAACAAATACACCATTAAAGAGGAAGAATGTGTAGGCTGTAATTTATGCGCCTTGGTTTGCCCTGTTGATAATTGTATTACCATGGTTGAGCACCGCAAAGGCGATGAATACATTAACTGGAAGGATTATCAACGTCTTGGTTTACCATTGAATGATCATTAAGCTGTAAAAGTATAATTTGTTATTTTTAAATCAATTTTAAACAATAATTACAATCAAAAACTTATATTTCAGCAAATATTTTGTTAAAATAGCATTAATTTGTAAATAAATTAATTGAACTTCTTGATATTCTGAAAGTAAAGCCTTAAATTTAAGGGTTTTGTATGCACGAACTGCGTAAAAGACTGGCGAAACCCGGTCTTCCAAATAGTTTGGAATTAGAATTAAGTACTGACCTCTTTTTTTAAATTTTACTACAAGTATATGCACCCTGAAATCGAAGCCGTAATCAAACTCCCTGTTGAAGGTTATTCTGAGCCAAATGAACTGGCTCAAAATAATGCCGATAAATTGTTATCCCACATTACAAGGAAAGGTTTATACCAAACCAACATGTTAAACAAAACATGGACTGGTGGGTTGAGCATTTACCTAACCTTTGGCGATTGGCAATTTCACATGCAGGCCAATAACGAGGGCAGAATAGTTTATATCTTATTCAGAGGACAGGAACAATTAGATTGCGGCAGTGTGATTTATGAGCAGTATACACACATTTTATCACATTATTTAAACGCTATCAAATTTAGCACACCGGCTATTGGATTGAGGCAAACAGGGTCGTGATACCCATATCAAATACTGTTTTGATAATTGAGTCATTACAGTAGTAAATATTTATACATGAAAGAGGATAGAATACGGAAGGCATTTGAGAATAAAGACTGGAACGAGATCAAGGTTACCGACTCGTGGCAGATACTAAAAATAATGGCCGAGTTTGTTGACGGGTTTGAAAAACTGGCCAAAATTGGCCCATGCGTTTCCATATTCGGTTCGGCTCGTACTAAAGCAGATCATAGATATTATCTGCTGACCGAAGAAATAGCCCGTTTACTTACCAAACAGGGCTATGGCGTAATCTCAGGCGGTGGCCCCGGCATTATGGAAGCTGCTAATAAAGGCGCTTTTGAGGCCGGTGGTAAATCAGTCGGGTTGGGGATAGAATTGCCCTTTGAAGCATTTGAGAATAAATATATTGATCGGGATAAGTTGTTAGAGTTTAAATATTTCTTTGTCCGGAAAGTAATGTTTATGAAATACGCGCAGGGTTTTATAGCCATGCCGGGTGGTTTTGGAACATTGGATGAATTTTTTGAAGCAGTTACCCTGATACAAACCGGCAAAGTAGCCCGGTTTCCGATAGTTTTGGTTGGTACCGAATACTGGAAAGATCTGATAGAATGGACTAAAGATAAAATGCTTACCGCCGGTAATATTAAAGAAGAAGATCTGAACTTGTTCCGCTTGGTTGATACTGCCGAAGATGCAGTGGCCCATATTGTTAAGTTTTACGAAAAGTATATCATTAAGCCGAATTTTTAAGCATGAACGAAGAAAAAGTTGTAAAAAAAGATGCGGCAATTGTAGAGCGGTCTAAAAAAATTAAGGAAGTACAAAGTGCTGTTCGGTCTGGTTTAAAAACCAAGGAGGCTATTGTGCATAACTGGCTGCCACGTTATACCGGCCGCCCGCTGGAAGATTTTACCAGCTATATCATCTTGACCAATTTTTCGGGTTACCTGCAATTGTTTTCTAAATGGCACAATGATGCGCCAATAATCGGTTTAGATAAACCCATGCAAAGTGTAAGTGCCGACGGTATTACCATCATCAATTTCGGCATGGGCAGCGCATTGGCCGCTACTGTAATGGATCTGCTTACCGCCATCACACCCAAAGCCGCCATATTTTTAGGGAAATGCGGTGGCCTGAAAAAGAAAAACAACGTAGGTGATCTGATATTACCCATAGCCGCTATTCGTGGCGAAGGAACATCAAATGATTATATGCCACCCGAAGTTCCGGCGCTACCATCATTTGCTTTACAAAAGGCGATATCAACCACCATTCGCGAGCATAACCGTGATTATTGGACCGGCACCTGCTACACCACCAACCGCCGTGTTTGGGAGCATGATAAGAAATTCAAAAAATACTTGAAAACCCTGCGCGCTATGGCCATCGATATGGAAACTGCCACCATATTTACCACGGGTTTCGCCAACAAAATCCCGACGGGCGCAATTTTGTTAGTATCCGACCAACCCATGATCCCGGAAGGTGTTAAAACCGCAGAGAGTGATTCTAAAGTATCCGAGAATTATGTAGAAACCCATTTGAAGGTTGGTATAGATTCGTTAAAGCAATTGATCAATAACGGGCTTACCGTAAAACATTTGAAATTTTAGAGAGCAGAGGCATATTCTCCACGCGTCATTGCGAGGTACGAAGCAATCTCTTTAGGACAAGCGGCCATGCAAGTTCGCCCTGTATAGTTGGGGATTGCTTCGTACCTCGCAATGACGGCTTGGTGAGAATCAGTTAATCAACTTAAATTCAGCGCCATCAAACAAACCCTTATCGCTCAACTTCAAATGTGGTATCACCAGTAAGGCCATAAAAGATAAAGTCATGAAAGGAGCGGAGAGGGTTGATCCCAGTAGTTTGGCTTTTTTATCAATAGCGGTATAAGCTTTGGCTACCTTGTAACCATCCTCGTTGCTCATTAGACCCGCAACTGGTAAAGCCAGGATAGACTCGCCATTATCGCTTACACAGCTAACGCCACCCTGGGCTTTAATAATGAGATTGACCGCTTTGCAAATGCTCTCATCATCTACACCAACCACCACAATATTGTGGCTATCGTGTGCTACCGATGATGCAATGGCTCCCTCGGTTAATCCAAAATTCTTGATAAAGCTTTTCACGACAGGGGCATCCCGGTAACGGTTAACCACAGCTATTTTTAGGATATCGTCTTTTAAGTCCGATTTTAGTACACCATTCTCTGGCAAAAGTTTAACCATCAGTTTATTGGTGATCAACTGTCCATCAATCGCTTCAATAACCGGGATTAATTCATCAAATGAATTGGAAACAGTAAAAGCAAAATCCTGCGGTGTTTTTTCAGTCACCTGGAAGTTATTCACTAAACCGGCTGTACTGCTTTTAATATTCGAGATACCATTTTCGGCAACCAGAATACCATCAATATAGGTTTGCAGCACTTCAAAGTTTCTCAAATCTTTAACCACAATAAAATCAGCAGGGTCGCCAACGTTTAGTAACCCAATATCTAATTTATAATGCTCAACCGGATTAATACAAGCGGCTTGCAGCACTTTGAAAACGTCGATATCTTTATGCACCGCGCGGCTGCAAAGCTCATTTATATGGCTCGCCACAAGGCTATCCGGATGCTTATCATCACTACAGAACATGATATGATCCGGATGATCATGCAGCAGATCTACCAGCGCGTCAAAGTTTTTAGCGGCGCTGCCTTCCCGTATCAAAATCTTCATACCATGCTTTAATTTATCCAAAGCTTCGTCGGCAGTAAAGCATTCATGGTCGGTAGTTATACCCGCCTCAATGTATTGTTTAGCCTGTTCGCCGCGTAAACCAGGCGCATGGCCATCAACGGGTTTGCCTGCATTTTGAGCGTATTTTATTTTGGCTAAAACTTCAGGGTCGCTGTTTAATACTCCAGGGAAATTCATCATTTCCGTTAAGTATTTGATCTCATCGCGCTTTAGTAATTCGGCAATATCGGCGGCATCTAAAACTGCTCCGGCTGTTTCAAAAGTTGTAGCTGGTACGCAACTTGGCGCACCAAAATTGAATTTAAATGGAACGGTTTTGCCATTCTCAATCATATACTCAACTCCGGCAAGGCCACATACATTGGCAATTTCATGCGGATCGTTAACAGTACCCACGGTGCCGTGCACTACTGCCAAACGTGCAAACTCTGCCGGTACTAACATGGAGCTTTCTACATGCACATGTGCATCCACAAAGCCCGGCATGATATAAGGGAGCGCTGCTTCTTCGCTTACAGTAACTTTTTCTACAGACATGATCCTGCCGTCGGCAAAGCTTATCCTTGCGGGGTAAATGCTTTTGTTTTTGATATCGACTAACCGGGCAGTGATTTGCATTTTGTTGTTTATATAATTTGTTTTGTCCTTACGAGGTACGAAGCAATCGCACGGAGGCATCTTCGCCCTGTATAGCCGCTTGGCTTCTGTGCAATTGCCGCGCTATGGCTCGCAATGACATGGAGGAAGAAGGAAATATTCTACTTCTTTCTTCTTCCTTCCAAAATTCTAAAGAACGAACGGCTACGGATCTCATCCAAAGTTAAGCCAGTTGCCAGGGCTTCTTCTTCGGTAATAGCACCGCAGTTCATCGCCTTTAAAAAGAAGTTTAATAATCCCTGACCGGTAGCCGCATCATCAAAAATATCCCCGGTAAGGGTTGATATCGCCGCACGCTCCACAAAGGTTTTCAAACGGAAAACAGCATCGCTGTAACTACTTAAAAAGAAGTTGTAGGTAGCCGCGTAACGCATTGGCAATTGTGCCGGGTTCAGATCCCAACCCTGGTACATTCCGTTTATTAACGAATGCATGGTGTGGGTATAACCAGTTCTCCAGGCATTATGTACCGAATCGCGGTTCTCTTTCAATTGCTCAAAAGTCAGGCTATCACCACGGTGCGGGCCTATTGGCATTACGTTGGTAGCACCGTCAGATAAAAATATGCCTGTTCCGCCCAAAGCAACCTTAGTCATGTGGTGGGCAAAATCACAAACAGAGTGCGACATAGTTTGATATTTGGCCGTTATCCCGCACGAAGCGGTATAATCATACGTACCAAAGTGCGCGGCAATACAACGCCCCTGGCTCGCCTTAATAATGCGGAACAAAGGGTTGCGGCCTTCATCGTCCATCACAATTTGGGTAGCCTCAACCATGGTTTCCATTTTTAAATAGCCAGCCGGTAAGTTATTCGCTTTTTCAATGATCTCGAAAAGGTTAACCAAAGTTACCACCTGCTCAGGGATTGTAACCTTAGGTAGCATCACCACAAAGTTTTCAGGCAGTTTGCCTTTGGTTTTTTCGAATAGGGTAGTCAGGAAAATATCCAGCGTGCGTACGCCGCGTGCTTTCAAATCTTCGGTAAATGGTTTGATGCGGATACCAATAAATGGCGATATCGTGCCATTTTGCATTCCTAAAGCCAGTTCATTAGCTGCGTTAACTGCGGTAGCGTCTTCCTCAGCATCAGGGCGGTTACCAAAACCATCTTCAAAATCTATCCGGAAATCTTCAACGGCTTCGGTTTGTAACTTCTTAACTATCTTGTTGTAAACGGAGTAGGCTAACCACTCGCTTTCTTCCTTGCGTTTGGCCTCGGTCATGGCATCCAGTTTTTTGGTTAGCTTTTCAATATCAGCTTCCAAATGAGGCAAATGCTCGTAGCCATCCAGTTTTAAAACGTTAGCCAGCGTTACAAAGTTTGGGGCGTATGTTTGAAGGTTCTTCAAGGCAATTTCGCCCATCTTAACCGTCGTGTCCGATTTAAATAAGTTGGCACCACCATATACGGTATGCACAGCCTGCCTGTCGGGTTTATCGCCCGGGTATTTTTTCTGGAACTCGATATTGGCCGTTCCAAGTGTGTTTAATAGCGCGGTTTTGTCGCTTTCGCTGATGCTTAATTTCATCTCTTTTTATATTTTTTTGCGGAACCTTGGTCAGGAACCGCGATAGGTTGAATATCCAAACGGATTTAATAATAAAGGTACATGGTAGTGCTCGCCGGATGTTATGTTAAAAACGATCTCTACAAAAGGGTAAAAGGCTTGTACTTCAAGTAAATCAAAATACGCCTGTACCTCAAATCGCATTTTGTAAATACCTGTTGGCACGGTTAAGCCGGTATCTAATAAATCGGGGATTCGGCCATCGGCATTGGTTTTACCTTCTGCGAGTTTGCTCCACTCATTGCCGTTTTGCTGATGCAGTGATATCACTACACCCTGTGCCGGTTTGCCTAAAGTGGTATCTAAAATATGTGTAGTGATCTGGCTCATGCGAATAATTTTTCTAAACGGATACGGGTTATTTTAGCTTGCTCAGTGGCGGCTATTTCTATTTCTCTATCAGGATCGTTCGGTAATCTCGATTCCAAAAGCCAAAGCATTTCACTTGCCGGTTTACCGGTAGCGCAAACAATAAATATATAGCCAAATTTATCTTCATAATCCCGGTTACCTTTAGCTAATGCATCAATCACATCGGCAGATGCGGTGTTAACACCCGATTGCTCGTTGGATGCCCATGTTGCCGTTGCCGCGAATCTCTCTTTCAGCGAATCTTTATCACCAATTTTAGGGTGATGTGTAAATGCTTCAAGGTAGTCTTCCTCGTCACATTGCGCCCATTTTTCATCGGCGGCTATTAATATATCAGCCAGGCTATCAACCGGGAAAACAGTGAGCATCAAGTTAGCCCAACTTGTTGATCCGCAGCATTTGAATAGCGCATCATACTTTTCGGTTTCGCTTAAAAGGTTAAATTCGGCAATGGTCATGTTAAATGGTTGTTGGGTGCCTGTTTACGTTTTTGTAGTAAATATATATGGCGGGTTCTTTACCCATAGCTGTGAACCATTGCTGGCAATAAGGTGCCATCCAAATGGAATCGCCTTTTTTAATCGGGTACCATTCATGGTCGAGCATATAAATACCCTGGCCTTGCAAGTATAATAAGCCATGCTCCATAATATGGGTTTCTACCATGGGCAGGTTACCACCGGTTTGGTAAGTGAAAATATTCACGGCCATGTCAAAGCCTAATTCGGCAGGTAATAAAACCTGTATGCGCAGGGCATCATCGTTCATATATATCGGGCCTTCAATATCTTTTTGATCGCCAAACAGGGTATCCGGTACATCATAACCTTCCAAATGTTCATAAACCTTGTGAAAAGTAAGTAGTTGTGTACCCACGGCCATGTCCTCAAACAAATATTCTTTTTCTATCGGGATATACACAAACTGGCCTTTAGTTAAGGTATATCCCTTGTTGCCAATATTAGCTTTGGTGCTACCCTCAACTACATAAAAAAATATCTGCGAGGCTTTGGTTATGCCTTTTAAAGTACAATTTGGTGCTGCTGTAATTAATGTTTGGCAAAGGTTAGCACCCATTTGCTCGTTAATGATCACGTTTACGGTACAGTTTTCCCATCCCGGAACATTGCTGTTAATATAACCATCGGGCGCAATAACAGCGTGGTTACGCTTTACTACCGACCGGGTTAATGCTGAAATCTCCATATTATTCTATTTAGTACTCTTTATTAATTCTTCTATAAACTTATCCGATACCTCAATGGCCGCCGCAACGTCTTCTAACTCGGCATCTTCCAAAGGATTATGACTAATGCCCTTAAAGCACCTTACGAACAACATGCTCACCGGAGCTACCTGCGAAACCGGAACGGCATCATGCCCGGCACCACTCACCAGTTTTACAAGTTTAATGTTCGATGCCCCGATGGCTTTTTCAAGCGATTGGCTCAAATCCACATCACAAGTTACGGGTTTGGTTTCTTGTATCAAATTCCAATTCAATTCAATACCGCGCTTATCGGCAATAGCCTGGCAAAACTGATTAATGGCATGGTAGGCCAAACCCAGTTTCAATTCATCTGCACTACGCAAATCAAGGCTGCAAATTACCTTGCCGGGAATTACGTTACTGGCCGAATTAACCACATCAAGCTTACCAATTGTGGCAACTAAATCTTCCTTGTTTTTAATGGCGAAGTGCTCCAGTTCCAAAACAAATTGCGACGCTGCAACCAACGCATCATTACGCATATCCATTGGCACGGTACCGGCATGGCCAGCCATCCCTGTAAACGTAATTTCTACCCGTTTTTGTCCCGCAATAGCGGTAACTATAGCAACGGGGATATGGTTTTCATACAATACCGGGCCTTGCTCAATATGTATTTCATAATATCCCAGCCAATCTGCGGCAACAATAGCATCTGCGGGTAGCAATTCACTTTTACCGCCCATAGTTTCAATCGCGGCATTTAAGCTAATTCCGGTTTTATCTGTTTTACTTAACAGTGCCTCATCAAAAGAGCCAACTACTACCTTGCTACCTAAATAAGTGGTATGGTAACGTACACCTTCTTCGTCGCTAAAAGCAATCAGTTCTATATTGAATGGCACATTAGTTTCGGTTGCTATCAAATGCTCTAACAAATCTAACCCCATTAAAACACCCAGCGGGCCATCAAACTTACCGGCGTTAACAACAGTATCAATATGCGACGCCACCACAAATGTTTTAGCGCCCTCAATCTTGCTTTTTAAAATACCACGAACGTTCCCGATATTATCAATACGGGTTTCCAAACCAGCTTTTTGCATCCATTGGGATACCAAAGTGCTGCCTTGTAAAAATGCATCGGTACCAAAGGTGCGGGTAATGCCGGCCTCTTGCTCGCTAATGGCGGCCAGTTGGTTAATCCGTGAAAATATTTGCGCCGCGCGATGTATATAATTACTCATTCAATATCACTTTTCCATGGTTTAACTGGAAGGTTCCCTTATCAAAAAGCTTGTTCCCTGCAATATACGTTTGTTCAACTATTCCATATAATGTTTGGCCCAAATAGGGTGTTACTTTATGCTTATGTTGTATCATATCTTCGGTTAGCACAAAACTTGTTTCCGCATCCCAAATTACTAAGTCGGCATCATAGCCGGGTTCAATTTTTCCTTTTTTATCTTCTTTGCCTATCAGTTTGGCTGGGTTTTCACTTAACCATTTGGCTATATCATTTAACATGCAATTATGCTTTTTAGCAGCAGTCCACAATACAGGCAGGGCGAATTGCAATGATGATATACCGCCCCAGGCTTTGGTAAAATCGCCGGTTTGCATCTGTTTCAGATCGGGCGGGGCAGGGGAATGATCAGTCGCCACAAAATCAATAACATCCTGCTTCAAGGCATCCCATAACAAATCATTATTCGTTTTTTCGCGGATGGGCGGTGCGCATTTGAATTGTGTTTGCCCGTCTTTAATATCTTCGGCATTAAAGTATAGATAATGCTCCCCGGTTTCAACAGTTAAAGGTAAACGCTGTTTTTTTGCTTCGGCGATGGCTGATATTGAGTTTGATGATGACAGGTGAACAATATGTACCCGGCAATCAAATTCTTCGCATAAGCGGATCATCAGGTCAATGGCATTATCTTCCCAATATTTTGGCCGCGATGTAAGGTAGTCTTGATACGATAGCGGGTCTTGATTCTCAACTTTAAAATCATCAGTTAACTCACAATGTACCAATAATGGCAAATCATATTTTGCTATGATCGGCATCGCTTTGCGTAGATCATCTTCAGTCGCGTTAGGGAAATCATCTATCCCCGAATGGGTTAAAAAAGCTTTAAAGCCCAATACACCCATTTTAATTAAAGGTTCAATTTCGTCCGTATTGCCCGGTACTACACCACCCCAAAAACCAACGTTGGTATGTAGTTGTCCTTCGGCTGCAGCCAATTTCTCTTTAAACGCTGCAACACTGGTTGTAACCGGCGCCGAATTTAGCGGCATATCCACCAAAGTGGTTAAACCTCCGGCTATGGCCGCCTTTGTTGCGGTGTTAAAACCTTCCCAATCGGTGCGGCCGGGTTCGTTAATGTGAATATGCGGGTCAATGATGCCTGCCATTACAATTTTATCGCCAACATCTTTAATAGGGAAACTGGTTTTAGCATCGTAACTTAAAACATTAACTATTGTTCCGTTTTCAATCAGTATCAGACCTTTAACTACACCGCTTGATGTGATGATATTTGTAGATTTAATTGCGAAGCGGTTCATTTTTTGTAAAAAAAAGTAAAATTTATATATTTTACTGCAAAATCAGTTTAAAGTCCCTAAATTGCTAATCTTTTAACAATAAAACAAAATTGATTACAATGAATATCAAGTTAGGGAAAAATGCTTACGGAAAGAATGCTGTGAATCTGTCGAAGATCATCCGTCATGACGATCATCATGAATTTAGGCAAATATCCGTAAACTCGGCCCTCGAAGGTGATTTTGAAACCGCACATACCGAAGGAGATAACTCTAAAATTTTAGCTACCGATACTCAAAAAAATACGGTATATATTTTAGCAAAGGAGCATTTTACCAAGGGTATTGAAGATTTTGGACTGTACCTTTCAAACTTTTTTTTTAGTAATAATCCACAGGTTTCTAAAGTTAATATCGAGATCAGCGAACATCTGTACACCCGCATGGCTTTTGATGGTACAGTACACCCGCACGCTTATGTAAGTAGTGGTGATGAAAAACACACTACAACTATTGTGCAGAATAAGGACAGCATAACCATCACCGCAGGAATTAAAGATTTATTAATTCTAAAAACAACAGATTCTGCCTTTACGGGATACATCAAGGAACCTTACACCATCCTCAAAGAAACAACTGATAGAATATTAGCTACCAAATGCGAAGCCACCTGGACCTATAACTCGATCAACATTGATTTTACAGCGATGTTTGATCAGATCCGCACCACGTTATTAAAAACATTCGCCTTCCATAACAGCCTTTCGGTGCAGCAAACGCTTTATGCCATGGGTGAAGCAGTATTGCAGACCTATCCGGAAGTTACCGAGATCAGTTTGATTATGCCGAACAAACATCATATACCTTATAACATGGAACCATTTGGTATGGATAACAAGAACGAAATTTTTATGGCTACTGATGAGCCGTTTGGTTATATAACCGGGACGGTGATAAGGGGGTAGTATTCTATGTCATTTCGATGAGTGGAGGGGAAATGAGCGAGGGGGCGAAGAGAAATCTTCTGCTTCGCGCTTGGCGAAATACAAAGAGCAGAAGATTTCTTACTCGTACCCTGCCTGCCGGCTCGCTAAATGACAACTATTTTATATATCAATTCTAAATAAACAGTTTATTTGTACCTCAAATTGCACAAACAATTTTTTCCGTATTTTTGGATCATTAAATTTTGACACTACATGACTGAAGTTAGACATAACTGGACAACAGAAGAAATTTCTGAAATATATTATTCCCCATTATTGGATCTGATCTACAGGTCAGCAACTATTCACCGCGAAAATAAGGATTATTCCGAAGTACAGATCAGCTCGCTGATCTCGATCAAAACCGGTGGTTGCCCCGAGGATTGCGCATATTGCCCGCAAGCAGCCCGTTACAATACCGGTGTTGATGTACATGCCATGATGCCTAAAGAAGAAGTTTTAGAAGCCGCTGCCAAAGCGAAAGCGGGAGGCGCATCACGTTTATGTATGGGAGCCGCATGGCGCGAAGTACGTGATAACCGCGATTTTGACAAGGTTTTAGAAATGGTGACAGGCGTTAATGCCATGGGTATGGAAGTTTGCTGTACCCTGGGTATGCTTACCGAAAATCAGGCACAGCGTTTGGCCGATGCCGGTTTATATGCTTATAATCATAACCTGGATACATCCGAAGATGATTACAAACGTATTATCACCACCCGTACTTATGACGACCGTTTAAATACTTTAGATAATGTACGTAAGGCACATATTAGCGTTTGTAGTGGTGGAATTATCGGTTTAGGTGAAACTAATGAAGATCGTATCTCCATGCTGAAAACATTATCAACTATGCCGCAACATCCCGAATCTGTACCTATCAACGCGTTGGTTCCTGTAAAGGGAACTCCATTGGCAGATCAGCCCCGTGTTTCGGTTTGGGATATGGTTAGGATGATCGCTACAGCGAAGATCGTAATGCCAAAATCGGTGATTCGCCTATCCGCCGGAAGGACTGAAATGACAACCGTTGAGCAGGCATTCTGCTTTATGGCCGGTGCCAACTCAATATTTGCTGGCGAAAAATTATTAACCACACCAAACCCAAGCTTTAGCGATGATATGGCTATGCTGGAACTATTAGGTTTAAAACCACGCGAAGCCTTCAAAAATGGCCGCCCAAAACAAAAAGTTGAGGAAATAGAAGCTTAAGATTATAAATCACCACCCCGTCATTGCTGTAAAGGTCAGATAATTCTGTCACCGAGTTATCTGACCTTTACAGTAATGATATTTTTTAATTATATTGCTTTGTTGGCCAACTCTTTATTTAAAGGCTGCTCCTTTACATAATCATCCAGTTTCTCGTGATCGCTTATCTTACCCAGATCAAGCACCATTCTACCCTCTTCATCGCGATCAAAAGCTGGGGTGAATTTGGCGTTCCATACTACCTCATCGTATTGATAAGAAGTACGGGAATGCACAGTTTGTGAAAAGGTATCGTCGAAAGATTTTAATAAAACCGATACGCTCGCCTCTGTTTTTTCGAGATCTTCGTGGGTGATATCCTTAAGCGGGCTATCGTCATTTAAGGGATGAACAATGGTCCAATTGAGGGTGAGTATACTCACACGTTTACGTTCCAATTCAAGCGGAATGAATTTTCGTACAGTTTTACCATTAACATCTTCGTTATAAGAAAATATAACTTCAACTTCCAGATCTATCAGTGTACTGCGGCGTTTATTAGCTAACCTGAACATTAGGGCTTTACCATTTTCGAGATATGGGGCAACTAACAAATTTTTACTATAAGCTATCCTGGCAGACGGCCTTGAAAAACGGCCATACAATAAACCTGTAGCCAGGGCAAATGCCAATAAGCCTATCATTGATTCAATTGCCGATACGCTGCTTGCGGGTATCCCGTGAGGATAAATATGACCGTAACCAACTGTGGTAATGGTTTGTGCAGAGAAAAAGAAAGCGTCAAAAAAATGTTCGTAAGCTGTTGCACCTTGTGCGCCAACCAGGTTTTCAATACCTAAACTAAGATAGATAAACGAAAATATAAGGTTTACAATTAAATAACCACTGAGTATCAATAGCCAGAAATGGTGCCATTTCATGGTGATCAGCCTGTGATAATTATTAGCGGTGTTAAAGTAGGATAGGCCCTTGCGTTTAACATTAATAGATCCATCCTGATTAAATATGCGTTGATTTTTGGATACTGCCTGTGTACCCAAACCCATATCATTTTCAGGGTTAATCTTTACTTTCTTAATGCCCATGTTTAAATATAGCTATTTATGACTGTAAATTTATGTATACGCTTGCTTTTAGAAAAAACAATTTACATATTTGTCCACGAAATGATACAAACCGGATTAAATAACAATTGGTGGTGGCTTAACGAGTAATCGTAAGGCTTCCCTGTGTTTATCCGTAAATATATTGTAAAGGGTTGCCAATGGCAGCCCTTTTTTATTGGCCTCACCCGGCCTCTCCGAAGGAGAGGAGGTTCAAAAGGCTTATTATTAATTTAATTTTAAAAGCCTCCCCTTTTGGGGAGGTTGGAGGGGCTAATGAAATCTATATTAAACCATCTTTTTGAATACAAAACCTTTAGCAAAGAAGAGTCGAAAGTGATTTTGACGAACATTGCCCAGGGCCAATATAATAACGCGCAAATGGCAGCCTTTATGACGGCTTATTGCATGCGTAATATCACTGTTGATGAACTAGAAGGTTTCCGCGATGCCATGCTTGAACTTTGCCTCCCGGTTGAATTGGATGCTGATCAACTGGTGGATCTTTGTGGTACAGGTGGCGATGGTAAAGACACCTTTAACATATCAACCCTGGCTTCGTTCGTGGTAGCTGGTGCCGGATATAAGGTTGCGAAGCATGGCAATTACGGTGTGTCGTCAGGTTGTGGTTCATCTAATGTGATGGAGTACCTGGGATATAAGTTCACCAACGATATCAGTACCATTAAAAGGAATGTCGACGAAGCAGGTATTTGTTTTCTGCATGCACCTTTATTTCATCCGGCCATGAAAACTGTTGCACCTATTCGAAGAGAACTGGGAGTTAAAACATTTTTTAATATGCTGGGTCCGCTGGTAAATCCCGCAAGGCCCAAAAATCAAATAGTAGGTGTTTTCAGTTTAGAATTGGCAAGGTTATATGCTTACCTATATCAAAAAACATCAAAAAACTATACCATATTACATGCTTTAGAAGGCTATGATGAAGTATCGTTAACCTGCGATTTTAAAACGTTTACCAAAGCCGGTGAAAAGATAAGCACCTTAGAGCAATTAGGTTTTGACAAACTAAGTCCGGAGGAAATCGCCGGTGGAAATACGGTGCCCGAATCGGCAGATATATTCATCAGTGTTTTGGTAGGCGAGGCAACCCCGGCTCAGAATAATGTGGTATTATGTAATGCAGCTTTGGCTATACAAACACTGAATCCTGAAAAAAACTTTGCCGATTGCTTTTATGAAGCCGAGGAATCGTTGTTAAGTAAAAAGGCATTGATCAGCTTTAAAAAAATAAGCAGTAACTAAACAAAATGAAGATCAAAGTTTGCGGTTTAAGGAACCCGGGAAATATTGAAGCGATTGCTGAATTAAAGCCTGACTATATGGGTTTTATATGCTATGATAAATCGCCAAGATATGTTTCAGAAACATTAGCTCAAGCTTTGAGAAATGTACCAGACGGAGTAACTAAAACGGCTGTTTTTGTTAACGAAAGTAAAGAAAAGATTGGACAGCATATTGCCAATTTTGGCTTTAATTCGATACAATTACATGGTGATGAAAGCCCCGATTTTTGTACTTACTTTCGTGATAAGGTAGAAGTTATTAAGGCCTTTGGAATAGATGATAGTTTTGACTTTACGAAGCTTGATGATTATACAAATAGTGTTGATCTGTTTTTGTTTGATACTAAAACCGTTGGGTATGGTGGATCGGGTAAAGCCTTTAATTGGGATGTAATAAATAAATACACATTAAACAAACCTTTCTTTTTATCGGGAGGTATAAGTCTGGATAACCTGGAGCAGATCAAGCAAATCAAACATCCTGCTTTTTATGGTGTTGACCTCAATAGCAAGTTTGAGATAGAACCAGGTTTGAAGGACGTACAAAAATTAGAACAAGCGTTTAAAATATTAAGATCATAATAATGAATTACGGAGTTAACGATTTGGGGTATTACGGAGATTTTGGTGGGGCATACATCCCCGAAATGCTATATCCTAATATAGAGGAGTTGCGCCAGCAATATCTGACTATTACTTCAGATCCATCTTTTATAGCTGAGTTTAACCAGCTATTGAAAGATTATGTGGGCAGGCCCTCACCTTTGTATCTGGCTAAACGTTATTCGGAGAAATATGGCGCCAATATTTTCTTCAAACGTGAAGATCTGAACCATACAGGCTCACACAAAATAAACAACGCCATAGGGCAAATATTACTGGCTATCCGTTTGGGTAAAAAGCGAATTATTGCCGAAACAGGTGCTGGTCAGCATGGTGTGGCAACAGCCACCGTTTGTGCTTTAAAAGGTATTGAGTGTGTGGTTTACATGGGTGAGATTGACATGGAACGCCAGGCACCAAACGTTGCCCGCATGAAAATGCTGGGCGCTACAGTAGTGCCGGCAACATCAGGAAGTAAAACCCTTAAAGATGCTACCAACGAAGCCATGCGCGACTGGATCAATAACCCGGTTGATACACATTACATTATTGGTTCGGTAGTAGGGCCTTATCCTTATCCTGATATGGTGGCAAGGTTTCAATCCATTATATCCGAAGAAACAAAAAAGCAATTATTGGAACAAACTGGCAACGAACTGCCTGATTATGTAATGGCTTGTGTGGGTGGCGGCAGCAATGCTATGGGTATGTTCTACCACTTTTTAGATAATGAATCTGTGAAATTAATAGCGGTAGAAGCAGCAGGCAAAGGCGTAGATAGCGGCCACTCGGCAGCAACCACATTTTTAGGCTGTGAAGGTGTTTTACACGGCAGCCGTACCATTTTAATGCAGACTGATGATGGGCAGGTTGTTGAACCTTATTCCATATCGGCAGGTTTAGATTATCCCGGTATTGGCCCACAACATGCACATTTGTATAAGGTTAACCGCGCGCAATATGTGAGCATTACCGATGATGAATCGTTACAGGCTGGTTTACTATGCTCGCAGTTAGAAGGTATCATCCCCGCTATAGAAACCGCGCATGCCTTAGCTTATTTAGAAAAAATGACCTTTAAACCAACCGATAATGTGGTTATCTGCTTATCTGGCCGTGGCGATAAAGACCTAACAACATACATCAACTACTTCGGATTTTAATGAACAGATTACAACAACTCTTCGCTGAGAAAAAGCAAAACCTGCTATCTATCTATTTCACGGCCGGTCACCCTGCGTTAAATACCACAGTTGATATTGCCGAAGCTTTAGAAAAAGCTGGGGCTGATTTTTTGGAGATCGGCTTTCCATATTCCGATCCGATAGCCGATGGGCCAACCATTCAGGATAGCTCCCTTACAGCCTTAAACAATGGTATGAATTTGAACGTGTTGTTTGAGGAACTAGCTGATCTGCGTAAACGTGTAACTATCCCAGTCTTACTAATGGGATACTCTAACCCGATGATCCAGTATGGCGTTGAACGTTTTTGCAAAAAAGCTGCAGAGGTAGGAGTGGATGGTGTTATTGTTCCCGACTTACCTATGTACGAATACGAAAAGCTATACAGCAATAACTTTGCAGATAATAATCTGAGCAACATTTTCCTGGTAACGCCACAAACTGCCGCAGACCGTATTTGCAAGATTGATGGATTAAGTAATAGCTTTATCTATCTGCTTTCTTCAGCATCAATAACTGGTAAAGCTTTAGATTTAAATGATACAGTTGATACGTATTTTAAACGTATTGAGGATATGCAATTGAAAAATCCAACCATAGTTGGATTTGGTATAGCTGGCAAAGCCGCTTTTGATAAAGCTTGCCAGTATAACAGTGGCGCCATTGTTGGCAGCGCTTTTGTGAAATATCTAAACAGTACCAAAGATTACCTTGCCGGGATTCCTGAGTTTATTGGGCAGTTTAAAGGATAGTATTTATTGCTTCTTTTGAAAAGTTTATTGAACTTAAATACTTTTTGTCTTTTAATTTGTCTAAAATAGATTTGGCTTCTGCTTCCGAAATCCCGCCCGCAAATTTTATGGTTTCCATGCCGTAGTCAAATCGTATTAATCCACCATTATCTAAGGACCAAGGATTGGTTCTTCTTCCGCCAAAGCTTGAAAAGATATCATTACTACCATCATCTAAAATTCTAAAGTCTTTAGCGGAGTTTAGATCGTAAGTTTTAGACTTTAAAACAATTACTGCCTTTTTGATAATGGTTAATTGACCTGAAGTTGCAGTGATAATTTCATGGCCTGAAAAATTCCAGACTAATGTTCTGATTACAAATAAACCACCAACGGTCCAACCAATCACCCAAAACACCAGAAATAGATTGCTAAATGTTTCTCCTTTTAAAATGGACGTAATAGCGAAAAATTCACCCATTACCCATCCACCCATCCAGGCACACATAAACAGTATGATAAACCAATTTTTTTTAGACGGTATAACTATTTCAATACTGTCAAAATTATCATTTACAGTTGCCCTGCCAGAATACGGTGTTTCCATCATTGTAGAGGTTTAGATGTTGATATACCCAAGCTAAACAATTGATCAGGTATACCCTAAAAGTTTCAATACTTGTTTACTATTCTGCTCCTCACCAAACACCTCAAAGTTGAAAGTTTCATCACGGTTACGGCGTATCAAAACATGTTTAGGCGATGGCAATAAACAGTGGTGAATACCACCGTAACCGCTCAATACTTCCTGATAAGCGCCTGTGTGGAAGAAACCAACATACTGTACCTTACGCGTTTTAGGCATAAATACGCTGTTCATGTGTGCTTCCTGGTTATAATAATCCTGACCGTCGCAGGTTATCCCACCTAAGTTTACCCGCTCATATTCTGAGTCCCAATTATTTATCGGTAACAGAACATATTTTTGGTTCAAAGCCCAAACATCGGGCAGATTGGTGATGAATGATCCATCCAGCATTAACCAGCGCTCACGGTCATTCTGCTGTTTACGACCTAATACTTTGTATAAGATCCCTGATGCTTCGGCAACGGTATATTTGCCAAACTCGGTGATAATATCCGGTTCCATTACATCGTGCTCGGCACATATCTCTTTGATCCGGCTAACAATCTCATTGATCATATATTCATAATCAAAATCGAAAACCAACGAATCTTTGAACGGCATACCACCACCAATATCCAAAGTATCCAGATCAGGATTGATCTTTTTCAACTTGCAATATAGGGTAACGTATTTCTCTAACTCGTTCCAGTAATATGGCGTATCAGAGATACCAGAGTTGATAAAGAAGTGCAATAACTTCAATTTGAAGTTAGGGTTTTTCTCTATTTTGTTATAATAGAAGTCAATCACATCCTCAATACGAACACCTAAGCGCGATGTGTAAAACTGCGAATCTGGTTGCTCTTCAGCAGCTATACGGATACCCAGGTTACAAGGGGTGTTCATTTCAACCTCATCGTCGTAAATGTTAAACTCTTCTTTATTATCTAAAACCGGGATGATGTTTTTGAAGCCATCGTGCAACATATCTATGATATATTGCTTGTATTGAAAAGTTTTAAAACCATTACAAATAACGGTCATATCCTTATTCAAAAGGCCTTTTTTCTCCAAAGCATCAATCATCGGCATATCAAAGGCAGACGATGTTTCCAGGTGGATCTCGTTCTTTAGCGCTTCTTCAACAATATGCTTAAAGTGGGAGCTTTTTGTACAATAACAATATTTATAGCTTCCACGATAATCATTCTTGATGATAGCCTGTTGAAACAACAATTTGGCCTGCTGTATTTTTTTAGATACGATAGGCAGATAGGTAAACCTAAGCGGTGTACCGTACGTTTCTATCATCTCCATTAAATTAAGGTCATGAAAATATAGTTCATCATCATAAACCTCAAAACCCTCTTGCGGGAAACCCACGCTCAGGTCAATAAATTCCTCGTAACTCTGCATTTATTGAATTAAAAATTTTTGCAAAAGTGTGATTTTAAAATGGAAATAAGCCCTATTTAACCACACTATTTTAATCTTCTAAATGTAATTTAATTTTTGACGGGCAAATGTACCTCTGCTATCATGCAGCGGGCACTTCCGCCGCCAATGGTTTCAATAGTTTCGAGGCTTGCACTAACAATTTTACAGTACTTTTCAAGCTTTTTAACTTGTTCTGGTTCAAGCGAGGCGTGAGCTCTGGCCGACATGATCAATAACCGCTCGCCTTTATCGTTTTTTAACTCCAGCATGTTGCCGGCAAATTCATTGAGTTGCTGCTGCGATATTTCGATAACCTGCTTGTTGGTTTGCTCAAAAGATGCCATTAATAGATTTTTTTCAATGGCATCGGTAACAGCGTCCAGGCATATTACAACAAATTCATCGCCCAAGCACATCATCACATTGGTATGGTAAATGGCTTTGCCATTTTGATCCGTAGCGTGAAATAGGATAGAAGTATAACCACTTTCGGAGCGAAATGCTTTAATAACATCAGGGTGGGTTCGGGGCGATAGGCAAGCATAAGCTATTTTGTTTTCGCGATCAAGTACCATACTACCGGTGCCTTCTAAATATTCACCACTGTGTTCGTACGGACTTAAATCTTTAATTTCGCTAACTACAAAATCATTAAACGTCGTTTTTTTGAGCATTTTAATATCCCTTTCCAGTCGCCTGTTTTCGGCTTGCATCGGATAGATGAATATTTTACCGTCCTCATGAAATGAAACCCAATTGTTTGGAAAAATTGAATCGGGAGTATGGGGCTCTGTTGTATCATGAGCTATAATTACATCAAGGCCGTTATCCTTTAATTTTTCTGCAAAAGCATCAAACTCAGCCAATGCCATCTCCTGAATATTTTGCTCCTCAATACTCTTATGTTGAAAAGCATTACTTTCTGCCGTTTGCTCGTTAAAGCCAAAGCTAACCGGGCGGATCATCAATATGTGGGATGTTAGATGATTCATTGTGATATCGATGTTCTTAATAAAGGCATACTCATACAATGAAACCCGCCACGTGCTCGTGATAACTCAGCCGATGGCATTAGTATTACCGTATCTTTTATGGTATCAACTGATAATTCACCACTTTCAAGCTTTCGAAGCAAATCGGCTACCTTAATTACTTCAAAGCCATTATTTTCAAAAGCTTCAACGGTTTTATCATTCCTGTCGTATGCCAGTACAACGCCTTCTTTTAGCGCAAGCAGGTTACACGAATCCGTCCATTGCTCACGTGAATCATACGGGAATTGGTTGTTACCCGAGTAGATGAATTTTGTTGCCTCTGTGCTATGCAGATCATTTCGGCTAATATCATCCAATAACTCTTCCAGGTTATGGAAACGTTTAGGTGAGTCTGTTTTACCTTTACTAAATTGTAATATCTCCGGACTTTCCTTAGGTTTAGTATCCCCAAAATGACTTATCGGCTCTGCCGGGTCTACGTTTGTCACATCAAACAGCGATTTAAGCAGTACCCAAACATTACGCTTTACCTGTGTAAAAACAGTATCCAAATGCATAAAATTCCGCTTTTGCGGGATCTTAATGATCGTAATTTTTTCGATCACATTTTGCTCAAACAGTAATTTAATAGCCGCGTTGGCGCCACGGGTTGATGTGCGCTCACTACAACCTATCAGCAGGTGGTTATGGTTCACTACCATTACATCGCCACACTCTAAAGTGGTCCGCTCATGCGTTTCGTCGGCAGTTTCTAAAAAAGTCTCCGAACTTTGTGGTATCTCAATGATCTTATCGCGATAAACGCTAAAAAGCGGGTGATTGAAAAATATATAGCGTACCAATAACGTTTCGCGTAAGCGGGCTGGTTTAGCAGGCTTACTGATCAATAAATGCCCGTTAATAGCTACACCCACATCACGCGAGAATATAAAGTTCGGTATCGGGGCAAAAATGAGCTCCTTGTTAAAAAAACCAGATAATAGTATTTTAGCTAATTCTACAGGATCTGTGCTAATTAGGGTTTGTTGTAAGGCATAGGTTACGTTTTCCATACCACACACAGCGGCTATCAATTTTTCTTTAACGTTTTGTTCACTTAGGATATCTGCTAATAGTGTTTGAAACTCTATTACTTTGCTGGAGTTATGGAAATCGGCTTTACCGGGTTTAAAAAAATCGCGGTTATCTTCTATCTCATTAAGCTTACCTTTAATCTTATCGGGGTCTAAAAAGTAAAGTAGCACTTTAACGTAGTGATCATACTCTTTGCCGCGTATGGTATCCAGGTGAACTATATCTTCAAAAAGCCAATCCTGTGCTTTATTGGGTACTACTTTACCTAAGCCAATATCGGGGCTGTGAATGAGTAAGCATTGCAGATCTCCAATTTCGGAGCTGTTGCTGATCTTAAAATCTGGTGCAGTTAACATAGATGTCTGAATTGGATCCAAGGGCCAAGAATCAGGAAGCAAGGTAAAAGCACACACAACTACGTCTTGATTTTTGCATCTTGACTCTTGATTCTTTGCAGAAACAAAGCTATCAGAATTTAGCCATATTAAAATGTGGCAGGTTGTTACGATTTGATTAATTTTGCCGGATGGATTTCATAGTTGATGCAACCCTTAAGGCGGTTAAAGCCTTATACCAAACCGATATTACAGCTGCCGATGTTACACTGCAACAAACCCGTAAAGAGTTTGAAGGGCAGGTTACCATAGTTACTTTTCCGTTCGTTAAGTTTTCGCGTAAATCGCCGGAGCAAACCGGTACCGAAATAGGCGAATTTATCCAGAACGAAGTTGCAGTTGTTTCTGGCTTTAACGTGATCAAAGGATTCCTGAACATCAGTATTACCGATGCCTACTGGATCAAGCAGTTATATACAGAAATTGCTACCGATTCATTTGGCTCTTTCCCCGCTAAGGGCGAAAAAGTGATGGTAGAGTATTCGTCGCCAAATACCAATAAGCCATTGCACTTGGGCCACGTGCGTAATAACCTGTTAGGATACTCTGTTGCCGAGATTTTGAAAGCCAATGGGTATGATGTGATCAAAGCCAATCTGGTTAACGATAGGGGCATTCACATCTGTAAATCAATGCTGGCCTGGCAATTATTTGGCAACGGTGAAACACCACAATCAAGCGGTTTAAAAGGCGATCATCTGGTTGGCAAATACTATGTCGTTTTCGACAAGGAGTACAAAAAGCAGATCGACGAGCTAAAAGCCAAAGGCCAAACCGAAGATGAGGCCAAAAAGAACGCGCCCCTAATTATCGAGGCCCAGCAAATGCTCGAAAAGTGGGAAGCCGGTGATAAAGAAGTAATCAGCCTGTGGGAAACCATGAACAGTTGGGTTTACGCTGGTTTTGATGCCACCTACAAAAAACTGGGTGTCGATTTTGATAAGTACTACTACGAATCAAACACCTATTTATTGGGTAAGGATATCGTAGAAGAAGGTTTAGCCAAAGGCATTTTCTTTAAAAAAGAAGACGGCTCAGTTTGGATCGACCTGACCGCTGATGGCCTGGATGAGAAACTGGTACTCCGTTCAAACGGCACATCGGTTTACATGACCCAGGATGTTGGTACGGCTCAACTAAAGTACAACGATTTCCAGGTTGATAAGTCGATCTATGTTGTAGGTAATGAGCAGGATTACCACTTTAAGGTACTATTCCTCATCCTCCAAAAATTGGGTAAACCATGGGCCAAAGGCTTATTCCATCTATCTTATGGTATGGTAGACTTACCATCAGGCAAAATGAAATCCCGCGAAGGTACCGTAGTTGATGCCGATGATCTGATGGCCGAAATGGAAGCAACAGCCAAAACACAAACCGAAGCTTTAGGCAAGATCAACGATTTTGATGAGGAAGAGAAAAAGCAACTATACTATAATATAGGCATGGGCGCTTTAAAATACTTCCTGTTAAAAGTTGAACCTAAAAAACGCCTGTTGTTTGATCCTAACGAATCGATAGATTTTCAAGGTCATACCGGTCCGTTTATTCAATATACACATGCCCGTATCAAATCGGTATTAAAACGTGCAGGTTTCGGCCAGGGTACATCAAACACAAATATTGATGTTTTAGATGGGGTAGAACGCGAACTGATTTTAGCCATGAACCAATTCCCTGAAGCTATCAATCAGGCGGCCAGAGATTATAGCCCTGCTATAATAGCCAACTATGTTTATGAGCTGGCTAAAACCTACAATAAGTTCTATCAGGAAAAGCCTATCCTAAAAGCCGAAGACGAAAGCGTAATGCAATTTAGATTAGAACTATCATCAGCCACAGCCCAAATAATCAATAAAGCTATGCACTTGTTGGGTATCAATGTTCCCGAAAGAATGTAATAGGTAATGTAGGTTTCATTTTGTCTTGATTTTTACATCTTGACTCCTGATTCTTCTTTGCAATTATCATTCTCATAATGCACCCTAACGTAAACGTCATATACACATGGGTATTTATGGGTGTTTTTCAGGATTATTAAGACTCTAATTATGAATTTGATAATTTATTAGAGCCTAATAACTATCATAACCTCAATAATTTAAATAACAAATTATGGGTATTTATGGGTGTTTTTCAAATAACAATTGATCGGATTTTACATTATAAATCTGCACAATCCTAACATTACAAAAATACAAAAATATTTCCACAAAGCTCTCAAAATCCTGTGCTTACCAAAAAAAGTCCCGCCAAAAAGCGGGACTTCCACATCATTAAGCAGCAAAAAATAATAAGACCATACAGTTTCTAACTACTTGATACTTGCTACTAAATACTCATCATCTCCAATGGCCCTTTTCCCAAACATAACCGTTCGGAACATTGCGCCAATGGCCTGGTATCCATTCGCGGTTTCTGCCGCGTTCGTAGTGGCCATTTATATAAACGTATCTTCCACCACGCCATTGCCATTCGCCCGGAATCCAAACCGCATTTGCATATGGTGAAGAAGGGCGAACATATACAGGTTCTACAGGCCTCTCCCGAACAACGAATGAACCTGATGCGCAACCAGCTAATAATGTGCTGACTACACCAACTATTGTTGAAATTTTCGATATCGTTTTCATCTACATAAGTATTTATTACCATATACGACAAATAACTTTCTCGAAAGTTTAATTAAATGATTTACCGCTTCCTAAAGTTGGCCGCAACAACCAGGTCTTTTGTACCTCCGCTGTAATCATAAAATCCTGAGCCCGACTTTACTCCCTTACTACCTGCGGTAACCATATTCACTAAAAGAGGGCAAGGCGCATATTTTTGATTACCAAAACCATCGTACAATACCTTTAATATAGCCAAACAAACATCCAGGCCAATAAAATCGGCCAATTGCAGCGGCCCCATTGGGTGCCCCATGCCTAACTTCATTACGGTATCAATTTCTTCAACCCCGGCAACGCCTTCGTATACACTGTATATGGCTTCGTTTATCATCGGCATTAATATGCGATTTGCCACAAAGCCGGGGTAATCGTTTACTTCAACCGGTTGTTTATCCAGCTTTCGCGATAATTCCATAATAGTATCGGTAACCTCATTGCTTGTAGCATATCCGCGAATAACCTCTACCAGTTTCATCACCGGAACCGGGTTCATAAAATGCATGCCTATAACTTTATCCGCTCTGTTTGTTACCGAAGCTATTTTAGTAATGGATATTGACGAAGTATTGGTAGCTAATATGGTTGTAGAAGGGCATATTTCATCTAGTTCTTTAAATATCTTTAATTTTAGATCGCTGTTCTCGGTAGCGGCTTCAACAATCAGATCTGCATTTTGTACTGCCTGCTTTATATCTGTATAAGTAGTGATGTTGTTGATTGTTGCCATTTTTACAGCCTCGTCTATTAGGCCCTTAGTTAATTGGCGGTCAAGGTTTTTTTTGATTGTATTAACGCCCTTTTCTAATGCGTTCGCATTTACATCAACCATATTTACGCTGTATCCATGTTGCGCAAACAGGTGCGCAATGCCATTCCCCATAGTTCCGGAACCTATAATTGTGATGTTTTTCATGTAAGTAAATAATTATGTACTTGAGGGCGAAATTATTCGTTAAAGATAAACGTTTATATTAAAATGACTTGTTAGCCTATTAGAATATTAGGTAACAATAAGTTATCTGGTTATTATGGTCCGCTTTTTGAAAAATATTTTTTATGTGATATACCTTATAAGTAATTTAATTATATTTAGCATATGAAAATCAGATTAGTTTTATCAATAGCCGTAATAGCATCTTGTTTAAACCTTAAAGTTGCCAATGCTCAAGAGCAGCAGGAGTTTAATAGTACCAATATTATGCCTGTGCTGAACCATAGCTACACAAATGTTGAAGGTTCACCTTTTTTAACAAATCAGTGGGCTAAAGGAACTGTAAAAATGGCTAACGGACATGTTTACAAGGATATGCAGCTAAAATACGAACAGTGTTCAGATGCTATGTTCTTCAGAAAAACTAATGATGAAGACCTATTTGCTTTTAGTGAGCAGATTAGCGAGGTTAAAATGGACTACATTCAGAACAATATTCCATATCAAAAGCTTTATCGTACGGGCTACACCATTACGGGAAGTACCGAGAAATCTTTTTTTGAGGTTCTTAGCGATGGACGCGTACAATTGTTAAAAAAGGACAATAAAATAATAACCGAATCGAAAGAATATAACTCATCAACTATTAATAAAAAGTTTGAGCCGGTTACAAAATACTATATCGTTATAGCTGGAAATGTAAAACCTTTTAAAAAGGATAAGAAATTCATTCTGGCTAATTTATCCGATAAACAAACGCAGATTGAAAACTATATTAAAACCAATGATCTGGATTTGAAAAACGATGCTGATCTGGCTATGTTATTCAATTATTATAATTCGATATAATTAGTTTAAGCGATTCAAATTGATCTATAAATAAAGAGGGCCGGCTTTTTAAGCCGGCCCTCTTTATTTGAAAATAACTTAGATTATAAGGCGAGTTGATTGCTGACGCTTAAAATACCAAATTTATCTGGAGATAAATTTGGTATACTGTATGTACTAATATTTTGCGCTTTTGCTTTAATTATTGATTCTGAATCAACATCTGGTTCACCATTAAATATAATCATTTTTAGCGGTATTGATCTGTATTTTAACGCTTCTATAGATAACAGGGTATGATTAATGCTCCCCAAATAGTTTTTAGATACTAATATTACTTCCGCATCCAATTGTTTGATCAGATCTATCATTAAAAATGTATCATTCAAAGGAACCATTAAACCACCGGCCCCTTCAATAATTAACTGGTTTTGAGTTTTAGGTAATATGATCTTAGCCGGATCAATAGTGATCCCATCCAAAGCGGCCGATTTATGTGGCGAATAAGGCTGTGTTAATCTATATGCCTCCGGGTGAAATACCGATGTGCTATTTGAAATTAAGCTTTTAACCATTAAAGTATCGCTATTATCCAAATCACCAGATTGTATGGGCTTCCAATAATCAGCTTTAAAATGCTCAACCATAACTGCCGAAACTATAGTTTTGCCTATACCGGTACCAATACCGGTTATAAATATGGGGCGCTTACTCATTTATTATCTGTTTTAACAATTGGATGAGGCTGTTTATTTCTTTATCCGTATTAAATGCGTGTAAACATATGCGTAACCGTTCAGCGCCTTTGGCAACCGTAGGGCTTAATATTGGCCGGATATCAAAGTTATTATCCTGTAAAGTTAATGCAATCTGCTTCACCCTGTCATTGCCCGGAATAACAATGCTTTGAATTGCACTGTCGCTCTCAAGTAATCCATAGCCATCTCCCAATCCCAATTTAAATAGATTAATATTATCTGTCAATTCTTGTTGCTGTTTACCTGAAGTCTGCAAAAACTCATAGGCCATTTTTACGCTCACCTGTTGGTGGAAAGATGATGCAGTGGTATAAACAAATGAGCGGGCAAAGTTTATTAAATATTCTATTAACAAGCTACTCCCCAAAACTATAGCGCCATGTGTACCTAAAGCCTTGCCAAAAGTTATAACCCGGGCAAACACTTTATTTTGTAAATTTAATTCGCTTACTAAGCCTCTGTTAAATAAACCAACAGCATGTGCCTCGTCAACTATTACATTTGCTTTGTATGTTTCGGCCAATGTTATTATTTCTGTCAAGGGCGCCCTATCTCCATCCATCGAATAAATGCTTTCTACAGCGATATAGCAATTACCTGTTGCATGTTTAAGCTTATCCTCCAGACTTTTTAAATCGTTATGTTTAAAGGAGTATCTGTTGGCATAACTAAGCCTTGCCCCGTCAATAATGCAGGCATGGATTAATTCATCGCTAATTATAGTATCGCCGCGCTGCGGAAGAGATGAGAATAACCCCAGATTAGCATCATATCCCGAATTAAATATTAAACCCGCTTCAGCATCATGAAATTTTGCAATTTCTGATTCTAATTCTTCACAAAATGCAGTATTACCACTTAATAGGCGGGAGCCTGTAGATCCGTTTAAATAGTCGGGATGTTGTTTGAGGTACTGATCAACCTTGCTCTTTAATTCTGCTGATCGTGCAAAACCAAGGTAATCATTCGAACAGAAGTCTATAGGCGGCTTATCCGTTTTTAAAATCCGGTAAGTTCCTAACGCTTTACGTTCGTTAAGTTTACTTTTTATATAGTTGTTAGCGCTGCTCAATATTGAATATAATTTACGCTAAAATAAGAAAAGCGGCGCAAGGCCGCTTTTCTACATCAAATTATTTTGATGGTGGGGGTGGAGGAGTACCACCACCGCCGCCGCCGCCATTGCCGCCACGGTTATTCATTCTTTCTTCCATTATTTTTTTCCAGGCCGCTTTTTGATCATCAGTAAGTACTTTCTGAACTTTTTCATTAGCAGCTTGCATTAACGGGCGCATAGCTTGTCTGTCGCCGCCAGCTTTCATAACACTATCTCTTTTTGCAGTTTGCTCTGTGTAGATAGCGGTAATTTTAGTTGTTTGATCGTCAGTTAATTTTAACTGAGTTTGCATTTGCTTTGCCCTGTCTGCAGCAGACATTTGTGGGCCGCGGCCCTGGCCACCACCTTGAGCCTTGCTCAAAGATACTACGCTTACTAATAAGCAGCATACCATTAATAATTTTTTCATTTCTTTCTTTTAAGTTTAACTGTATGATAAAGATAGAAGCAAATAGTTTAATTGCAACCCTGTAACTTAATTGTTGCCTTGGTTTATCTTTGATATAGAACGCTGCATTTCCATCATCATTGTTGTTAAACTTTCCATAGTTGGTTCGGGTACGGGCTGTGGCAATTGGGTTGATATATAAGCCTTGGCTTTCCACAATTCCAAAATATCCTCGCCACTAACCTCATACGGGTCATACACCGGGTTATCCGACATCAGCTTTAATTTCTTCTGATCTTTAAATTTATTGCCAACACGTTTATAAACCACACCGTCGTTCTTACTTACTACCACATAGGTTTCGGCAGGTTTAACATCGGCCCAGTTTTCAACATACTCACCTATAATAATAGAACCTGACGGTAACGGTAGCATAGAATCGCCCTTGATCTCAAATGCGCGGAACGTACCCCCGGTAAACATAGGCAAGTTAAACTTAGGCAATCTGGCTACATATTCAGGATCGGCGTAGCCATTCATATAACCAGCGCTGGCCTTCATAGGCACCAGTTCTATATTCTCGTTATCGTCTTTATCAACAGATATACTAAGTACCCTCAGATTAGCCGGATTGCCCTTTGGTTTGGGTGCCCACTTATCGTCAATGGTTTCATTAATAAAATCATCAACACTTAAATCAAAAAATATTGCTATTTTTTTTAGTAATTCATATTTCGGTTCAGCTCTGTTCTCTTCGTAGGCGCCTACTAATGAGCGCTTAATATCCAGTGAATCAGCAAATTGTTGCTGGGTTAAACCTTTCTTTTTACGTAGAAACTTAATATTTGAAGAAATATTTGCCATAAAATTTGGAATTGCTAAAATAGTTAGTATTTTTATGCCAATAAAATTAGCAATTAATATTTACATAGACAAATAAAATTATGAACACGTTTATTTATATCATCACCGACAGGAACAGGAATTGCTTACACAGTGGCATGACAACTGATTTGATCAAAACGATTGACTTTTATACCGAGATGCCGAACCTGTTTTTTGATAGCGCTCAACAACTAAATAGATTAGTATATTTTGAAGAGATCAATAACGAGGAAATGGCTATGGAGCGCTTTAAGGTAGTAAGCCGTTTTACAAGGGCCCAAAAAGAAAAAATGATCAGATCCGTTAATCCCGACTGGGTAGATCTGACCATTGGTTTAAAGTTTGAAACAAACACTATGCAGCAACGGATGCAATTCCGTCCGGCAATAGCTAATACACGCAGGCGTGTTACTTCTTTTTAAATATTAATGCGCCTGAGTTCATGCAAAATCTTTTGCCACCTCTATCGGCAGGGCCATCGTCAAAAACATGCCCAAGGTGCAAACCTGTGCTTTTCTCGATAACCTCGTTACGGCTCATGCCATAAGTGTTATCCTTAACGATCTCAATTTTTTTAGCGTCAACGGCTTTTACAAAACTTGGCCAACCTGTTCCGCTATCAAATTTATCATCGGAGCTAAATAATACATCGCCGGTTGCGGCGCTTACAAATACACCTTTGTCGTGCATATCAAAGTAGGAGTTTTTAAAAGGCGGTTCGGTACCACGCTCAACCATAATATAGTATTGGTTTGAGGTGAGTATTTTTTTCCACTCTTCATTAGTCTTAGATTTTGGGCGACCTTGAGTTAGCTTGCTCGATTGGCCATTACTCATCTGGCATCCGCAAAAAGCTATCAACATAATGATAACTAAAATATTGATGGTTCTTTTCATCTGATTCTTTATTTAAGATTTATACCTGATTAGTCGGTTTTATTAAAACAACCTTACAGCCTTTAATAAATTACGAATTTAATCCTGATCCGGATTTACCAACGCGCAATGTCAATCAGTTAAAAACTATAACTTGCTTTTAGGAACCAGCACCGCAGTCACCACATCAATTATACCATTGCTCTGCTCAATATCAAACTGACTGATCACGGCTTCTTTTCCATTTTCATCTACCAAAACAATATTTCTATCACCGTTAATTTTAGCTATTAGTTTAGCGCCGGTCAGGGTAATAAAAGTAGCCGAACCTTTACCTTGTACAATTTGTTTGGCAATATCTTTAGATGTGTATTTGCCACTAATTACATGGTAAGTTAGTAATCTGGTTAAATCTATACCATGAGTTGTTTTTAACAAGGTATCTAAAGTGCCGGGGGCCAATTGATTAAAGGCGTCATTGGTGGGCGCAAAAATAGTTAAGGGGCCACGGCTTTTTAGCGTTTCGGATAAGTTGCCTGCCAAAATAGCATTGGTTAATGTGGTGTGATCTTTTGATTTTTTAATATTATCTACAATATCTTTATCCGATCTCATTTGAGCGCCACCAATTATCCGGGTTTTAACGTGCTTGGGTATAGTCGCCGTAGTCGTATCTGGCGTACGGGCTACCGATTTGGTAGTGGTTGTACTTTCAACATTTGTATTGATTTGCGCCTGTACGCTATATACGCATGTGGAAAGTAATAGGATGAGAAGTAATTTTTTCATTGTTATTTATTGAATAATTTAAATTTATATCACGCCTTTTAATAGGCCACCTTCAACCCGTATGGCAGCGCCATTAGTAGCCGAGGCCAAAGTGCTGCATAAATATACAACCATATTAGCTATTTCGTCGGTACTGGCAAAGCGCTGTATGATAGATGTTGGGCGCATGTGTGTGAAAAAGTCTTTCTCAACATCTTCTTTCGATTTATTTTGCGATTTAGACAGATCATCAATAAAACCACCCACACCTTCGGATAGTGTCGGGCCAGGCAAAACTGAATTTACGGTAACGTTACTGCTTTTAGTTAATTCGGCCAAGCCACGGGCTACGGCTAACTGGGCGGTCTTAGTCATACCATAGTGTATCATTTCAGAAGGTATCTGTATAGCCGATTCGCTGCTGATAAAAATAATGCGTCCCCAATCCTGTTCAAGCATTTTAGGGAAGTAGATACGGGATAACCTCACGCCACTTAATACATTAACCTCATAAAACTTCATCCAGTCGGCATCGCTAATGTCGGCAAACTCTTTTGGCTCAAATATGCCAACGTTATTGATCAGGATGTCAACTTCAGGGAGTTGTGTTAATAAACTATCTATTTCATTAACTTTCCCAAAATCGCAGGCAATACCTCTAATATTGGGGTTGCCGGTTTCCTGCTTCAATTGTTCGGCTACGGCATCAGTTTTTTGTTGCGAACGCCCGTTTATAACAACGTGCACGCCCTCGGTGGCTAATAATTTAGCAATTGCAAAGCCAATTCCCGCTGTTGAACCTGTTACCAGGGCGGTTTTTCCTTTTATATTTAAATCCATTATTTGAAATGTATCAGTGCTTATATTTTATTTCTTGCTGGCGCATCGGCATATTATCAATTAAATCAAATAAGCGGGTTAAACTTACCGGCTCATGGCTGCGTAGCTTCTCGCCATTATCTTTTCCTATCAATATTACGGTAAATGGTACATTGGTTACACCCCACTTTTTGTATTGCTGAACATTACCCGTCGAATAGGTGATAACCCTGTAAATAATATCCCGGTCGTGTATACCCTTCGCATCTGCTTTTAGTATATTTATTTGTTGTATCACGTTAACATTGTTGGCTTTATCCGCAAAGATCAAAACCGAACGGTTGGCTTGTTTTTGATTTGCAAACACCATACATATCGCAAACATCACTAAAATTTTAATTTGCATAGCCATCATAAAGCCATAACAACAAAACAGTAACATTGTTACCTGCAAATGGAGGAAATTGTAAAAAGATATTGATATGTTACATACTTTTGATGAAGCAGTTTTATAGCATGGGTTTAAAAAAGACAAAGCCATTTTTATTACGTACGGGTTTAATGTTGGGGATAGGATTATCATTGATATCCTGGGGGAAATATGGCCATGAGCACATCAATCGTGCTGTAGTAATGACGCTCCCCGCACCTATGCAGGGCTTTTTTTATAACCATGCTGATTTTATTACGGTAGAATCAAACCTGCCCGATGTTCGTAAATATACTATCGGCGATTCAGCCGAATTTCCCCGCCATCATATTCACCTGGAAGCTTACGGCAATTATGATGCTATCCCAAAATCGCCAAAAGAAGCCAAAGCAAAATACGATGCGAAGTTTTTGTATAAGCATGGCACTTTGCCCTGGTACATTCAGGATATGATGCTGAAGCTAACAAAGGCTTTTAAAGAAGGGCATAAGTCGGATATCCTATTACTATCTGCCGATATCGGTCACTATATTGGCGATGCCTATATGCCATTGCATACCTCAGAAAATCACAACGGAACCTTAACCAACCAAAAAGGTGTGCATGGTTTGTTTGAAACACGACTGCCAGAACTGTTTGGCGATACCTACAAGTATAATGTAGGTAAACCCCATTATATTGCTGATATACAGAAAGAAACCTGGCGCATAGTTGCAGCCTCAAACCATGCAGCCGATACCTTACTTAAAGCAGATCGCGATCTGTCCGCTACATTCGCTAAAGACAAGGTTTTTGAAATGGTTAATGGCAAAATAAAAACCAATATGTATAATGATTATATACATACTGTTGATTATGCCAAAGCCTATCACACCAAATTGAACGGTATAGTACAAAGGCAAATGCGTGGAGCCATACTATCTACCGCCAATTTTTTATATACAGCCTGGGTAAATGCAGGCAAGCCAGATCTTTCGGCTCTTGACCCGGTAGAACTTACTAAACGTAATGCCACTACTTTAGCGCAGGATAAAGCCTTGTTCAATCGCGGCAAGCTATTTGGCCTAAAAAGCGAAAAAGAATTTTAATCCGTCAAATCAAAATGATCTCAAAAAGCCGTATCCTATTTGCCTTATTTGTTGTGCCAGTTGTACTAAGTGCATGCCATACTACAACAGCGCCCGGAAATAAAACAGCCGCCATAACAGATGAAAGCTCGTACCACATCGGCTATGATGATAGTACTTTGTACAGTAAATCTTTACCCTATGTAATGCCCTATAACCGTATCATTAATCCGGCAGGTACAACGGTTTACTTTGGCGATACCAAATATGAAAATCATAGCCTGGATTGTAAACTCATTCCGGGCAGGGATGCTTTGGTTGTAGAAGACCGTTACGGGATAGCTATTATCAACACCAAAACCAAAGATGTGATAGCGCGATGGAGCTATTATGATGAGAAACGTTTTACTGGTTTAGCGAGCACCTATTCGGGAATACAGGTGGTGCAGCGTTATGGTAAAACCAATATTTTATGGAGCGCGGCAAGTGGCAGCAAATCATACGTAATGATGGTTAACTGGGATGGTGAACACATTTTTTTTAAGAAACAGATAGCATTTGCTCCCGAAGGTAATTCACCTTTAGCCTTACCCAATGAGTTGAAGGTTATTGAAGAAGGCGATACGGACTACCTTTACGTAGTATTAAACGGCAACAACCAGTTTGTGAAACTGAGCCTTGCCGATGAAAAAGTAAAATGGAAAACACCAACAGGTGTAGCCCCTTACGGTTTAGCCATAGCGAATGGGAAGGCATTTATCAGCAATTGGGGAGGTGCGATCCCAACTGATGCAACAAAGGGCGAAACTTCGGGTGTACCTTACGGGAAAGCATATTCAGATCAAAAAACCGGTGCAACTGCACAGGGAACGGTTTCTGTTATCAATACCAGCACTGGCGCTTTTATTACAGAGATACCAGTTGGTTTGCACCCTAACGCTATAGTTGCCAGTCCGGATAGTAAATTTGTTTACGTAGCTAATGCCAACAGCGATAATGTTTATGTAATTGATGCCGTAAAACTGGTTACCGTCGATTCCATCAGCGTTAAGTTGGACATCAGTGAGAAGAGTTTTATTGGTGATTCGCCCGGAGCTTTATCATTGAGCCCCAAAGGTACCATGTTGTATGTAGCTAACGGATTGGATAACGCCATTGCAGTTATCAAACTCGGCGCTAACGTAGCTACCAACGGAAAAGATCAAACTGTTATCAAAGGCTTTATCCCAACAGAAGCCTATCCGGGTGGTATAGCCATTGATCTGAATAACATCTACGTAACCAACCTGGAAGGGGAAGGAGCAAGGGTTAACAGTAACCGCATGACGGATGGCGCTAAAAGCACCCCCAAAGTTGATGCCTTTAACTCACATCATATGGAAGCTACAGTTTCCATTATCCCTTTACCCCAGGGTTTAAATAACGATATGTTCAACTATACCGAACGGGTAAAAAAAGCTAACCTGCTGTTCAGGACCCAGCTTTCGAGGCAATTGCCGCGAAGTAATGTAGCGCCACGGCCCGTTCCCGAAAGGATAGGAGAGCCCTCGGTATTTAAGCATGTGATCTATATCATCAAAGAAAACCGCACCTACGATCAGGTTTTAGGCGATATGCCCGAAGGCAATGGTAAAAAAGAACTCTGCATTTATGGCGACGAGGTTACGCCCAACCAGCACCAGTTAGCCCGTGATTTTGTGTTGATGGATAACTACTACGCCTCGGGCAAGTCATCTGCCGAAGGACACCAATGGACGGATGCCGCCATGGTTACCGATTACGTAGAACGCAATGTACGCTCATGGTTCAGAAGCTATCCGCATGTTCAGAACGATGCGCTGGTTTACAGCAAACAAGGTTTCATTTGGAATAATGCTTTAGATCATGGTAAAACAGTGCGTATATACGGCGAAACCGCCACACCTAAATTTGATAAAAATTTAACCTGGACTAAGATATATCAGCAATGGAAAGATGGTAAGCCATTAGAGTTTACCAATAGTACAACCATTTCCAGGGTAAGGCCTATCCTGGCACCCGGTTACCCCGGATATGATACCCATGTAATTAACGACCAGGTACGTGCTGATGCCTTTATCAAAGAGCTAAAAGAGTACGAAGCAAAACCCGGCGACCAGTGGCCTCAACTAATGGTGTTAGCCTTACCGGCAGACCATACCGGCGGTTTAAAGCCCGGTTTACCAACACCCCGCGCTATGGTTGCAGATAACGATTTAGCTTTGGGCCGCATTGTTGAAGCGGTTTCACATAGCCGTTTTTATAATTCGACAGTGATATTTGTTACCGAGGATGATTCTCAGGATGGCTGGGACCACGTTTCGGCTTATCGTACCATTGGGAATGTGATCAGTCCGTATTCAAGATTACAGCGTAAGGTGCCTACCAATTATAACCAGACTTGTGTAGTGCGCACCATTGAGCAAATACTGGGCATCCCGCCTATGAATGTGATTGACGCGACGGCCTTACCTATGTTTAGCTGCTTTAATAACAAGCCGGACTATTTTGCATACAAATACATCGAAAATAAGATCGCGCTTGATGAAATGAACAGGGTATTATCATCATTAAAAGGAGCGGAGTTATATTATGCCAAGCAAAGCATGTTGCCCGCTTATGATCATATCGACGGTGGTAATGATGATCTGTTAAACCGGATGTTATGGCTGGTAGCTAAACCTAAAACACCATATCCTGCTAAACTTGCCGGTAACGATAAGGATGACGACGATTAAATAGCCTAAATTACCCGGAATTTTACAAGGAAAAAGCAAAAGTAGACTACTTTATTGGTAGGCTTTTTATAGATTTGGGCAATATTTATCGCATACATTGACAAAGTCTATACTCGTTATCAAATTCGGAACCGCATCCATCACCCACAAAAACGGTGATCTGGACGAAAATGTGATGGCCGAAATTGCCCGGCAGGTGGCAATCATCCACAACGATTACCATATTGTGATGGTATCATCGGGAGCCGTTGCCGCAGGCAAAAAACTATTAAAAAACTATTCGGGAACCATCAGCGAGCGCAAAGCCGCTGCCGCTATTGGCAACCCGCTGTTGCTGAACAAATACGCCGGTTATTTTGCCCCTTACGGGATCAACATCGCGCAAAGCTTATGCGAGCGTCAGCATTTCAGCAATCGCAACCAATTCCTCCAACTCAAAAAAACTTATGAAGATCTGTGGGCTAATGATATCATCCCCATAGCTAACGAAAACGACGTAGTAAGCAACCTCGAACTCAAGTTTTCGGATAATGATGAACTGGCTACTTTAATAGCGGTTGGCTTCGGCGCATCGGTATTGTTGTTTAGCACATCTGTACCCGGCGTATTGGATGCGGATGGAAAAGTGATACCCGTGATACCCGTGATAGATAAAGCTGCTCTGGGCCTCGCCAATAAAGAGAGATCGGCATTAGGTTTAGGTGGTATGGTATCTAAATTAACCTTTGCCCGTTTAGCTACCCGCATGGGTATCAAAGTAGTGATATTCGGTATCGGTACAACCGATGGCATTTTAAATGCGATCAAAGAACAAACCGGAACACTTTGCCACCCGCAAAAATGCTCAATGCCTGCACGTAAAAAATGGCTGGCCAGCGGCAGCCTGGTTACAGGCAGTTTGCAAATTGATGCCGGTGCAGCTAAAGCCTTGCAAAACGGGCATAGTTTACTTGCTGTAGGCGTAAAGGATATTATTGATAAATTTGAACAAAGCGAGGTTATCGAAATACAAGATGAAAACCAGGTAACCATAGCCGTAGGCCGTGCCAAAATATCATCAGACGAAATATTGGCCAACCTCAAAACACAAAAGCTCATCATTGCCAGTGCAGATGATATTGTGTTATTATAGAAAGTAAAGAATCATGGAATCGATCCAGCATTTATTATACGAAGCTCACCAGGCATCAACATCCATTAAATTATTGGATGATGAGCGTAAAAAAACGCTCTTAAATCGTTTAGCGGTTACTCTTTCGGAGAACCATGAACACATCATTGCCGAAAACAAAAAGGATCTTGATCGCATGCCGGATACTGATCCTAAAAAAGACAGGCTGTTATTAAACGATGCAAGGATTGATGACCTATGCACCAGTATCAAAGATATTGCAGCCTTGCCAGATCCTGCCGGCCAAATCATCCTGGAGAGCACCACAGCTAACGGATTATCAATTCAAAAGAAAACCGTACCCTTAGGCGTAGTTGGCGTAATATACGAATCGCGCCCTAACGTGACGATTGATGTAGCTGCCTTATGCATTCGCTCGGGTAACGTATGTGTGCTCCGTGGTGGTAGCGATGCCTTGTACACCAATATTTGCCTCGTTAACCTGATCCATCAGGTGTTGCACGAGTTTGGCTTAAACAGCGCCATTGTACAGCTGTTACCAACCGACCGCAAGTTCATCAATGAGCTTTTAACCGCGGTTAAATACATCGATATCATTATCCCACGTGGTTCGCAGCAACTGATAGAGTTTGTTCGCGAAAACTCAAAGGTACCGGTTATTGAAACAGGGGCAGGCGTTTGCCACACTTACGTGGAAAAAACCGCCGACCTTACCAAAGCTGCCGCCATTGTGGTGAACGCCAAAGTAAGTCGCCCATCAGTTTGTAATTCATTAGATACCATTTTGGTTGACCGCTCTGTTGCCCCTGAACTACTGAAATTGACTGTTCCCGGATTACTTGATTACAAGGTTGAGATATTTGCAGATGAGCCAACCTATGCCATTTTAAAAGACCTTCAATATCCATATCTGCAAGCCGCGACTCCCGAAGACTTTGGCCGTGAGTTTCTGGATTTCAAATGCTCGGTTAAAGTAGTTGATAGTGCCGATGAGGCCCTTGATCACATCAGTAAATTTTCATCAAAACACTCAGAAGCTATCGTATCACAGGATAAACAAATATCAGAACGCTTTATTAATGAAGTAGATGCAGCCGCTGTGTATATTAATGCCTCAACCCGTTTTACCGATGGTGGCATTTTTGGTTTAGGTGCCGAAATTGGCATCTCAACTCAAAAACTACATGCCCGTGGGCCATTCGCTTTAGAGAAACTGGTAACCGAAAAATGGTTTGTGAGAGGTGATGGGCAGGTAAGATAAGTGGATTTGAATAAGAAACCCAGTCTCAAATTGTCATTTCGATAGAGCAAGGGGCGGGAATGAGCGGTTGCGCGAAAGAGAAATCTTCTACTATAGATATGTTTGCTTCATATTGGCCGCTTTGCCTGTCTACAGTAGAAGATTTCTTAGTCGTACCTCACTTCGAAATGACATCGAATTTCTTATCTCGACTCATGTAAATAACAATTACCGTATTAAACAAAAAGGGAAGAACATTACGTTCTTCCCTTTTTGCTTTACCTTATTTGCCTTTTTTAGCTGGCGGAATTTGTTTTGGCGCTTGTGACTGCACTTGCTGATTACGCATGTAATCTTCCATTTTAGCCGCGAACCCTGATTTCTTTTTGGCCGTTTTATCCTCAGGTTTCTTTTTGTTCTCCTGGATCTGAGCGTGGATCTTTTTATCATCTACCATCAAACGGATAGCATACTGTTGAGCGAATGTTAACATATTCGCCAAAAAGTAGTAGTAGTTCAAACCAGATGGATACTTGTTCAGCACAAAAATGAAGATAACAGGGGTGATGTAACCAATGTATTTCATCTGGCCTGTAGCACCCGATATCTGGTTGTTAAAGTAAGTATAAATGAAGGTTGATATCGTCATCAACAAACACATCAAACTCAGGTGATCGCCAAGTAACGGAATGGTTGTACCAAACTTGATCAAATCATCATAAGTAGATAGATCCTTCATCCATAAAAAGCTCTCGCCACGCAACTCAAATAAAGCCGGGAAAAAGCGCAGGAACGCGAACACGATAGGTAATTGCAGCACCATTGGCAAACAACCACCAAGCGGGTTTACACCAGCCTTTTTATAAAGCTTCATGTATTCCTGTTGTAGCAGGGTAGGGTTATCCTCGCCAACCTTAGCTTTGATCTCGTCCATCTCAGGCTTCAGCACGCGCATTTTAGCCATTGATAGGTAAGATTTATAAGTTAATGGCGATAACACTAATTTCAATAAGATGGTCAACAATAAAATTACGATACCGTAATTCCAGCCAAATTTTTTCAAAAAGTCAAATACAACCAATACAGCGTACCTGTTAATCCATTTAAGCGGTCCCCAACCTAAATCAATTTGTTTATCCAGGTTAAAGCCTTGAGCTTTTAATAACTTAAACTCATTAGGGCCATAATAAAACTCCATTGGGTAAACACCAGCGCTATTAGCCGGTATTTGCAAGCTGGCCTGCATTTGTTTAACCTCGGTTTTATTGCTGGTATCCATGCTTACCTTTAAATTGGATTTTGTGAACCCATCTTTATAGATCAGCACATTCGAGAAAAAGTGCTGTTTGAACGATACCCATTGAATTTTCTTATCATTAACATCCTTAGCCTCATCACCGGTAACGCTCAACGAGTTTACATCATCTTCTGTGTTTTTATAATACACGGTTGAGTACTGGCGCTCCATGCTCATATCCTTTTCGGTTTTAAGCATGCTCGATTGCCAGTTGATATCAACCACCTTACTATCAGCAATTACACCATCTAAACCTGTTTCTTTAATAACAAGCCCAAGTTTGTAACCTGCCGCTGGTAACGAATACACGTAATCAATATACTGTGTAGCGCTATAATTTAAACGGAAGCTAATTGCAGAATCGGCACCGGCAGAGTTTAAAGCTGTAGCCGATGGTTTAAAGTACAGATCGTTAGTGTTGATCTTTTTATTACCGGCAATAAAATTCAATCCAAAGTGCTCATTTGGGCCGTTAAATAATACCAATGGCTTACCATCAAAGGTTTTGAATTTTTTTAACTCGGCATATTGAACACGGCCACCATGGGTGGAAACTTTAAGTAACAGGTCTTTATTTTCAACTGTAACCAATTGCTCGGTACCAACAGTAGCTGCACCAAACGCGGTTTTTAATATAGCCGAATCAACAACCTGTGCTTTTGGTACCGAATCAACTTTAGGCGCTGTAACAACGGCTGTCTTAATTCCGGCTTTTTTTAGCGAATCTGCGTGAGCAGCAATTTGAGCTTTTTTAAGGTCTGCTTCAGATGGCTTCATTAAATAAAATGAGCCAAAAAGTATCAGCATGATCAGGAATAATCCTGTGTATGTATTTCTATCCATTATAATAAACGTAACAAGCTGCTATTTTTTGCGGGCATAAGCCAGCGCAGCGGCGACAAAGTTAACAAAAAGTGGGTGAGGATTAGCAACCGTTGATTTTAATTCAGGATGAAATTGTGCACCCACAAAAAACGGGTGGTTTTTTAACTCTACGATCTCTACAAGGTTGTTTTCAGGGTTCATTCCCGATGGTATCATGCCTGCCGTTTCATACTGTTTAAGGTAATCGTTATTAAACTCATAACGGTGGCGGTGCCTCTCGGTAATATGCTGCTGACCGTATATGGCAAAGGCCTTACTGTTTTTACGCAAATCACAAGCGTATGATCCTAAACGCATGGTACCGCCCTTAGCGGTGATCTTCTTTTGCTCCTCCATCATATTAATAACAGGGAAGGGGGTATCCGGGTTCATCTCAACGCTGTGCGCGTCTGTTAATCCCAATACATTACGGCCAAATTCAACCACGGCGCATTGCATACCTAAACAGATACCAAAGAAAGGGATATTATTTTCGCGTACGTATTTAATAGCCTCAATTTTACCCTCAATACCACGCTGACCAAAACCAGGGGCAACCAATATACCATCTAAACCTTTTAAACGATCAACAGCGTTCTCAGGTGTTAATTGCTCCGAACTGATACATTCCACACGCACCTTGCACTCATTTTGAGCACCCGCGTGGATGAACGATTCGGTGATGGATTTATAAGCATCTGGCAGTTCAACATATTTACCAACCAAACCAATCCGTATTTCGGCAGTTGGGTTTTTCAAACGGCCCAAAAAGTCTTTCCAGCGATCCAAATTCGGCTCTGTCTTGCTCGATAGTTTTAACTTGCTCATTACTATCTTATCCAATTGTTCCTTCAACATCAGCAAAGGCACATCATAAATAGTAGAAGCATCTATCGATTCAATAACCGCGTTCACATTTACATTACAAAATAAGGCTATCTTTTTACGGATATCCGCATTGATATGATGCTCGGTACGGCAAACCAAAATATCCGGCTGAATACCATACTCCAACAACATCTTAACTGAGTGCTGTGTAGGCTTGGTTTTTAATTCTCCGGCAGCAGCCAAAAATGGAATTAAAGTTAAGTGTATAACCAGAGAATCGTTCTGCCCATGCTCCCAGCGGAACTGGCGAACAGCTTCAATAAACGGCAATGATTCTATATCGCCAACAGTACCACCAATCTCGGTTATTACTACATCAAATTCACCACTTTCACCCAAAATGCGGAAGTTGCGTTTGATCTCATCTGTAATGTGCGGAACTACCTGTACCGTTTTACCCAAAAAAGCGCCTTCGCGTTCGCGATTGATCACATTTTGATAGATACGGCCTGTGGTAATGTTGTTGGCTTTTGATGTTGGCGTATTCAAAAAACGCTCGTAGTGACCAAGGTCAAGGTCGGTTTCGGCTCCATCCTCGGTAACATAGCATTCGCCGTGTTCGTAAGGATTCAATGTTCCGGGGTCGATGTTGATGTAAGGGTCGAATTTTTGGATGGTTACCCTATACCCACGGGCCTGTAGAAGCTTGGCCAGTGATGCAGAAATAATACCTTTTCCTAACGACGAGGTAACGCCGCCCGTAACAAAAATATATTTAGTCATATGTTTTTTTTGGATTCCGGCAGCCGATATGATGGTGCAGAAATTGTTTGTGTACGGGATGCAAAGGTAACAAATTATTTGAATTTTGACTGATTTGTTAACAAAACGACACCGATTTTACACTGTTGATAACTAACCCCCTGTTAAAAAGGAACATGAGTAAATGTGAGTATTTAGATCAGCTGGCGCGAGCGTTCCGTTCGTGACTTGTTATTCCCAGGCCTCTGGCCTTACTATAAATAATACGACTTATAAAACAAGTACTACAATCAATATAAAATAACGATTGGGCAAGTTTATTACCCTATAGCTATTTTACAGCGTTCGCCAATTAACAGGTGCTCGTACTTCTCGTAGTTTGTTGGGGTTTTGATCTGCTCTACTTCCTGGCGGTAATTTTGGCGGAGTTCTTTGCGGCGTATGGCTTCTACAAAGCGGCGTACTTCATTTTGGGTTTCTAATATTAACCCGGGTACCTGCGTTGGCTGGTTTTGCTCATCCTTGGCAACCATAGTAAAATAACTGGTGTTAGTGTGGTTTACAGAGTTGGTTTTTATGTTTTCGGATACAACCCGGATGCCAATAACCAGTGAGGTGTTACCTACATAGTTTACTGATGCCATAAGGGATACCAGTTCGCCAACCTCAATAGGGGCCAAAAAATCCACGGTATCAATTGATGCCGTTACGCAATAATTACCGGCATGCTTGGCGGCGCAAACGTAGGCTACCTTATCCATCAGCGAAAGTAAGATCCCCCCGTGAATTTTACCCCCAAAGTTTGAATAGGAGGGTATCATCAATTCGGTAATAATGGTTTCTGAAAATCGAACAGGTTTAAAGTGTAATTGATCTGGCATGGGATATTGTTTAGTCGAAAAGTCCGGAAGGCCGAAAGTCGGAAAGATTTTTTAGTATTTAATATATTAAGATGTTATTCTGCTATCATTTGTCCAAATTGGAGCAGATAACCGTTATTGTCATAGATAGCGAATTCGCGCATGCCGTAGTCAAAGTTCTCGATAGGATAGCAGATCAGGCAACGTTCTTTTAAGTTTTCCCAAACTAAGTCTACATTATCCGGGTTAATATATAATGAGCCACTCATTATGGGCTTAGGCATATTGCGGTGCTCGTTTGGGATAGAGAACATAATATTTACGGCATCGCATTTAAAGGATGCCCAACCCCAATCTGCTTCGTAGTTTAGCAGGGTAAAACCCAGCACTTCGGTGTAAAATTTTATAGTGGCTTCCATATCGTGGGTTTCCAACATGGGCGTTAAGCCGGTTAGTTTATAGTCCATATTGAAGGTTTAATTGAGTTGAAATTAATTATGATAATAATATTGCCGTTATTTATAGGTTATTGCAACAATTGCATGACAATTAAGCAACAATTATATGACAATCAAATATTGATTAAACTTCGTGGTATTTTCACAGTCAATAAGCCATATCATATAAAAATTAATACCTATAGCTTCTTATATCCATGTAGCTTTGTTTAAACCTAAATATATAAACTAATTATACAACACCAATGAAAAGAGCATTACTATTGATCAAAACCGCTTTACCTATTTTATTTATCATAGGTTTAAGCGTTTCTGCGCAAGCTCAAAAACTAAACACAGTACAAGCAGGCAGTTTAGCCGCTCCCACCAAGGTTAAAATTGATGGCAAACTGGATGAGTGGGGGCCAGATTTTCAGGCTTACAACAAAACTACCAAGCTTTTTTACATACTATCAAACGATGCCAAAAATTTGTATCTGGTTGTAAGATCAACCGATTTGCAAAACAGTACCAAAATTATGGGTGGTGGTGTTACCATAACGATTAACACAGCTGATAAAAAGAAAGAAGAGAATGCTTACAGTGTACGTTTCCCGATAGTAAGCCGGGCCAACTTACGTGGTATTCGCAGGCCGCGTGGTGCAAGTGCTACAACGGTGATGGATTCGGCATCAATGGCCGAAGCCGCCGCCGCCCGTAAACAGGCTATTGCCGCTATAAAAGAGATAAGTGTGCTGGGCTTTAAAGATATTACCGATACCCTGATCTCTATTTATAACATATATGGTATTAAAGCCGCGGCCGGGTATGATGAGCAGGCTAACTTGCAGTTTGAGCTATCCATACCGCTATCATTACTTAATCTATCAGCAGATAACCCTAAAGAGTTTGCCTATAATATAACAGTTAACGGGCTCGATTTTAGCCGTAATAATAATGGCGGTAATAACCGTAACGCAGGCGGCGGTGGTTTTGGTGGTGGCGGCAATGGCGGCGGCGGAAACGGTGGTGGCAGAAACGGCGGCGGCGGTCGTTTTGGAGGAGGAGGAAACGGTGGTAACCGTGGAGGCTTTAGCGGTGGTGGTAACGATGCCATGAACGAATTGCTTAGTCCAACAGATTTTTGGGGTAAATATACCCTTGCTAAAAAATAATGATCACAGGCATTTGTAATGCCTCTTTTGTAAACCATACTATAATTGATAGTATAATAGATTAAAAAAGCGTATCGAATAAAAATTTAACCCTAATCACACTACCTAATAATCACAACCTTATAATGATAAAAAATTTACTTCTGCTGTTTGTTGCAATTCTATTAACGGGCAACTTATTTGCGCAAATCCGGGGCAACCGGATGCAAGGGCAAACGGCAACACCCGCACCGCCGGTACTCTTCCGCGAAATAAGCGGTGTAATTAGAGATACTACCGATAATACCTTAATAGGCGCTACAATTTTATTAACATCGCGTTTGGATACTTTACGTACAGTATCAAATAACGATGGGATATTTGTTTTTAAGAACGTAAAGATGGCAACATTTACGCTTACCATTACTGAGGTAGGCTATATAACATCCGTACGCAAATACTTACAGAACGACGCGGTTAAACGGTTGGTTTTAGAACCCATCATTTTAAAATCATCAAGCCATATGATGAATGAGGTTAAAATTAATGGCACACCAAGTATAACATACAAAATTGATACAGTTGAATATAAAGCCAGTGATTATAAGGTGAGGGATAACGCCACCGTTGACGAGCTTTTGAAAAAGATGGAGGGTTTTGAGGTTGGTACCGATGGTACAGTTACTCACCAGGGGCAAGCAATTACTAAGGCTAAATTAAACGGAACATTATATTCCGGAGGCGATGTGGCCCAGGCAATTCAAAACTTACCTGCAGAAATTGTTGAAAAAATACAGGTTGTTGATGATTACGGTGACGCTGCCGCACGAACCGGTGTAAAAGATGGCGACCCTCAGAAAGTGTTAAATATAACTACCAAGCCCGATAGATCTATAGGTTTAACTGGGCGTTTAAACGGGCAGTATGGTAGTGACGACCGATATAATGTTGGTTTAACCGGAACCCGCATTAATGCTAACCAGCAAATAGCGGTAAATGGTACTTTGAATAACACGGTTACAGGTGTATCATCGAGCGGCATAACCGGGGGCGCAACTGTTGGCGGCGGCGGCGGAAATGGTATTAGCGCCGGCGGGGGTGGAAGCCCTGGTACAAACCGTTCAGGTTCGCCGTCATTTGGTTATAATGATCAGTTTGGTAAAAATGTCAAGGTAGAATCAGGATACAGGTACAAGTTCAATGATAATAACTCTACCAGCAATAGCTTTGGAAGGAGCAACTCTACACTAGGGTATACTAATTTTACCAGATCAGGAACATCTGAAAGTGACAGTAAAAGCCATAATGTGAATTTTGATATTAAATGGGATATCAATAAATCAAACTTTTTGCAAATAACACCTTCGTTTAGTTATAGTTCTTCCAATAGCTCAAGTACTACAGATAATCAAACCGATGCATACTATACCAGAATTGATCCCGTTACTGGCGCACCCATCCCAAACTACCAGTTTTATAACACAATAGGTTCAAGCGGAACTACCAATTCTACTACTAACTATGGTTTAACTGCGTTTTATCAGCATATATTTGAAAAGCCCAAAAGAAACGTCTCGTTACAGGTAAGCATAACCAGTGCCGACAATGAATCGGAAAAGGAATCAAAAAACAATATATATTACTTTACAGATACTACCAGAACTGTTCCAAAAAATCAATTACTTAACCAAACCAGGGTTGATCGGAACAGCAACAACAAAACTTACCGTGCAAGCTCAACATACGTTGAACCTTTGGGATTATACTCACAATTAGAACTTAACGCGCAGATAAGAACGTCTACTTATGATAATTCGGCAGTTAACGATAGTATTGCACCAAGTGGGCAAATTGTACCGTTATCGTACCGTGATAATATTTATAACTATACGTTTACAGAATCACACCTTACGTTGAATTATAGGTTTAGTGGCATAAAGTACAATATATCGTTAGGAACAACGGCTGTCCCAACTTACCTGTCAGGAACTAAACTCAATGCAGGCGCCGGAGCTAATGTATCCACCGGCCGGTCGGATTTTAGGCTCATCCCCGTATTCCGCTTTGCTTATTCATGGTCTCGCACGCAGCGGTTTTCATTTTATTACTCTGGCTCAAACACCGAACCAAGCTTTCAGGAAATTCAACCTTTTACCGATATATCTAACCCAAGAAGTCAAATAGTTGGTAATCCTAATTTGAAACCAGCGTTTACACATTCATTTAATGCTCAATACAATAATTACCTTGCTAACTCTAAATTAAACTTTTCGTTTTTTGTTAACGCAAGTATTCCGGTCAATCAAATTTCTACAAATGTTATCCAGGTGCTTGGTTCGCCATATGCTACAAACGGAGATTATATTAACGAAACGCATTACGTAAACCTTAACGGATCACAGTCTGTAACGGGCAGGTATAATATTGCCAAGCAATTAGATGATCGTAAATACAATTTATCGTTAAACGGTAATGTAACTTACAATTACAACCAGGCTGTAAGTAATGATGTACAATACCATACCACAAATTGGAGATTTGATGAGCGCTTTGGACCGCGGATAACACCGGCGGAGTGGATTGAAATAAATCCATATATAGGTTATGATCTGTCAAGATCGTTTTCATCGCTTGTGCCTAACTCAACATCCGGAAGCACGGCATCATCTTCATCTCTATCTACCCAGGTACAAAAAACATCTTTAGCTGTTGATGGAAAAATATATTTTCTGAAAAGCTTTCAGTTTAACTACAACGCTGCAAAAAGCTATGTGGCAGGTTTAGGTAGTTTAAGCACAAATCCGCTTGTAATTAACATGGGCCTTGAAAAGGATTTTTTCAAAAAGAGAACTTTAGTTATTACGTTTAACGCCTACGATATTTTACACCAAAACAATTTTATAGAGCAAACATTGTCTCCTAATGGTAGTTTTACCAATACTTTATCAAGCTCATTGAGCAGATATTTTTTAGTTGGCGCACGTTTGTACCTGCAAAAATGGAGTGGTACACCAACACGTAATGGCAAAAAAATGAACCGCCGGGGTGATGGTAGTTTTATTTACGAATAGAACGATAAAAGAATATAGATTTAACAAAACCAGCCGGTTAAGGCTGGTTTTGTTGTTTAAACCAAATCAAGTTTCATCAGAATATCAGTTTGCTTATCGCTGCCAAGCATAAAATAATGGCTGCCAAATATGTTAAAACCATGGCTCTGGTAAAAGCGGATGGCGCTTTGGTTTTTATCCCATACCCCAAGCCAAATGTATTTGCAATGTGCTTGCTGAGCCAGGGCTATTGCAAAGTTTAACAATTGCTCACCAAATTTATTACCCTGATATTTTTTGAGGATGTATATGCGCTCAACTTCTAAAGCATTATTATCCCGAAACTCTGTTTGCGCATTGCCACTATTAAGTTTAAGGTAGCCTATGATCTCATCATCCAGTAATGCGAAATAAAAGTGGGAGTGAGGGTTCTCTAATTCTGATGTTACCTTTTCTATTGTAAATGCCTGAGTGGCATAAGCGGCTATGTCGTCGGGGTTGTTTACCGCTGCAAAGGCATCAAAAAAAGTTTGCCTGCTTAGTTTTAAAAGTGCATTTGCTTCGGTTATGTTTACCTTACGTGTAGAAATATTTTTCTTCATTAATGTTTAGCCATTTTTTGGGCCATACGCAAGCCTAACACCCAGGTTCCATCGGTACCAAAATGGACATGATCTGTAGGGTAGCGGGTATCTTTATCAGTAGCACGATGACTTAGATCATCGGTTTGAACTACAAAGGCATTTTTAACCGCCCGGGGCGAACCTGAGTTCTGATCAATATCATGTTCCGCCTGGCGGACTACCTCACGGTACCGGCCTGTATTTGGAGGTGGAAGCACATAGCCATACACAAAAGGTAGTTTTGCAGAATGATATTGTTTGCGAATCCGTTCAATAAAATGTATCAAATTTTGAGCATATCTTACGCTGGCACTATCATTGGCTACGGCATCATTTTCACCTTGTTGCCATAACATGCCGCGGATGATGGGTTTGTAACCCATTTTTTTCAACTCGTTTAAGCCAGAATCAACCGTTTGAACAAAAACTTTAAACTGTGGCCCCCAATTACTGGTATCACTTGCTATTTTACCCGGGTTCCATTGCTTGTATAAATTGGTACCGCTGTGGGCATGTTTAATAAGGGCTATTTTTCTATCAGGATAAAGTTGATGAATTTTGGTGCCGAAGCTTAATTCGGGACCAAACCTATCCGGAGATTCCGAAGCTTGTATTAATGGTTGCCAGGTAAAGGCTTGCTTACCCGAGTTTAAATGAGGCTTGCCCGAATGGAATATCAATACAGTGGTGTCAATATTCATCGTATCCGTCATGTTTTTCAAATAACCCTGGCCGGTGGCATTGGATTGACCGGCTATTAAGTAAACATCAATTTTACCTTTATTTTGTGCCGATACAGAATAAAATACGCAGAAAAATAAGGCAAACAGTAATAGCTTTAGCATGGTTATGACTTTTAATGGGTTAAAAATAGTACTTTAATTTAGTTTTGTTGTCTACCGATGTTTACTTTAACAAATTAATAACCAAAGGCTTGTAAGTTTGTAATTATATCAAAAATGTGCTTATAAAGTTTATTAAAAAAAAGTTAACATCAAATTTGCCAATTCAGCCGGGATTTGTACTTTTGACCCCGGAGAGTTGGCAGAGTGGTCGATTGCGGCAGTCTTGAAAACTGTTGACTTGTGAAAGGGTCCTGGGGTTCGAATCCCTAACTCTCCGCGAATAACCCTGTCAAAAACAGCTAAAAGCCTGCAAATCAAATGATTGCAGGCTTTTGTTTTGGTGCCAAACCCCCATTTTATGCACCAATTAGCAACAAAAAAGTGCGTATTTCGGTGCGTCAATTCTTAGTTATACCCT
>NZ_JBDSCA010000058.1:0-2509 GCF_039921305.1 Mucilaginibacter sp.
ACCGCAACGCGGCTCATCGGAACCTTATGTTTTTTACATTGCTTTTGCGTGAATTCGATCAGCTTTTTCTTTAAAATACTCGCTGTTATATCAGAAATTTTATCTCTGCTGATCCCAGGAATTAAAAGTGCGCAGTCAGCTATATCCTTTATATCTCCAGATTTCGCTGCTTCACTATTTTCAAAAGCGGCTTGGATCTCCAATGCCTGGACCTTGCCAATACCCCGTCCGCTCGGCTCATTGGCAGAATAACCCAGCGCAATTTCGTCCACCTCGTGCAAAGCGTTGAGCAACCTAGTTACTGTTTTCTTATCCCCGCGGTTAATACTGTCCAGCAAGTATTGGAAATACGTCGCAATTTGATTCTCACATTCCTTTGACCAAGCATCTCTCATCGCAGACAGGCCGAAGGGGTCTAGGAATAATGGTATATCCTGATAGGCATAAATATCTAAAAAATTGTACCTAGTATTTACAGGTAACTTAAAATACTCACTAAATTTTTGCGGGGTAATCCTTTCTACTTTCATGACGGGGTTCATCAATCAAAGATAAGACAGAAGTCAATTTTTATTTTTGATAATTTCCTAACAACAAGCAGCTTATTCACAATAAATACATTTCAGTTAACATTTTTCCCATCTTTCAAAGCCTCGCGTATTAATCGATAATCTTAACTTTTTTTCAATTGGTTGAGTCTTATCGTTACACTGAAAGTAATCTTTTCACTATCTCAACCTTTGTCCACGTTTCTTCTTCCTATTTCGCTTAAACTGGTTCACCGCATTTTGATCCATATTACCAGCATCGTTATTAACGCCGAGCAAATCCCCGATAAGATCGCCACCAGGTATAGCCGAATTACCCATCTGCTGCCGACCCGGTTGTTGGATTGATGGATCTGCTCCGCGCTCGCCACTATACTTTTTATTTGAAATGATAGGTTGGCCGCTGTGCTCTCCAACTGATTGAGCCGCCGCGCTGTTGTTTCTATTTGCTTTTCCGATTTGATCCTGTAATTTTCCAGTGCCCTGCTGTACATCATTTCTATTTCCGGCAGTAACTTTTGTATCTGCCATAACTCGTTCGCTTGTTCCGGTAAGGGCTGATTGTCCGATTCGTTCAGTCTGGTTGGTTCTTGTCCTAACATTTGCCTGGTGTATTGCTGTGCGATCTCTTTCTTGTTCATAACTGATAACGTTTTTAACAGCCTGCCATTTGTAAGCGTTCCCTAAATGAGATCCTTTAAATTGCATACCATCGTAGCCGTAGGATATACCGCTCACAAAACCGGTGCTGGCCTGGTTGAATAAAACATTGATGCCCTGTGATTCAAGCCGGTTTATAAATTGTTCGACTGTAGGTTTTTGATTAAATGTCGATTTAATAATTACCTGTAGTTTCATTTTGATGGATGGCTCATCTGTACGCTTCATCATTTCCAGCTCGTTTTTAGTCATGGCTCTTTCTTGCGCCATACGACTGGAAATTACTTCCTTTAAGCCGTGCTGTTTCTCCAATCTTCTAAGTACAGTTTCGCTTCGCTTGTAATCTTGGCTATCTGAAACAACTGAACCATCGTAGCCGATGCGGTTAACCAAAATATGGATGTGTGGATGGTCTGCATCAAAGTGGCGGAAGATTGCATATTGGTGTTGGTCAAATCCCATTGCCTCCAGATAATCTTTGGCAATGGTTACCATTTGCTCATCCTTCAAATTTTCATGTGGCGGGAAGTTAACTGAGGTATGATAAAAGTATTTAGCCAGGTTAGGTCTTAGCACACGTATCATTTTTACCTCATCCATAATTGTGCGCTCGTCATGCTGCGCAAATGAAGTATCAAGCCATTTGGCTACACCCTTGTTAACTTTTTCAAGGTTGTAATTTAGTGCGCCTCTAAAACCTTTTCCTTTAACCTGGTCCGCTGTCATTTCAGTAAACAGTTTAAAATATCTTTCTGAGTTTTTAACAATCCTAAAAGAATAGAAAGATAAGCCGTTGATAATTTGCCAGCGTGTAATTGCTTTACCGCCTGGTTGAGATTTACGCCAACCTTGTGCAGTTCTCTATAAAGCGAAGCATTTACAGGTGATAACTTTATAGTCGGAAATCTTCCTGTAAAAGCCTTCTGCCTGATCCAGTTTGCAGGGGTCATTCCCGATGCTTCGGCGTAGTTTACTACAGTATCGTTTTCATCTTTTGTCAGCCGGATATTCACTTGAATGATCCGTTTATCTTCTTCCTGTAATGTTGGCCTTCCCATGATTATAGATTTTAAACGAAGTGCAAAAATCAATTTTAACTCCGAAGGAGCAAGCCGTTTAAGCGTAGCGAAAACATGGCTTGCTCCTAATAGATGAACACACATTTATTTACTGAAATTGATACGTTTGCTTTTGACTTCCCCTTTCAATACCCTCATAATGTCCTCGTAATTGTAATAAAGGATGCCACCTATTTTAGTAAATGGTATAGTACCATTCACTCTTAAGTTTTGCAAGGTATT
>NZ_JBDSCA010000059.1:0-20585 GCF_039921305.1 Mucilaginibacter sp.
TAGCAGCAACAACAGGTTTAATCTCTTCTTGCACCAAAGACAACTCTGTAGCACCAGCTAAAGCAAAAACAACTATCGTTGCCGATAAATCTGAATTAGGCGTTGGAGATTACAATGGTTCTGATTCTACTTACGTTCATCCCTAATATTAAAAACCCTTAAAAACTACAAACATGAAAAAGTTCATCATCATAGCATTATTAGCAGCAACAACAGGTTTAATCTCTTCTTGCACCAAAGACAACTCTGTAGCACCAGCTAAAGCAAAAACAACTATCGTTGCCGATAAATCTGAATTAGGCGTTGGAGATTACAATGGTTCTGACTCTACATACGTTCATCCCTAATATTAAAAACCCTTAAAAACTACAAACATGAAAAAGATCATCATATTAGCGATAGCTACTTTATCAACCGGAATAGTATTGTCAAGCAGCTTAAAAAAAGAAACGGTTGTTGTAAAACCTATTAGTTTAGACATTCATAAAAGCATGCAACAAAAAAACGTTAACATGCAAACTATAGATGTTCTGGCTCAAGCAGATTAAATAAATTAAGTTTTACCTTACCACGATCATTTTCTTGGTGAGTTCGCGCCCTGCAATGTGCATTACATAAATGTATATTCCGGGCTTCAAATCACCCAATAAAATCTCTATCTGGTGATAACCTGAATTATAAAACTCGTTAGTTACCGTTTTTACGGGTACACCAAGTATGCTATACATTTGAATATTTACATTTGCCGATTGCGACAAGCTGAACCCAATAGTACTTTTAGTACTGGCAGGGTTAGGGAAATTTTGATCAAGACCAATAAGTAAAAGCTTATTCTCAATAGCCTCATTAATAGCATCAAACCAAACATAGCTAAGTACCTTATATCCTTTATCATTAGGGTGTATCCCATCAGCCTGAAACAGCTTGGCATCATAACCCAAAGCGGCATTAATATCAGCCAGGTAGGCTTTCCCTTTATATTTACCAACTAACTTTATATAGCCTGCATTAATTCTTTTAATGTAGGCGTTTGCAGTTATTAAAGCCTTATTTCCATTAGGGATGATATACTGTACCGTACCAATAATGGGAACCAAATCATTCTCCAACGATATTTTTATCATTGCCTCAATATTCGTTTGGGCGGCAGCAATAGCTTTATTAGCTTGCTGGGCAGTTGCCATGGTAGGTGTAACCAAATTAAGGGCATCGTTAACCCCCATTAAAATACAAACAAAACCGGTTTTACCTGCAACAGCATCGGCAAAGCGTGCTAAACCTTCGCTGGTTGTTTGAGCCGAAATCCCGTAGTTTGAAACCGTTACAACTTTTCCTGGATAGCAATACTCAAAATTCTGTTTCAAATAAGGCTGAAAAGAAAAACCACCTATACCATGAACAGTACTAGCCCCAAAAGTGGTTATGTTGATACTATCCTTACTATAAAATTTTGAGGCAACACTACAGCTCGGGGTTTGGGCAAAAACCTTAACAGTAGCAAAACAAAAAATGAAAACAAAAAATAAAATTATTCTCCGATAGCCCATTTATATAGTTAATCATTATTGCCTAACACATAGCAACCCAAACAAATATACAACCATAAAGCATCATTTTAAACAGCTTAATGTACATCTTTTAAAACCATAACTTATTCTCACTATATTCGATAAAAGTTAAATTCTATATTTGCCCACAAAACTTAATACATGCAGGTTATTAAACAATACGTTGATCAGAATAAGGATAGAATATTAAACGAATTATTTGATCTGTTAAGATTCCCATCAGTAAGTGCTGATCCTAAATACAAGGAATCGGTTCTACAAACAGCGGATTTTGTTGCTCAGAAATTAAAAGACGCCGGTGCCGATAATGTAGAAGTTTGCCAAACAGCAGGCTACCCAATCGTATACGGCGAAAAGATAATAGACCCTAATTTACCAACAGTTTTAACTTACGGCCATTACGATGTGCAACCTCCAGACCCGTTAGAACTTTGGAAAACTCCCCCATTCGAGCCAACCGTTCGCGATGGTAAAATATACGCCCGTGGCGCTTGCGATGACAAGGGCCAGTTTTACATGCACGTTAAAGCATTTGAATTAATGATGCAAACCAACACTTTACCTTGTAATATCAAATTTATGATAGAGGGTGAAGAAGAAGTAGGCTCATCAAACCTGGGTATTTTTGTAAAAGCTAACAAAGAGCGCTTAAAAGCGGATGTGGTTTTAATATCCGATACATCCATGATCAGCATGGAAAACCCATCGCTGGAAACAGGCTTGCGAGGTTTATCCTATTTAGAAGTTGAAGTGGTTGGCCCAAATCGCGACTTGCACTCTGGTGTTTACGGTGGCGCGGTAGCTAATCCGGCAACTATTCTGGCTAAAATGATAGCTTCATTACACGATGAGAATAACCATATTGCCATACCCGGTTTTTATGATGATGTGATTGAACTTACCAATGACGAACGTAAAGAGCTAAACGCTGCTCCATACGATGAGGAAGAATATAAAACCGACCTTGACGTACAAGCGCTTTGGGGCGAAAAAGGCTATACCACTTTTGAGCGTACCGGTACCCGCCCTACTTTAGAAGTAAATGGCATTTGGGGCGGTTATATTGGCGAAGGCGCTAAAACTGTATTGCCATCAAAAGCAAATGCTAAAATATCGATGAGGTTGGTACCTAATCAATCATCAGAAGTAATAACCGAATTGTTTACCAAACATTTCGAAAGCATTGCTCCGCCTTATGTTAAAGTTAAGGTAACCCCACACCATGGTGGCGAACCTGTTGTTACACCTACCGATAGCGTGGCATACAAAGCTGCCCAAAAAGCGATTGAAGAATCATTCGGTAAAAAACCTATCCCAACACGTGGTGGCGGTAGCATACCTATTGTAGCCCTGTTTGAAGATGTATTGGGCATTAAAACCGTGCTAATGGGTTTTGGTTTAGACAGCGATGCACTACACTCACCAAACGAAAAATACGATATATTTAACTATTATAAAGGAATAGAAACTATTCCTTTGTTCCATAAATATTTTGCGGAACTAAGCAAATAGTAACAGTATCTTAAATAGTGTTAAATTAAATCTAATCTTCAAAAAAGCTTTTAGCTTTACGCTTCAGGCTTTCGGCTCAAAAAATGGATATATCTGTTGTAATTCCTTTATATAACGAAGTGGAATCGTTACCAGAACTTACCTCGTGGATAAGCAAGGTAATGGACGAACACAAGTTTAAATACGAGATCGTTTTAGTTGATGATGGCAGTAACGATGGCTCGTGGGAAATGATCCGCAAATTAAGCGAGGGCAACCAATGTATAGAGGGCATTAAATTTCGTCGCAATTATGGTAAATCTGCTGCTCTTAATGTAGGTTTCGCGGCGGCGATTGGCAACGTTGTGATCACAATGGATGCTGATTTGCAAGATAGTCCGGATGAGATACCAGAGCTTTATCGCCGGATTACCGAAGAAAAATACGATCTGATATCTGGCTGGAAAGCTAAACGTCATGATCCGCTAAGCAAAACTATTCCTACCAAGTTATTCAATTCCGTTACCCGCAAAATGTCGGGTATACCTAACCTGCACGATTTTAATTGCGGCTTAAAAGCTTACCGTAAAGCTGTTGTCAAAAACATTGAGGTATACGGCGAAATGCACCGTTATATACCCGTATTGGCTAAATGGGCTGGTTTCACCAAAATTGGCGAGCAGGTAGTTGAACATTATCCACGCAAGTACGGTAAAACCAAATTCGGACTGAGCCGTTTTATTAATGGTTTTTTAGATCTGCTCTCGATATTCTTTGTAGGGAAATTCGCCAAGCGCCCAATGCACTTTTTTGGCACCATGGGTGTGCTGAGTTTTTTGACGGGTTTTGTTTCCATTATATGGATCCTTTCTGAGAAATTAATTCATATCGCACACGGCGAAAAGTATCGGGATGCAACCAGCGATCCCTTGTTTTATATTGCCTTAATTGCTATTGTGGTGGGGTTTCAATTATTCCTCACGGGGTTTATTGCCGAACTGGTATCGCGTAACGCCCCCGAAAGAAACCACTATCAGATAGAAGAAAAATTATAAATTAGATATGAGATTTGAGATGTTAGATATGAGACAAAAGCTTTATTAGTCTAACACCTCAAATCTAATATCTCACATCTAAAAAAAATGTTTTTTTCCATCATCATACCTTTATATAATCGCCCGCAGGAAATTAACGAACTGCTGGAAACCTTAACCAAACAAACTTACCTGCAGTTTGAGGTTTTGATTATTGAGGATGGTTCAAAAGATGATGCCAAAACCGTTGTTGAAAGCTACCACAACCGGTTAGACATTAGTTATTACGTAAAACCAAACGAAGGCCAGGGCTTTGCCCGCAACTACGGGTTTACTAAAGCCAAAGGCGATTACTTTATCATTTTCGATTCGGATTGTTTGATACCGCCAGATTATTTGGAAACAGTTAAAAACTACCTATACACCCACAAACTAGATTGCTACGGTGGCCCGGATGGTGCTACAAAATCGTTCACCCCCATACAAAAAGCCATCAGTTACAGCATGACCTCCCCTTTTACAACCGGCGGTATCCGCGGTAACAAAAAAGGAATTGGCCAGTTCCATCCGCGCAGTTTTAACATGGGCTTATCGCGAGAGGTTTGGGAAAAAACAGGTGGCTTTATCATCACCCGCTTAGGCGAAGATATTGAATACAGTATCCGCATCCACAAAATGGGATTCAAGATCGGGCTGATACCCGACGCTATTGTTTTCCATAAACGGCGCACAAGTTTCACACAGTTTTTCAAACAGTTGCACTTTTTCGGCAGGGCGCGCATTAATATTTATAAATTTTTTCCTGGAGAGTTAAAGTTGGTTCATTTTTTCCCGGCAGCTTTTACGCTTTTTTTATTGTTTACAGTAATTAGCAACCTCATTCACAACCCATTAACCCAACTGTGCAATATTTTATTATTGGTGTTTATTTTGTTGATATTTTTTCATGCTTTGTTTAAAAATAAATCAGTAAAAATTGCATTTTTGAGCATTATTGCTGCCCTTATACAACTCACAGCATACGGGTTGGGTTTTCTGGAAGATTTGTGGAAGCGTGTAATACTTAAAAGGTCATAAAAACTCATGTATCATCCATTTTTCCCGTAATTTTTTCGTCATGATTGGGAAATATTTAAAAAATCTAAGTACCGATATTTTGATAGACCTTAAATTTGTTTGGTCTGTGATTTTAGAGTCCCTAAAGCTATTCGGGAAAAACTTTGGAATTATCATTGTATACTCCATTGTTTCGGTATTTATATTAATAGTTATAGCCCTTTTTAGTGGTATGGCGCAAGATATTAAACACGAAGTTGTAATACCAACAATTTTATTTTTCACCATCATATTTGTTCAATCTTACACTACGCTAGGTTTTTATAAATTTATATTTACCCTAAAAGATAGTGAATACTACGAATTTGAATTCTCGCAGATTCTACCTCATATCCGGATGATATTCAATTTTATAAAACTTTGGATCTTGTTCGCTGTGCTGGTGGTAACATTTGATTTTTTCATCATAGGTGTTTTTTTAAAAGGCTACTCTCTTATTCAGGATATCTTGAAAATAGCCGCCGAGATCGTATTCGCATACCTGGCTTTAAGATATATGTTCTTTATAGCTTTCATAGTAGATGATCTTTCAGGTTCTATCGAATCGTTAAGACAGAGCTTTAATTTAACAAGATCCAACATTTTTAAAGTGATTCTTATATTAGCCTTCTTCATTACAATAATTGCTTTACCAATTTATGGCATAGTTTATTATGATTTAAAATTTCTTGTTCTAACTCTGATCTTTTTATATCCGTTCATCAACATCGTATTAGCCCTAACTTACCGTCAATTGGTTCACGATGCAAACAATGTGGACGATATTTTACTGGAAACCGTTTAACCTATGGGCTTAAAAGCAGCATTAAGCAAACCTTTTGCGGCGCTAATTAATTATCAGCTTAACAAGCTTCGCCATAATGCGGTGGCTATGCAGCAAACTACATTCCTCAAGCTTATCGCGCAAGCAAAAGATACCAGCTTTGGTAAAGACCATCACTTTAGCAGGATCCGCAATTACGAAGAGTTTAAAAAGAATGTCCCCATAAGGGATTATGAAGATCTGCGTCCGTACATAGACCGTATGGTTAATGGCGATGAAAACGTTTTATGGCCAGGTAAGCCCGCTTACTTAGCTAAAACATCGGGCACTACATCGGGTGTAAAATACATTCCGATATCAAAAGAAAGCATGCCCGAGCATATTAAAGCTGCCCGTAATGCTTTGCTCAACTATATCCACGAAACCGGTAAAACCGGCTTTGTTGATGGCAGCATGATATTTTTACAAGGCAGCCCCATTATGGCCGAAAAGCATGGCATACAGGTTGGTCGCCTATCGGGCATCGTAGCTCACCACGTACCGCAATACTTGCAAAAGAATCGCAAGCCAAGCTACGAGGTCAATTGTATTGAAGATTGGGAGCAAAAGGTTGATGCCATTGTAGATGAAACTTTAAACGAAGACATGCGCCTCATATCGGGCATACCACCCTGGTGTCAGATGTATTTCGACAGGTTATCCGCTAAAGCGGGAGGAAAAAAGATCAAAGACATTTTCCCTAACTTTAAACTCTTTGTTTACGGTGGTGTTAATTACGAGCCTTACCGCGCTAAAATTGAAGAAAGTATCGGCTTCGCGATAGATACCATCGAAACCTATCCTGCATCAGAAGGCTTCATCGCTTTCCAGGATTCGCAAAAGGATAAAGGATTGCTGCTATTGGCAGATTCAGGCATATTTTATGAGTTTATACCCGTTGATGAATACTTTGATGCCCACCCAACACGCCTGCAACTTAAAGATGTTGAACTGAATAAAAACTACGCGCTGATATTAAATACCAACGCGGGCCTATGGGGTTATAGTATTGGCGATACCGTAAAATTTGTTTCGAAAAATCCCTATAAAATTATCGTAAGCGGTCGCATCAAACATTATATATCCGCCTTTGGCGAACATGTGATTGGTGAAGAAGTTGAGCATGCATTATTAAGTGTGGCTAAAGCCGAAGGGATTGACATTACCGAGTTCACCGTTGCCCCACAGGTAAATCCGCCGCAAGGCGAACTGCCTTTCCACGAGTGGTTTGTTGAGTTTGGAACAGAGCCAAAAGATTTGGCCGAATTTAGCTTAAAGGTTGACGCGGCTTTGCAGAAAAAGAACATTTACTATTTCGATCTCATTAAAGGTTCTATACTACAACCGTTAAAAATTACCAATCTTAAAAAGAACGCCTTTATTGACTATATGCGCTCTAAAGGCAAGTTAGGAGGCCAAAACAAAGTGCCCCGTTTAGCTAACGACAGGAAAATTGCCGACGAGCTCCAACATTCCTCAATTAAGGAATAATTATTACCAAAAGAATAATACTTTTGCAGGTAGAGAAGAAAAGCCGTGAAAGATTTCAGGCGGGAAATAAATGCAGCAACAAAACATCAAAAACATAGCTATCCTGGGTTCAACCGGGAGTATAGGTACACAGGCCCTCAAGGTTATAGGCAAAAACAAAACATTGTTTAGGGCCTATGTATTAACGGCTCTAAGCAATTCAACATTACTTATTGAACAAGCTATTGAGTTTTTGCCAGCCTACGTTGTTATTGGCGACGAGAGTAAATACCCCGAAGTAAAAGCCGCACTCTACCACTTACCCATCAAAGTATTCGCCGGGAGCCTGGTTATCAAAGAGATCGTTACCGATCCGGAGATTGATACCGTGTTAACAGCTATGGTAGGCTTTGCCGGTTTAGAGCCAACTATTGCAGCTATTAAGGCAGGTAAAACTATAGCATTAGCTAACAAAGAAACCTTGGTAGTTGCGGGCGAGCTAATCACCGCTTTAGCCAAACAACACAACGTAAGCATCTTACCTATCGATTCTGAACACTCTGCCATATTTCAATGTTTGGTTGGCGAAGAGAATAACAAGATAGAGAAACTGATACTCACTGCTTCTGGCGGACCATTCCGGGGTAAGGGTCTGGATTACCTAAGCAATGTTACCAAAGCCGATGCTCTTAAACACCCCAACTGGGTAATGGGCGCCAAAATCACTATTGATTCGGCTTCGTTAATGAATAAGGGATTGGAAGTGATAGAAGCCAAATGGTTATTTGGTGTTGAGGCCAGCCAGATCGAAGTGATCGTACATCCGCAATCTATCGTACATTCTTTGGCTCAGTTTGAGGATGGCTCAATAAAAGCGCAAATGGGTTTGCCCGATATGTGCCTGCCCATACAATATGCCCTCACCTATCCCGAAAGGATAAAAAACGATTTCAAGCGTTTCAATTTTATGGACTATCCGGAATTGACTTTTGAAAAACCAGATCTGGACACATTCCGTAATTTAGCTTTCGCATACGAAGCTTTAAATCAAGGTGGTAACATGCCCTGTATTATTAATGCGGCCAACGAAGTAGCAGTAGCAGCATTTCTTAACGAGAGTGTAACCTTTTTAGGCATGAGCGATCTAATTGAAATATGTATGCAAAAAATGAGTTTTATACAAAACCCCGTTTTGGATGATTATTTGAATACTGATAAAGAAACCCGCATATTAGCACAAAGTTTAATTAAACAAACCCCTAAGGTGGTTATAACAATTTGATATAATATAAATAATGAGCGTAGTTATAATGATAGTCCAGCTGATACTGGGCCTTTCTATTTTAGTAATATTACATGAGCTTGGCCACTTTTTAGCAGCCCGCGCTTTTGGAATTAAGGTTGAAAAATTCTATTTGTTTTTTGATGCCTGGAACATTAGTCTGGTAAAATTCAATTATAAAGGTGTTGAATACGGTATTGGCTGGTTGCCTTTGGGTGGCTATGTTAAAATTGCTGGTATGATTGATGAATCAATGGATACCGAGCAAATGGCCGGGCCGGCACAACCCTGGGAATTCCGTTCAAAACCGGCATGGCAACGTTTAATTGTGATGCTTGCAGGTATTTTTGTGAACATTGTATTAGGCATATTCATATTTTGGATGCTTACCGTTAAATATGGCGAAACCTATACCCCAACAAGCAGCGTTAAATATGGCATCGCTCCCGGTAGCATAGGAAGAAAAATTGGTTTAAAAGCCGGTGATAATATTACCGAGATCAACGGTAAACCTATTGTGCGGTATGACGAACTCCGCAGTTCAAAGGTGTTAATGGGCAATACCAAATTAACTGTTTTACGCGATGGTAATAAAACTATCACGATAGCTATTCCCCCAACCATTTTAAACGACTTATCTGACCAAGGTATAGATGAGTTTATAAACCTGCGTACTAAATTCAACATTGATTCAATTGTTCCGGGTGGTAATGCCGCAAAGGCGGGTTTGCTAAAAGGTGATAGCATTTTGGCCGTTAATAAGCAGCCTATACAGTTTTTTGATGAATACCAAGATCAGATAGCCAAATACAAAAACCAGCAAGCAACACTATCTGTTAAACGCAACGGAATTCTTCAAGATATTAAAACCAATGTGGATGCCGATGGTAAACTTGGCTTTTCTGCCGGACCTGATACTGCTGGCTTAGAGAAAAGGGAAACTTTCACCCTCATGCAATCATTACCTATCGGCGCCAATAAAGCATGGAGCAGCCTGGCAGATAATGCCAAGGGTTTAGGTAAGGTATTTAAAGGCGAGGTTAAAGCCAATAAAGCATTTGCGGGCCCTGTACAAATAGCAACTATGTTTGGCGGCCACATTAACTGGCCAAAGTTTTGGGGCCTTGTAGGGCTTCTATCAATGGCTTTAGCGCTAATGAACTTGCTGCCTATACCAGTATTAGATGGTGGCCACGCCATGTTCCTGATCATTGAGATGATCAAGGGCAAACCATTAAGCGATAAATTTATGGAGAAAGCTCAGATAGTAGGCTTCGTTATCCTGATCACCCTAATGGTATTTGTTTACGGTAACGACATTTTTAAGCATATAGTTAAATAGTAACACGATACCATATCATAAAAAAAGACCATTCCGATTTGGATTGGTCTTTTTTTATGGATGCAATTTCGCAATCAAGGCGAAACCAAAGTTTTCCGTTGTATGATATGCGCACTAAAATAGCCCAGCGCACCACTTTGTATATTATTTTGCGGGTTTGCAGGCGCTGGCGCATGGTACAAGTACCGCTAAACACCTTTCCATTAATAGTAACACTTAGCTGATAAGTTTGACCAGGAACGCCCGTTCAGCGAATCCTATAAACGATACACATTATCAAAGATTTTAAATTAATTTTTTTGTTGAAATTTTATTGGTAATTATTATGGTCAAGAGCACCCTGCTTCAAGTCAAATTTGCAGCCTTGCAGTTTTTCAACTCGAAAAACCTGGCAGATGATGCTTGGTTTCTACTGAATAATAGTCAGATCAATACACTTATGATCTTAATAAGCTACGGTGTACGTAATCAATCCTAAATAAACAGGTTCGATATTAAATTCATCATTAATCGAAACTCATTACCATTAAAATGTCTATTAATAAGGTCGTTAATTTATAATATTAAGAACAAAAAGTGATTCATATCACTAATGCACGAATACAAGAAATAATCATTGATGCGGGCACGTGCTTTGCGTCTAAGCGTATTAATTCACACTACCTAAAAATCACTGTTGAATGACAGTGACATTGTAAATCAAGTTAATCAATATGCGCTTCAGCATACTGATCAGCATTTCTTTATTACTAAACAAATTAATCATGAATCAAAAAAACGTTTTGACAATGGATGACATTCAAATACGCCAAAGTAGCGTACCTTCTAAGATTTGCAAAGCAATATTGCCATTAATATTGCTTTTTGCAGTTTTTACCGTAGGATGTAATAAAGGAGAAACCGCCAGCCCTGCTGTATCCGGGTTAAATGCAAAAGCATCTTTGGCCTCAAGTTCGGTCCAGCCGCCTTTAGGGCTCGGGCCAATCGATCTTAAAACGAGCGGTGATTTTGTAATTTTAACAGAGACTGGGATTACTACTACCGGTGTAACGGCCATTACCGGCGACATTGCAACCAGCCCCATTGCCGCCACTGCAATGACCGGCTTTGGATTAATAATGGATGCAAGCGGACAGTTTTCTACGACAAGCCTGGTGACCGGACACGCCTATGCCGCCGACTATGCGGTGCCGACCCCGGCCAAAATGACCACAGCTATAGGAGACATGGAAACTGCTTTTACCACGGCGAATGGATTGGTGGAAAACCCCATTGTTAACCCATATGGCGGAGATATTAGTGGCCAAACACTGCCCCCAGGCCTTTATAAATGGAGTACGGGCGTTTTGGTGACCAATGCGGGCGTAACACTAAACGGCGGGCCAAATGATATCTGGATCTTCCAGATCGCTCAAAACCTGACGGTAAACAATAGTGCTATCATTACTTTGGCAGGTGGTGCACAAGCTAAAAATATATTTTGGGTGGTGAGTGGAAAAGCCACACTAGGCACTGCTGCCGATTTTAGCGGGATCATATTAAGTAAAACGTTGATTTCGCTGAATACCGGCGCAAAAGTAAATGGCAGATTGCTGGCACAAACGGCGGTTACCTTAATTGCTAATACGGTTACGCAACCGCAATAGCTATATTGGCTACTATCCCGCTGTGCTAAGTAAGAGACTTCGGACAAGATACCTGTCGTTTACAGCTAAAATATAAACAACAAAGCCCTGATGTTTGCACATTAGGGCTTTGTTCTCCTTAACGTCCCAATAACCGAATATTTTATAGAAGATGTGCTGCGTTTACGGTGTTTAATAGTGCCTACAGATGCTGTAAAAAAATCTATCACATTAACAACAAGTTACAAAATTACAAAGCCGGAGTAAAAACTAATAAAAGTCTATACTCCGGCAATGTACGCACCCCCAACCTTGGGTCAAATCAATTTTTGACGGATTTAGAGGAGTTAGCGAACCTCACCAAAGAGTTTTTGAACGAACCTCTTACTAAGGACTTTCGACGTAAGTATAAAAGGATATTCACAGAGAAAGAAAGTAGTAAACGGCCTTTATCGGTTGTATATGAAGAAAATGGCGCTGGCTATTTGAATCGGAAGAAAAAATAAAGTACCAATTATTCATACATAGTAGGCAATTTGGGTGTGGATATATTTCTTCCAAATTCCCTACTATGTATTTTGAAAAAATATACTGTTGCGAAATACGATAGTTAATATTCAAAAACTTTAAAATATTTGGCAATACCTTTCCAAGTGCTTAATTCGCTTTTCAAATGCTATTTTTATATAACTTTGTTTTAAGCGCAAACTCCACGCTAATATTCCTTATCAACATCATCCATGGATACTATTAATTGGGCCAATTATAATTTTAATGACTTTACTGAATTTTGTAATGCACTTTTGACGTTCGAAGTAAGCAAAAGGGTTAAACCATTTTCTGCTTCCGGGCGTGATGGGGGCATTGATGCCAGTTATTATGGCGGGTATGATGATTTGGTTGGCACATGGCGTTTCCAATTCAAATTCCATAAAGTTGCCAGGAAACAGGGATTTCATCTTTTAAAAAACCAACTAATTTCAGAAACCAAGCAATTAAAGGGGGAAGACTTTTTTGTATTGATGACAAATGTCGAGTTACTACCGCAAGAACAGCAGGAACTTGAATCGTCATTTGAGACTGAAAAAACAACCTTCGCTCCAAATGCTAAGTTACTGATCTGGGACGGCGCTAAACTTCAAACATTGATTTTGCGACATCCTCTACTTTCTCTGTGGATGGATGAAGGATTTGAAACAGCACAATTACAGGACTATAGAACGTTCTTTAAAAAAGGTATTGAAGCTACGCAGTTTGTTCCTTATACCTTATCAAATATTTTTATCGGACGGGATAACAAAATTGCCGAACTGAAAGGTTTTTTGAATTCAAATATGAATATCGCACTCATCGAGGGTGAGGCCGGAATTGGAAAAACAAGGTTGGTGATCGAGTTCTTTAAGCAAGAGGATACCAGTACAACGAAGTGGAGTTCCCTTGTTTTAGCTAATAAAAATGTAGATTTTGATAAACTAAGGAAGGCGCTTTTATCGGAAGGTAGTTACGTCGTACTAATTGATGACGCTCACAGCTATGATGCAAAAGATGTGGCAGACTTGAAAAAATTAGCAGATATTTTCAAAGGGAAAGTAAAGCTCATTCTAACTGCCCGCTCATTGGAAGCTTCAAATTCCCTACAGCAAATCAGGGAATATGATCAAAGTGACATTCTTAAATTAAATTTATCTACACTCGAAAGACTAGAAACACAAGCTGCTTTCGAGCCATATATCGTTGGCGGAAGGTATTGGCATCACATCGGCGACCTGATTAACATTACCTATGGACGGCCCGTACTTATTGTTGCCGTTTTAAGGGCAATCATGGAAAATACTAGGATAGAGACTATCCGGGAAACTGATTTCTTAAAAAATTATGTCAATAATTATTTTGGTGAGTTCCATTCTGCATTTACAAAATCAACAGCAATCAGTGATTTTCGATCTAGGCGCTTGTTACAGAACATCGCTTTGATAGAGCCTTTCAGCTTCGATGATCACCATATCGCAGTTAAATTAAGTAGGATTCATGAGATACCTCTCCCCGAGATTAATCTCGGGTTTAAGCTTTTAAAGGAATATTCATTTGTGGCCGGAAGATACGAGCAGAGCATAAAACCTGATTATTATAGCGATATCATTTTACAAGGTATTGATGCATCTGACGCTTCTGAATATATTATGGACTTCGGTGCACAACTGGATAATATTGTGATTAATCTCAGTAGTGTAGATGATGTGGGAAGTGATAAAGGCGCTTTACTGAATAGTATCCTGGGTAGATACGTGGGGTGGATTGCCGAGATAGAAGATGGCCCTGGAATTAATTCGGAAACGAAAATATCAATTATCAGCCGCATCTTGAATACAATAAGCCGGATCGTCTATGTAAAACCCAAAATTGCCCAGCAAGCGGTCGAATTGTATTTAGCTAACTTGGTTAAATCGGACCATCCTGTCCGCTTGGAATTTGATACGGTGTTAAATTCATCTTATCCATTGACTGATACCTTGATGAATAAGGTAATCACTATTCTTTCCAGATTATTGCTTCTGCCAGAGTCGTACTCTTTTGTATATGCCAACAGCTTCAAACTGTACGAAATAACAAAGGATAAAAAGCTCTTTACTATTTATAATTTCACCAGACGAGATGTGATCGACCATTTTGCATTGGTTAGGCAGCGGTATGTTATCCAACGATTAAAACAGAAACCTGATATTAATGATACCAATTATGTATTTATCAGAGATATTTTAAAGGCTATGCTTGCGCTCGATTTTACGACATCTGAACTTAGTCCTGTCGCGCGGGACGCATTTTCTATAACTACTTTTATGCTTCCCGCAAGCGAAAATGTTCATACTTTCAGAATCGAAATCACCGATCTTTTAATATCCTTTTATGAACTCCCGGCTTTAGCCGGATCAAAACTGGAAACCTTGAAATTGATATTAGATGTTCCTCGGGGAATTTTTGCCACTCATAGAAATAGCAGACCTTACGAGAACGAAGCAGAGATCACTACCGTGTTGAACTTTTTGGAAAATTACGGCGAAGGATTTGGATTGATGGAGCAAAAGGAAGTTCTGGATAAGCTTTTTTGGTTTGTTAAGTGGGGGGTTTCCGAAAATCATATGCATCAAATCGAACAAATTAAAGATAAATTAAAACCGAAAGATCTGACGGAGCGATTATCGCAGCTGTTCAGTTCGGCAGAGGTCTCATTATTGCGAAATCCGAATATTCACGTTTATGTCGCTGAGCAATGTGATTTGATAGCCACCAATTATTCAAAAGAAGATTTAGCTGAAGCTATGCGCAAATTTCTGGAGCCTCAGCCATATCCGCCTCATTATTTTTGGGAGTTTTTGCGACATCTTGAAAGAAATCATACCGAATATGCGCTTTATTTCCATGACTATCTATTTGATTTAAGATCGCCATTATACTATCAATACGCTATAGGCATACTGTCAACATTGCATTTTGAAAAAAACGAACAAAGTTTTTATTGGACGCGCGTTCACCAACTTGAAACTTTGGATAATTGGCAGGCTGATAATGTTATTCTTTTGACGTATGGTACAAGGGTTCCCGGGACTGCTAAATTGCTTGCGGAAGATGCCGAAACTATACTAAGAATTGAAGCAAAGGGCCGACAAGAAAACAATCACGCACTTGCCGGCGGTCTTCAAACCCTCATCGCGGTAGATCATACTGATACCAATAAGGTAATCGCAGGTTATCTTGACCGTGCACACCAGCGCGACGCCGAGATGTTCTTTATTTGGCTTGCCGACAATAAAACAGCATCAAATGAACTCATCCGAAGTCTGGTTTTGAAAAACACGGTGCGTTTCTACCTCTCTTATGAAATAGAGAGGAGTCTAATTAGAGTACTTAAAAATTATGGAACACAAGTAGTATTCGATTATTTAGTCAGTCGGTTTAATTATAAAAAAGATATGGTTATGGCCACTCGGTCCCTGATGGGCTATGATTTCTTACCATCTGGAGAGCATTCGCATCTGTTTGAAGAAAACCCGTATCAAAAAATGGAAATGTTTGAAATGGCACTTTCCTGGTATTTGGAGGTTGACGGGACAGGGGGGCATTTATTTTATGGAAAAGATATGCTTGTCTACTTGCAACCGGGACAAGCGATAACAAATGAAACATACCTGCTTTACGATAAAATGATAGCCAAGTACAGCACAAAGCTAGACAGTTTAGAACGGGTTGCCGAAACTTTGTCCATCTTTCATACCAAAGATCCGTTGATGGTTGCATTGGTGATCAAAATTTATTCGCTTGCCGTAGAATTGAAAGAAGCTGATCTTGAGATGTTTGGCCATATTAATTATGCCCTCCAATCAGCGTTGACAAGCGTCGGAGTAAAATCAGGAAAAGCCGGAGAACCCTTTCAGGTTGATCTGGATTTACACGACTTATTGACCAAAGAGATCAATCAACTGCCGGACTACATCGAAGCCAAACAGTTCCTTAACGGAGTATTGAAAGCTGTTAATTATGAAATTGACCGAAACCTTGATCACGATAACGAAACATGGTAACACCAAATTCTTCTTCAAAAATTGTGAACCTGTCTGATTTTTCCACCGAACGGGCTGCACTCTATGCCCTTGCTAGTAGCCGCATCTCGTCCAATTTGATGAACCGGATAAATTTTGACATTCATGACAACTATAAACTTCAGGAAAATTTGGTTAAAGACCGTCTGGACGCAATTACAAATAAATTCAGAAAGTGCGAGATGACCTTTCATCTTTATTTCGACGAACTCGACCATGATGTTCTTGTTTCGAGATCAACGAATCTTCCGATCATGCGCGAGCGAATTTTTCAGAGCAATGGAGGTATAATTAAGCAATATTTTGAGGTGGATGATCGGTCACTTTATCAGGAACTGATCGACTACCATTTTCAAGAGTTCATTTTGTTTACGTCATCTGTATTAGAAAACTTGGTTTATTTATCTGAAACGCTAATCAAAAAGGTATCGATACATCCCAAGAAAAGCCCGCCGCTAAGTATTCCTATGAAAAATTTCATGGAACTGCTAGAGTTTCTTCATCGTTTAAATTATCGAAACCCTACTGACCCTGTCGCTTCGTGTCTGAAATTACATGAACCTTTCTTAAATCGTTATTTGCCAACAATCAACACTTTTCGAAATAGATATATCCATGGGTTTTCAAAGAAATTGGCGAGTGATAGTTATGAGTACGTGCTTATCGACCCTGAAGCACCTATAACATCGGGATCAATAGATATCGCTATAACAGCGTTCACAAAAAATATTATTGACAATTTAAAGCAGTTTATCCCTGACTTTTTTGCTTCAATCACTGCGACCGTAAATGCAGCAACTGAAATACCTGCTTAGTTAACGGATGTTACTGTGAAAATATTGGGGCGGTCAAACTCTTAATGCCGGTAAGAGCCGCCCGGTATTTTGGCGGCCATACGGCATATCTTAACAAATTAAATCTCTACCACAATTGCATCCTGGCAATTGCTTTTTCTTCTTCGGCTTCCTCAATGGTATCAAATACCAAATTATTGCAGTTCTGGTCGGTTACAACAATAGCATAGGGGCTCCGACGGTTTCAAGGATTATAGAACTCATCATTATAGAACTAAAGGGGATAGCTTAAAGAAAATTAAAACTGCTCACCAGTAATATTTTTATCGAATGTGTTCAATTTGTTAATACATTGAGTAAGCCTTGGAATAGTTTGTTCTGTAATCAAATGGGCAGAAAGTAATTTGTTTGGCTCGCTGTAGCTGAGTAATTTTTCTCTTAATGATTCTAAAAATGGAATTTCAGCTGTTAATCTCTCTGCAAAAGATGGATCCAGATATCTAATCTTGAAATAGGAAGTCAAATTCATAATATCAGCTGGCTGCCAATTTTTTAAGGCCTTTTCTATAGTCTCATCATTAAACTGATTAAATAACAATTTATCTGGTGATCGCATATTAGGATTTTTTGGGACTAGTTCTTTAACAAATTCAGATACATTATTTACAAATAGCTCTTCCATTTGAAGAGCTTCACTTGTTATTTCCTCTTTTTCCTTTATTACAAATTGTTCCTTTATAAAGGTCACGAGTTGTTGTAAATGTTCTTCTTGAAAATTTCCGGAAGCCATATCAAGTTCATTTCTTATAAGGAAACTATTGTTTACCTCCTTAATATGGATTTTAAGGCCGGATTTTAATTTTTCAGTGATTACTTCTTTAGAAAGCTCAAGTATGCTGCTGAAGTTCAATAAATATACGCCTGCGTTTAAATACGAAATTCCGTTATCATATTTGCCTTGTTCTCCGTATTCTAAAAGTTGGTATAGCACTGCTTTAAACTCTTGATCTGTGAAATTCCAATATCCTTGATGTAAAAATTTGGATAAAAGTTCCTGCGCAGGATTAGTCGTAGGTTTCTTTTCGGTAAAACTAGTGTCTAAGTCAGCAAGAAACGCTACTTGATTAATACTATGACCGGCAGTAATGAGATTATATACTTCGGGTAAATAAACGAATGGCTCTGAAATTCTTTTATAATATTTATCGATAAAAGAATTGCGATAGTCAAAATCACTTTCCGGCGCAGTTTCCTCGTCTGTATAACCTAATATACTAGCAATATCATCAGGATTAAATGGCATTATTGACATATCCAAATGTTTGCGATCTGAAAAAGTAATGCTATTTGGTTTTTTAAATTCAACGCTAATCGATAAAACAAACAACCAACATGCGTGTAATTTATTCTGAACTTTTAAATCTTTAGTGTCTAATGATTTTTGAATGGTTTCAAATACCAAACGAAAATGTTCTATAGCAAATTTAAAAGTGCGGATATTGGCAAATGCAATTTTTAATTCGCGTGAAGTTTCGTCGTCGTTGTGATTGAAATTGATGCTGTTTAAAATGAAATCTTTGCTGATAGTAAGATATGTGTGAAACGGAGTGCCCGTATAGCTGAGTAATAAACTATCGAAAATGGCGGCCATATCATTCGAAAAGTGAACAGTCTTCTCGATAGTTTTCTCTTTGAATTTAATACCACCCTCAATAAAGCCCTCGTTGGCAATTATCAAGACTCTATTTCCTTTGTTTTCTACAAGTTCATTTACCATACCCAGGAAATCTTCGGGGTTTATTTTGTTGCTGATTCTTTCTAAATCGTCAAAACAAATTAATAGTTTATCCTTTGGTAAAAACCTAAACAGTTCCTCACCCGATGATGCAAATAATTTATTAACGTCTACATATTTTTTAAGAATGGTAGCCGACTCCAGGATATTGTGAACTCCTTTTGTTAAAGTGGCTGCTGAAAGTAATTTATCCTTTCCCATTTTATCCAGATAGGCAAATAAAACTTTAGAGGCTATACCAGCTTTGTCTGTTGCACCATATAAGGAAACGATTATCGGAGTTATTGCTGTATCCTGTTCAATTTTAGGAAACAGGATATTCTTCATATAAAATGTCTTGCCACTTCCCCAATCCCCAGTTACCAAAAGAGCGCCGCTTGTTTTCATTGTAACATGATTTTTTACAGCATCATAAATATGTTGCATTTCAGGACTAATTACAGTTATCGTAGCAGGTTGATTTGGAGCCATTTTATTAAACCAATTGAACATTTTAACTTAAGTATTTGTAGTAAATGTAAATATAATAACAGGTTAATTAAAGATTGATTACGACAGGACTGAATACAGCTAAAACCCAATCTTATTGATCGTATAAAACACATAATGCCCGTAAGGGCCGCCCGGGATTTTGGCGACCATACAGGCATATCTTAACTAACTTAAATTTCTACAACAATTGCATCCTGGCAATTGCTTTTTTCTTTCTCGGCTTCCTCCCGTGTTTCAAACACTAAATTATTGCCGTCCTGGTCGGTTACCACAATCGCATATTCAGGGCCTCCGAATTTTTCAATGATAATATACATGGGAATAAAAATTTGAGGGGGATTTCTCCCCCTCGGTGATTAATTAAACATTAAAGCCGCCGAACCATGCTGTGTAAATTCATGGCAAAGGTCAAAAGCCGACTGGCTGCGTTGCAAACCTGTACCGTACATGATAGACTTGAATTTAGCCTCATCCGTCTTGAAATTGCGTACGTTCTGAAAATAACCCGTCACACCGTTATAAGCACCAAATACAGTCCCCTTAGTTGTTTCTTCCAATTGGGTAGGGCTTAACATGCAATATTCAAAAACGTTATCCACCATATTATTAAAGTGGCTGGATAACTCATCGTTTTTGCCCGCCTGTACATTGGCCAAAACCTCCTTGCTCGGCGACATCGCTAATTGTATCAGCTTCTTCACCTCCAGATCTGTAATGCGTACCCTTGACCATCGGTTATAAATGGCTTCCAGTTCCACCGATAAACTGTTGGTGATACCCAACATTTTATGCGCTTCCTTTAATTTATCGTGCGCACTGGCGGTGTGCCTAATCTTAATGCAATTCACATGGTTGTTCAAAGCGGCATTTAAAGTGTTGGCGCAAACGATCCTGATAGGGGTAAATGCAATTTGAATACTGCCCAAACCATCGTGCGAAGTACTTAGGAAAAGATACTTTTCAATACAATCATTGCGCCCCACACGGATATAGTCAGGCAGTTTAGCCGTTATAAAAATCCTTGAACCGTTATTATGTAAAGCTTTACATAACAACGGTTATGGCAAGTAAAAGATTATGTAAAGCTATCCTGTTAAAGCCGTTGGATCGCTCAAATTCAGCGGCTTAGCCTTATTTCTACTTTACATTATTTTGTTGGCGGCAATAGTGCCATAACCA
>NZ_JBDSCA010000060.1:0-3048 GCF_039921305.1 Mucilaginibacter sp.
AGTCTCCCTTTCCCCTTCGGTAGTAATTAATTGCACCGTTTTAGGTTGTAAGCCTATCAGTTTTTTAATTGCCGAAGAAGTGTTGGATTTCGCCCGTTCTTCCAGCAACTTCCCAAGCATAATAAAAACGATCACTACGGCAGCGGCCTCAAAGTAAACATGTGGATGCAAGCCTTTGCTATACCAAAATCCGGGATCTACAGTATTAAATACACTGAATAAAAAAGCAATGCCGGTTGACAGCGCTACGAGGGTATCCATATTAGCCTTTCCATGACTGGCCTGTTTCCAGGCACCGGTAAAGAAATTACGGCCAAATAAAAATAAGACCGGGGCAGTTAAGCCCATCATTATATAATTGGCATACGGTAATTCCATCCAGAACATACCGATCAGCACAACAGGGACTGTCAAAATACTGGCCCAGGTAATTTTAGTTTTCAATAATAGATAATCGCTTTGCTGCACCTCCTCTTGCAATGCCTTTCCGTTCTCCGTATCTAAAATTAAGTCATACCCCACGGATTGAACAGCCTTCTGAAAATTGACAGGTTGTATAACATCAGGGTGAAAAGCAACCTTAACAGACTGACTGGCAAAATTAACTTCTGCCTTATCAACCCCCTTTTGTGCGCCGATCATTGATTCTACGCTTGCAGCGCAGCCGGCACAAGTCATGCCGATAACTGGAAAAGTGAGTGTTTGAGTGTCTGTTCGCATTTTTCTTTTATTTACAATACAAATTTACTACTGTGCTCTGATTGCCGTTTACAGGATTTTGTTTAAAATTTATAAGATTTGGCTGAGATTATGTTGTTTAATGTGCAACGTTCACTATATATATGACCGTGCACGTTATGTGTCGTCCTGAAATAAGTTGAGACCGTAAACAGTAATCTTGACGATGTTGTCAATCTCATTCTATTTGGTAAGGCTACTTATCGTAAAATGATCCAAAACTTGGTTTGGGCCACTGGTTATAACGTGGTTGCGCTACCATTGGCAGCAGGGGTACTTTACAATCAAGGCATTGTACTGAGCCCAGCTGTTGGCGCGATGTTAATGACCGTTAGTACTGTAGTAGTCGCCATCAACGCCAGTATGCTGAAAGTAAAAACAATTTAGAAAGGCAAATCTAATTGTTACTTCGTAGGGTTTGAATAAACTTTTTTGCCCCATTTTATTTTATCCCAAATACGCTCATGGAAGAAATATACAACCGTTGTATAAATATTGCTCACTATGGTAAACCCCAGAGCTGTCTTTAATTTTCCGGTAAATAGGTAAACGGCGATAAAATCCAATATAACGACGATTACCCTGTAACTAATCGTTTTTGCTATTGATCTTTTAAGCGTTTTTTCGGAGCGGTATTCAGGAGGAATCAGTTTTTCGATCATGAACATCTAATACGAAAAGCAACAAATTGTTTCATGCCGATTGGGTAATTCAATGTTGTAAAGTAGCATCCATTTAGATATTTTAAATAAATGTTTCATTTCCCACCTTACACGCGATGATGATTACTATGAAAAAAATATCTGTAATAATTTATTTAAGAAGAAGGCGACCGAGTAAAATGATTTACATCATCTTTTCAAATGTCCATCGTCACTAATTAACAAAAAGGGAAGACGGACATTTGATATATCTGAATAATATATAATTGGAAAACAAATTGCTGATCACGTTCGATGGGTTTATGAAAAAGCATCCTATCTATAAGCGATGACGAGTGTAAAAAATCATTATAAATTGAATACTAAAAACTAATGGCACAATAATCTGACATTCTAACAATAGTTCAACTCATGAAAAATAAAAGTTTATTCGCCTCAGTTATATTTATAATAATATTCGCTATTGGTCTTGGTATTGATTATTCAATCCATGGTATTTCGACTTCTGTAGAAAGTACTATTATAGGCGTAGTAGCACTAATAGTTGCATCTTATATTTCGTCGTCTATCAAAATTGCCGATCCCTGGGATAGAGCTGTAGTACTACGCCTTGGCAAATTTCATTCCCTAAAAGGCCCGGGTTTGTTTTTTATCATACCCGTATTGGACACTATCCCTTACTGGATCGATACCCGGGTAATCACCACCTCTTTTAAGGCAGAAAAAACCCTTACCAAAGACACCGTACCGGTCGATGTGGACGCTGTGTTGTTCTGGAAAGTATTGGACCCGCAAAAAGCAGCGCTCGAAGTTGCAGACTATATCAGCGCTATTAGCTGGGCTTCGCAAACAGCATTAAGGGATGTTATCGGAAAAACTATGCTATCAGATATGCTGGAAGGAAGGGATAAGATTAGCAATGTATTGCAAAAAATAATTGACGAACGTACCGAGCCTTGGGGGATCAATGTCAATTCGGTTGAAGTAAAAGATGTTCTAATACCGGCCTCGCTTGAAAACGCGATGTCAATGCAGGCGCAGGCGGAACGTGAACGACAGGCAAGGGTAATATTAGGGGACTCCGAGCGGCAGGTTGCAGAGAAGTTTGGGGAAGCCGCGCTTACTTATGCAAATAATCCCGTGGCCTTGCATTTGCGTGCAATGAATATGCTCTACGAAGGCTTAAAGCAAAATTCTACTATTGTTATCGTACCAAGTTCAGCAGTGGAAACAATGGGTTTAGGAAGTATGGCCGGCTTGACCGCATTAACTATGGGTATTGGACAGGATAAGAAGGATAAAATAGAAAAAGGCAACGAAACGGTAAAAGCAACCGAGTAAATTGAAGAAGCTTTTCTTCCGAATATCCGCGTTCTTTTATTCTGAAAAGTACGAAGGCAATTTGGACATTAAAATAATATGTAAATCAATATACAATGGAACGTAATATTAAGAGCCTTATAAATTATAACATAGCAGCCACAGATGGTATAGTCGGCGAAGTCGAAGAATTTTACTTTGATGATAAAAGCTGGAAAATACGATACCTGGTTGTTAAAACTGGTAACTGGCTATCCGGACGAAAGGTATTGATCGCGCCGCATGCCCTTCTTAAACAACCCTGGCAAGATGGTTTCTTCCCAGTTAA
>NZ_JBDSCA010000061.1:0-80895 GCF_039921305.1 Mucilaginibacter sp.
GAGTGGCACTAAACACGGAACCGCACTTTTTGACGGAATACGAAACTGTAACATCTTTTTAGCCAACATTGGCAGAGTGAGCGACATGAACGAATACGAACGGCAACGATGGATTGCCGAGGTTAAGTTTTTAAAGGCTTATTATATTTTTTTACAGGTAAGAATGTATGGCCCCGTACCGCTTATGAAAGAAAACCTACCTATTTCGGCCAGCCCGGATGAGGTGCAGGCATACCGTGAGCCGGTTGATGATTGTTTTGATTACATCAGGCAACTGCTCAATGAAGCTTCTGCAAATACTTTTTTACCAGATAGGATTGTTAACGAAGCATCGGAACTTGGCCGCATATCAAGGGCGATAGTATTAGCCTTTAAAGCAAAGGTTTTAGTAACTGCGGCCAGCCCCCTATTTAATGGTAATAGCGATTATGCCAATTTTATTGATAATAAAAACAGGCATCTTTTTAATTCTACCTATTCCACCGCTAAATGGGATACAGCCGCAAACGCTTGTAAGGCCGCTATTGATTTTTGCCAGGCTAATGGTTATGCTTTATCTAAATTTCCGGGTAATACAGCATACGTAATAAACGATACCATCAAGCTGCAATTGGATATACGCACTGCGTTAACTACTAAATTTAACAATACTGAGGTTATATGGCCCGCATTAAATTCGCATACGCCGGATATGCAGCGTTACACCATGGCCGATTTAACTACGTTTACCAGCACCAGTAATCCTAAAAGCATTATTGCCCCCACACTTAAAATGGTTGAGTTATTTTACAGCAGTAATGGGGTGCCTATTACGGAGGATAAAACGTATGATTATAATAATAAATATGCACTAAAAACCGCGGGCGTTGCCGATAGGTTTTATGTAAAAAACGGAGAGCAAACCGTGGCCCTTCACTTTAACCGGGAGCCCCGCTTTTATGCCAGCCTCGGTTTTGACCGTGGTGTTTGGTTTGGCAATTGGCTTAATAATTATAGTGTTGCCGTTGCGGGAGGCCCCTTGTATGTAATGGGGCGCAAAGGTGAGGCTGGCGCGAGGCAAGGGATAAGCAATTACTCTATAACCAGCTATTACGTTAAAAAATTGGTAAACATTGAAAGTACAACGGATGCATCGGGTAATTTTGCAAGTAACATTGTGCAGAATGCCTGGCCCGAGATGCGCATGTCTGACTTGTACCTGCTTTATGCAGAATCACTTAATGAGCAAGGTGGCCCAAGCACCACAGCGTATTCGTACATTAACCAGGTAAGGGCTCGATCGGGTTTAAATACGGTTGAATCATCATGGACCAACTTTTCTACCGATCCTACTAAATATCAAACTAAAGCTGGCTTGCGCGAGATCATCCAGCGTGAGCGCAATATTGAACTTGCCTTTGAAGGGCAACGCTACTGGGATTTACGCAGATGGCGCACAGCACACATTGTTTTAAATAATCCGATAAAAGGCTGGGATATTACCCAGGCTGATGCCGCCTCATTTTACAAAGAAGTATTGCTTTATAACCAACGGTTTGCTTTACGCGATTATTTGTGGCCCATAGAAACGGGCGAATTGCGCATAAATAAAAATCTGGTTCAAAATCCCGGATGGTAATTAAATGTATTTTATTGATTAAAAACTTAAAAATGAAAACATCAAAATTTGCAACACTATTGTGTTTGCTTTATGTGGTACTGGCAGCATGTAATAAAGATATTCATGCCCCGATCAGCGATGATGGAAGCGCTCCTTTACCTATAACCAATGCTTTTGTAAAAAACCTATCAGGCGGGGCAAGTATAAGTTACACTTTGCCCAGCAGTTCCAACTTACTGTATGTAAAAGCTGTTTATAGCATTAATGGCGTTGAACAAGAGGCAAAGGCATCCTTTTATCAAAAAAGTATATTGATACAAGGTTTTGGTGATACTTTACAGCGCAATGTTACATTATACGCGGTTAGCCGTAGCGAAAAATCATCTGAACCGGTAGTTGTAAAAATAAATCCTTTGAGGCCAGCTGTTAAAAAGGTTGCCGTTTCATTACAACCACAAGCATCGTTTGGAGGTTTCAATTGTACATTCCTGAACACCGATTCGGCAAATGTTGCTATATTTTCTTTGATATATGATACGCAACAAAAAAGCTGGAGGCAACTTGACGGCTACTATACCGCACTGCCATCGGGCAATTTTTCTATACGCGGACTTGACCCTACACCACAGCAATTTGGCTTATATGTGCGCGACAGGTGGGGCAATAAATCGGACACATTAAAATTTACCCTAACTCCTATCTACGAGGTAAAATTAGACCGAAGCAAATTTGCCGATATACGTAAAAAATATCCTATACCACAGGTTGCCCCGCTGCCTTTATCGGGTAAACCTATGATAGAGGCCGTGGATTATTCAACCAGCTACCCAATGAAAAATCTTTATGATGGCAATACAACCTCAATGTTCCATACTAAGCAAAACGTTGATCAGCCAATATGGATACCAATTGACATGGGTGTTAAAGCGCGGTTAAGCAGGTATGTAATTTACCAACGGGTTGGAGGGTTTGAGTTTAATCACGGTAACCCTCACGAATGGGAATTATGGGGCACAAACGATCCTACTAATGTAAACAGTTGGGTATTGCTTGACCACGAGGTTATGATCAAACCATCAGGTTTACCATTGGGTGTAAACTCTAACGATGATACCTATATAGCAACTAATGGGCAGGAATATCAATTCCCTACCAATACACCTGCTGTAAGATATGTGGCCTGGAAAACTATTGATTGCTGGGCATCGCCACAAGGGCAAACCGGTTTTTTCCACCTGTTAGAGTTTTCGGTATATGGACAGGTACAACAATAAAAATATGCTAATTATGAATTTCAAAAAATATGTATTTCAAAGCCTGTATCTGGTTCTAACCATACTGGCAATAAATTTATTATCATCCTGCGGCAAGCAGGATGATAGCTACAAGGAGTTTTTGGCCGGAGGAGAAAAGGTTTATACCGGCCGGGCAGATGGTTTGTTAGCTTATTCGGGTAATGGCCGTGTATTATTGTCGTGGCTGCTGGTATCCGACCCTAAGATCACCAAATGCAAAGTATTCTGGAACAATAAAACAGATTCGAGCGTAGTATCTGTTCAAAAAACAAGTAATGTTGATACCGTTAAAGTTACACTGAACAACCTTATTGAAGGTGCCTATACTTTCCAGGTGTATACGTATGATAACGCTGGCCATTCTTCGATAAAGTCAGAAGTGATAGGCACCGTTTACGGCAATACCTACGCGGCCTCAATAGCTAACCGGCCCATCAATAACGCAACTTATAATGCTACAACAAAAAAGGTTTTGATCAACTGGTTTGGTATAAGTTCACAGGCGGTTAAGGTTGAAATTGTTTAGAAGGATGCAACTACCGGCAACGATGTTACGGTAACTGATGTACCGGTATTAAACCCCAACAGGCCCTCAGATCCGCCAGCTTTTATAAACACCAGTACGCTAAATAATTACAAGCAAGGTACGTCATTAAAATACAGAACCGCCTACAAACCAGTGCCAACAGCTATTGATATATTTTATACTGATTATGTGACGGTTACACCTGTTTAAAATCCTTTACCTTTCATAAAAACCTGCTGCCCGTCAGCAGGTTTTTTTATTACTTATAATTAGGCCCACAAAGTATGGGTATATGAAGATAAATATTTAATTCAAGTGCAGAACAGATGTGATATTAGCTATTGATTAACTCATTTTATCATATCTGCATAAAAGCGGCTGAATGAATAAAGCTTTTATTAATTTCAGTTATTATAAATCATAAGTCTGTTTAACCTTAATAGCATTGTAGGATGAAAAGTAATCGGGTTTCCCGTCGGGTATTTATAGGCCAGATGGGTATTGGCGCTACAGCATTGTTTTCTGGCCCTTCGTTGTATGCAGCATTAGCCAACCAGCGCCCTCCTTTAGGTGTAGCTTTGGTTGGATTAGGAAAATACAGTACCGGCCAGTTAGGGCCGGCCTTAAAGCAAACACAATATGCCAAGCTCAGAGGTGTAGTAACCGGCGATAAAGCCAAAGGGCAGCAATGGGCAAAAGATTATGACTTCCCTGAAACAAATATTTACAGCTATGATACCATGCACCAGCTGGCTCATAACCCGGATATTGATATCATATACGTGGTAACACCAAATGGACTGCATGCACAGCATGCTATTGCCGCCGCCAAGGCGGGTAAACATGTAATCTGCGAAAAACCAATGGCTAATACCGTTGCCGAATGTGATGCTATTATAAGAGCCTGCAAAAATGCCAAAGTAAAATTATCTGTAGGATACCGTTTGCACTTTGATCCTTATCACAAAGAACTAATGCGATTGGCAAGGGAAAAAGACTTTGGTACGTTTACTAAAATGAGCGGCGACCGGGGCTTTGTTATGAACACTAAAGTTTGGCGGGCAGATAAAAAGCTGGCAGGCGGCGGCCCTATGATGGACCTCGGAGTTTATATTATACATGGGGCATGTATGGCTGCCAATGGTGCAGGGCCAATATCGGTAACAGCAAGCGAGATAACCAAAACCCGCCCGGATATTTTTAGCGATGTGGAAGAAGGGATGAACTGGACCATGCAATTTGCAGATGGTGCAGAATGTACCGCTTTTACCAGTTACCGGCATGGAGCTGATCATTTTAAAGCAGAAGGCGCTAAAGGATGGATAGAGTTTAAAGAACACGCTTTTACTTACCGGGGTATGGTGGTGGCTACGAGCCGCGGCCCGCTTAATTTTACGCCTCCATATCAGCAGGCTTTGCAGATAGACGATTTTGCCCAATGTGTAATGAATAACAGGCAATCAGTAGTCCCGGGAGAATTGGGACGGCGCGACCTGGCTATACTGGAAGCCATTTATAAGGCAGCACAAACCGGCAAAAGCGAAAAGGTGATTTATTAATGATGCCGGGCATATAAAGCGTGAACTAAAATATTAGCTTATTGATCCGATATGAAAATATTTTTGCCCGGTTTTTACTCATCATTACCAGTATTCCGGTTCTGATCACTAACACATTGATTGTTAAAGGACAAAACAACGTTCAGTCATTCTTCCTTATATTTAGCCCGGGAACTCGACCAGGAACCAAAGGAATAATTATTAAACAAGCAAGGCCACCTTAATGGTGGCCTTGCTTGCTTAATAAAAGTTAATATTCTACAAATAATTAACGGGCATCCAGATTGTAGTTGCGAAGCCTTTATAATTTGCCTTTGCTCACTTAGTTTTTTTAAAATATAATTCTATAATTAGAAACTAGTTTTTAAATAACTTTATGTTTTTTACCTGGAAATAACTGCCTGGGTTTCCGTTACCTATAATATTTCCCAAAAAACCAATGGATACGATTTGAGGGGTTGTAAGTGTAAACGTAAAACTTCTTGTATCGTTAATATTAGGACTGGTTGTTCCTACAACTGCATTGTTAAATAAAGAAACGGAGCCTAATGCTGTTGACAGATTGGCAAGAACTGGTATACCATTGCCACCAGCGGCCGCAACACAATAAACGGACGAATTAGCTTGAATTTCTGAATATTCATCAAATGAAACAATGTAATTTCCGACAGGCAAAGGTGATGAGGTTGGCTGATAAACTATTCCATTTGTAACGGGCGTATTGCCCCAGGTTTCCCAATTAATAACCCCACCGGCATCCGACGAATATCCACCATTGGTACCTCCATCCTTATTCTTGGCTGCTGCATTGGTAATCCAGGGAGCGGCAAGGGTACCCCACCTGCCATCGTAAGTAGCCCGTTGAAAAGGGCCCGTGTTTGATAAGTAAATGCTGGTTACTTCGGCTTTTACGCTATGAGTTTGATAAGCAACGTTAAATTTATCTATAGCGGTTGGATTGGGCAGATACGCTGTGCTATAGCTAATTCCGTTTCCAGGCTGAAAGTTTGGCAATGATGTTGTTAAACCTATTAAAGCAGATGTGACAACCGTATCGTGTGATTTACTAAATTTATCTACGTATTTAATTTCCATATTTACAATACCCGAATTTTTATCCACATCGGCCCAGGTAATTAATGCCGAGCCATTTGGCTGCATTTCTGCATTTAGCATAGGTCTGTTTGTGATAGAGCTTTGGTATAGATCGCCGTAAACGTTTGCGGCCGTATCTACCGGAACAGATATATTCCCTTGTGCATCATAAGTTCGTATCTCAAAACTCATGAGCCCTTCGGGTAAATTATTTATAATTACCTTGGCGGTATCTACTCCGGTGGTTCGTTTGATCGGTACTTCTACCGAATCGCGTTTGCTATTCCAAAAAATACGGTACTTAACAATTTTCGGGTCTGAGGTAAAAAGCCCGGTCACTTTCACTCTGTTTCTACCCGAAAATATCTTTACAGAATCTATCCTCCCAGGATAAACTATTGAGCCATTTGACAGATACTTGTCTTTATAAGCATCTATTTTAGTGCATGCACCAGTTATTAATAGCATCAATGCTATTATATAAAGCGCTATATTTTGATGTTGTTTCATCTTTTTATTAATTATCTTGTTATCATTTCATTACCACTTATTTCTAATTTCCCCATAGGGTAAACTCGCCCATACTCATAAAATAAGAACCCTGCCAATTTTGCAAGCTTCTAATCCTCACATAGCGGTACGCCTGGCTTAGTACAGGGAAATCAAACTGCCAGCCATTATGAGCATAAGTTTGATCTGCCGCGGTTTCAATACCAGAAGCAGAGCCCGATGGTTTAACAACATGGTAGGTGTTTAACAAAGTCCAGCTTGCATCCAGCGCTCCGTTTAGGTTGGGCGTATTAGAACCCCATATTTCAAAATCTTTTTGATTACCGCGCACATAATACACACTACCCACCTCTAAAAATGGATTAATTTGAAAGCGGCTGAACACATGTGCTTTGCCCAGATCTATAGTTATCATTTGCGGGCTGCCGGCATTTTCTACAGTGAATACTACGTTTGGCCAACCCGGGTTAAAGTTGCCATCGTAAATCTGTTGTACATTAGTATAAGAGTAAAGTAATGTTGCATCGTTTGGCAAAACATAATTACTCCAAGCTGATTTTGGCAAAAGCTGCTCGAACAAAGGCGTAAGCGTTATGAATAGGGTATCCGAATGATTTAGCCACCTGTCTCTTACCACAAAAGCATATTTTCTTGATATTGCAGGCTGCCCCCTCTCTATACCATTAATTACGGGGGCGTTGCTGTATATATTATCCATACCTGTTGTTTGTAACCATTTGCCTTTGCCCGTAGTATCAACTAACGGAATAATGGCTAAGTTTTCTTGAGTAGGATTATTACATGTAAGGCTAAAACCACCAAACGTAGCTATAACTTTTAGCGACCTGCGGGCTAAATTGATAGCGGGGGTTAATGGGTTTACAATTACAGTTATTGGAGCCGATGCTACCTCACTTGAGTTTACAGCATACAATTGTACTGTATGAGCCAGTGTATCGCCAAAACCCACCACTGTTAATGTGTTAGTATAGCTTGACGCTTTTACTTGTTCGGGATGGCCCGGCGAGGTTTCGTAAACTGCTTTCACATATAACAAATCTTTATCACCAGGCAATGAGTAAGTAAGAGTAGCCTTTCCGTTTAAATTAACTACAGTTACATTAGATACAATACCCGGCGGATTAGTATTGGTAACGTTTGGCTTATTTATTGGGTCTTGTTTGCAACCCACTGCCATTATTGAAAGTAGTGCTATATAAAATATGAATATTGATCCTGTCGTTTTCATGATTAAAATATTAAAAAGTTTAAATGCATATACCAACTACAAGCTACCAGTTGGGGTTTTGCACCAGGTTTTGATTAACAAGCAGATCACTTTCTTGAATAGGCCATAAATAATCTCTGGGAGCTACAAAATGTCTTGACAAAAAGCTAACCTCACGATAATACAGATCGGGTGTTTGCCCGCTTACTGACCAGCCGGTAATATTACTGTTCAACTCTTGCCCGGCAGTTTTCCAGCGTATTAAATCCCAATAGCGTTGCCCTTCAAAACACAGCTCTATGGCGCGCTCTCGTTGAATAATAGATCGCATACCTGTTTGAGAGGTATACTTTGTGGCGTTGCTACTAAAGTTAGCCCATGATGATTGTACAGATTGCAGGCCGGCCCTTGCCCTTATCTTGTTCACATAAGTATATACATCTGCAACCGGCCCTTGCGCTTCGTTTAAAGCTTCGGCATATAACAAGTACAGATCGGCTAAACGCATTTCCGGGAAAGGGTATGGCACATAGGTTACTGAGTTCCAATCAAAATGCCAGTTCAGATCTTTCTTCATATAAAAGCCTGTAACAGGAACTGGTGAAGATTGACTTGTTTCGCCGCCTCTGGCCATGAGCCAAAAGGTGTTTTCGTCGCTTTTAGATGGGCTATTCGCCATATACCAAACGCCCCTGTCAAAACCCAGATCGGCATAGTATCTTGGCTCCCTGTCAAAATTCAGCCTTGCAGTTATTTCGCCTTCTTTCACATAAAAACGCTCTGCGTGGTTTGCTGTGCGCAAAGCAGCTACGTTACTAAAGTCAAGTGTTTTATCTTCATCAATAGGCACCCCGTTTCGGGTATAAAACATTCTTGCCATTTTTAAAGTAGGGCCCAATAAAGGGTGGTTGGCCGTTTTTGATGCCACCGCGTTAGGGAAATCAAACTGCCCCACAGCCATTGATTGTAAAAAGGAATTAAAACCAATATTGTTATTAGCGGTTAGCCCCCATATTAGTTCGCTGTTCCAGGGTTCACTCATGGCGTTTCTTATACCCATCTGTATCTTAGTGGTATCGCTAAGCGTATTAGTGGTTGCACCGGCAGGGAAAGTATATAAAACAATACCCTGTGCTGCACATAAATCAATAGCGGCCTTGCAGGCATCGGCGGCTTTTTGCCATTTGGCAACGCTATAGCTGGGGTTAAATAATACAGTACCATCGTTGTTTTTAAACGAACCGTAATCAGAGTTGCCATTAAATAGTGGGCTGGCCGCTGTTGTTAACAACCGGGCCTTTAAGCTCAGGGCTATTGGCTTGGTGATCCGGCCCAATTCAGAAGCTGTATTATTAATAGTTAAAGGAAGTTTAGCAGCGGCAACATCCAGTAAATTAGAAATATAATTCACCACACTGTCTACAGGTTGTCGCTTAACGCGGATCTCATCTATAGGAGCATCAATAGGCAGGTTTTTATCTATTATAGGAATGGGGCCGTAAGCGCGGAACAAAACGAAATGGTAAAACGCTTTCAAAAACTGCGCTTCAGCGGTCCATCTTACCCGGGTATCCAGGTCAAGGTCCGGAATTTTGCTCAGGTCGGTAACATTTTCTAAAAATACGTTACAATCCCTTATAGCTTTGTAATTGGCAGATGCATCCCTTGTGCCATTCATAAAATTGGCTATCGGATCGGAAGTGTTCTGATCTCCGTAAACCAGCCGCAAAACGTTTGTGGACCTGATGTGACTTGCCGGGTCTAACACAAAAACCTCATCACTGGCCGATAAGCCCACGTTAAAGGTTGGGTCAACCTCTATAGGCAAATATCCATAGCAGGTAAATAAGTACTTTTCGGCTTCTGTTTTAGATGCGAATGCATTATTTATGGTAGAAACGTTATCAGGTACTACATCTAAATATGGCTTTTTGCACGATGTGCCAATCATTGAAAAAAACAATAAAAAAATTATATAATATCTTGCTTGATTGATCATTGCCAAAAAAGTGATATGCTTAGGCGACATTTTTTTGATGCCTTTCCTATTTAATTTATTAGATCTCATGTAAATCAATTTTATTTTATTTAAAATCCAGCAGATATACCAATATTAAACACCTTTTGAATAGGATAACCTAAGCCTGATGTTCCCATTTCAGGATCCCAGAGTTTGAAGGCGCTCATTGTTAATAAATTTGTTCCATTGATGTACAAACGGGCACTTCCAAAGCCAAATTTTTTCAAAACCGAAGCAGGCACGTTATATCCTATTTCGGTTGATTTTAAACGAATAAATGAACCGTTTTCTAACCACCAGCTTGATGATTGGCTGTTATTGGTTGATATAAGGCTGTTTAACCTCGGCCAGAAAGCATACGAGTTTTGGTTATCTTCAGACCAATGGTTCTCTGCTATCACGTTGAGCAAACCATTTTGGTTACCACCATTTATAAAAAAGGGAGTAATATTAGCCGAATTGATCAAAAAGGACGACCTGGCTGACCCCTGGAAAAACGCGCTGATATCAAAGTTTTTATATCCAATGGAAAATCCAAAGCCATAAATTATTTCGGGCGTAGTTGGATACCCTATGGGCACATAATCGGCATTGGTAATTTTGCCATCTCCGTTTACATCGCGATACTTAATATCTCCGGCCATAATAGAGCCATATTGTATAGGAGAATTGTTAACCTCGCGCTGATCGATAAAGAGCCTTTCGCCCACCAGGCCATATATCTGGCCCAATGAATTACCAATCTGTGATAAATTTTGATCGTTCGCAGGATAGATAGGCTCCTCATTTACCAACAACTTACTTACCGCGTAAGTAAGCGTACCACGGGTTTGTATCCATAAAGATTTATCGAATGATTTATGATAATCAAGCGCAAAATCTATACCCTGACTTTTAGCCTGGCCCGCGTTTGATGAAATAGCGGCCTGTAAACCCATTGAGGTAGGTATAGAACTCCTAACCATTAAAATATTACTTCGGTATTGGCGGTAAGCATCTACGGTTATATTCAAATCGCGGAAGAGGGTAAGGTCCATCCCTAAATTCGTTTGCTTTGATAGCTCCCAGGTAATGTCCTCGTTCTCATAACGGCTTGTAGATACCGTAGGCCTGCTATAGGTAAAGTTTGTACCGAAACTTCCGGAAGAACCTCCGTTTAAGTTAACATTGGATAAATAGAAGAAGCGATCGTTCGAGTTCCCGATCTGATCATTACCAACCAGGCCATATGTACCCCTTATTTTAAACTGGTTAATAACATTAAGCAAAGGTTTAAAGAATTTTTCGTTAGATATGATCCAGCCGCCGCCTATTGAAGGGAAGAAACCAAACCTGTGGTTGGCCGCAAAACGCTCGGAACCGTTGTAACCAAAATCAACCTCAAATAGGTAGCGGTTATCGTACCCATAAGTAAACCTGCCCGAAACACCTTCGTTACGTGCCGGCAGCGAAGTTTGCAGATCGGGCGCGTTACCTGTGAGGTAATTCCTGATGGTACCTATCAATAAAGCGCCTACACTATGCTTAACATTAAAAATGTGCGAGTAATTAAGCGCGGCTTCTGCATAAGTAGTACTGTTAACCTGGGCAGCACCGGGTGTGTAAGTCAAATATTCTGTAGGTGTTACCCCAACACTTCCAGAAGAGCCATCGTTAAGCAGTGTTAAGCCGGTAAATACCCCATCAAGCGAGTTTGAACGGTAAAAATAAGGGCTTACTTGGCGCGATACCGCAAAACTTGCATAGCGTTCGGTATAAGCCATCACCCTTGCCGACAGGCCCGGAGTAACTACGTCAAGGTTTTGTTTAAGGCTCAGTTGTGCTATTAAAGTGCTTGTGTTAGATGTTTGAAAGCCCGATAGTGATTTCGCATAAGGGTTTACATATAACCCTCCGCCGCCCGGAATAAGCGAGTTACCAAATAAAGGGTGCTTTGCATAAGGCAGTAAACCAGCCGGATAAACAGCCGGAAAAGCAACCGGATTGCTCCATAAAGCGTTATAATAAACGCCGCCACCACCGCCAATAGGTCCGTTATAATCATCAAATTGGCCTTTAAGGCTAACCAGAGCTTCTGTTGTTTTTGTAAGGTTTAAGGTAACGTTTGATAACAACGAATAAGATTGCAGCTTAATATTATTATTAAAACCATTAAGCGAATTATCTTTCAAATTGCCATTGTCAATATTGTAAGTCATGGCCAAATAGTACTTTGACTTATCCGAACCTCCGCTGGCATTTAAATTAAATCTTTCGTTATTGGTTTTGTCTTTTATTAACTGCTGTATCCAATTATTGCTTGGATATAATAATGGGTTATCGCCATTAGCCGTATGGTCAATTTTATTTTGCAAATAAGGTAAGGCTCCAAGTGGGTTTCTGGTTAAAACGGCCTCGTTGGCAAGTGTCATATAAGTTACATTATCAGCCAGGCCAATATTGCGGGTATTTGACGAAGTAGAATTCTCTACCCGTGCGTTAAGTTTCATCTTTCCGGGTGCACCTAATTTGGTATTGATCAATATAACACCGTTTGCGCCCCGGGCGCCATATAACGATGTTGCCGTTGCATCTTTTAATACCGAAAAACCGCCAATATCATCGGGCTGTAGCCTTGCTAGATCGTTGGTGCTTGATTCGATACCATCAATTAAAATAAGAGGATCCACCTTGCCTGCGCCAAATGTGCCAACTCCTCTTATAAAGAACGAAGCATTGTCTTGTCCAGGCTCACCACTACGTTGGTAAGATATAACCCCACCTATTTTCCCGGCCAGCATGGTGGTAAGATTACTTGAAGGCCCTTTCAACTCAGTTGGATCAACAGATGTAACAGCGCTTACCAGGGTTGTTTTTTTCTGAGTGCCATAAGCCACCGTAACATTCACTTCGGTTAGGCTGTTCGCCTTGGTTTTAAGTTTTAGATTGATAACCGACTTATTGCCAATTGCTATTTCTTGGGTATCATAACCAATGTAGGTGAAAACAAGTATTGCTTTGTCATCCGGTACGGTAAGGGCATACTTACCATTTAAATCGGTAGTAGTACCAGTTACCGAACCTTTTAGTTTTACAGATACGCCAATAAGCACCTCTCCATTCTCATCAGTAACCTTACCGGTGACGATTGTTTTTTCAATAACTACGGGCTGAATTGACGGTCTTTTTGTGATTAAGATTGAGGTATTAGTGATGGTATACATCACCGGCTGATTAGAAAAGCAGATATCAAGCGCTTGTTTTAATCCAGTATTATCTATGTGTAAATTAACCGGTTTGGATGTTTCCAGATCTTTCGCGTTGTACAGAAAATCATAGCTCGTTTGCTTCCGAATTTGCTCAAACACATCTTTCAGACTGGCGTCTTTAACGTGTATGGTAACTTTTTGGGCATACATTGCAGCCGAAGCTTGTAATAGAGCTGTCGTTAGCAAGATCATTGTTATCTTCATAATAAGCTGAACTTTATAAATGCAGCGGGTTTGGCTACCGAACTTGAATGCGGTAAAAATTTTATACATTTGAATGTTAGGTTAAATTGGTTGTTCCTAAATAATTGATCGTATCTAACAAAGTTGTGCTTAAGCACAGATACATGGGGCGGCTCCAATCGCCCCATTATTTTACTTTGCAGATAAAGAGAAGTATGTTTAACATGTAAGCATTATTTCATAACAATTACCCTCCTTTCTATGATCTTGAAATGAATGTTTCCCACCTCTTCCATGTAGGATAATAATTCGTTAATACTTTTTGAGCGGTAAAACGTTCCTCCAAATCTTATATCGGCAAAGTCTCCGCGGCACTCTACTTCTACATCATACCATCGTGATATTTTTTTCATGATACTTTTCACGTCCTCATCACCAAATATGAAATATCCATTTTTCCAGGCCATAGCTTTTTCAATATCTGCTGGTGCTACCTTTATCGCATCTGCATTATTATTAACGATGGCTTGTTCTCCTGGTTTAATAAGCGCTAGCCGATCATTCTTTTTCACCTGGACAGAGCCTTCCAACAAGGTGGTTGTTATGTTATTATCATCTTCATAAGCGCTGATATTGAAATGTGTTCCTAAAACTCTGATCTCAACATTGTTGACACTGACAAAAAATGGTTTGTTTTTATTTTTTGCAGCTTCAAAATAAGCTTCGCCGGTGAGGGTTACCCGTCTTTCATTTCCGGTAAACTCTGTAGGAAATTTGAGGGAAGATGCGGAGTTTAACCAAACCTTAGTTCCATCAGGTAATATAACCTCAAATACACCACCTTTGGGTGTAGACAAAATATTATAGGAAGGTGTATTATTTTGTATATTGGTAGAAACGCCAACCGTTGGCTGGGCATAGGTAAGTTGTGCTTTATTACTTTTAAAAACTTTGGCTTTTCCCATGCTTGCTATCAATCCGTCATTTGCTGTATCGAGTGCAATAACCTTTCCGTTTGATAGGGTTAGGGTTGCCTTATTGCCTCCAGGGAGTATAGGCATACTTACCTGATTTTGAACAATATTTGAATCCCCCGTTTTATTTTTACTATTGATGATGTATAGACCAACACCCATACAAACAAACAAAACCGCGGCAGCGATTTTTAACCATGTATTTTGATAGAGTTTAACAACTTTAGGGAGATCATCATGAGGCTTAGGATGTTCATTTGCAAATCTCGGGTCCAACTTGATCTGTTGCAAAACATCATGCTTTCTTGGGCCGCGAAATTCCGGACCAACTTGTAGTTTGAGCATTTCCTCGTTAATAACATCAACTATGTTATCTGTTTCAGAGGCATTTAAATAATTTAACAACTCAATAGCATCAGTTTTGCTTATCGTATCGTCAAAATATTCTTGCAGCAAACGCACAAGTTTGTCTTGGTTCATATTCAATTGGTTTTATAACTACCCGAGAGCTGGGCTGGTTTATTACTAATAGAACACACAAGTCAACCACTACGGCTAGTCTGTTTTAAAATTTATTTAAAAAAAAAGAAAAAGAGACAAAGCAGTCCGCAATCGCTTAATCTGGACTTTATAGTTTTAAGCGCCGTACCCATGTGGTTTTTTACGGTATTTGGGGAGATATTTAACTGATCGGCAATTTCTCTATGAGAAAAACCTTCAAAACGACTGAGCCTGAATATAATTTGCTGCTGTTTTGGCAAGTCGCCAATTACTTTTTTAGTTAACAACTCAAATTCGTTGGCAAATACAGATTCTTCTGTAGTATTGACAGTTTCTCTAAAATTAGCGAGCAGGTTTTCGGTATGGATTTTAGATTGGGTTATGTTTCTTAATTCATTTAAAGATAACCTCTTCCCAATAACATATAGGTAGAGCCAAACATTACCCTCTGAATCAAGCTTCTCTCTGTTTACCCAAAGATTGATAAATGTTTCCTGAACTATTTCTTCACTTTGCTCTACATCCTTTAAAAAACGGAAAGCCAATCTGAATAGTTTTTCACTGCAAAGGTCATAAATTTTTTCAAACGCGGCTTGATCTCCCATAATCAATCGCTGCATATCATCACTGCCTATATCCTCATGCATTGCTTAAATTCAATTTATATACAGTTAAATTTTTCTTTCTAAAAAGATTGACATAGCAACCAAGCTTGTTTACTATAAAAAACACTTTTTGGTATTATGAACTACAATTGGTTATGATTGGTGGATGGTTAATCCTGATACTAATGTAGTAATAATTGTTAAAGCAACACTAATTAAAAATGTTACAAATAATTAGCTTTAAAAATTGGTTGGCAGGCTTTATTTGAAATCAAATGAGTTGTATATTTCCATCAAAACAACAATATAATATTATAAATATCTATTATACAGATATTTACATAAATAAAATTCAATAAATGAGATGTTTTTATATAATAACATTTTTTAGTGATTGTAATTAATTACGTTCTGTTTTCTGCGATATTTCAAAGTGCTTGGTGGTATTCGCGCCGTGTTCCGGCCTCTTTTAGGGCTTTTGATATGCCTTCCAGGGCATAAGATACTGCCACAGCTTAAGTTAAATATAAAAATAGATAGCCGTTTTGATGTTCAGTCTAAGATTGGATACTCCGGAAGCCTCGCGCAGTGATTCCGTAGGCTTTAGACCATCGGGTTGTGTTTGTAATGGTAGAAATTTAATTTGATAGTCATTGCCAAAAAAATCGCATTGGGAGCAGTGAAATGAAAACAATTACAAATGATTGAAAATAAATTACTTGCCGATACAGAAAGTACTTATGTTGTGATTATCAGCAATAATCATATTTTGAGTAACAAATGGAGAACAAAAATTTTGACCTATTTTTAGGACAATTCTAACCGTTTGGGGTGTAGAAAACTTGCCTTTTAGATGCGTTTTACGAAAAAAAGAATATCTGCAACTTTCAAAAAGGGGTTTTAATAAGACACTAAAAGGGATTAAATGTTGCAGCCGGAAGCTCCATTATGTTGGATACCTGAATTCAAAGCCAGTGCCCCGGACAGTTTCCAGGCTGATGTTCGTATCGGCAATTAAATACTTACGCAGTTTGCTGACAAAGACATCCAGGCTGCGGCCAGAGAAATAATCATCGCTCTTCCAGATATGCAGGAGCAGTTCATTGCGCTTGATCAGCCGGTCTCGGTTCGCGCAAAAATACAGTAGCAGCGTAGCCTCTTTTTCCGTCAGCCGGGTATAGCCCGTCTCATGGCGCAGCAGCAGGCTGGGATGGTCAAAGATATAGCTGCCGATGTGTAATAGTTCGGGAATTACCGTTTCAGGCGGCTCCGTGCGTTTTAAGATGTTCTTCAGCCGCAGGACCAGTTCTTCTACCTCGAAGGGCTTGACCACATAATCATCGGCACCCAGGCCGAGCCCTTTTAAGCGGTCTTCTTTCTGGTTGCGCGCGGTCAGGAAAATAAAAGGTATCCCCGGATGGGTCGCGGTGATCTTTTCGGCAAGCGTAAAACCATCCATTACCGGCATCATCACATCCAATACACAGATGTCCGCAGTGTCGGTTTTAAAAAAGGCCAGGGCATCTGCGCCGTTCGTTTTCCAGCTGACCCGGTAGCCTGCCAGTTCCAGGTATTGTTTGAGGATACCGCCAAAATCCGGATCATCTTCCGCTAACAGGATGTGTTTATTCATCGGGGTAAAATTAAAGTAAAAGTACTTCCCTGCCCGGTGCCGCTTTGCAGCAGAATCTTCCCACCATGGGCCGTGATGACCAGTTCACTGTAATAAAGGCCTAAGCCCAAGCCCTTGGTATTATGAATATCGCCCTTTTCAGCGCGGTAGAACTTTTCAAAGATCCGGGCCTGGTCAGATCCGGTGATACCTATACCATTATCCTTGATGGTGATGCCATAACTATCCGTATCTGCAACCGTGGTAACAATGATCTGCCCCCCGCCGTATTTGACGGCATTGTCCAGGATATTGACAATGGCAGTGGTCAGGTGAAAGCGGTCGGCTTTAATTGCAGCTACCTGGCTATCCAATTCGGCCATCAGTTCGATCTGCGGGCTGCCCAGCTTAAAATCTTCCAGCATTTCGGCGATAAAGGCAGGCATATGGATCAGTTCCCGATGCAGCCGGAGCTGCTGTGGCCCGGCGGTATGCGAGATCACTTGCCCGATCAGTTTCCGGAGCCTTTGCTGCTGGCGGTCGATGGTGGCGACCGAGTTATCCAATATCGGGTCTGGCTGTCCGGCGAGCCTGTCTTTTACTGTGCTGAGGGCGACCCCCAGGGTAGCCAGCGGGGTGTTGAACTCATGGGTGATGTTATTGATAAAATCGGTCTGCATATCCGAAATCTTCTTTTGGGTGACCAGGCTCCTGATCGACAGGTAAAAAAGCAAAATGACCACGCCCAGCAGCAGCACCGAAAAAATCAGCAGGCCCAGCATTTCCCGGAGGATACTATTTTCGCCCCCGTTTATCGCGAAGCCCGAGCGGGAGGTAAAGTTCCGGACGAGGCCGCCGCTGATATTGTTGTCCGTGGTCAGGTCATGGATAACCAGCTGTTCGCCATGCAGCTCACCACTGCCGAACCAGGGCCGATCGGTCAGGGTAACCCTCTGGCCGGAGGGGCTTTCCAACAGGACCTTGTTGATCACGACCTGGTAAACCGTGCGGTATTGGTGCAGTATCGGGTTGGTATTGATATATTGGGCTACCTTTCTGCTCAATACCGGAGCCCCGGAACTGAAAAAACTTTCGGCCGCGGTGATTCCCTGCGCGCGCAGCAGGGCGTTGCCATGCACAAACCAGCCATTCCGGACCGAATCGATATTGATCAGGTTCTCCATCCGGATCAGTTCCAGGCGTACCACGCTCTGCGCTTCTTTCTCTTTGAGGATATAGGTATTGTAAATAAAATAAGACTGGATCGCCGCCAGCGCCGTTATCGCCAGGCTGCAGCCCCAGATCAGGTATCTTATTTTGCGCTTCATGAATTCAAAGATAGCGAGGCCAGTTCATTTAAATGCAGGAAACGGCGGCATTAACATTCCGTTAACCAAGCATTAACCAAATCCCGTCTTTCGCTAACGGAAGTTTGCAGCAAATTAAAAGATCATGCGCCAACTTATTAAAGTTCTTCTTTACGTTTTCCTCTTCATGCCCATTGTCGGGTTCAGCCAGGCGATCCGCTTGTCCGGTCAGCTACAGCACGAAAAGCAACAGCCGGTCCCTTATGCCACCATTACCTTGAGGAATCAGCCGGATTCCCTGCTTTTTAAAAGCACCCTTGCCGACAAAGACGGTCGGTTCGCCTTCAGCGGAATCAGCAAAGGTAATTATCTTTTACAAGTGAGCGCTGTCGGTTTCCAGGCGCGGCAGCAAAAGGTTACGCTTTCCGGCGATGCCGTTTTACCGCCCATTATCCTGCAGGAGGAATTGACCCAACTTGGGGAGGTTACGGTCGCAGCAAAAAGGCCCACGGTCACCCGGAAGATCGACCGCGTGGAATTTAACGTGGAAAATACCGCGCTGTCCTCCACCAATGCCTGGGAGATCGTTAAACGCGCTCCGGGGGTGCAGTCGGGCGGCGGAGAGCTGTCCATTCGGGGCAGCAAGGGTATCCTGGTTACCATCAACGATAAAAAAGTGTACCTGTCCGGCGATGAACTGAAAGCTTACCTCGAAGGCACTAATGGCGGGGATGTAAAATCGGTCGAGGTGATCACCAACCCACCTGCCAGGTATGAAGCCTCGGGCAGCGCGGTCATTAACATCAAGCTGAGAAAGAATACGAAGTCTGGTTATAAAGGCTCTGTCGGCGGGAGTTATGTACAGGGGATCTACGCGAAAGGAAATATCAGCACCAGCCAGTATTACAAAACGGAAAAGTTATCGCTTTCCGGCAGTTATACCTTTGGTAGCGGCGTATATTATAATGAGATCAAAGAAGTGACCCGTTTTACCGCCGGGCAGCAGACCTGGGAGGATGAATTAAAGCGGAAGAACTACCGCGATGCGGAACATACCTACCGTGCGGGTTTGGATTATGCCATCGACAGCCTTAATAGCCTTAGCCTGGGAACGGACGGCTATATCGCCCGGCAAAACCATGCACAGTACAATGTGCCTACCCGGATCTACGATCAGGATCATCAGTTAGTCTCCTATTTCGAGACACAGAACAACCGGCTGGCACCCAATAGTAATCATGCTTATAACCTGGGTTATGACCATTTATTCTCTGCCAAAGAAAAGATCAGCCTAGGGGCTGACTATACCAATTACCGCAGCGAAGCAGACCAGGATGTACGCACGGCCTATTATTTAGTTAACCCGCGCAATGCCCGTTTTACCACTGATAACACCCAGCACATCCGCTTATTCAGTACACAGCTGGATTACAGCAAACAAAGCAAATTTTTTGATTTGGAAACGGGCTTTAAATACAGCCGGGTAAAAGCGGCTAACGGTGTAGCATTCAGCATGGATACCACGGGTGGGTTGGTCAATGATCCGGCGCTGAGCAATACCTTTGCCTATGATGAATCAGTCTCGGCGGCTTATCTGAGCCTGAACAAAGACCTGAAAAGCTGGAGCCTGAAGGCAGGACTAAGAGGGGAATATACAGCCATTAACAGCCATTCGGTAAGCCCCCCGGAGCTAAATAGCCAGCATTATTTCAACCTGTTCCCTACCTTGTTTATCCAGGATAAGTTGTCGCCGGATCATCAGCTGGGATTTTCTTATGGCAGACGGATCAGCCGCCCGCAATACAGGTACCTGAACCCGTCCAGGAGCTACTTTAGCCCCAATTCCTACCTGGTGGGCGATGCCCGGCTGAAACCGGCCACGACCGATCAGTTTAACCTGAATTATGATTACAAGGGAAATTATCATGCACAGCTGTACTACATCAGCGAGCGCAACCCGACAATACAGCTGCCTTTCCAGGATAATGCGACCAATACACTGATCCAAAAAGTAACCAATATTCCCGGCAACCATTATTACGGCATTGACCTGAGCACCAGTTTACAGCCCGCATCCTGGTGGTCTGTGGATGTGCAGGCCGGGCCGGGGCATGTGGAAAGTAGTTTCGGGCTCGCGGATGGTACTGTATTACATAACCGGGCTTTTACCGTCAGCGGCAGCCTGGACAACCAGTTGACGGTCAATAAAAAAGCGGATTTTACGGCGGGCGTCAATTTCAGTTTCAACACTGCCGGTGTACAAGGCCCTGCCAAAGTAAGCGGTACGAGCAGCCTGGGTTTCAGCGCCCGGAAAAAACTATGGCAAAACCGTGCGGAGATCTCCCTGCTGGTATCGGATATCTACAGGGGTGAAAAGATGAAGGTCAGTTCGGACTATTCCGACCAGCACAATTATTTCACCTATTATGGTGACAGCCAGAACCTGCGCATCAGTTTTAAATACAACCTGGGCAATACCGGCCTAAAAGCAAAGGCAGCTAAAGAGAAAACGGAAGAACAAAACCGCTTATAACAGGATACTGAACGCGCAACTACCTGCTGGCTTTCAGCCGTTCCGCGAGTTCCCGGGTCTGCGCGTTCGGCACCAGCAAATACGCACGTTCCGCCCATTTTCGCGCATCTTTCCGGCCGGGGTCGCCCGGCGGCAGTACTTCGGCAAAAGCCTCAGCGACGTTGTACAGGGTGGCGGCAGGTTGCCCTGAGTATTCCGCCAACATTGTTATCGTTCACGGCGCTTTTGCCGATGCCTCTGGTTGGGAAGCGGTGTACAATATCCTGAAAAAGGATGGTTACCATGTTACGCTTGTGCAAAACCCACTCAGCTCATTGGAAGACGATGTTTCCGCTACGAGCCGGGCATTAGATAAGCAGGATGGTCCGGCAATCCTTGTAGGGCATTCCTGGGGAGGGGCGGTGATTACGCAAGCCGGTGTTTCGGAAAAGGTTGTGGGTTTAGTTTATATGGCAGCCTTTATACCTGACCAAGGAGAAACCGTTATTTCTTTGCTGCAATCGGGACCGCCATTGCCGGTAAACGGGATTTTGCCGCCAGACGAAAAGGGAATGATTTATTTTGACAAGGCGAAATTCAGGGAATGCTTCGCCGCCGAACAAAGCGAAAACAAGGCAAATTTCATGGCTGATTCTCAGCAACCTATTACAGTTAAATCATTTTTAACTCCATTAACAGAAGCGGCCTGAAAGAGCAAACCCTCATACGCTATCGTAGCAACTGAAGACAAAAGTATCAATCCATCGCTTGAACGAACTATGTATAGGCGTGCTGGAGCCATAGTTACCGAACTCAAAGGAAGCCACACTTTATATATGTCGCAGGCGAAAGCTTTAGCTGATGTGATCGAATCTGCAGCACGAAAATAATAACAGACAGCAGCGTCGGCATTATTAATTGCAAATACGACTCTAAAATATTGCTGGCGCTGACTTTCTTAAATGTAACCGGTCAGTTAACACTCACCCCAAGAAAATTACCACATAGATATCCGTTGTTGTTTCTCCCTAAATTGTAGTGTTTTGTGTGCCATTTAGTATCATTTAGTGCCATTTAGTTACCGATAGTTACAACGATTTATAAGCAACTGAAAAATGAAGGAACAAAAGACAATTTGAGAACCAAAAAAGTAACAGAATTACTTTCCAATAGTAACAAAAAGCACAAATATACCGATTGGTTTTATTTACAAAGACCTGATATTATGATATTTATGGAAAAAGATGCAGGTTTTTACGTTTTGTTTTAAATTGATAACTAATTGATTATAAATCAGTTAGTTATCAATTTATTTGCCGATACAAAAAGTAACTAACTACTGATTATCAATTAGTTACTTAGTTTCAGTACCAAGACAGTAACAAAAAATATTGACCTGATTTTAGGTCGTTTTCTAATAGGGAAATGTGGATAACCACCCTACTAATTAAAGAAAAACTCACAATAATTTTAAGAGAGAAAGCTAAATTTTGATCGCTAATAGACAATCAATTACCGGACTTGGAAATTTCGGCAGCCTTGACCAGACCATTCCGTGTGCTTTATTGCACTGGTTTGTGTTAGAGGTTTAGGTGATCGTAATTACTGGTCAACGAATTAACATGGTCAAAGTGTTACGGGATTGTATGTTCGTTGTTTCGGAATAAGGTGATCCATGGCCCGGAATATCTACTACAGGGATGGATCAAGCCCTTTTGCTTACCTCAGACAAAGGAATATAGACCGATTGTGGTTTCGACATCAAGCAACATTTCCTTTTTGACCAGGCCGACCGTGTAACTCCGGACAAAATTGAAAACTGGACAACAGCCATCATTAATTCATTTTCAAATCATAATTAATTCAACAAATATATATGAAAAAGTTCCTCTTAAGTGTTATTTCGGTGGCTGTATTAACTACGCTTACCGTTGGGGCATTAGAAACTTTTATATACCGGTTAAAAACGATCTACCTATCCAAGGACATATCAAGAAGAAACCCCAGAATTAATGCCTTTCCTTTTTGCCTACTTGCCTTATTGATAGAGATCTTTGCTGTTTAATTGTAAAATATCTTTCGTGCTTTTTACACCGTAAAATTTCAATCCATTTTTTACTTGTGGTAGGAAAATTTCTATCTGATCAATGGAAAAATGTTTTTTAAGCTGACACTTTTGTTGCAGCATTTGAAAAAGTAACGCTTCACTTTTCCGGGAAAGAATCTGAATATTGTATGATTTAGCCTCCATTGTTAAAACGGTTTAATACTTTAAAATGATTCCTTATGAACGGTGCGCCAATTGATCGATAGAAGTTACGGCATTACTTCCCTTAACCATTAAGACTGCAGCTTGCGATTTTTATTGATATATCTTAAAATAAATAATGCAGCTGTGATTATTATAGAGCCTACGATTAAAACAATCATGCCATATTTTTCTGCAACAACACCCAACATGAATATCCCCGCTCCAACCACCAGCATGGAGATAGCAATAACGCGGATTCCAAAATTATTTTGTTCTCGGGCGTCATTATCCGCTTGAATTGTGATAAAAGCCGCCGGACTGTCATTTGTTACTTTATTAATGTAAGTACCTTTACCATAAAAGAAATAATAGCACTCAAAAACTAAAAGTACAGCTATCGGAATACCCATTCCCAAACTTGTTTCAACTGTTCTGCTTAATGTTAATAGCAACAATTTTGGCCCTAATACCTTGAAGAACAAGTTAATGGTCAATGCCGTGATTGTAGCCATTACTACAGAAAACCCTGTTTGTCTGTTTGAAAACAAAGACCAAATTATTGGAGCAAATAATGCCCCGCCGGCAATTGAGGCTGTACTTAAAACAACCTCAACAATACCACCTGCGCTGGGTATCCAGATAGCTATCAAAATCGTTCCTATCCCAAATATCAAAGTAAACAAACGGGCGATCCAGATCGTTTCTTTTTCTTGAGCAACAGGTCTTAAAATATTCTTATATATATCTTGAGCAAAAACGGTTGCAGCCATATTAATGGTTGTATTGGCTTTACTTGATGTTGCGGAAACCATACCTGCCAAAACTAAACCTATCAACCCGGCTGGCATTACCTTTTGTATCAGCATCATATAAGCATCTTCTGTTTGCAAACCTTTTAAATCCGGGTTGATGATGTGGTAAATCATTGGCGGGAGCATCCATATAACAGGACAGATAAAATATAGAATTGTAAAAATACCCGCTACTTTTTTTGATTGCTTAGGGCTTGCCACCGTAGTGTAACGCTGAACATAAGACCAGTTGCCACCTATATAAAAGGTTTGGTAAACAACAAATGCAAGCATAAAGCCGAATGTGTAGTCTGAATTAACAGGTTCGAAAAAGTGCGGTGGTGCCTTAGAAATTAAATTTTGAAAACCTCCTATTTGCGCCAAAGAGATAGGAATTACTATAACAACAGCAGCCGATAGCACAACAAACTGGATAACGTCTGTTACCAGTACAGCCCACAAACCACCTGCTGCAGTATATAAAATTATGATAAGGCCAATAACAATAATACAAGCATTTAAAGAAAATGGAGTAGCGACATAAACCATTTTCCCTACAGGATACAATACTGCCCCAGTAGTAAATAAACTCAACAACAGCGTTAGATAAGTATAAAATTGCTTGGTTTTGCTCCCAAATCTGTTTCCGATATATTCTGCCGGTGTACCTGCACCTGATCTTTTCCAACGGGCCGCAATAAAAAAAGTCACAATTAAACCACTAATAGCCATTGTTAATTGAATGGCGTTAGCTACCAAACCACTTTTGTAAGCAATGGACCCCCAAACAACAAATGTGCCTGCCGAAAAATAACTTATAAATAACGACAATCCGTTTATCCACCATGGAGTTGCCCCCCCGGCTTCAAAAAAGGCGTTTCCGTTTTTACTGCTAACCCTGGTAAAGGTTAATCCTATGGCGAAGATCAATATGGCGAATACCGCCATAACAACGAAATCTAATCGCCCCATTAGTTTAATTTAGTTATTAGGTTTATCATCGGTTAAAATATATTGTTGCTGGCCTTTATCAAAAAAAAGAATAGCACCGGATAGCAAATATTGCAGCTGGAATTTGTTTAGACGGATGCTCAACAAAAAACGTTAATTTATCAACAATCACGGGCTGATCAAAGGTGATACGATTTATGGACTGATAATTATCTTTTTTTTCATAAATCAAATTCCCAACTCCATCTTTAATTTGATAATTACGAACGCAAAAAGGCATTACATCTTCCGGATGCCCCATTAATACGGTTTCCATAGGATGATCGTAATCCGCATCAAAAAAAACATCTATTTTACTGATTTCTTTTTTATCAGGCCATTCTAATACAATATGTGGCTTAGCATCACTTAATAACGCCACCCAGGCATTAGGCTGGTTTGTGGGCCTATATATCCCTGTTTTAATATTTGATACCTTGAACGTTTTTAAAGCAGGCTCCACCTTAATTGCCACATTATGCCCTTCAGGCCGGCGTTGCGGGCACCAAAATTCAAACTCTTCAACACCGATGTCCTCTGGTGGTGTTTGTTTCCCAAAATTAGAAACAGCTTTATTCACTAAATTAAACACTGAAAGAACCCCTGTTACACGCTGATGTGAAAAGTGAAGTTCTACGTCCGGATTTTTATGGACCACAAAAAAAGCATACGAGGGTCTGGAAATGATACTTGTAAAATCAATTTGTAAGCAGTTACGTCCCGGATGAATAGATAATGTATGTTTCTCTAAGCTAATATCAGGCGTATAATTTTCATGCTTTCCGCTTATTCTAAGTTCAACTACCAATTTAGTATTGCTCTTCGATTCAGCGTGAAAAATAATTTGAGGCACTTTGCCAGTATTTAACGGGATCATTTGAGCCATCGAAATGTCGACCGGTTTTAAAATATCCGACGATAACTCATTTAATTGATATTCGCTGGAAGCGGATAGTTTTGCGATTTGTACCAAATCATTTGGATCGTTGTATTCCAAACCTGGAATATGTTGCCCTGTCTTTAATAATTCCCGTTGTAGCTGCGCTATCAAATTATGTTTTAAAATATCCCTCGGATATAAATCATTTTTTGCTGCCATGTATGCCGCCATTCCAACTGCCTGCCCTACATGCGCCGAGGTAGCCATCACCCTGGTTGACGCAAAAGCCACGTGACTGGCACTTATGATACGTCCCGTAAGAAAAAGGTTTTTGATATTCTTGCTATATAAGCACCTATATGGAATTTGATATATGCCTTTGCTATGCCATTGATTACAGCCTGGTTTTTCGCTAAACACACCATCAGCCGGGTGAAGATCAATTGACCAGCCACCATACGCTACTGCATCATGATGAGTATGTTGCTCAATAATATCCTGTTGTTTAAGCATGTAGTCACCTTCAAATCTACGGCTCTCACGCTTACCCGGAATTGTGCCAACCCATTCAAGTGTCATGGTATCAGCTTCAGGAAACTTACCGGAGTTTTTAATATAGTCCCAGGCTCCATAAACAACTTTCCATAGTTCCCATTTAATTTTTTCGGTATCATGTACCGTATCTAACCTGCCGCCGTATTCAAGCCACCACAGTTTACAACCATGTTCTTTAGCGTTAAAGCTTTTAAAGCGCGGTATCTCAGCGGTAATATTTTTTAGTGCGAAATCAGGAGGAATAAACTTTACAGGTTTACCTGTATCTTTACTGTAGAAATACAAGCTGTGCCCTAACAATTCGCCATATTCTGCTGTTGGAGCAAATTTTTCACCAAATTCTTCTTTACTCTCGGCGCCCATTCTGAAAGCAGCTCCTGATAAAAAACCAACAATACCATCTCCTGAAGCATCACAAAACAACGGCGCTTTAACAACATACTCAACTGAGTTTTGACTACAAAATGCACTTACTGAGGATATGGTTTCTGAATTTGATTTCTTTACCGCATTTACCGCTGTATTCAATAACAAAGTTATGTTGGGTTCGCCAACTACCTTATCAAGCAATATTACGTCAAAAAGCAAAGGGTTACCTTCTTTGTTTTTGTATGTGTTTTCAACAAGTATTTCATCGATCACCCCACCCTCTCTGCTCCATCGGTTATTATTGCCCATATGAGACGTCGCACCTAATATCCACAAACGAACTTCGCTGGATGAATTTCCACCAAGCACAGGCCGGTCTTGTATTAAAACAACCTTTAAACCCATACGCGCTGCTGTGATCGCCGCACAAACACCCGAAAGCCCTCCGCCAACGATAGCATAATCTGTATGGATATCTTCCCTGCGTAAACTTCTTTTTTCTTTATTGTCGTCCTTGAGCATCAAATAAATTACTTAAATAATAGTAGTCTGGTTTGGTCTGGTCAAATATATTATTATAATTGCTTTCGGAGAAATTATATTTTAGATTTCCCGAAAGCAATTGGATCAATTTGAAAGTATCATGGTTAATTCTTCAATAACTTAGTGTAGAACACCTTTTCCGTTCCTTCACATTTTAGTTTCACTATGTAGATCCCTTCCATTTGATTACTGATGTTGATGTGTATTGAAGTTGTTCCCTTAGGGAGATTTCGATCTACAAGAGTTTTACCGCGCACGTCAATTACTTTAATGTTGTTATTTGTAGCGCTAAAATTTGAAACATCAATATTAAAATTGCCATTTGATGGATTTGGATATATTTTCAAAACCTTTTGATCTTGCTTGTCTAACTTTAGATGATCCGTATTAAATGGTGCTTTTATTACGCTGACCGTATCTTTTTCAGTTTTCGAGGTACTCTGCATAGACCTTAGCGACCCCATGTCGGGAACGACTACGGTTAACTGATTAGAGTAAAGAGATTTGCAGGTAATGGCGTAATCAGCAACCCGGTAAATATATGTACCTGGTGTAGCGGTGGTATCGGTAAATGTGGTTGTACCGGCAGGTAATGTAGCCAACAAGGTAAAAGGTGAAGAACCTGATTTACGTTCCACAATGAAAGATGTTTCATTGCTCGAAAGGTCAAGCCATTGCAAAGCCACACTGCCCGAAGATACCGATGTTGTGTCGAGCGATCCTGGAGCGATGGGATGTTCATCTGATACCTGGATGTAGCCCAATCCATCAAACACCGTTTTAGACGTTGATCCATTAGCCGAATCATCTAAATATACAGAAAACCCATTCACACCACTTACCCTACCCAATTTGGCTCTGAATAACCGATTCGATGTAGTTGTACCGGTGTAATCAGGCAATAATACCGCGCCTGCGGTTGTACGGTCAAATAGCTTAAAAGTGGTACTGTCTGCCATGCGCGCACGTGTTTTCCAGGTTTGGGTAGTTGGTGACAGGTAATATAAATAAACATCATATGTGTTGCATATATCCAATACGCTATCAACCGTCATTTTTATCACCGGCGCATTTTCGGTACCAGCGTTCGAGCGCATAAAATCTTTATCCACTGTTCCTGTGCCACTGGAGTTTACGAGTGTCCATTTATTGTCTGTAGTAGTTTCAACACTTGCAAAAGCTGTATCCGGCGAACAATTAGCATATGTAGCATTCACAAATTTAAATTGATAGTTTGGCGGACTGGTAACCAGCGTTGTAAAACCATTATAATTTACCCAGCTGCTTTCGCTGCCGTAACAGCTGTTGCGTACCGCGCATTCATAGTCAGTTGCGCTTTTTAAACTTAACAGCTTAACCGAATCAGCTTGAACATTGTAGGCATATTTCCAGGTTGTATCGCTACCAACCGGCCTGTAACGTACATCACTGTTTATACCACCGGTAACACTCCAATGCAAAACAGCCGAAGTGTCTCTAATGGAGCTAATATGCAAACTGTCGGGTGCGCCACAAGACCCGGGGGTAACGCAGGCAACGGAATCTACTCTAAACAGCACCACTGATTTGTAGGCAGGCAATGAGAATGTACCACAATATGCCTGATTATAAACTGTTGTATATAAGCCAAATGGTAGCGTAATAGGTTGAGAAGACGATGTGTTATTATAATAAAACTTAATAACATTAGCTGGTATAGTACCCGAAGGGTATTTTTTTACAGCAGGCACGGTACCGTTAACTTGTACAACGCTGGCTTCCCATTCGTAAGGCGTGTAACGTTGAGTTTTAGGCCCATCATCCGCCCGGTAATTAAAAGTGATTGCTTTATCATTAAAGGGGTTGATGATATTGTTGTATTTAAACAAGCCTAGTTGTGCGTATGAATAATCATCCGTACTAATAGTTTTAAATACATCATGATCAACAGCTAATGAGTTTGAGACCAATATATTACCTGTAATTACAAAACCAGGGGCAGCAAGCGGGTGATAGATCTGCATTTCATTAAGCCCGCTTTGAAAGGAGGTATTGTTTGAAACCTCGATCCCGGTTTGTACCGAACCGATAAAAAGCCCCTCTCCGTTCACAAATGCAACCGTATTGTTTTTTACTGTGACCCCTTGTGAAAAGTTATCGATGTAAATACCATTTGCCAAACTTGTTGCAGCCGGGGCTCCCAGCCTTTCGCCAAAACTATTGGTTATGATATTTTCGTCGATCACGGTACCTGTAGTTACACCAATATTCCCATTAGTATATATACCACCATTATCTTCCAAATAGTAGCATGCACTATCAATTACGTTGTGTTTTACCAGATTATTTATTCCCGCTGAGATAATACCGGAGTAGCCTGTTCTTGTGATCTTATTATCCTGTATTTGGCAATTAGGTGAGTTGCAATCTATACCGATAAACGTTTTGCTCTTCCCATTTGCTTCATTCCCGATATGACTTATTGTATTCCCTGTAAAAGCTATGTTATTACAAGTCGCGTTAGATATGATCCCACTCCAATTCACATCGGTTATTGTGTTATTGCTGAATGTACTGTAAGTAACTCCTGAGAAAGCGACTCCATCAGAACCCGAACGTGAAATATCTACATTATCAACTAACAAAGACGATCCATTTTTTAAAGAAAGGCAAACAAGGCGGGCATATTTTAGTTGGACATTTTTAACGGTAACATTATTGGCATTCTCAATAGATAACGTAGTATCCGTACGTAAAAAAGTAACCGCTGTGCTTGGATTTGAAGTTGAATATAGCAGCACTTTACCAGTAGTAGCTGAATAAGACCATTCGCCATCAAGGTCGATAGCATTAACGTTATTGACAAAGAAGTAACCATAACCGTCCCTCAACTGGTCAATTGTTGTAAGTGATGGTATTGTGATGGTACTGCCGCTATGTGTAGAAACCTTGGTTTTAACAAGACGGAACCTTTCTGCCCTAACTACAACATCTGATCCCGTCCAACTTGGTGTTCCCGTAAGTTGATTATCTGTAAATTGAGTTATCCCGCTGTGAGATTCAAAGTTCAAATAACCATTGTTTACGCTCTTGTTCGGATAACGGCTGATAGGCAGAGGATTTTCACTTTTATACAACCCCCTGATATCAGCAGGTTTAGTTAATGAAGAAAAAGTGGTTTGCCAGATATTGCCGCTGTAAGTTGTCCAGGTGGTAGTGATTTGTTCAGCACCTGTGATTATTGGTTTATTGCCACTTCCATAAGCATCGACAGTTACGCCGGAATATTTGACCCTCAATATCCCTGTAAATTTATCGCCTCTTTTCAGCAAAATACTATCCCCATTTGATAATGCGGTACCATTCACTTTTGCAAGGGTTTTCCACGCGGTTGCGGTGGAAGTACCTGCCAGGGCATCATTCCCGGTTGCAGATACATAATAAGCATGTTGAGCTAATAATGCACTTGCGTTTAAGAAAAACACAGGCAAAAAAATGGCCCAACGAAGGTTAATTCGTAAAAAAGGTTTCATAATAAAAAAGGTTAATGGTTAATAAATAAAACGGAAACGTAGGTTGTTAATCGTCTTTAATAAGCTTAAAAACGTGTTTTGTTGGTTTATTCGTAGTATATATTTGAGTTTGGATAGATAACAATTTGCTTTCTGTAGCAGGTTGCTTGGGCTTGTTAGTTAGGTAACCGTTAAATTGCGACTTGTAATAATCATAGTGACCACTGTTTTTTAGTTTTTCCAGGTTAACAGCAAGTAACTGTCTTATTTCTGTCGTGTCGTTAAGGTTTTTTAGTTCTCCGAGGTGATTGTATTCAACAAATTTCAGACTTCGTAATAATCCCTCTGTTTTACGGTACAGCAAGCACAGATCCATTACCCTTATTGCTTGCTGGTATTGCGGTGTCTGTTTTTCTGTCGCGAGGTTTATACCCTCTTTTAACTGCGCGGCAGTATATTTACCCACAAGTATGCTATCTATTGATAGTTTATAATAACCAGCGGACAGGTCAACAACCTGTAAGATCTCCTTGTTAAGCTCGTCCGTAAATGGGACCCACGAAAGCGCTTTAACAGCATCGTCCCAAACAGGAAAGGGCAAGCTATATTCAAGACAAGTAAATTCTACTGATCTATTATCGACCTTTTGTGATTCTATCTTACAATTAATACTTTTTCCCCTGCTTGTTTTTACACCCTTATCAACGACTATTTTTGAAACAAATTTAGGCGCGCCTGTTTCCTTTAAAAACTGGTAAGCCATAACAAAGTGACCTGCGGGGCCAGGATGTATTCTATCCGGACCGATAATGGTTGCGGTTGAATCTACTTTTTGTACGGATCGATTAACTTGTTTCATGATACTCCAGTAATCAACTAATTTAGTTTTATAGATCATGGAGAGATCTTGCATATGATCGCCACCAAATTTTAGCGCTTCGTTTACACCGATCGCATTTTCTGCCTTTATCGCCGCGGTCTGATCAAAAATGCTTGGTTTTTGCAGTATCACTTTGCTCTTCGCAGCAAGTATTTTAACAATAGCTTCGCTATCCTCTTTATACTTAGCCATAGCCTGCGCCCACTTTTGAGGTAGATCAGGATCAGCTTTGGCAGCAATGGTATATAAATTACGTTTTACATCGTTCATACCGATCATTAAAACCGACCAGTTGGGTTTATGAATAAGTACATCGCTATCCATCCTTTTTAGTACACCGCCTGATACGTCGCCCGAGATGCCGCAGTTGTAAAACCACAACCGATCATTAGGAAAACGTGTTGCATAGTACAGGTAGACATAATTGTAAAACTGCCCATTGTTAGTAATGCTATCACCTATCCAACAAACGATGTCCCCATCTTTAAACAAAGGGCTTGATAATGTTTGTGCATAAGCAGCCAGATTAAGCTGTAATATGAGCAGGGTTATCAGAAACTTCTTTTTCATATAATTCGTGTTATTGATATGCTAAATATTGATCAAAGCCAAACTTTTTTAATTTCATTTTAAAAAAACCTCAATAACCGGCATTTCAGAAACGGGCCTTTGTACTGGCAAATGAAGTATTACATCATTACTTGCAGCTGTTTCGGTAGTGTGGCTACCCGGTTTTATTTCTTCGTCAAAGCTAATTTCTGAACCATCTTGTAACAGTTGGGCAAATTTGATTTTGCCCTTATAATTCGGTAAATGCAAAGATTTAAATGGCCACTCGATGATATGAATATATAACCTATTCAATTGCGGGTTATAGGTCAAAAAGCAGTTATCCGGTTTAGTAAATTCTTTAGGGGCCTGGGTACATCCGTAAATTGCGCGGTTGTTATATTTCATCCAATTACCAATAGCTGCCAAACGTTCAATAGCCCGGCTATCAAACTCACCACGTGCTGTAGGACCCACATTTAACAACAGGTTACCACCTTTGCTCACCGTTTCAACCAACATTGATACCAACTGATGCGCACTTTTCCAGGAATATTCATCACGATTATATCCCCACGAACCGGAAAAAGTCTGGCATGTCTCCCAAGGTACTTTCAGCCCGTTAAGCGTTGGCCACTCGACCGGCATAAACTGCTCCGGAGTTTTATAATCCCAGCCCCAATCTGTTTGACTTAGATCCAACCTGTCGTTCACGATGATCTGGGGCTGCAGCTTTCTAATCATCTTGAGTAGATTGGATGCATCCCAATCTTTGGCACCCTTTCCGTTAGTACCCGGATAAGAATAATCTAGAAATAGTTCGTCAATTTTTCCGTACTGGGTTAGCAGTTCCGTTAACTGATCACGTAAATATTGGCGGTACTTACTCATATCGCGATTGCTGTTTAGAGCCAAAGCAGACTTATCTTCGCGAAGGGGGTGTAACTGGTCAATGGTAAAATCCGGATGGTGCCAATCGATCAATGAGTAATAAAACCCAATGCGTAATCCTTCCGCGCGACAAGCATCAACCAACTGTTTTAAAAGATCTCTTCTTGCAGGCGTATTCGTCGCCCTGTAATCGGTAACCTTACTATCCCACAAACAAAAACCCTCGTGGTGTTTTGTAGTGATTACAATATATTTCATTCCGGCGGCCTTGGCCTGTTTTGCCCATTGTACCGGATCGTATAAGTCAGGGTTAAAGGCATCAAAATACTTATTATAGTCTTTATCCGATATCATTTCCCTGCTCTTTACCCATTCATGCCGGGCGGGTACTGAATATAGCCCCCAATGAATAAACAAGCCGAAACGTGCATCCCGCCACCATTCCATTCGTTTATCCTTTTGCTCAAGGGTTTCCGTCGCCCATGTCGGACGAGTTTCTGCCTGTCCTATCACCTTCGGCTTAAAAGAGATAAGTAAGAGCATAAAACAAAGTAATTTCCTTTTCATGATGATATCTATCACTTTATTGTTTGTATCGCTTCGTGCATCGTTTCTCTTTGTATCTTATTAACTAAAGTTGACGCGATACCGATCTGCTTTTGCGCATCGGTGTAGTTGGAATGTATATGGCTCACCATATTAGCAATTTGAGAAGCCGGTGTCTCATCTATCTCAAATATCCAATCATTAAGGCCAATATCCCTCCACATCTGTCCTTTCCTCGTGTCTGTAGGTTGTTTTAAATATATTGCCGGTACTTTCTCAGTGAACGCAATTATGGGTGAATGCATTTCATAGCTGATCAGCACCCTTGCTTTGGCATATATAGAACGTGCTTCGTCAGGCAACCAAAACGAATCCCGCCATACCACATTTTTTTTTATCTCATCTGGCAACGGGTCAACCAAAACTTCTTTTGATAAGGCAACTTGTTGGGTAACTTCCGCACATGCCAAAACTTTTAGGCCTGTATCTTTTACCCATTTTATCATCACCTCGCGTAGTTTGGCCGCATCTATTTCTTTGTGTTGTAGCGAAATGGCATACTTTCTCTTTTCTTCTACGGTTGGCTCAACACCACGCATCTGCCAGTATGGGGTATATCGTAACCTGGGTATCACGCAAATAAATTTACCTCTTTTTAAACCATTAGCGGTTAAGTAAGCTTCGGCCTTTTGTTCATTTTGTAATTTGAGGGCAAAAGTTGCATCCAGGCCTAATTGCTGTATCGGGCATTTCAAATTGAGCGAACGTAAATATTTTAACGATTCAGAATCTCTGCAGAAAAAGAACGAAGCATGATCTATCAATTCTTTTAAGGGCTCATCTACCTCGTCAAGCGAAACGCCATATACTCCAAATGGTTTTTTGGTATTGTTCCACCAGGCCCTTACATCTTTATAAGCAGCTACATATGGGCCCGAACCATGAACCATTAGGTCACATTCGGCAAATGCTTTTTGCAGATCCGTGGTCGCCGGTTTGCCAGAATCATCCAGCCGGCCTTGTATAATATTTAACTTAGGGAACGATCTCCTCATTAATGCATCTACTTCCACGTCAACGCTAACAGGCCATAATATAATTTCAGCTTCTGGCAAATAGATGTTAAACAATTCGATCAGACCGAAGCTATGGCTAATGTCGCCAATGTTAACTACCTGCCATGATGAGCGCAATAATATTTTCGGTTTCTTTTGTGAACCCTTTCCCATAGCTATTGCATTAATAACAGGCATCATTACAGATGCGGCTGTCAGAAAACCTGTTTGTTTTAAAAAGTCCCTTCGTTGTTGATCCATAATTATATATCGTAGATATTACCAGGCAGATAATGATTGAAATACCGGTACAGTGTTATCGTTTTTTTCTTTAAATAGTACAGTAATGGCAACGTTCCCAATTGCTTTAAAATGAATGACGAGTCTTTTTATACCTTCATTTGGTGTATTGCCTTTTGATAGGGGTTCGTTTAGTATAGGTATGGCGTCAATAATTTCGAAGGCTGCTTTAGTTGCTGGTTTTAAGATCTCGACCTTTAATTCATCCACTCCCATTTTTAGTATAGCTGATCTTTTGTCATCCGACAAAGTAATTATCGCAGGGGTATGGATCTGCCAATAAAGATCGAGTGGTTTATCAGTCGTTATCTCGTCTTGTATCAAAACCTGTTTTTTATCGATCATAGCGATCCCACGTTTTACAGATCTCCCATTCGGTGCATAAGCTTCGGTCAAATCCATAATACCGAATGAATTGTTATTATCACTTTTGAACTTTTTTATAAACGTTGAGGCGGCAGCATTTTGATTCGCATCTTGCCCGACTTTTACCACCAACGTATTGTGGCCTTCTGTGCTCAACCGATAATAGCTATAGCGTTGAACCGATTTGTTTTTGCCCCCGTTAAAGTATCCCGGTAAATTATAAGTATCAGGCCCCAGATCAATTACCCAACGCTTCGCATTTTTTTCCAGAACGAAAGTACCCAGATCCAAATGCCCATGATTAACACCGTTTTCACCGGCTTTGAATCCAACAAACCAGGCTTTTTCATCGTTCCAGCTACTTCTTAATGAAGCTACCTCTGCAGAGCGAAAATATTGGTCAAGTGGCAATTCAGCGGCTTTCCGTAATTTCTTGTCAGAATACCATAACATCTCTACCGCCGTTGAATGATCGGTATATTTTTGCTGATAGGCTGCTATTTCCGGGTCATTAAATTTATTGGCCAACCACAAAAACTCAGGCATGGTAACAATTCTCAATGGCGCATCCGAGTAATTGAATGTTTGTGCCGTAGCTCCGCTCATCGCCATAACGAATGAACCTGTTTTTGAAAAGCCTTGTATAGTGCTTAAACCAAAATCCGTTCCTAAAGCCGACTCCAAACAAGCGATAGCGGCCACGTTATAACGCATGGCGAAAGCAAGATAGGTAGGACCCTCAAACCACGCTCCATCGGGACCATAATGCTTCATAGCCGCCGGAAGTCGCTTTATTGCATTCTTGATCAAGGTATCAGCCAATTGTGGTTCTTCATCGGCTATAGCTAAAGCGCCTATGATCATACTGCCATTACAAACCTGGTTCCAGTTATGTTCAGCTTTCGCCCAATCAAAACCGGGGCCTTTGCCTTGATAATACAATAGACCGCCCTCAAGTGCTTTATCTTTTATAGCTGTTTTTATAATTTGTTTTTGAGGATCGGTCCACACGTCATAAAGCCAATCGTAGGCTATAGCGAAGGCCTGGTCCATTTCTGCAGTGCCCAAAAAATGTTCAATATCCCAATCGGGGAATTTGGCAGCATTGTCTAACTCAAGCCATAACCTGTCCGCATACTTTTTTTTGCCGGTAAGCCTGTACATCATACTTAAAGTGTAGCTACGATCCAATACGCTACGGCTTGTATTGAGCAAATAATTACTCGGGATCATGGTGTATTTATTGAGCGGTTCCGTAAGCATTTTATCTGCTTTAAGCCGCAATGTATTTTCTGCTTTTATCAAAAACTCATTACCGGGAATACGTTTTTTCAACTGCTCAAAATCAGCTAAAGATGATACCAACAAGCGGGGATGTCCCTTTTTTAAAGTAGCGACCGGGTTATCTGGTACAGTTACCTGTGCATTGGCCTTCAAACAAGTACAATAGACACAAAGTACTAGTACAAAGAAAGATCTATAGCTCATGTTATTTCAATTTAATGCTCATTTATTGTTTTTTTTCGATCGCTGCTAAACGTAACAAAGCCTCCAGATAATAATAATCAGCATACACCAATGGCTTATCAACTTCTTTCCCTAACGTTTTGGCACCGACGCTATGCTTCAATATAAAATAATTATTTTCACCTAAACCCGCTTTATATTGTGGTGAGGATAGAGATCGAATTATCTTTTTTGCTGACTGTACATAATAAACTCGTTTTGTTGGCACGTAGCGTTGCAATTCTAATAAGGCGGATGCTATAACGGCAGCGGCCGAAGCGTCGCGTTCTTCATTAGGAATATTGGGAGCCAAATAATCCCAATAGGGTATTTTATCTTTCGGGAGATTCGGGTTATTTAAAATATAAGATGCTGCCTTATTTGCAACCTCCAGGTATTTTTCCTTCCCTGTTTCGCGGTACATTACCGTAAAACCGTACAAAGCCCATGCCTGCCCCCTGGCCCATGCTGACTCATCCTGAAAGCCCTGATGATTTTTTTTTGCTAAAACCATACCGCTATCACTATAACAAACCACATGATAGCAGCTACCATCTGACCGGAAATGGTTTTGTAAAGTTTTATCTGCGTGAGAGATACAAATTCCTTTATAATTATTGGTCGTACCGTGCTTTGATGCCCACATCAAAAATTCGAGGTTCATCATATTATCTATAATAACCGGGAACCGATACTTACCAAAAGTATCCCACGATCTGATAAGTCCGACATTTGCATTATATCGTGTAGCTAATGACTTTGCGCCATTTTTTAGTATGTTTTTATAATTTTTGTTTTTAGTGAGTTTGTAACCGTTACCATAAGAACAGTATAACATAAACCCAAGATCGTGGGTACTGATATTATACTGTTCTTTTTCAAGCATGGCCGTCCAATGTTGTGCCGCCGTTTTCCATTTAAGGTTCCCTGTGTATTCATATAGCTCCCATAGTATTCCTGGAAAAAAGCCGCTGCACCACCATGAAGAAGGCATATCTTTACGAGTGCCGTTCTCATTTACAGAAAACGGGAATTGGGTTAGATCGGAATGAGCATTTAACAAGAGTGTTATTTGCTTTTCAGCAAAACCCATTTCCTTTTGTATGTTAATGTTTTGCGCACCCACATTGCCATTCAGCAATAACAGCTGCCCCAAAAACATCAATATTACTACTCTATATAGCATACTATGGTGTTACAACGATATCAAATTCTTTAATGATACTTTTTTGATCATCAACACTGTTATTAAACCCAACAAATGTTACATGATAGGTACCTGGCTTGGTGTATACGTAACTGTAATTTGTTAACGCGTCACTTCCGATATTTTGAATCGATCGGCTGAGATCCGGAGCTATCTTGTTTAGCGTTAAAGGTCTTGTTATTAGCCAGTCTTCGTTATCATCCGAGTTCGCCACCCCGCCATTTATGGTTATTTGGGTAATTGTCGCCGTATTGGGTATAACCCAAATAGCTGCCGGGTTTTTTATATTAATTGACGACCAGGATGCGTCCGCAATGGTTGCGATAGGCGCCACCGTACCATCTGGCAATATATTATTAACTAAAAGTGATTTGATGATCCATGTTCTTTGAGCCAGGGTAGCACTTTTAGTACCAAGATATTTAAAGGCAAGCCAAACCGGTTGTCCGTTATTCTTAAAATCACTCAGATCAATATTGCCCGAGCCAAGTGCCGTACCTGTTGATAATACTGAGCGCCCTGTAATATCGGTCCACGTGGCATGTACGACATGCGAGGAGTCGACGACGGAAAGATCTGTAGAGACCATTACCATCAACGAATTGTCTTGCGCACCGCCACCGCGTGTACTGTTAAAAGAGAACTGCGGGGTTCCGTCTGCTGTTAGCCTGGTTCTGTTCGCATAAGTAAAACCCTGTTCTCCTGAATAAAATAAGATGTTACCCGCATTACCAGAGATGTTAAACCTCACAGTATCATTTATCTTATAGGTTAATTTCACGGTTTGAACATCAAATAATGGCGAAGCCACCTCCAATTTTTTACAACCTCCGATGATCAACGAGACCAATAAAAGCACATATATATTTTTCATGTTTTTTTTATGATAATAATTAATAGCCCGGATTTTGAACCAAAGCTTTGTTTAAAGACATTTCATGAATAGGTATCGGAAAATAAATATTGCGCGAAGAAAGCCTTGTCGCCGGTGTGGTGATAACCGTTGCCGTTCCTCCGTTTGCTGAAGCGTAAGCTAAAAAGTCTTTGATATCACCAACATAATTCCCCCACCTGATCAAATCGTTGCGCCTAAAGGCCTCGAAACATAATTCTCTTAAACGCTCGTCTTTAATGGCCTGGCGTAAACTTTCCTTACTAGCGGTCTGTGTTGCAGAAAGATCGGCATCTGTAGATTTAGATATGGTTGCCGTGGCAGCGGCACCTGTGCCTGCTGTTGCGGTAAATGTTATAGTTGGAGCCGAAGTATAATACGGCCCTGCAACTGTCAATGTTCCCGGATTAATGATACTGATACTTGTTATCTTTCCGGCCGCCACGGTAGCGGTGGCAGTAGCGCCGGAACCTCCTCCGCCAACGATATTTACGGTTGGAGCTGTTGTGTATCCCGAACCCGCATTAGTGATCGCAATATTGCGAACTACGTTACCATATAAGATGCCGTACCCTCGCTGTCTTACCTGGTTTACGAACGGATAAGCTTTGGTAGGCCCGTTTAATTCATTCTCGGCCTCGGCCATCATAAGTAAAATGTCAGAATACCTAATTACAGCGTAATTTTCATTGGTATAGTTCTTATCCTTGGTGGCTGTTGTTTCATATTCTCTCCTCCATTTACCGCTATTCATGATCCATGTGTTGGTAACCGGTGTGTAAGTAGCAGTTGTCGTTTCACTCCAGGTGTAATTAGCGCAATTCCAATCTCTCCTTATGTCGAACGATGTTTTGTTTGGCGATGCTGTGTTTAAGGTATTCAACTCATATGCATCGTATAATTTTTTTGTCGCGTTTAAATACCCGGCGCTAAAGCCTTTGGTTTCGTCAACACAACGGATACCACAATAGCGGCCGGTATAGGTAGTCCCCAGGTTTTTACCTGATACCAATCCTTCAAATTCAATTTCGAATAAATTTTCTTTAATATCATATTTATCCTGCGCGTAGTTGATAAATACCTGTTTATAATCAGGATTTAAAGCATGCTCTTTAGTATCGATAATTTTTTGGCACCATGATATAACCTCCGGATAACGGGATACATCATATAGAGGAAAACCAGCCATATAAAGATTTACACGGGCAAGTAAGCCCATTACCGCTGTGTGATTAGCCTTACCACTATAGCCTAAAGAAGTAATAGTTTGAGTTTTCAATAAGGTTTCGGCAGATGTGAGATCGTTAATAATTTGCAGATATACCTGTTTCATTGGGGCACGTGCTATATTAACATCAGTTATCGAGCCTGTGGGATCGATAACAAGCGGCACATCGCCATAGTTGCTCACCAGCATAAAATAAAAGTAAGACCTTAAAAACAATGTTTCTCCCCTGATCACATCCTTTTGTGATTGTGTTGCGGTTACGCCGTCAATACTTGCAAGTAATAAGTTAGCATTACCTATCCCGGCATACATTTGCTGCCAAAAATTAGAAACATTTACGTTTTCGGCTCCAAACAAGAAAGATGGAGTATCCTCAGTTGCCCTGCCGTAAGACTCATCGCTATTTGTATTAAAGTTATAGAGATAATTATTACCGAACGCGCCAATATTCCCCATAGTGGCGTATACGCCAATTAAGGCGTTTTGTAGCTGGTAGGGAGTTTTATAATAAGCGGCCGGCGTGATAAAATCAGTTGGGTTGGTATCAAGCATTTTGTTGCACGCTGTTGCGGTTAAAATCAGCGTTGTTAAAAGAGTGTATTTTAATATTTTCATCGTTTTATTAATTAAAATGATACGTTCAATCCGAATACGATAGTTTTGGCTCTTGGATACGCGGAAAAATCGTAGCCCGGTGTTAATGTTGAATTCCTGTTGGATACTTCAGGGTCTGGACCTGTATATTTTGTCCATGTATATAAATTTTGAGCCGATGCGTAAATTCTCAGGCTTTTGATACTCACTTTTGCTAATATTTTTGTCGGGATAGTGTAACCTAATGACAGCGTTTTTAATCGTAAGTATGAGCCATCTTCTACTACCCTGCTCGAATAATTAATTAGGCCTTGGCCACCTGCTCTGAATAGGGTATTGCTTGGATTATCAGGCTCCCAACGATCTGCATAACTTGCAAATTGATTTAAGTATTTTGCGCCTTTTGCATTTCCTTCAAACAATAATCGATTGGCATTAATGATATCGTTTCCGTATGACCATTGGAAAAGAATATTCAGATCAAAGCCATTATAGGTGAAGTTATTCGTAAAACCGCCTACACTAATAGGCAAGCCTCTGCCGATCACCGTGAAGTCCTTAGCGTCTATCACCCCGTCGCCATTGATATCCCTGTATTTGATAGAGCCCGGCTGCGTTGATGTTCCGTTATTGGGTATACCATTTTTCAGCACATATTTGCCTTGTGGTGTAACATCAAAGTCGCTGTATTGATAAACCCCATCCCATATCAATCCATACATTTGCCCTACGGGTTGGCCCACTGTAGCAATATAAGCCGGCAGTGTATTTAATTTCAAGTCGACATTAACAGTTGATAACAGAGATTGTTGATTTTCAGTTAAAGCAATTACCTGATTTCGATTAAAACTGATATTGAAATTTGAACCCCATGTAAATGTTTTGTTGTGAACATTTACAGTATTTAGTGTAAACTCAAGACCTTGATTTCTGATACTGCCAATATTTTTAAATGCCTGTGATAAACCCGTTGTGTAAGGCAGCTGGGCATTTAACAATAGGTCGCGTGTTGTTTTAGAATACAGATCGACGGTGATGTCTATCCTGCTGTTGAACAGGCTTAGGTCATATCCCAAATTCGTTTGGATAGCCGTTTCCCATTTTAGATCTGGGTTTCCGTAAGCGGTAACAACAGCGCCATTTAAGGGAATAGAGTTATTAAACGAATAGAGTACCGAGGCCGGCAAGTTGATCTGCGATAGGTACGCAAAGTCCGACACCCTGTTATTTCCCGTTTGACCGTAACTAAACCGAAGTTTTGAATCGGAGATAAAGGTTAAGCCTTGCATAAACTTTTCGTTGCTCATTCGCCATGCCACTGAAGCCGACGGGAAATACCCCCATTTTTTTCCACTGGCAAACTTTGATGAACCATCAGCACGAAAGGATGCCGTAAACAGGTATTTTGATCTGTAGCTGTAAGTTGCTCTGCTCAAAAAAGACATCAGCGCCCATCTGGAACTCAACGAAACAGGCGTTATGGCCGTTGATTGATCTAAACCATCTATTCCCAGAGATTCGTTTGGGACTAATATGGCACCGAAACCATAATTTTCGGATGTGTTACCTTGCTGGCTAAATCCACCTAATATGGTAATATCGTGATCTTTGTTAAAAGTGTTTTTATAGGTTATGGTATTTTCGTTAAGCCACGTGGAGTTATTAGCATTATAAATTGATCCGTTTACACCCGTTGATGTATTTAATTTATTTCCCCTGGCGGTTAATGAATTATAAAAGGATTCCACTTTACTATCATTTGTTGTAATACCTCCTGTTACTCTTAGCGTAAAATGAGGAACCAACAGATATTCTAAATAACCATTTGCCTGTAAGCTTTTTACTATGGTTTGGCGTAGTTGATTTTGCGCGTCTATTATAGGGTTAACCCTATAATCAGATGTGGTAACGGCGTCGAATCCAGGGTCAAAGAGTTGATCTTGAAGATCAAGGTCGTTATCTGATGATCCGCCCGAAACCGGTCGCCACCCCCATACGGCATATAAAAGATTAGTACTTGCAGAAGAAATGGTTGAAGGGTCTGATGCTACCAGGCCGTTATAGCTACTTTTGCTGTAGTTAATATTCGCGCCGACCTTAAGTTTTTTATTCACATTTTGATCAAGGGTAAACCTACCTTGAGCACGATTAAAACCTGAGTTTATAATTATACCATCCTGATCTATGATTCCGCCTGAAATGGAATACTTTGTTTTATCATTACCACCCCGAATAGATATCGTATGGTTTTGCATGGGAGCAGTACGGTACAATTGCTTTTGCAGATCTATACCATTGATGTTTTTGTAATCATCTAACGTACGCCCGTTCAGATAGATCGACGCCGCGGCCGGATCATAATCAAGTTGGTAACGCACAAATTCATACGCGCTCATTAATGGTATGGTTTTGCTGTTTTTCTGTAAGCCATAATATCCATTATAATTGATAACCGGATCGCCTTTACCGCCGCGTTTCGTTGTAATTACGATAACGCCGTTAGCTCCTCTGGCACCATAAATAGCGGTGGCCGACGCATCTTTAAGAACGTCGATAGATTCGATATCTGCCGGATTTATTGAATTGGGATCAGCATTTTCAACCGGGAACCCATCTATGATATACAGCGGAGATATATCTTGTGTTATTGATCCGGCACCACGGATCGTAATATTAGAATTAGACCCCGGTTGCCCATCATTCCCAGCAACTTGTACACCTGCCGCTCGTCCCGCCAAAGCTTCATCGAATGATTTTATAGGAGCCTTTTCAAAACTTTTCATATCTACCGAGGCGATAGCACTGGTTAACTCTTTTTTAGTGGTTTGACCATAACCGATCACAACTATTTCGTTTAAGTTCTTAGCTGATTCCTTGAGCTGCACATTAATACTGTTTTTATTTGCTATCGGCACTTCGATAGGCGAATAACCTATAAAACTAAATATTAAGGTTCCGCTGAGATTTGGAACAGTAATTTTATAGCCTCCATCCTGATCTGAAGATGCGGAAATATCGCTGTTTTTAAGTTTGACGGTTACCCCTGGCAGTGATGAACCATTGACCGCGTCAGTGACTTTCCCTGTGATTACCACAGATGCTTTTACTTTAGCTTGAAAGATACCGCCAAAAGAGCTGGTTGATATTGTACAGAAAAAGATCAGAAGCGTGCTCATTGATCGCAGCCGAACACGATATAACCACGGATAGTAATTTGTTTGGGTTAGTAAAGTAATAGGTATACTCATATAGTTGGTTTATTTATTGGTTATCAAGAACAAAGTGAGTCTATTTTATGTTAATCGTGTTTTTTAAAGATATATCAGCAGATGATGACCCGATCAATAGTTCAAACATTCCCGGATCGTGCTTGAATTTCTTTTCCTGCGCACTGTAATATTCAAAGGCAGAACGGTTGAGGCGAATATTGATATCCTTACTTTCACCTTTTTTAATAAACGTTTTAGCAAATGCCTTCAATTCTTTATAAGGCCTGAGTACCGGACAATTAATTTGCCTCACATAAACCTGTGAAACTTCAGCCCCATCATATTTGCCTGTATTTTTAATTGTAAAGTGAATATCAACAGTTGTTGAATCGGTAACTTTTACATTCAAGTTATCATAGGAAAAATTAGTGTACGACAATCCGTATCCAAATGGAAAAAGTGGCTTAGTGATATTACTGTCGTAAAAACGGTAGCCTAAAAATACTCCTTCTTTATAATTGATTCTCTTACTACCTGTAGTATCGTAGTAGTTTTTGTAGACAGGATTATTGCTCCATGATTTTTCAATACTGATAGGTAAATGGCCACTGGGATTTGTTTTGCCAAAGATAATATCCGCGATCACCTCTCCACCCTCTTGACCTGGATACCATGGGTACAATATACTTTTGACATTGGTTATCCATTTTGCCATACTAACACCTCCGCCAGCATTTAAAACAACCACCGTGTTACGGTTGGCTTTAGCTATAGCCGAAATAAGTTCATCCTGTCCTGCAGGTAATCCAAAGGTTCTGTCAACAGATTCTTTCTCTGTTGATTCATTAAAACCAGCACATACAAATGCGATGTCAGCTTTTTTTGCTGCCTTTATAGCATCTTGATAATTTATTTTTTCAATACCCCACGCAAAACTGATATCAACGGGGTGAGTATTTGCATAGTATTCCAATTTTATGGCATACGGTTTATTTCCATCTAAAAGCATAGACGCACTTTTAGATGTAATACCCTGATCTTGCCAGGCATCAATGATTTTTTTATCGTTTATCCAAAGTCTAAATCCATCAAATCCTCGTACTGTAAATTGATACCTCCCACTTAATTTAGGTTTTACATACCCCGTCCAACGGATAGATGTATGATCATAAGGAACCCCTTTATTTTCGGCCACGACACCCCAACCATTATGGATATTTACATTTTGTTCCTCTGCTACTTTTACCGGTATTCCATCAAGTTTGCTGTTGTTAAAATAGGTTGCTTTTAATCCCGTACGACGAAAATTCTTATCAATATAGAATTTTGAGTTAGAAACCAGATCGCTAAATGGAGGTATCCCAGGTACGTAAACCACTTTGACACCGTTGGCATTCTTCTTAATTCCCTGTAAAGCAGTAATAAATGAAAATGGAAATGTATATGAACTTCCACCTCCGGCTATGTATGTGTTGGCATTGGGTCCGATAACTGCAATGGTTTTTACTGTTTTTGATAAGGGTAATAGTTTCCCCTGATTCTTTAGCAATACTATTCCACCTTTCGCTAATTCCAGAGCAACCTTTTGTCCATCCGGATTATTTTTAGGTATCGTATTGTCTTTTTGTTGGTGATCATAAAAACCATTCTTAAATACTAAACGAAGTATCCTGGCAACCTTATCGTCGATCACACTCTGTTTTACTTCACCTTTATTTAAGGCGGACAACAAGTTTGCCGAGCTCATAAATTTAGCGTATGGCATCTCCAGATCCAGGCCAGCGTTTGCTGCAGCGCGCCCATCGTAAGTTGCATCCCAGTCCGACATTAAAACACCATCGAAATGCCAGTCCTTTTTAAGTACCACATTGTTTAAATAATTACTTTGGGTGGCATGTTGCCCGTTAATAAGGTTGTAACTATTCATTACCGCTCCCACGTGCGCTTCCATTACTGCGGCTTTAAATGCCGGAAAGTAGATCTCTTGTAACGTTCTTTCATCAATATCAGAGCTGATATTGTTTCTATCCCATTCCTGGTTATTAGCAGCAAAATGTTTTACCGTTGCGACCACACCCGCTTGTTGTACACCTTTGATGTAATTGACGGCCAGCCTTGAAACCAGGTATGGATCCTCGCCCATATATTCAAAACTACGACCGGCCATGGGGGCCCTGTAAATATTAACTCCCGGCGCTAAAAGAATATGAGCGCCGCGCGCTCTGGCATCACGGCCCAATTGATAACCAAGTTGATTAACCAGGCTTGTATCCCACGTTGCCGCGGTAAGGATAGTTGCCGGATAAGCTATTGCCCTGCCATCTTTATGAACTCCGACAGGTCCATCTGTCAATTTAATTTCAGGTAGGCCAAGTCTGCTTATACCCCGTATATAAAATCCATTGTAGCCGCCTATGTAATTTAATTTTTCATCCAATGTCATATTGGAAAGCATATCACTAACACGATCTTCAACGGGTTTCTTTGGATCTTTGTAAACCTGTGCAAACGCACCGCTTGAAATTGCAGCGCAGAAAATGCATGCACAGAACTTCACTAAGATCTTTTTCAAATGAGCCATTGTATTTATCAAAGTCTTTATCGTTTTAGAGATCACTAAACCTTTAATTTAATAGCTATTCCTCAAAGAAAGTCTATTAATTAAATCTGGTCTGGTTTAGTCTGGTTTATACTTACAATGATATGGCGTTTATTTTAGATTTCAAAATTTATTTATTCAGTATGCCGATTTATTTTTTTCGCTTCACATCATATGGGTTAAAATCTGGTTTGGTCTGGAATACTATGCGAAAAATTCTTACTTTGCAAGCACTTACTGATTAAATTCCCGTGAAAAAAAGCAACGAAACTTCGACTGATCTGCCTAATATTAATCATCGCATGAAATATCTGCAGTTAGTTGAGCATGTGAACAGCCTGATAGAAAACGATAAATTACAGATCAACGATCGTCTTCCTTCACTCAATGAGCTCACAAGTCAATTAAAAATGAGTAAAGAAACAGCCTTAAAGGGTCTCAATTACCTCTCTGAAAAAGGTATTATTGAGGCCGAATACCGCAAAGGCTATTACGTAAAAAAGAAAGCACAGTATCGTCCCTACCGGGTTTGTTTAATACTTGATAAGATGAATGTCCTGAGAGATAGGATCTACCATTCCTTTTTAGAAGTCATAAAAGACCAAGCGGATGTTGATGTATATTTCCACCATCATAATTTTAAAGTATTTGAAAAATTGATCGATGAGAACCTGAATAATTATACCCACTTTGTGGTCATCACCTTTTTCAGAGAAGATCCGGCAGAGATCTTAAACCATATCCCTCCTCATAAAAGAATTATTTTAGACTTTGAAGAAAAGAATTTGACGGGCGACTATACATGTATATATCAAGATTACAGATCAGATATTATAGATAAACTGACCGAACTACAACCAAGATTAGATAAATACGATCGTCTTATATTAGTAGCTCCTTTGGAAGCTTTCCATGCTAAAGCCGTTATTGAGGGATTTGAAACATTTGCCAAAAAATACTCCAAAATTTATAAGGTTATTAACGCCTTAGATGAAGCACAAGCTAAAAAGGGAGATGCTTATATTACTTTCAGCAGATACGACCAGGACGATGTTTCGATTATAAAGCTAAGTCGAAAAAACAATTGGCAGTTAGGCAAGGACATTGGTTTGCTTTCGTACAATGATACAGCAGTTAAAGAGGTTCTGGAAAATGGAATTACTGTTATTACTACAGACTTTAATAAGATGGGGGAAGAAGCAGGCAGAGCAATTATAAATAAGGAAATCATAAAGATGCGTGACCCGGCCAAAGTGATCTTAAGAAATTCATTATAATTAAACCGGATACTGATCCGTCAATGGTAGCACGGGTCGCACCGTTTATCGCGCCAGTTTGCTCATCCTGTAACAGGCCGATGATCTCCCAGTCATGAGCATTAAAACCAGCAGGCATTACGATCTGCTGAGTGCCTTAAGCTACTGCAAAACCTCGTAACGGTGGTTTTTGCTACAAATACGTTTCCGCATTGTTCACATAATCGGTTTACTGTGAAATTTGAACTCATAAATAATCTCAATCAAAAATATAATCAGCGAAATTTTGGCAAAGCAATTCCCTGCGATAATATCTCCACTTTTAAAATACTAAATATCAGATTATTACACCACTCTGGGAAGATAACCACCGATGTCTTAACCCGGCATCATCAGTCGTAATTGCCCCGAATTTAAGCCATTCTAAGCACATCTAAGGCTTAATAAGCGTAAATAAGGGTTTATAAGTGACTTAATTTTCCCCCAAAATCTTGATCGCAAAAAAAATCATTTTTGAGTAACAACTTAGTACCAAATATAAGAAATACAATGCCAATTATCCAAGAATTTGGACAAGCGAATAATTATAACTTACTAACAATGAACTATTTAATTGTAGTAAATTGTCGTTAGTTTTGGGTATTTGTCGGCACTATTTGCCAATACAGAACTTAGAAAATATATTATCGAGCAAATCATCAGTAGTAACGGCTCCGGTGATCTCGCCTAAGTAGTAGAGGGATTGTTTGATATCCATGGCCAGAAAATCGGAGGTTACGGGGTGTTCTATTCCGTTGAGGACGCGGATTAGGGCTTGCTCTGTTTTTTGGAGGGCTTCGAGGTGGCGAATATTGGTTACCAGGGTTTCGTTGCCAGTGAGTTGGCCCTGTACGGAGCTGTTGTATATGGTTTGTTTCAGTTCATCAATGTGCTGCTTTTCGCGAGCGGATACGGTGATGAGCTTTACATCTTCGGGCAGATTAAAACTGGCGGCGAGCTTACTATCTGCTAACAGATCTATTTTGTTGGCTATGGCTATGATGGGGATGCCTGGGTGAATCAGGTTTTTCAGGTCTTGGGCTACGTCTTCGCCAGTCATGGTTTCTGCATCGAATACATACAGTAGTAACGCGCTTTGGCTGATCTTTTCGAGGGTTTTTTGTACGCCTATGGCTTCGATAGTATCGGTGGCTTCACGTAGTCCGGCTGTATCTACTAAACGGAAATTTATTCCGTTGATGTTGAGGATCTCTTCGATAGTATCACGTGTTGTACCTGCTATGTGACTTACAATGGCACGATCTTCATTTAACAATGCATTGAGCAGAGTGGATTTACCGGCGTTTGGCCGCCCGGCTATTACTGTGTTTACACCTTGTTTTATAGCATTACCCAATTCAAAAGATTGGATGAGTTTGCTTATCATGTTACTGATATCAACTACCAGTTGCTTTAATTGTATGCGGTTGGCAAACTCTACATCTTCTTCCGAAAAATCGAGTTCTAACTCAATTAATGATGCAAAGGTTACCAGTTGATCACGCAGTTGTTGTAGCTGATTGCTATAGCCGCCACGTAATTGCTGCATGGCTACCTGTTGCGATGCTTTTGAGTTTGAGGCTATCAAATCGGCAACGGCTTCGGCCTGACTTAGATCAAGCTGACCGTTGACAAACGCGCGTAGTGTGAACTCACCGGGTTTGGCTGAGCGTGCCCCTTGTTTGATAAAAAGCTTGATGATAGACTCCATAATGTATGCCGAGCCATGGCAGGATACTTCGACCACGTTTTCGCGGGTGTACGAGCGTGGGGCTATGAATACGGATGCCAATACTTCGTCTAACACAATGCCCTCACCAACTATATTACCGAAGTGAATAGTATGGGATGCCTGTTTCTCCAGATCTTTACCTTTAAAAACACTGTTGGCTATCGCGATGGCATCCGGACCGGAAAGCCTGATAACGCCAATGGCTCCTATGCCGTTTGGCGTGGCCAGGGCAACAATGGTATCTTCCTTTTGAGAGATTTGAGATTTTAGATTTGAGATTTGAGACATTAATGCAAAGGTGCGGATTTGGGGGGAATGTTCCTATATATCAAAATTAGTGGCGTGTCATTTTCTTATCGGTCACAAAAAACATTAGTAAAAAACTGGGTACTAAAAACGTTGCGGGCCTGATATCGAAAATTAGTGGGTTAAAATGATTAGAGATTTGAGACTATATTTCATATTAAACCATAGTTCTGAAGGTTAGGTTTACACGTGGCGTTGTTACCTTTTTTGTTTTGGGGAGCGAGTGCAGCCAATTGGTTTGGGTTGTGCCTTTCATTACGAGCAGGCTGCCGGTTTCTAATAATAGCGAGCGTGACTCTTTTGACGATCTGTGTTTGAGGGCGAATTTGCGTTCGGCGCCAAAGCTTAGTGAGGCTATGGTGGTGTTTTTACCGAGGGATTTTTCATCGTCGCTGTGCCAGGCCATGCCTTCGTCTCCGTTGTGATAGAGGTTGAGCAGGCAGGAGTTGAATTGATCGCCGGTTATGGTTTCTACTAATTGTTTGAGTTGGAGCAGTTCGGGTGTCCAGTCCAGAGCATGTTTGGTTGTGCCGGAGTATTTGTAGGAGAAGCCGGCGTTGCCATACCAGGCTACTTTGCGTTTGGTGATGATGTGGCGGCCAAAGATGATGGCTTCGTCGTTCTTCCATTCGATGGTATTGAGCAGGGTGTGTAAATAATGATCGGCGGTGTGCAGATCGAGCACGCGCCCGTAGTAATTTACTTCGCCATCAAAGGGCAATATGTTGGTTAGCATTTCGGTATTAAACAAATCCATAACACAAAAGTATGGCAGTTAGCGGTGAATAAAAATCTGATTGTTGCTATTTTAACATAGCTAAAAATATGGCGTATTGTATAAAACGGACGTTTTTTGTATATTTGTGTATAGTAGGCTTAACCAAAAAGAAAGCCGAAAATTGTTATTTAAATTTCTTACTATTTCCCCCTCTCTTCGCGTTAGCGATTGCAGTGGAAAGCCCGGAACCGCTTCTATCGGCGGTGAGGACTTGTAACGCCCAAAAGAAGAAGCAAGAATCAAGACTTCAATATCCATACCCATCAAAAGTGTTCAAATATTAATTCTCTCCCATTTTATTAACACAAAGTATTTGCTTTACTTTATATGTAAACCTAACCAGTGCTTAAAACATGAATATCACTAAATTAACTAAACATTTTATTTGTTTTTTACTGTTGCTAACGGGTATTTTACCGGCTAAGGCACAGATATTCCGTATCAATACCATCAATTGTAAATTGAGTAATGCCGATACTGCCCTGCTTAATAAAATGGGAAGGTTTGAGGCTAATTTTTACAACCAGGTGTTTAAAACTACCCGGAACGACACAGTTACTATCGATATTAATTTATATGGCAAAAAGCGTGAATTTAATGACCTGCAAAATGGTGCTACGGCTAATGCTACTTTTGCAGACGGATATTACATGCCGGCTAAAAACAAGATTTTTATCTACAAAACGGATAATTACATGCGCACGCTTTTCCATGAATCGAGCCATAACCTGTTGCGTTATAATTATACAAACCCGCCTAAGTGGCTTAACGAGGGTATTGCAACTTTGTTAGGTTATTTGGTTGAAACTACCGACAACCGGATATTGTATATGCCACAGGCAGGGATTGTAAAGATGGTAAAGGATAGTATAAGGGCACGTACTTTTAACCTGAATAACTTTTTCAAGACCCCAAACTCAGATTGGTACATCAAAAAGAAGGCCGATATGCTTTATGCGACATCGTACTGTATCATCTATTTTTTGATCAATCAGGATAAGGATTACCTGGCGCCGATACTTGTGCTGATGCAAAAAGGATATTCAACCGATAGGGCTATTAAAGAAGCTTTTGGGAGCCTGAATAATTTCGCGGAGGAATTTTATGATTTTTATTTGCGCGGTGCGGGAATCAAGATTTAGATATTGAAAGAAGAATCAAGAGGCAAGAGTCAGGAATCAAGACTTTTGAAAACACCCATATTTACCCATGTGCAAAGAAGAATCAAGAGGTGATAATCAGGAATCAAGCCTTTTGATAATACCCATATTTACCCATGTGTTGTTAATTAAAACTTCTCTTCTATACCCAGGCCGAAGAGGGCAAAATCGTACTTAACGGGGTCAATTGGATCGAAATCGCGGAGTTTTTGGGTGAGTTCGACGGCGGTTTGCCAATCGGTTTGTTTACGGGTAATGAGTTTGAGTTTACGGGCCACACGGTCTACATGTAAATCGCAGGGCATAATAAGATCGGCGGGTTTAATGTGATTCCAAATGCCGAAGTCTACTCCGTTATCATCTTTACGCACCATCCAGCGAAGAAACATATTCAGGCGTTTACAAGTTGATTTCTGCTCGGGCGAGGATACGTGTTTTTTGGTGCGGTGCGGAAAATCGGGCAGGGAGAAGAAGTAGCGGCGGAAATAGTTGAGCGACTGCTCAGCCCCCCAGCCCGCTAAAGGTGGAGCTAATTTGCTACCGGCTCTTGCCTTAGCTAATTCTATTATTTGTTCGCCCTTTAGGGGATTAGGGGGCATGAATGCGGCTTCGAGCGATTCGTGCCTTTCGTAATGGTAGCGGAAGAAGCTGATGAAATATAGGGTGTCGATATCGTTAAAGGTACGGTGTTTGAAATGGAGCAACTTTTTGAGGTCGATCTCTTGGTGGTTCATGATGAAATCGTGCGGTGCGCCATCCATCAAACTGATGAGTTGTTTACATTTATTGATGATGGTTACGCGTTGCCCCCAGGCTAAAGTTGCCGCCCAGAAGCCCATGATCTCGATGTCTTCCTTTTTGGTGAACAGGTGCGGGATGACGATAGGGTCGTTTTTGATGAAATCGGGGCGATTGTATTGGGCTACTTTGGCATCGAGAAAATGCTTCAGGGCCCCTTCCATCCCCTGAAGGGGAAACTCATAATCAAATTTGTTCTTAACCATAGTTTGTTCCCCCTTTAGGGGGTAGGGGGCTTTATCCTAAAGCTTGTTTCAGGTCCTCTAATAAATCTTCAATATCCTCCACTCCTACGCTTAGGCGTAAAAGACTATCAACAACGCCGGCTTTTTCACGGAGTTCTTTCGGGATGGAGCCATGAGTCATGCTTACGGGGTGGTTGATCAATGATTCTACACCGCCTAATGATTCGGCAAGGGTAAATACTTTGAATGAGCCTGCAAGCTTGTAGGTATCTTCTAAGGTTGCACCCTTTACGGTGAAGGATATCATGCCACCAAAATCGCGCATTTGCTTTTTGGCGATATCGTGGTTAGGATGATCTTCGAAACCGGGCCAATAGAGTTTATCGATCTTGGGATGTGTTTTTAGGTATTGAGCTATTTGGCGACCGTTTTCGCAATGGGCTTTCATACGCAGGTGCAGGGTTTTAATACCTCGCAGCACTAAAAAGCTATCCTGCGGACCAGGGGTTGCGCCCGTTGCGTTGTAAATGAACCAGAGCTTTTTGTAAAGTTCATCGTCGTTCAGCATCAACGCTCCCATTACCACATCGGAGTGACCGCCGAGGTATTTGGTTGCAGAGTGCATCACAATATCGGCACCCAGATCGATAGGGTTTTGCAGGAATGGTGAGGCAAAGGTGTTATCTACACAAAGCAGGATATTCTTTGCTTTCGCTATTTTGGCTACGGCCTCAATATCGATGATCTTCATCGTTGGATTGGTTGGTGTTTCTATCCAGATGAGTTTGGTTTTATCGTTAATGTAGGGTACAATATTTTCTGGTTTGGACATATCCAGAAAATGGAACTTAATACCAAAGTTGGCAAATATTTTGGTGAACATGCGGTATGAACCGCCGTACAGATCGTCGCCGGTTATTACTTCGTCTCCGGGTAAAAGTAGTTTCATTACGGCATCGGTAGCGCCTAATCCGCTGGAAAAAGCGAGGCCGTGTTTGGCGTTTTCGAGCGCTGCCAAACAATCTTCCAATGCCTTACGGGTTGGATTTGTACCACGCGAATACTCATACCCCTTATTATCGCCCGGCGTTTTTTGCCAATAGGTTGATGTTTGGTATATGGGCGTCATTACGGCACCGGTTGTTGGGTCGGGCTCCTGCCCCGCGTGTATTGCTTTTGTTCCGAATTTCATGAGCATGTAGTTGAGCCCCCCAGCCCCCTAAAGGGGGAGCAATTATAAACGACCGATTTCCTTTAGGGAAAGGAAACTCCTGTTCCCCCTTTAGGGGGTTAGGGGGCTAATACGCCCTCGCAAATAGCACACGTTGGGTACTTGGTTTGCCGGTTAATATACACGTTCCGGCTTCCTGTTTATTGTCTAAGGGGATACAGCGGATTGTTGCTTTGGTTTCTTGTTTGATGCGTTCTTCGGTTTCTGGCGTACCATCCCAATGTGCTGAGATGAAGCCCGGAGTTTCGTCGAGGGTACGTTTGAAATCTTCGTAAGTATCTACTTCGCGTGTGTTTTCTGCACGGAACTTGAATGCTTTTTGGAAGATGTTATCCTGGATCTCAACCAGTAGGTTTTCGATCAAATCAGTTAAACCTTCTTGCTGAACGGTTTCTTTGGTTTTGGTATCGCGGCGAGCTAACTCTACAGTACCGTTAGCCAGGTCACGGCCACCGATGGCTACCCTTAACGGGATACCTTTTAGTTCGTATTCGGCAAACTTAAAGCCTGGGCGTTGTGTATCGCGGTTGTCGTATTTAATGCGAATATTCTTTGATTTTAACTCTTTGGATAGCGTAGCTACATATTCGCTGATCTGTGCCAACTCTTCATCGCTGCGGAAGATAGGCACGATAACAACCTGTATTGGTGCCAGTTTTGGTGGCAAAACCAACCCTGAATCATCAGAATGGGCCATTACCAAGGCGCCCATTAAGCGGGTTGATACCCCCCATGATGTTGCCCATACAAACTCTTGTTTGCCTTCTTTACTGGTGAACTTTACATCAAAAGCTTTGGCAAAGTTTTGACCTAAGAAGTGTGATGTACCGGCTTGCAGAGCTTTACCATCCTGCATTAAAGCCTCGATGCAATAGGTATCCAATGCTCCGGCGAAGCGTTCGTTGGCTGTTTTTTTACCACGAACTACTGGTAATGCTAACCAGTTTTCGGCAAAGTCGGCATATACGTGGAGCATTTGCTCGGTTTCGGCAATGGCTTCTTCTGGCGTGGCGTGGGCGGTGTGGCCCTCTTGCCACAAAAACTCCGTGGTGCGTAAAAACAGGCGTGTGCGCATTTCCCAGCGCACTACATTGGCCCATTGGTTTATTAAAAGTGGCAGATCACGGTAGGATTGGATCCATCCTTTATAGGTATTCCAGATAATGGTTTCGGATGTTGGGCGAACGATCAGTTCTTCCTCTAATTTTGCAGTTTCATCCACAATAATATTGCCATTGCCATCGTTCTTTAGGCGGTAATGTGTTACAACCGCGCATTCCTTAGCAAAACCTTCTACGTGGCTTGCCTCTTTTGAGAAGAATGATTTTGGTATAAAGAGCGGAAAATACGCGTTACTATGCCCTGTATCTTTAAACATTTGATCTAATACGGCCTGCATCTTTTCCCAAATGGAATATCCATATGGTTTAATTACCATACATCCTTTAACGGCAGAATGTTCGGCCAGATCGGCTTTAACAACTAAATCATTAAACCATTGCGAGTAATCTTCGTCTTTACTAACGATCCCTTTGCTCATATATATTGTGGTATAAAATTTGACTATTCAATTATGTTATTATTGCCGCCAAATTTATAAATTTATACTTTATTTAAACTTTTACTTTAACCAATTATAAAAATGAAACGGAACATACTTAAGGGAATGATTCTAATCGGCGCTATAGCGTTGAGTTCCTGTTCTACTCAAAATAAGTTAGCATCGTCACAAGTACCTGATGATGATGTATATTACACCAAGGCTAAAGCCGGCGACCAGCCTGTTTATGCAGTCCAGCAAAATACGTATCGCAGCGATGATAATTATAACAATCGTTACAACAACCAGGACGATTATTACTATTATGATAGCTATTCGGCACGCTTAAATCGCTTTTATAATTACTCGCCGTTCTTATCATCGTATTATGAAGACCTATACTACGGACAATACAGCCCATATTACAACGGATACAGCTTTGGCGTTGGATTAGGATTTGGCGGTTATGGTGGTGGTTATTTTGGCTACAGTCCTTATAGCTATTATGGATATAACTATGGGTACAACCCGTACTTTGGCTATAGCAATTATGGCTATTACGGTAATACTATAGGTTATGGTTACTCACCTTACTGGGGAGCGGTATCTTATTATAATGTTGCACGCACATATAATAACCCAAGGCCTTACCGTGGATCGGGAATGCCTGCTAACTCTAACACTGCTGGTGTATCTTATGGTAACAGAGGTAGTGGTATATCTTATAACAATGGCAACAACAGCGGCGTTTACACACAGCGTGGTTCAAGGGGATCTGGTTCGGCAAGTGTAGCTACCAATAGTACAAACGGCAATAATGGTAGTAACAACAATAGTGGCGCAAGGCCGGTTCGTCAGGATGCACAGCCACAGCAACAACGCCCGCAACCAACTTACCAACCACAGCCACAAACACAATCGCAGCCAGCTTCTTCATCTTCGGGTTCAAGTAGCTCAGGTTCATCATCATCAGGTGGTGGCAGGCCGGTTAGACCATAATTAATTGTACGCAGACAATCTATCTTACATGAAAACCAAACATATACTAACCGTAGTGGCTATAGTAGCCATTACACAAACCTCTTACGCTCAATATTCGCAGGATGCTATCCGGTTTTCTACTTCCCAAACCGGATCAACGGCCAGAATAAAGGCTATTGGTAACGCTCAAACCGCTGTTGGCGGCGATATGAGTAACATTAGTGGTAACCCTGCTGGTTTAGGTTTTTTTACCAAATCGGAATTAAGCATTACTCCCGAGTTTAACAAGTTTGGTGCAAGTACTTATTACTTAGGGCAAGGTTCAGAATCAAATACAAGTAATTTAAATTTCAACAATGCCTCAGCGGTTTTATATTCCAGATTAAATACCCCATCGGGAGGTAATAAAGAACAAGGGTGGTTGAGTTTTAATGTTGGTGCATCATATAACCGCACTAATGATTTTTATCAAACCATTAATTATAACGGTAATAATACGGCCAATTCTATTTCAAATTATTACGCAAACCTGGCTAATGGCCAAGGGGTAGATGTGAATAACCCATATACTTTGCAGGATTGGGCTTATGTACATAACCTGATAGACCAGTACAGCAATGGCGGGCCTACTTATCAAAGTAACGTATTCCCTTACAATTCGGCAGCGGGTAGTAAAACTGTTAATCAAACCAACAGCATTACGCGCGAAGGCGGACAAACCGAATTCAGTATTTCGGGAGGAGCCAATTACAGTAACACATTTTACCTCGGTTTTGGCATAGGTATAACCAGTTTGCGTTACAATTCTATTAATACTTTCACAGAAACAGGTACTGCTTCGGTGCTTAATTCAAGCAATGTGCCCACAAACTCTAATTACGTATCATCATACTCACAAAACCAGGCCACTACAGGTTCGGGCTTTAATGCCCGTTTAGGTTTTATATACAAACCAGACCCGGCGGTACGTATTGGAGCTACTTTAACTACACCAACCTGGTATACTATTGACGATGATTACTCTGAAGGATTAAATACTAATTACAAAACGGGTGTGATTGCCACTTATGCAAATGGCCCGGCAGATTATCCACTAACTTATAATTTTCATACCCCATTAAAAGTTAGCGGTGGTGTAGCTGTGTTTTTAGGCACCGTTGGCTTTATTACCGGCGATGTTGAATACCTTGACTACTCAAGCACCAGGTTAACCAATGCTGATGGCTATGATGCAAGTAATGATAACCATGACATTAAAAGCCTGTACCGCTCAACAGTTAACGCGCATGCTGGTGCCGAGGTCAAATTAGACCAACTTTACCTGCGTGGAGGATATGGCATCCAGGGTAACCCGCAACGTAACTATGGCAGCGATTTGAAAACCATTAGTGGTGGTTTGGGGTATAGGTTTATGAATTATTATATTGATGCAACCTATACCAATGTGCAAGGAACACAAAGTATATTCCCTTATACAACCACTACTTTAAGTCCGCAGGCTGATGTGAGCAAAACATACGACAATGTTTTTGTGACGTTTGGTTTGAGATTCTAATAAGCCAAACAGATTATCCAACTTAAGTATATTAAAGAAGCCTGCTTGTTCAAAGCAGGCTTCTTTAATTAATGCGACTAGCCAATACATGATAATATTAAAGCCATCCATACAACAGCAATTTGCGGGGCAGATATGGCGAATGCTGATCGACCCGCAAAAGGAGTTGTTGTTTACTGAAACACGTGATGTAGAAAGCAGGCAAGTTTCCTTTTCGGGATTTGATCTGAATAGTGGTAAAGTTACTTTTATTGATTTTATTCCGGATGAAAGCTGGCTAACCGGAATGGAAGGCTGCTTTGAAGGTGTTTTGTTTTTACATGGATATGAATCGGCACAAAGCCCGGTACACAAAGGCATTACTGCTATAGACGGAGCCACAGGAAATATTTTATGGAAGAATTTCACCTACGCCATTCAACATATCAGCGCAAGCGGACCTATAGCCTACAATACCCAGATACAGCCGCCTAAATTATTTGTATTAAACGCTCAAACTGGTGCAGCTTTACGCGGTTTTGATGTATCTGTTGATATAGATCAGGATCAAAACATGAAGGTTCCACATCTTATAGACACGCTGGATGATAACTTTAAAGCACATATTGAGGGCGAGGTAGTTGGTAATATCCATTACATTGAGCACAATAGTTTTAGAATTGTATCTTTGCACGCCTTAGTTAAAACTAACCTTAGCCAAATTTTGCTGATAATGCAAGGTGAAGAATTGGTTTACGAGGATTTATTACTTGATGAGATACAAAAACTGCAACCCGAGGCGTTTATAATGCAACAAAACCGGTTGATCTACATCAAAAACAGAATTGAACTAAAGGTTTTAAATTTATAAATGCGTTTAAAAAACAATGATGAAATTTAAATTTTTATTAATAACCATCTTATTATCATCACTTTCTATTTCTTTATTTGCCAATGGCCTGATAGATTCTACAGGGGTTGAAAATCAGAATGGCAAAAAAGTTATCCTGCATAAAGTTGAACCTCACGAGAGCTTTTACTCCATAGCCCGAAAATATAAAGTTGAACCAAAAGTGCTTATCGCTTTTAATAACAATGCACCAACGTTAAGTATCGGTCAGGTTATTAAAGTACCTACAGAGTTAGCTTTCGCGGAAATGCCTGCTCCCAAAAAAACCGGCATTGCCGCTCACAATGATTTTAGTATAAGAAGCTCTCCGGCTATGGAGCCCAAAGCTACGGTTCAAAACCCAACTGCAACTACGCCAATACCTACTTCAGAAACACAGGCATCTACCACCCAATACAAAGTTGCTGCCGGCGAAACGCTGTACGCGATATCAAAACGCTTTAATACTACCGTTGCTGATATTACCAGTTTAAATAATTTAAAATCCACTAACCTTACTCCCGGTCAAATCATATTGGTTAGATCGGTGCCGCCAACCACATCTGCGGTTAAACAAGTGGTAACTCCAACTGTGGTTGCTCCAAAGCAAGTTACTCAGCAAATCCCTGTACAGCAGCCTCCTATTCCTACTGCCAAACGTGATACAACATTGGTTGCAACATCAGACAGTATTGAGTTGAGCCATCGGAATGTTCCGGCTAACCGCTATGGCTTACAGGAAAAGAACGAGAAAGGTTTGGCTGTTTGGATGGATAACGATAACCTTGACCCTACCAAGAAATGGGTACTGCACAAAACCGCTCCAATTGGTACCGTAATTAAAATTACAAACCCGATGACAAACCGTACAACTTTTGCAAAAGTTGTTGGTACATTTACTGATAATGAAAATACCAAAGATGCCCTGATGGTGATGACGAAAAGTGTTGCAGAATCAATAGGCGCCATGGATAAACGTTTTCACGTAATTATAAGCTACGGAACTCCGAATGAATAAACCTTTTATTATTGGTATTGCCGGCGGAAGCGGATCGGGCAAAACCTTTTTTTTGAAATGCTTTTTAGAACACTTTAAAGCCGACGAAGTGTGTTTAGTATCGCAGGATGATTACTACATCCCGGTAGCGGATAACATGACTCCGTTAGAGAATAAACTTTACAATTTCGATTTGCCGCACACTATTGATAAAGCCCATTTTATGGCCGATATTGATAAACTGATGCACGGTGAAAGTTTCACTAAAAAGGAATACACCTTTGGCAACCCAAATGCCACACCTAAAATGCTTGAGATTAAACCTGCCCCTATTGTTATTGTAGAAGGTTTGTTTATTCTGCATTTTAAGGAAATAGCGGATGTATTGGATATGAAGATATTCATTGATGTAGAAGAAGACATAGCCCTGCAACGCCGCTTAAAACGCGACCTGCTGGAACGCGGCTACTCACACGATGATGTGATGTACAAATGGGAAAATCATGTTGTACCGGCTTATAAAGAGTTTTTATTGCCTTATAAAAATGAATGCCATAAGATCATCATTAACAATACCCAGGTTGCCGATGACATTATTGCGATAACGGATACCATTAGCGAAGAATTGAGGGAAAAATTGGAAATGTAATTACTACTCTCTATCATGTCATTGCGACGTACGAAGCAATCGCGAACAATACAAGACCAATTGACATGGTCGCTTTTTTCCGTGCGATTGCTTCGTACCTCGCAATGGCAAACTTTTAAATTACCATCTCGGGCACATCACCATCAATAATTAGTTTACCCGCTGTAGCCGCTATTATTTCTTCGATACTTACACCGGGCGCGCGCTCTAATAGTTTGAAACCGCCTTCGGGCAAAACATCCAATACGGCCAATTCAGTTACTATTTTTTTAACACAACCTACACCAGTTAAGGGCAATGTACATTGGGGTAAGAGTTTAGATTCGCCTGCTTTATTTACGTGCTGCATAGCTACGATGATATTTTCGGCAGAAGCTACCAGATCCATCGCGCCACCCATACCCTTAACCATTTTGCCGGGGATTTTCCAGTTGGCTATATCTCCGTTTTCCGAAACTTCCATAGCACCTAAAATAGTAAGGTTAACTTTTTTGGCCCGTATCATACCAAAACTCATAGCCGAATCAAATATGGCCGAGCCCGGCAGCATTGTAATAGTTTGCTTACCCGCGTTAATGGTATCTGCATCTTCTTCTCCTGCAAAAGGAAATGGCCCCATACCTAACAAGCCGTTTTCGGATTGCAGCACTACATCCAGATCTTTCGGAATGTAATTGGCAACCAATGTTGGGATACCGATGCCCAGGTTTACATAAAAGCCATCCTTTACTTCGCGGGCTATGCGTTTGGCAATATCGTTTTTATCGAGCATGGGGTTATAGTTGGTAATACAAAGGTAGCAGAAAAGAATCAAGAGGTAAGATTCAAGAATCAAGAATTTACAGTCTAAAAAATTACCCCACTTGCACATTCAACAATTGTTACTTATCTTTACAGCAAGCAATCGCTTTAATTCAAAACCAGGCTCGCGCCGGAGTATCTCAGCCTTCCCATTCCGGGAAATAAATACTAAGCGATCCTCAACAAACATTAAATTTTATATGGTACAACCAACTTTTGATTATAACTCAACAAGGAGCAAATTGCTTTTGAGTGAGTATGGCCGTAATGTTCAAAACATGGTCAAATATATAGTTGCCCTCCCTACAAAGGAAGAACGCAACAAGTACGCCGCTGTGGTGATAGACCTGATGGGTTTTTTAAACCCGCACCTGCGTGATGTAGCTGATTTTAAACACAAACTGTGGGATCACCTGCATATCATCTCTAACTTCCAGATCGATGTGGATTCACCCTATCCACCACCCGATCCTGAAAAGATACATGAGAAACCAGAACCTTTAAAGTATCCGCACCAGCGTATCAAATACAAGCATTATGGCAAAACCATTGAGCTGATGATAAGCAAGGCTAAAAGCATACAAGAGCCGGATCGTCGTAACCATATGGTGCAGGCTATCGCTAACTTTATGAAAATGGCTTATGTGCAATGGAATAAAGATTCGGTTGCTGATGAAACCATTTTAAACCACTTATACGAACTATCTGGTGGTGAGTTAAAGCTTGATGAGAACGTTAACCTGGCTAAAGTTGAGTACCGTGCAAACACCCATACACAAAGCAAAGGTGGTACTGGTGGGCGTACTAACAATACCCAAAACCGTGGTGGCGGAAGCAGCGGTGGTGGGCGTACTAACAACACCCAAAACAACAGGAACAATAACAACAACCAAAACCGTGGCCGCAGTAATAATAGCGGTGGCAGCGGCGGCGGTGGACGCAAATATTAATTAGATATGAGTATTGAGATATCAGATGTGAGATAAAAGATTCATATCTGATATACAAAATTTGGCTATCATTGTATAAACCAAAATCAATCTCAAATCTATTATCTAACATCTCATATCTAAACAAAACATGGGTGCATTTGAAATAAAGGGTGGTAAACCATTAAAAGGCGAGATCATTCCGCAAGGTGCAAAAAACGAGGCCTTACAGGTAATATCGGCTGTATTGCTTACCGAAGATAAAGTGACTATCAGCAATATCCCGAACATTGTGGATGTAAATAAGCTGATCGAATTATTAGGCGATATGGGCGTTTCTATTACACAGGATGCTCCCGATACTTATACTTTTGAGGCAAAGAATATCGATCTGGATTTTTTCCAGTCGCCGGTATTTAAAGCTAAAGGTGGTAGCTTGCGCGGATCTATCATGATAGTAGGCCCCTTGCTTGCGCGTTTTGGTAAAGCGGCTATCCCTAAACCAGGTGGCGATAAAATAGGACGCCGCCGATTAGATACCCACTTTTTAGGTTTCGAAAAATTAGGCGCACGCTTTGATTATAACCCCGAAAACGGGTTTTTTAATGTAGATGCCTCTAATTTGAAGGGGACCTATATTCTATTAGACGAAGCATCCGTTACCGGCACAGCCAATGTAGTAATGGCCGCTGTATTAGCTAAAGGAACTACAACGTTATACAATGCCGCTTGCGAACCATACCTGCAACAGCTATGCAAGATGCTTAACCGCATGGGTGCAAAAATTAGCGGTATAGGTAGTAACCTGCTAACTATTGAAGGCGTAACTAAATTAGGCGGCACAACACACCGCATGTTACCAGATATGATCGAGATTGGTTCATTCATTGGCCTTGCGGCGATGACAGGCTCTGAGATCACGATCAAAGATGTTCAATATGATGAACTGGGTATGATACCTGATATTTTTAAACGTTTAGGTATTAAACTGGAACGCCGTGGCGATGATATCTTTATCCCCGCGCAAGAGCATTACGAGATAGAAACCTTCATTGATGGCTCGATTATGACCATAGCTGATGCGCCATGGCCCGGCTTTACGCCCGACCTATTAAGCATTGTATTGGTAGTAGCCACACAATCAAAAGGTTCGGTACTGATACACCAGAAGATGTTTGAGAGCCGTTTATTCTTTGTTGATAAGCTGATTGAAATGGGTGCTCAGATCATTCTTTGCGATCCGCATCGTGCTACGGTGATTGGTTTGGATAAACAAATGTCATTAAGAGGCATCAAAATGACATCTCCGGATATTCGTGCCGGGGTTTCGTTGCTGATTGCAGCGCTATCCGCACACGGCACATCAACCATTTATAACATTGAGCAAATTGAACGCGGTTATCAATATATCGACCAAAGGCTGATCGCTTTAGGTGCTGATATTAAGAGAGTTGAATAAGTATACTATTAAGTTTTTAAATAAGAAAGCGGCTTATGGCCGCTTTCTTATTTAAAAACTATTGCTAAACCGTTGGGTCTAAACCCTCATCGGGATCTAAACCCTCCACCGCTAATGGTTTTTCCTTTTTAAAGAAAGCTGCGTATATCAATGCGATTACAAAATCAATAATGATAGCTATGCCAAGCCCTTTGGCTAATTTGCCAGGCGTACGATTATCTTCAAATTTCGACTCCATATCGGCAGTTTGCTTATCAATCTTTTCCTGATCAACACCTTGTTTCTTCATATAATCACTTGTAGCACTTGCATACACAGTTTTCATTTTACTCATTTGGTCTGGCTCTATAAAAGTTCCAAAACCAAGGCTACCAATTGTTGAAAGCAAGTAGCTAACAAAAAACATAATAAATATCCCTGTTGTAGCTTGTCTGAAATTCCAAAAACCACCTATCTTTTTACGCAGATCAAAACATAACCAAATAGATATCGCTAATGGGATCAAAAAAGTTATTCCAATTGGACCAACAATGGTTATCATCCAAAAATTGTTAGTCATAGAGGTCACAAAATAAAATAAGAATATACCCAGCACTAAAAATATAACGCCAAATATCAGACCGTTAGTAACGGCATTTTTTCTAATTTTTTGCTCTAACGTTTCCATCATTAATTTTAATTAAATTTCTCTAATATACTAAACACCGCCATATCAAAATCTTTGGCTACCGATTTTTTCTCAATCGATTTCTTCAGCTCGTCCGATGGTTGTACATCATAAAAGAAGCACATTATCGGGTAGAACAACTCTTTCAGTTCCGATTTATCGTTAACCGTAGTAGCCGTTTTGGCTATTTCTTCTACCGATGTTTCCATCAATATCTGGTTCGCAATTATCGGCTCATAAATACGGTATTCATCCTGAAACTCATCTTCATCAACTAATAAAAACTCCTTTAAAAAGTCTTCTAATTCGGGTTCAATATCTTCGTCTTTACATTCGTTAAGATATAATAGCACATTTAAAAGCTCGGTTCCTCGGTCAAGCGTATCCTCCTCTATTTGCTCCCATTCCTCCGAATCCAAGTAATCTTCTTCCAATTTAATTACATCCGCGCTAAAAAAATTCATCAGCAACAGATCAAAGAAAACCTCGCGCAAAGCTTCCATTTGTGGATAATCGTCAAACACAGCATCCAACAGGTCAACTTTTGATAAAAAGTCTTCCTCGCTCGAAAATGCTTTGATCAGATCATCCTGAATAGCTTTGGTATTAAGCTCGTTCTTTTCGGCAAAAACCGCTACCGCGCTTGTTAAAGCCGCCTGAATTTTGGGGTCCATCATAATTTTAGGATTTAAATACCTGGTTATTGTTACAAGTTAACAAAACTTTCCCGGTTAATTGCTTGTCAATAAAAGGGGAATTATATGATTTGGATTGGTTATTCTGTTTAGTATAGGTCCACTCGGCTGTGGCGTCAAATACCACCAAATTAGCTTTCTGCTTTTCAGTAATGCTTGGCACATTGATATTCAATATCTGGCGAGGTGCAACCGATAGTTTCTGAATAATCAGTTGAGGTGTTAAACCAGCTTGCAAGGCCAGCGATAAAGCAGTTTGCAAACCTATCATACCAAATTCGGCTACCTCAAATTCCACATCTTTAAACTCAATTTCGTGAGGGGTGTGTTGCGATACAATGGCATCAATAGTACCATCTTTCAAGCCATTTATCAATGCCGTAACATCAGCATCGGTACGCAAAGGCGGCTTAACCTTATATTGTGAGTCAAAACCTAACAAGTCTTTATGTGTAAGTACCAAATGGTGTGCCGCAACATCGCAGGTAACCTGCAAGCCTTTAATCTTAGCCTGGCGGATCAGATCAACCGAACGCTCGGTAGATACCGTACTGAAATGAACCTTTGAGCCTGTATACTCAGCCAGGTAAAGGTCGCGTGCTATCATCAACTCTTCGGCTAATGCTGGGATACCTTTCATGCCCAACAAGGTGCTGATCACACCTTCGTGAACTTTAGCCTTACCGGCGATGGCTTTATCTTCAGGATATGAAAAAACCAGGCCACCAAAGCCCTGCACATATAACATGGCGCGTTCCATCAACCCGGCATCTTGTATCGGGTACTTGCCATCCGTAAAAGCTTTCGCTCCGCTTTGATGCATATCATACATCTCGGCCATGTCCTTACCCTCGCATTTGTGTGAGATAGTGCCCAACGGAAATATATCAACCAAATTACCTTTAGCTTTATTAAGGATGAATTCTACTTCCGATTTTGAATGCACCGGCGGCTGTGTGTTCGGCATTAAAGCCAAACCTGTAAAACCACCTGCCATGGCCGCTTTGCTACCACTTTGCAGGTCTTCCTTAGTTTCAAGGCCCAATTCGCCAATGTTACAGTTCAGGTCAAAAAAGCCTGGAGCAACCTGTTTGCCTTTCGCGTCAAATGCCTCTACATCACTTTTAATATCCGTTGCTATTTGAACAATAACACCATCTTCAATTAAAATATCGGCAATTTGCTGGTTAAAGGCAGAGTTCGGGTCGGTAATGGTTGCAGATCTGATGAGCAAATTCATTGGAGAGGTGCTTTTATATGGGTTTCTAATTTATCGGAACCACTTGTTTTTCAGGTTGATAAAACCTGATCAGCAATATTTCGGCCGCCAGACTTATCAGCGCCAAAATTATACAAAGTTTCCATAATTCTAAGCCAATATTTGTTTTGGCAACAGTATCTTTTAATGATGCCACTCCGGCTTGTATAATATTGCTCTCTTTACCGCTGGTTTGCGCCTTTAATTCAGCATCGTCCGGGTAACTTAAGTCCGACTCACTCCTGCTGTTATTAAATGCCAGCACAGCCATCAAACTATCCTGCTTTTGTAACCTATAGTTTCCTGGCTCACGCACCTGGTCGCTCAGGTAAAGCACTGTACTCCCCTCCTGCTGCCGCACATCCGGAATAATGACCTGCTGATCTTTATGTAGTTTCAAAACCTGCTTATCTGTTGATTGTACAGGTAAAGTTTCTACTGCTTCATCTTCACCAATAGTATAAAACAAAGCCGGATCGTGTCCGCTCAATAAAGCTATCCTGAACAAAGTTGGCACCAACAAAGCATGGTGTGCTAAATTACTGTAAGCATCATCCAAAGGTACCGCCGAAACATAAGTTCGCCCCCTTCCAAAAGGATAAACACCAAAGAACGTTTTACCACCCGGCAGATCCATCAGGCTTTCACGACCGCTATGCGACGAGCCTACCAGGTCATAATATTTAGAAACCACCGGCAGATTAGGATTTTGAGGTAATTGCTCAAACGTATTTTTAAATACCGGATTTTGCAGATTTATACGCGATACCTTACCACCCTGAACTATCACCTTATCGGGATAATCAGCCGCAATAGGTTGTAATAGCAATTTATAACTTGACACATCAGCGCCATCCGCCGGGAAAACCAATAACGAACCACCTTTGCTCACATAGGTTTTTAACTGCTGCGCCAATCCTGTCGAAATAGCCTTCACATCGCTCAACACCACTAATGGGTAAGCGGCTAAGCCCGCATAATCAACATTTCCATCATGTACAGCTTGCACTTTAAAAAATGGGTCGGTATTAAATACAGCCTGTATATATTTATTAGGCGTACCACCATCAACCAGTAAAAGGGGCATTTGCTGCTGTACTTTAAAGGTGAAATAAAACTGATTATCAAAGCTTACGGGATTATCCTGCAAGTCAATTTCGGCTTGTTGCCAGCCTGCTTTAAGTCCCGAAAAGCTCAACGTATCTGTTTGTATACCTCTCGCTTTTAAAGTAAAGCTACCTAATGCCTTTTGCTCACCATTAACCAATAGCTTAAGCGGAACTTTCTCGGCTTGCTGATCGGCATAGTTATGCAGTTGCACTACCAGTTTTTCACTCTCGCCGGGGCGATGCACCGCGCTCAGCAACCAAACCGAATCAACCGCGATATTAGCCAGCAGGTTTGATTTTAATCTCACCAAGCTTAAAGCAGCCAAAGTATCGGTTTTAATGGCTTTTTGCGAGAACATGTTCTTCTGAAAATCAGATATCACATATAAAGCCTTATCCCCATTAACCTGCGTATTCAGCAGGCTTTGCTGGCGGTTAACTATCTGCTGCAATTGTCTGCTCTGCGGACTAACCCTGATCTTATCCACTTCATCATCAAACTCATCCCGGCTCAACAAACGCTGGTGCCTGCCTTCAAAATCCTGTGTCAGCAACTGAAACCTATCGTTTATACTATAACCAGAAGCTATCTCTTTAGCACGCCTGCGTGCCTCATCCAGCAAACTCCCCTCGCGGTTAAGCGTTAGCATCGAGTACGAATTATCAACAAACACACTCACCAAGTGCATTTTACCAATGCTGATGTTCTTCCTTGCGGGGATAAATGGCCTCGCGAAAGCCAGCACCAAAAAAAACAGCGCCAGCAAACGGGGAATGAGTATCAGGAGCTTTTTAAGATTCTTTCGGGATGATTGCTGTTGCTGAATATTCTTCAAAAACTGCACATTACTAAAATACACCTTTTTGTACTGCCTGAAATGGAACAGGTGTATGATAATTGGTATGGCTAATGATAAAAGCCCGAATAAAAATGCAGGATATACAAATTGCATAGACTAATCAAATATAGATATTATATATGCAAATGAGTAAATGTGCAGGTATGCAAATGATTTTACTTGAGATTTCTTAAAGTCTCCCCTTTCGGGGGAGATTTAGAGGGGGCTAATCTTTATCCCAAACACATCCTTCAAAGCCCGCTTTGCCGAGTAATACCCGCACATGCCATGCACACCACCACCTGGTGGGGTCGACGATGAGCAGATATACAAACCCTTTGCCGAAGTACGGTAAGGCGAGCTTCGCAATACCGGCCGGGTAAACAACTGGCCAATATCAATCACGCCTCCATTAATATCACCACCAACATAATTAGGGTTATATTCTTCTATCTGCTCAGTATTCATCGTATGGCGCGCCAATATCCTATCTTTAAAGCCGGGCGCGAAACGCTCAACCTGCTGCTCAATAATTGCCGTCATATCTTTGGTTGAACCATTCGGAACGTGGCAATATCCCCACACAGCCTGCTTCCCTTCGGGTGCCCGGCTACTATCAAACAAGCCTTGCTGGGCCAGCAGCACATAAGGCTTTTCGCTATGCTGTCCTTTCCATACCTCTTTTTCAGATAGTGCTATCTCCTCAAAACTGCCGCCTATATGTACCGTTCCGGCTTGCGAACATTCGGGTGCAGTAAATGGCACATTACCATCAATGGCCCAATCTACTTTAAAAACACCCATACCATAGCGGTAACGCTCCAGTTGCCATTTATAAAGCGGGCTCAATTTATAACCTGCAATTTGCAGTAACTGCTTAGGGGTAACATCAAACAGTACCGCATGTGCCGATGGTAGCTGATCTAAACGTTTCACATAAAAACCAGTCTCTATCTTACCACCTATCGAAGCAAAATATCCTGCCAAAGCATCTGCAATTGAGCTCGAACCACCTTTCGGGATAGGCCAGCCATACAAGTGCCCTGCCGACATTAATACCAAACCAATAGCAGCCGTAGCAATATTCGACAACGGCTGAATAGCATGTGCTGCCATCCCGCCAAACAAAGCCTGGGCCTCCGCGGTTTTAAAGTGTTTAGCCAAAGTAGCAGCAGGCTTTAACCCCTGCAAACCAAACTGAGCCATAGCTATAGGGTGTTTCGGATAATGCAAGGGCCCTAAAACATCTGCGGCAATTAACGGCCAATTTTTAACAACCGGCTCCATCAAATCCAGGTAATTCTGCCTGTCGGCACCCAGTAATTCGGCCGTTCCGGTTAGTGATCTTTTCAATACTACCGCGGTACCATTATCTAACGGATGCGCCACGGGCAAATCTGGCTGTATAAATTCCAATCCAAATTGAGCCAAAGGCAAAGTCTTAAAAAATGGCGAACCAACTGCCAGTGGGTGTATCGCCGAACAAACATCATGCACAAAGCCCGGCAACGTTAACTCTGCCGATCGCAAACCGCCACCAATCGAACCCTTGCCCTCCACCAGCAAAACCGATAAGCCCGATTGTTGCATAGCAATAGCAGCCGCAAGCCCATTAGGCCCAGAGCCAACCACTATAGCATCATAATCGCGCTTGTCCAACATTTAGATTTGGGTATTGAGATGGGAGTTTTAAGGCAATAACTTTAATAACAAGACTAACAAATTATGGGTATTTATGGGTATGCTTAATTACAAATTATGGGTATTTTTCCTTGTTTTTTTGATACTCAATTATCAAATCCGCAACAAATCCATCAATAGTAACTGTAATTACCTCAATAATTTAAATAACAAAATATGGGTATAAAGGTTGTAAACTATTTGTGCAATATTGATCAACATCCTATCGCCCATTCGGGCGTCACACCTGAATACAAACAGTTTCAGCGTCCACGCTTACGTGTGCATTTGGATCCGATAAACTATTGTTACTATTTAGGTTTCAAAGCATTGCGCTTAGTTCTAATACAAAAATACGAAAAATCAACGGCATAGTCAGTACAGCATTTCAATGCTGGCAAATTAAACGCCATCAAAAAAACTCATTTGTTATCCAAAATTTTAGGGAATCCTGCCCCGGCGGGGCTACATATTTGTAGAAAACAAAAGTAATTAGCTTTGTGCCTCGTAGAGGCTACCCTTCCGGGGAGCTAAGCCCCCACAAAAAAAGCCCCACAATAAATTGCGAGGCTTTTCCTTTTCTAAAAAAAATAGAATTACATTTTTTTAGCTACTGAGTCTTTTTTAACTACAGTGTCAGCTTTAGAAATTGAAGTGTCTTTTTTAGCTGTTGTGTCAGCAGCCATTTTAGCTGAATCTGCTTTTGCAGCTGAATCAGCAGCAGAAGTTTTTTTCGGACCACCGCAAGAAGCGAATGCTACTGCTACTACTAACGCTAATGCGCTTAATTTGATAGAGTTTTTCATGTTAGTTTTTTAAAAGTGATTAATAGTTTAGGCTTAATACCTAAAACGAAAAAAGGTAACCCAATTATTTTGAAAAAAATAATTAAGCTACCCTTTTGTTATTAATTACTTAATAAAAATTACTTTTTAGTGGTGCTATCAACAGTAGTAGTTGTTGTAGTTGTTGTAGCAGTGCTATCTTTCTTAGCAGCTGTATCAACTTTAGCAGTTGAATCTACAGTTGTAGTTTTAGTTGAATCTACAGTGCTGGTTGATTTGTTACCACCACAAGCAACAACTGATAATGACAATACTAATGCTAAAGCGCCTAATTTGAATGAATTTTTCATGTTTGAAGTTTTTATTATTTTAAGCTTAATACTAGCTTATAAAGAAGGTAACCCTAAAAATTAAAATTAATTTCAGGGTTACGCTTCATCAAATTACATTTTTTTAGTCTCTGTCTTTTTAGTTTCAGTTGTAACTGTAGTATCCTTTTGTACTGGAGCAGTAACAGATGTATCTTTCTTAACTGTATCAGTTACAATTGTAGATGAATCAGTTTTGGTTGTATCAGAACCTGTAGAAGTTTTGTTACCACCACAAGCAACAACTGATAATGATAATACTAAAGCTAAGGCACCTAATTTGAATGAGTTTTTCATGATTTAATGTTTTTAATTTTAACTTAATACAGATAACTTGAAAAGGTAACCCAATTATTTTAAAGAAAATATAAATCGTATCAGGATATTATATTTTATTACTGCTTAGTAACTTTCTTTGTTGTAGTGGTAGTCTTCTTCTTTTCAACTTTGTTAGATACCGTATCAATAGGTTGCTTTAAACTTTTGTTTGATACCGTGTCAATAGGTTGCTTTAAGCTCTTGTTTGATACCGTGTCAAAAGGTTGCTTTAAACTCTTGTTTGATACTGTATCCTTACCTTGTTCTGTTGATTTTCCTTTTGGATCACAAGCTACAATGCTTGATGCTATTACCAAACCTAAAGCGGCTAATTTAAATGAATTTTTCATGATGGGTTTTTTGGTTTAATTTACCCTTAATACCTTATTATGAATAAGGTAACCCTATACATTATGCACTATATTTCGACTATCATAAGCATCTGCTCTTAATGTTTAAAAAATAGCTGACAACTATTCAGCATGTTAAATAATTAAACACGGCCATTGGTATAAATAAGTGCTTTGGTAAGCATATTTGCACTATTTTTGATTTTGTGACAATGCACCAACACCCCATCAAACTTATTTATATAATTGTTGGGTTACCATTTGAAAATAAACGTATTAAGTAGTGAATAATAATGTGAACAATCCGGCACCGGCAGATAACGAAGCTATTTTAGGCATCCTGAATAACTCGGAGGCCATGCTTAAACGGATTTATTTAGCATACTTCCCCATGGTACTCCAACTGGTTATCACCAATAATGGTAACGAAGACGATGCCAAGGACATTTACCAGGAAGCTATTATCGTTCTTTATAATAAGGTTAGGGCAGGCAATTTTGAACTAAGCAGCAAGCTTAAAACATTTATCTACTCTGTTTGTCGAAGGTTATGGCTCAAAAGGTTAACCCAACTGAGCCGTTACGGTGGCGACATTCACGACCTGCAGGAGTATTTACCCGTAGAAGAAGATATAGCCAACCACGAAGAGAAAGATATACAGTTCAACAAAATGACTGGTGCATTAGGTTTGTTAGGCGAACCCTGCAAAACCATTATTGAAGACTTTTATATAAACGACAGATCGATGCAGGAGATCTGCGAAAAATTTGGCTATACCAATGCGGATAATGCCAAAACACAAAAATACAAATGCCTGCAACGCTTAAAGAAACTATTCTTTCAGCAAAAATAAAAGGAGTAAAAAGATGAGTGATATTGAATTAATGGCAGTAGTTGAACGGTACCTTAACGGCGAAATGAATGCCGATGAGCGTATCCGCTTTGAAATGCTTCGCCGCGAAAACGCCGAGGTTGATAATACAGTTAAAGAACACCAGGAATTTACCGGCCGCCTAAAACAATATGGCGAACGCCTGGCGTTCGAAAACTTATTGAACGATATCCATAACGAAATTGATGTTCAGGCCCTGAAAGATGAGTTTGTACATCACCCATCATTAATAGTTCGTTTATGGAGAAACCACCACTCAAAAATATCTGTAGCGGCATCAATTACCATTTTCGCGGTTTTAGGTACTTTATTCCTTACGGGATATTTGAAAAGCCAGAAACAAGAGAATGATGTAATTTACCTTAAGCACGAAATTGCCCAGGTTAAGCATAAAAACGATGTGATATCGCAGTCTATTAATACCTTAAATATACGGCCAAAACAAATGGCGCCATCAAACTATCATGGCACCGGAACAGGTTTCGCTATATCTTCCGACGGTTACCTGGCAACTAATTTCCACGTAATAAACGGAGCCGATTCTGTATACATCCAAAACGCTGATGGTACTGCCTATCACGCCAAAATTGTATCTACCGATCCGGCAAATGATATCGCTATCCTAAAAATAACCGACCCATCTTTCAAATCATTTGGTGCATTACCTTATGGGTTCAAAAGAAGTAAGTCAGATTTAGGCGAAGATGTATATACTTACGGTTACTCAAAAGATGATGGTTTTTATTCAAAAGGCTATATAAGTTCCGGTAATGGCTTTAAAGGTGATACCGTAAAATATCAACTCAGCATGGATGTTGACTTTGGTAACAGTGGTGGTCCGTTGTTAGATGCTAAAGGCAATGTAATAGCCATTATAAGCAGTAAACAAGCCCATACCGATGGCGCCTTCGCTATCAAATCAAAATATTTATATAAAGCCATTCAGGCCATTGCTCCCGATTCGTTAAGATCAGACAAAATTGTACTAAGCTCTAAAAGCAAGTTTGCCAACCTGGGCCGTACACAGCAATTGAATAAATTACAGAATTACGTATTCATGGTAAAGGTTTACAATTAAACCAAACACATACTTTTATAAACCAAAAAGGGATAGCAATTGTGCTATCCCTTTTTGGTTTTAACGAAATTCCATTTTGTTAAATAATGTTAAGCCCTTAACCTTTCATCAAATTTTCATGTCTACCCAATAGTTTAGTATCAACAAAAACTTAAAACGCCATGAAAAAACTATCCCGCCTAAATTACCTCATCATTCGTATTGGTTGCCCGCTGTTAGGTTTAAATCCTAAAAAGTAATTGATTTTCACAATTTCAAACCTATCGCTATGAATACCAACTTCGTCAACTTTTTAACCCGCTTGGGCGTATTTCTATCTATATTAATGATATTCGCTTTAATGCTTTGGTTATTTGTAGGCTCACGCATACACTACATGCCCTACTAATAGTGATCAGGATAAGTTCCTGTCTTTAAACCAAACCTCATCAGGCTCAGCGCTAAAGTTCTGCATCAGGCTAACCAACTCAGTAGCATCGCCCGATGTGAGTACAAGTTCTCTGTTAGTTGGCTTCAAAAACCGCTGCTCAACCATCACATCCATCTGTTTCAGCAAAAAATCGTAAAAGCCATTCACATTCAATATCCCTATCGGCTTTTTATGCAGTCCCAATTGCAACCAGGTTAATACTTCAAAAAATTCTTCCAAAGTACCAAAACCACCAGGCAGGGTAATAATGCCATCGCACAAATCATTCATTAGCTGCTTCCGCTGATGCATGTTTTCAACCACATGCATTTGGGTTAAACCCGTATGTCCAACCTCTTTATCCATCAAAAAACTGGGGATAACGCCAATGGCTTTACCACCACGCTCCAAAACAGCATCGGCCATTAAACCCATCACGCCTACCTTACCTCCGCCAAATACAAGCGCAATATCCCTGCTAACCATTACATCGGCCAATAGTTCAACAGCTTGTTTCAAATTAGGGTCGCCATTAAAATTGGCTCCGCAGAATACGCAAATAGATTTCATTGGTTCACTTGTTCATTAGTTCATTGGTGCCTTCATAAAGAAAACAAATCTATTCTTCTTATCAAAATAATAACAAATAAAAGGCCCCACCAACAACAAGACCAATGAACCAATGGCAAATAAACTAATGAACCACTTAATTCAGCGCCGGGTTCTCTGGAAAGTTAGCGATATGCGCATATTTATTCCCCAAACTTATCACCACTTCCTTCCAAAGCGTTTCTTCGTTATGGTTAAATAAAATATCGGGATTAAACTTGTTGGCTACAATCCAGGTATCTTCGTCCAGTTCGCGGTCCAATTGGTCTTCACTCCATCCTGAGTATCCTACAAAAAAGCGGATCTCATCGTCGGTTAACTGATAATTATTAACCAACTCTTTCACCTGTTCAAAATCTCCGCCCCAATAAATACCATCCCAAATCTCAATACCATCCGCAATCTTATCCGGACAACGGTGAATAAAATGCAGGGTATTGCTCCCCACCGGCCCACCTTTGTATAATGGTAACTCCGAATAGGAAATCTCCGGAATTATGTCCCCAAGCAGTAAATCGCTGGTATGGTTCAGTACAAAGCCCATCGCTCCCGCGGTAGAATATTCAGTGATCAGTATTACAGATCGCTTAAAATTAGGGTCGAGCATAAACGGTTCCGAGATCAATAATCTCCCTGCCGCCGGCGAAATTGAGCTAAGCATATGTTTCTTTATTTATAGTAAAACGTGGTTCAAATCAAATAGTTTAATGTATATAAGTAAAATTACAATATACGGTTTTACTTTTTATGTAAAAATAAAATAAGCCGCTATCAAATTTGTAAGTTTGCAGGTAATGAATCGCGATATCATACAAAATTTAAGGGAAGACTACACTTCGGCTACCCTGTCCGAAAAAGATGTAGTTGCTAACCCCATCAACCAGTTCGAGAACTGGTTTAAAGCTGCTCTTGACGGTAAAGTTAACGAGCCAAACGCCATGACCTTAGCTACCGCTACAACAAATGGCCTGCCCTCGGCACGTATAATGTTATTAAAAGATTTTCATCAGGATGGCTTTATATTTTACACCAACTACCTGAGCCGCAAAGGTAAAGATCTGGCTAAAAACCCACGTGCTGCCCTTCTATTTTTTTGGCCCGAACTGCAACGCCAGGTACGTATAGAAGGTACCGTTGAAAAACTAAGCCGCGAAACCAGCGAACGTTACTTTTACACCCGCCCTAAAGGCAGCCAGGTTGGAGCCGTAATTTCGCCGCAAAGCCAGGAAATTGCAAGCCGCGATATTTTAGAAAAAAAATGGACCGAGTTAGAAGAAGTTTACGCCGAAAGCGCTGTGCCTAAGCCAGCACACTGGGGTGGCTATATATTAAAACCTAATCTGATTGAGTTTTGGCAAGGCCGTACCAGTCGTTTACACGATAGGATAGTTTACAAAAGAGCCGATAAAAATACTTGGAAGATCGTACGTTTAGCACCATGATTTTTGAGGATATTAAAAATTTGCTTGTCGCGAAGTTTGGCGAAACTGTAATAGTTGGCGAAGAAACCAACGGATTACAACCCGCCCTACTCATTGCTCCTGCTCAAATAACCCAGGTTTGCCTGGAACTTAGGGACAACCCTGCAACCTATTTTGATTTCCTCTCCAACCTTTCGGGAGTTGATTATGGCACTATCGATAGCCGCTTTGGTGTGGTTTACCATCTGTCGTCAATTCCCTACCATAGCCAGCTCACCCTAAAAGTAAGCACGGCTAATGATCGCGATCTAACTGATCTTCCATCTTTCCCGAGCATATCATCCGTTTACAAAACTGCCGAATGGCACGAGCGTGAAGCATACGATATGGTCGGGATCTGGTTTGAGAATCACCCGGACATGCGCAGAATATTATTACCGGATGATTGGGATGGTTTTCCATTAAGAAAAGATTATGTGGAAGCCGAAGAATATAAAGGCATAAAAATAAAGTAACTAATATGTCATTGCGAGGTACGAAGCAATCGCACGGAGATGCATAGTTCGAGATTGCTTCGTACCTCGCAATGACAAAAATAAAAGCAAAACAGAATATCCCATATCAATGGACTATACTCAAGGCTTAAATAACTATAAAGAAAAAATAGCCAGCGTTAACGCTGATGAAATGGTCCTCAACATGGGGCCACAACATCCGTCAACACATGGCGTATTGCGCCTGGAGTTAATTACCGATGGTGAAATAGTGCGCGAAGTTATCCCCCACATGGGCTACCTGCACCGCTGTTTCGAAAAACATGCCGAATCGTTAACCTACCAGCAAACCATTCCTTTTACCGATAGGATGGATTACCTGGCATCTATGAATAACAGCCACGCCTGGGTAATGGGCGTTGAGCGCATGATGGGTATTGAGCACGACATTCCAAAACGTATAGAATACATCCGTGTATTGGTGTGCGAAATGAACCGCATCGCATCACACCTTATAGCCATTGGTACTTATGGCATTGATATAGGTGCGTTTACTCCGTTCTTATGGTGCTTCCGCGATAGGGAACATATTATGGGGATGCTGGAATGGGCATCGGGCTCGCGCATGTTGTACAATTATATTTGGGTAGGCGGTTTGTTTTACGATTTGCCGGTTGGCTTTGAAGAGCGCTGCCTTGAGTTTATCAAATATTTTAAACCCAAAATGGTTGAGCTCAATCAACTACTAACCGATAACCAGATATTTATTAACCGCACCGCTAACGTGGGCGTATTACCTTTAGATGTTGCCATAAACTATGGCTGCTCTGGCCCAATGCTGCGTGGTTCGGGTTTAAAGTATGATCTGCGCCGGATAGACGGTTACTCTGCCTATCCCGAACTGGAATTTGATATCCCGGTTGGTACCGGACTAATGGGCTCCGTTGGTGATTGCTGGGACCGCTACAAAGTACGGGTTGACGAGATCGAAGAATCGCTCAAAATAATGGAGCAATGCGTTCACCGTTTACAAAAGGAACTAAAGCGCACGCCAGAGTTTGATCCTCGCGCCAAACTTCCGCGTAAGCTAACACCAAAACCGCAAGACTTCTACATCCGTGCCGAAAACCCGCGTGGAGAGTTAGGCTTCTACTTTATTGCCAACGATGCCCGCAGCGAAATACCTTTCCGCGTTAAATCACGGGCACCAAGCTTCTGTAACCTATCTGTATTGTCAGAAATATCCAAAGGCGTCCTCATAGCCGATCTGGTAGCCATAGTAGGTTCCATCGATTTTATGCTGGGCGAAGTTGACAGATGATCACTTAAACAAAAAACCTTACCCCATAAAAAAAGCCTTCCGATAAATCGGGAGGCTTTTCAATTTCTATAGGTTATGCTTATTTCTTAGATAAGTTAATTTTAAGGCTGATTTCAAAATCACCGTTATTATATCCGTTTAAAGCAGACGTATTAGCGGTATAAAATGCTAACACCGAATAAGCAGCCATGTTAAAGCCGGCACCAAAGGTTGCACTTTTTGAACTGTGGTAAATACCTTGCAAGCAAAACTGATTATTGCTAAAAGCTACATTTGCACCAGCATCAAGTATGTTGGTATAACCTTTAACTTGTCTGTAAGCAACTTTAGGTTCAAGGCTAACGTTAGCCGGGTCAAAAAACTGGTAACTAACCGCTGTAAAAAACACTTCACGGTCAACAGTACTGCCATTGTCTTTAAATAACGATCTTAGGTTAGGCAATGCACCTTGTACAGTTAATTTATTGCTGGTATAAGCTACACCAAAATCGCCGTCAACTGATGTTCCTTTGTTGTTATAGTTAGCCAGTGTTTGGTCGCTTTGATCGCCATAAACATCACCAATGTTTAAGTGATTATTTGAGATCCCTGCTGATAAACCGAAGTTCAGTTTTTGATTATCGCCGCCCAATGGCAAATGGTAAGCATAAGTTACCATAGCCCTGGTAGTTCTGAATACGCCCGAATACTGGTTGTAAAGGTTAACACCCAAACCAACCTTATCCATCTGGTAATCTGCCGAGGCTGATTGAACATTTGCTGCTCCGTCAACACCAAAAGCTTGTTTACTGTAAGCAAGGTTAATATTTAAACCTTTGTTTAACCCTGCCATAGCCGGGTTAAACAAATACTGGTTTTGGAAGTACTGCGATGCAAGCGGATTTAATTGCGCCCTTACACTTGTTACACTACTGGTAACAAGCCCTAAAACAAAGGCTGCAACTACGCTAAATTTATAATTTGAATATGTAAGTGATCTCATGTGCTTTCTATAATTTTATTAGTCTCTAACTACGCTTAATGTACCTCTGTAAGGTAAACCTACACCCAAATCAACTACATAATAGTAAGTACCTTGTGGTAAAGGCTGGCCGTTATAATACCCATTCCAATCGTTATTGTAACCGGTTTTTGTGAAAATCATTTTACCGGTTTTATCAAACACCTTAACGGTGTTGCCTGAGTACAGGTCAATATTTCTGATAACCCAGTAATCATTTTTACCATCACCGTTTGGAGTAAGCACGTTACCTGTTTCCAACTTGGCAGCGTTACGTACAGTAATAGTAATAGTTTGCGTAGTTACACAACCCGAAGCATTGGTAGCAGCAACCGTATAAGTAGTAGTTGCAGTTGGGCGTATAGTTAGGTTAGGCGTAGTTAGGCTGCTTGTAATACTTGCGTTGCTGGTCCATGCGTAAGTTGTGCCACCGTTAGCTATTAATGTTGCCACACCACCTTTTTCAATTATATTGTTATAAGCATCGCTGGTAATGGTAATCTGTGCCAGTGCATTAACGGTAACATTAAATGTGCGTGTATAAGTATCAACACCACCATTTAATACACCACCGTTATCTTTAACAGTAACAGTAACAATAGCGGTACCGGTTTGTCCGTTGGCAATAGCATAATTAAGTGTGCTTGCGCCCCCTATTACTGGCGTTACACCAAGTGATGCAAATAACGCTGTGTTATTGCTGGTAACAGATAAGGATGTTATAGCCTGGCTGGCAGTTTCACTGCTTGGGCCCACAGTTATACCGGTAAGGCCAATTATTGCAGGTGTAGTAACTGCACAAATGTTCTGATCCGCTATAGCATCAAGCGTTGGTGCCACGTTTGGCGGAGTAATACCAGTACCATTTAAAGTAACCGTAGCCGATACCGTGCCACCACCAGTAGTTGTTTGTACTACAGTACCGTTAGATGCGCCTACAACTGTAGGTTTAAATTGTACATAAACGGTAGGTGTTTGAGCCGCGTTAAGCTCCGTGGTTGCAAAACTAACTGTTGATGCAAAAGTAATGTTGTCTTTTGATATCAGGTATGGGCCTGTTGCAGTTAAGTTAGTAGACTGGGTAATGTTCGTTCCTGATAAAGTATACGATTGAACAGGAGCAACAACTCCAACAAACGCGCTAAATGTTAATGTTGATGGCGTAGTTGTTAATGTTGGAACCGGTTGCGCGGTACCAGTACCATTCAACGGAATAATTTGCTGAGCTGCACCTACGCCACTAATATATAAACTGCTGTTTGCTGCACCAAGAGCTGTAGGTGTAAACTGAACGTACACAACAGGTTTAGTAGTTGCGGCCATTTCGGTAGCAGTAAATGATAAGGTATTGGTATAACCACCTGTGGAGGTTTTTGAGATCAGGTAAGGACCCGAAGTTCCAACCGAAGTTGCTGGCAATGTGCCCGAACCATTTAAAGTAACAGCTACACCAGCCGAAGTTGTATTGATATTTTGGCTAAAGGTTAAAGTTGTTGGTGTTGCTGTATAAGTTGGTGTAAAACCAGGCTCGAAAGCAGATGCAGCGTTTTGTGGATTAATAACCGCCGGAACGAAAAAATCGTTCGCGTTATCATCGTCATCAAAACCATTCCCTTTTAATTCATCAGCTCCGCCAACTGTCATGGTAACAGTCGTTGATGTTGATGAGGCTTTTCTTTCTATCGAAGTAGTGGTTGATGGTGCAACTGCCGGGCCGCTACCTTCCCAGTACGCTGCTGTTGTACCAAAGGCTACTAAATCAATAATGCTGGCAGTTGGCAGTGTTGGTTTAGCTGCTATTATGGTACCATTATTAACTAATGCAACCTTACCTGCAGTTCCGGATAAGTTAAAGTTATTGATTACACCGG
>NZ_JBDSCA010000062.1:0-8455 GCF_039921305.1 Mucilaginibacter sp.
CCGTCTATCAGCTTCTATGTAACCAAAGCTATCGGCTCCTTTAGCCTGCCCAAAGTAATATCTGTCCTGCTCATTAACCAGTGCAAAAATGGAGCGGCTTACCGAAACCCTTGGTTCACGCTGGTGCCCGGCTTTTTTCAAGGCTTCCTTATACAACCTGATCTGTTCTGCTTGCTGGATATGGAAAGGTTTGCCGCTTTCGTCAAATTTCAAAGTAGAACTTTACAGGTTCATGCCGTTTTCAGCCGCCCAAACAGCGGTTGCATTAGAGCCAGCTCCCCACCAGATACGTTCCCGCAATCCGTCCGAATGCGGCTCCAGGCGTAACAAGCCCGGTGGATTAGGAAACATCGGATTATGGTTAGGCTGGGCAAATCCGTCACCTTTTAATTTATCCAGAAATTCCAAACCCTTTTGTCGTCCCATGTCGGCATCTGTTTCTCCCTCGGCAGGTTTATAACCGAAATACCGCCAGCCGTCGATCACTTGTTCAAGCGAACCTCTGCTGATGCCTAGTTGTAAGCGTCCTCCGGAGATCAGATCAGCAGCGCTGGCATCTTCCACCATGTACATAGGATTTTCATAGCGCATATCGATCACACCAGTCCCGATCTCTATTTTGTTGGTTTTTGCACCAATAACCGAAAGCAAATGAAATGGCGATGCCAATTGGCGCGCAAAATGATGCACACGGAAATAAGCCTCATCCACACCAATTTCCTCCGCGGCAATACCAATTGTTGCATTATTAGCTAAGATGTGCTATTAGCAAAACAATTCGTGACCTCCATCATAATTACCTGTGACTTTTGTCATAGGTGCGACTTTCTAATATGCTGACATTTGATTCATATAAATTTACTATGGATTGGTTGTTGAATACATTACGAAGTCATCCCGAATTGGCTATCTTTTTCACTTTAGGTGTAGGGTTTTGGTTGGGAGATAAAAAAATTGGAAATTTCAGTCTGGGTGCGGTGACCAGTGTTTTGCTGGTTGGCGTGCTGGTTGGCCAATTGAAGATCAATATATCGAACGACGTAAAAAGTGTCTTTTTCCTGATTTTTCTCTTTGCTGTTGGGTTCGGTGTAGGTCCACAATTCTTCCGGGGATTGAAAAAAGATGGATTGCCTCAGGTGCTGTTTGCCGTAATTGTCGTTTTGGTTTGCTTGGGTTGTACCTGGGCAGCTGCCGAAGCGATGGGTTATAGTGTTGGCGAAGCTGTTGGCTTACTATCCGGTGCTAATACGATTTCCGCAGTGATCGGTGTATCCACAGATTCTATCAATTCGCTGGGGATATCTGCAGCCAACAAAACCAATTTTATCAATATTATTCCTGTAGCATATGCTGTGACGTACATCTTTGGAACGCTAGGTACTATCCTCATGATATCGAAAATTGGGCCCATGCTACTCGGTGGCCTGGAAAAAGTAAAACAACAGTGTAAAGATTTAGAAGCCAGCATGGGTGGCGACCTTGCAAACGGGGATGGAGGAATTTTCCCTGCTGAAGAACGTGTACTTTATAATGCCTATAAAATATCCGCAACTTCTATAGGCAAAGGGAAATCCATCATTGGATTGGAAAAATTGTTGAATGCCCAAGGGCATCGGCTATTTGTGGAGCGGATACGCCAAAACGGAAAAATTCTTGAAAACGATAAAGATATTGTAATTCATGAGCATGATGTAATCGTACTGGGTGGCCGAAAAGAATTCCTGCTTGACGAGGGTAAACACCTTGGCGAGGAGGTCAATGATCCGGAACTTTTAGATTTTCCGGTCGAAAAAATCAGTGTGCTTTTGACCAGTAAAATGGTTGCAAAATATACACTCACTGAATTAAGGGCAAAGACGTTCATGAGCGGTGTAGCAATTAGCGCTGTTAAAAGGCTAGGCATAGAGATTCCAATTTTGAAAAAGACCAAATTGAATATTGGAGATACGATTGTATTAGCAGGACTAAAGAAAAATGTTGAGAATGCCATTCCCCATATTGGTTATGCAGACCGGCCTACTAATCAAACGGATATGGTTTTGGCAGGTCTCGGCATTTTTCTTGGCGGCCTATTTGGCGCGCTAGTACTGCATATAGGCAAAGTGCCATTGAGTTTGAGCACAAGTGGTGGCGCACTGATAGCCGGGTTAGTTTTTGGATGGTTTCATAGCCGCCATCCCAATGTGGGCTATATTCCAGAGCCCACCTTATGGTTTATGACCAAAGTTGGGCTTACTACCTTCATCGCTATCGTGGGGATCATGGCCGGCCCGTCATTTATAGCTGGCTTTGAAAAAGTTGGCCCTATGCTCTTCGTGGTAGGCGCTATTGTAACTATAGTCCCCCTGTTAATCGGGATACTGATGGGACGTTATCTTTTTAAATTTCACCCGGCTGTAACCCTGGGTGCCATGTCCGGCGCACGGGTTTGCACGGCTGCGCTTGGTGCTGCACAGGATGAACTTGATAGCAAAACCCCTGCTTTAGGATATACCGTGACCTATGCGGTAGGGAATACCCTGCTGATTATTTGCGGGGTGATCATTGTACTATTAATGAAATAACAAAATTATGATTGCAGAAATAAAAACATCCAGAGATGAGGAAAAGCGCCTAGAGACGCTAAGTCCTTTCGAATTAAAAGATAGACTGATCGCATTGGCTTCTTCGCGTTCGCGCAAAAGTTCAGCGTTAATGCTCAATGCCGGGCGGGGTAATCCCAACTGGATCGCGACTACGCCACGTGAAGCATTTTTCACATTGGGGTTATTCGCACTTGAAGAATCGCGGCGAACAATGAATGCCGATAAAGATATGGCAGGAATGCCTCAAAAAGAAGGTATCGCAAAAAGGTTTGAAAAATTCATTGAAAAAAACCACCAATTGCCGGGAATTGACCTGCTCAAAGCATCTCTTGCCTATGGATTGGAAAAGCATGCCTTTATTGCGGACGAGTACGTTCACGAACTGGCTGACAGCCTGATCGGAGACAATTATCAGACTCCTGTTCGTATGCTTCCACACGCCGAAGTCATTGTGCGTGATTACCTTGATCAGGAGATGTGTAATTCCCGTCCCCCGAAAGGTAAGTTCGATCTATTTGCCGTGGAAGGCTCGACAGCCGGGATGTGTTATATTTTCGACTCGCTGATGGAAAACTTCCTTGTAAATAAGGGCGATAAGATCGCTTTATTGGTGCCAACGTTTACCCCCTACATTGAAATTCCTGAGTTAGACAGAAACAGTTTCGAGGTCGTTAATATCCAGGCAAGCTCTACAACAAAAGATGGACTGCATACCTGGCAATATCCCGATGAGGAAATTGACAAATTAAAGGATCCCTCTATAAAGGTTGTGTTTGTAGTTAATCCAAGTAATCCGCCTTCTTATGCTATTCATCCCGACACTATTAAACGATTGATTGGCATTGTGAAAGAGGAAAACCCAAGAATGATGGTGATCTCAGACGATGTATATGGCACCTTTGTTCCCGGCTTTCGTTCCTTAATGGCCGAACTGCCTAATAATACGCTATGCGCGTATTCCTTCAGTAAATATTTCGGTTGTACAGGATGGCGGTTAGGCGTTATCGCTGTTCATCAAAATAATATATATGATCAATTACTCGCTGAACTGCCTGCTGAAAAAAAAGAACTATTGAAAAAACGGTACAGCTCATTGAGTCTTGATCCTGAAAAAATAAAGTTTGTAGACAGGATGGTTGCTGACAGCCGTTCCGTCGCCTTAAATCATACAGCTGGCTTATCAAGCCCTCAACAGGCCCAAATGACACTGTTTTCATTGTTTGCACTCTTGGATAAGCCTGGCAAATATAAAAAGCTGACCCAGGGCCTTATTCAAAAAAGGTTGAATCTACTATGGTCATCAGTTGGTTTTACAGTCCCTGCGGATCCATTGAGGGCTGGATACTATGCAGAAATTGATATGATGCTTTGGTCCGTCAAGTTTTATGGAAATGAATTTGCCCGATATCTCAAAAAGAATTTCGACCCTGTAGATATTCTCTTTCGGCTTGCTGAGGAACACGCAATTGTTTTATTGAATGGCGGCGGTTTTGACGGGCCGGTTTGGAGTATCAGGGTATCGCTCGCTAATCTGGATACCGCAGATTATGAAAAAATCGGTAACGCCATTAAAGCAATACTGCATGAGTACGCCGCTGATTGGAAAAGTAAAAAAGTCTAAAATTAACATCACCTATTTAAAACAAATTAAATGAAAAAGCTACTATTATTAATCTTTGTAACTATGATTGCCTGCAACGTTTATGCAGCAAAACTACCCCATATTATTATTCTTGCTACCGGGGGCACTATTGCAGGAAAAGGAACTTCAGCGACAGCTGCGGGTTATACAGCAGGTGTAACACCGATCAGTGACATGGTAAAAGCTGTACCGGGAATAGAAAAATTGGCCACCATAACAGGGGAACAGATCAGCAATATCGGAAGCCAAGACATGACTGTTGCCGTATGGCTTAAACTGGCTAAACGAATAAATGAAATTTTTAAAAATCATGAGGCAGATGGGATCGTTATTACACATGGTACCGACACGATGGAAGAAACTGCCTATTTTTTAGACCTTACAGATCGCTTTGACGATCCCGTTGTTTTAACAGGTTCTATGCGTGCCGGTACGGCTATGAGTGCTGACGGCCCTAAAAATTTATATGATGCTGTGCAGGTAGCGGCTAGTCGTCTGTCGAAGGGTAAAGGCGTTATGGTCGTTTTTAATGGAAGTATATTTAATTCCAGGGAAGTTGTAAAATCAAATACTACACATGTAAACGCATTCATTTCGCCTAATACAGGACCTGAAGGACAGGTACTTGGCAAAATAATTACTTATTATACCAAAGATCTTAGGGCCAGTAATAAATATACACCCTTTGATGTAACCAAATTAAACGAGCTTCCTGAAGTAGCGGTTGTTGAATTATATGCTGATATTTCTGACGTTGCAATAAATGCTTATGTGAAAGCTGGTGCTGCCGGTGTGATCACAGCTGGATTGGGCGATGGTAACTTGAATAAAATAAATACTGCGGCTGTAACTGATGCTATCAGCAAAGGCGTAATTGTTTGCCGGTCTACCCGTGTTCCTACTGGGCGGGTTATTTTACACGACGAAACCGATGATGTCAAATTGGGAACTATCGTGGGAGATGATCTGAACCCGCAAAAAGCAAGGATACTCTTAATGCTTGGGCTTACGCAAACTAAGAACAAAGCCATTTTACAGAGTTATTTTTTTAAATATTAAATCCTTACAGTTTTTAAATTTAATATGATGAAAAGATATTCAATGTTATGGGTATGCTGCTTTATACTTTTGGCAACAACAGCCAGCGCCCAACTGGAAAAGCAAAGTGATACCACCAATCATACTTCACGGATTATTCCTCTTGATAAGGCAATGCTCCTGAAAAATGTGGACGTCATCGCCAATATGCAATACGCCAATAACAGCAGTTTTAAAAACGGCAGTTATACTGGTAGCGCATTTGCTATGAATCAGTTCAGGCTGGAAATAAAGGGTTATGTATTAGATACTACCGTGTTTTTCAGGTTTCGCTACCGTTACACCCGTGATCCCGTGGTTGAGTCAGTTGACAATATTAACCATGCTGTAGATATGGCATTTATAGGGATTAACTTGTCCAAAAAAGTTACGCTTTCTTTTGGTAAGATGTGCGCCGATTATGGCGGTTATGAATTTGATGCAAACCCTATAGACATTTATCAATATAACGATATTGTCAATTATGCTGATAACTTTTTGACCGGCGCGCAGTTTACCTGGACACCAAACAAAAATCACCAGTTTGGTTTTCAGGTGCTTAATGCAAGGACCCAAACTTACGCGCAGATTTATGATACCATCCCTGGCGTTAAGGCGGCTAAGTTTCCAGTAGCCTTTGTAGGCAATTGGCGCGGGAACTTTGCCCATGGTTTATTTTCTACTTTCTGGAGCTATACAGTGATTACTGAAGCCAGTAAAAAAAATGTTTATTACACCGCATTAGGAAATCAGTTAAACCTGAAAAAATGGCTGATACAGTATGATTTCAAGTATATGAGTGATGATATAGACCGACTAACTTTGGTCACCAGCTTAATACCAATCAGCTATTCTCCGTACCCAGCTTTAAACACATCTTACGTTGAACATTGGCTCCATATTCAGTATGCTTTTCAACCAAAGTGGGATATTTCGGTAATTGGGATGGTTAGTGATGCCTATTGGAACGGGAACCCTGATCCTCAAAAAAATAGCCATGTGCGCACTTCTTGGGGTATTATTCCGTCATTGGAATACTATCCTATAAAAAAATTGAATCTTAAATTTTTCGCATCCTATTTAGGTAGATTTTATGACTATACGAGCTATGCGCATTCAAAATTCGGTTTGGCGAATTCGACTACGGGCATGGTGATGGTAGGGTTCATTTCACCGCTGAGGATTTTGTAGTTTTATGGCCCCGGATATCCAGTTTATACATGGATAGGCAGTAACGAGGTTGAATTAAAATCAGGTGAAAAGATGAAAATTGACCCTTATCTTGGCAGCATGACCTTTAAGAAGATAGACAACGTTTGGCAAATTATTTATGCCCACGAAACAGCAGCAGCAGTAATCATAAAATAACGTTCATTGAAAAATATGGAAAATCGCTATCAATGCAAAGGGCGGCGTTACAGCAATTGCAAAACGAATAAATTATCGGTGAGCGGTTTTCCGCTGCACACAGACGGAAGTGAAACGGGCCCGCTTCATTGTTATAATTCGTCCAGCTTTTTTTGTTCTTCCTCGAAAAATTGGACATATTTAGACATATCCTTTACGAAATTTCGGGCGAAAACTGCGCCTTCGGAATCGCTCTTCATAACATCATCATCCCCGAGGTCTGCATGCTCGCCATAGATAGCTTGCTTCAGATCCCTCCTTTGATGTAACTCCTCTAATTTCCCCCTCATCTTTTCGACCATAGAAAAATCAGGAATACCTCTTGCTACCAGATCGCTGAAGTCTTTGTAAGGATCGAGCTTCACGCGGGATCATCTTCTGCATCATCTCTCCCCATTGAATTACCTCCCGCAATGAATATACCTTATTGTTTTGTGCCTGCATTTTCATGACCATCGCCAGGAACATTTCCGGCATACCGTTCCATTTCGGCTTTGGCATCAGTCCCATCAGCAATGACTTTAGTCCCATAGTTCCTTTATTTATATAGCGCTTTATTTAAAGTTAATCAACTCATTTGCTTATCTCAAAAATTATTTTGCTTTCATAAAGCTTTATCAGCTTTGTCTGCTAAAAATGAGGGCATCCCTTTCGGGCCGGGCTTTCCGCTATATCTTCTATCGAAGGATACGCTTCCAATCCCTGATGCGGAAAAGGGAATGGTATATCGCTTTTTTGTATCCCGATAGCGATCATTGTGTTGTCGATATTAATTTTTTTCCTGTCTTCGGAGGTAGCTATCGCCTACGGCTCCAATGGCATTTTTTAATTAAATCAACAATTTTTTCAATCTCAAACGGGTAAAAAGGGCAGCCAAAATCAAGCCCGGATTTGTCGTTGGATTTGCAAAAGACGGCATACCATGCCAAAGCATTTGACCAGTTAGAAGGGCAGATCGGTACATTAAAGGTCTTTATCAGCCGTTTGGCAACAAAGGAAACGTATTGGGTTTTTTCAGGCAATGATTTCGATCTGAAGATATCTGCTAAGGAAAATCCTGGAATGCTGGTATTAGCCAATGACCCGAACACCCAAAACATCAACTCGGCCTGTTATTCGATCATTATCAACCGCCTGACCAAACTGATCAACACCAAAGGCAATCTGCCTTCCGCGCTGATCGTAGATGAGGTGCCGACCTTATTCGTGCACCGGGTAGAAAATTTAATAGCAACGGCACGGTCTAACAAGGTTGCAGTATTGATGGGACTACAGGAATTGCCGCAATTTAACCAACAGTACGGGAAAGATACCGCAGCAACCATCACGGCGGTTGTCGGCACGGTGATTTCCGGCTCTGTCAGGAATAAGGATACGTTGGAATGGCTGGAAAGGCTTTTTGGTAAATCCAAACAGATGGGCGAAAGCTTATCGATCGACCGCAACAAAACATCCACATCGCTGAACGAAAAGCTGGAAGCACTCATTCCCGCAGGTAAAATAGCTTCGCTCAATTCGGGCGAAATGGTTGGTGTGATCGCCGCGGACGCTCAGGAGAAATTTACGGGACAGTTTGAAACATCCGCAGTTAACTGCCGGATCAATCTGGATATGGAAACCATCAGGCGCGAAGAAAAGGGTTATAAACCTTTACCCGCCTTTTATGATTTCGGCGGGAAACTGGACGAAAAACTCCGCCAGAACTTTGACCATATCAGCCAGGAGATACAAGAAATGGTGTTGG
>NZ_JBDSCA010000063.1:0-3943 GCF_039921305.1 Mucilaginibacter sp.
ACCGGATAACCGACGAAATTAGTGATGGAAATGGTGACCGCCAACACTGTCGCGCCAATTATCAATGATAACCTGCGTGTTTTCGTTTTATCAAAACTGCCAGCCACAAACGCTGCTATACTGGCACCGATCCCAAATGCCGCCATTGCCCAGCCGTAATGCTTATCGTCTAAATGCAAGCCACTTTTAATATGGCCCACTGTATTCACCAATATTTGTGCTCCCGCAATCGCTGAAACAAATTCTATAAACAAGGCGAAGCGGATCAGCGGATTTTTAAACAAGAGATGTATCCCTTTGATCGCATCATGCCAGGCGGTGAATGCCTTTTCATTTTTCTTTATGGCGTGTTGTAGTTTGGCTGCCGGAAGCATCAATATCAGAATAGCAGCGATAACGAACGAAGCGGCATCAATAAAAAAGATGTCTCTTGCACCAAACCAAACGGCCAATATCCCCGCTAAACCGGGTCCCAATACGCCTAAGGTCTGAAAAGTTGCTGTAGACAAACCTACTGCCTGCCTGTAATTGGCATGATCAACCACTTGCGGTATAACCGCACGATAGGTAGGCGTAAAAAAGGCATTAAATATATTAAGTAAAAAAACAAGCACGTAGATCTGCCATTCCTGGTTAACAAAAGGCAGACAGGCGACAATAGCCATCCTGATAAAATGGGTGGTATATAAAATGGTTTTCCGGCTTACCCGGTCCGCCAGCACACCCGCAAACGGTGAGAAGATAATAAAAGAAGTAACCCGCAAAGTTAAAGCGGTCGCTAAAATAATGGCCGATTTTTCTTTTCCGAACTGGAAGGCTAATAATGCAAGTCCGGTCCATGTGAACGCATCACCCAAAAGACTTATCGATTCCGCAAAATACAAAGTTGAAAACACCCGGTTTTGCAATACCTGGAAAGGGGCGGTTAATCTTTTAAGAAAAGGGATAGCAATAACCTTACTCATGCGCTAATACCAAAGTCGATCCTTATGACCGACTTCGGGGGTAACCATCAACCTTTTGCTCATTTTCCATTCATCGGAAAAGTAATAGTAAATGTTGTTCCCTTGTCAACTACACTGACAAATTTGATCTCACCATTCATTAAATCAATATAGCGTTTAACAATATTCAAACCTAACCCGGTTCCGGGGATGTTACCCGTATTGTGCGCTCTGAAGAATTCTTGAAACAAATGCTTTTGATCCTCTTTTGGAATGCCTATTCCATTGTCTTTAATGATCATCGTAAAAAGACCCTTATTGATTTTTGTATTAAATTTTATCAATGAATCTTTTCCGGAATACTTAATAGAATTGCTTATCAAATTGATGACACAATTTTTAAGCAATGAAGGATTAAGTTTTATCCGCCGTTCTGTTCCAGAATGTTGGAAGACTATACCTTGAGCCTGCCCCGTTAAAAGTTGCATATCCTGGGTGATCTCTTCAGCAAAAGACACCACATCGAACTCAGTAACGATTGGCTTGATCTTACCTGAAGCCAGTAGCTCATAGGACAAAAAATCATTTAAAATACTGGTCATATTTTTAGTTTGGTTTCGGAGGGTGTCCGCAAACCTAATTAGTATTTTATTATCGCTTTCAAGTGCTATTTTACCAATCATTTCGCCGGCGAGTTGAATCGAAGTAAGCGGAGTTTTAAACTCATGGGAGGCCATAGAAACAAATCGGCTCTTCAGAACATTCAACTCTTTTTCTTTCGCCAGCAACAGGCTTACTTTCTCCCGACTGTGCTCTATAGCCAATACTGAATCAGTTAAGTCTTTGTTGCTTATATCCAGATCACCTAAAAGCTTTTTCAATTCGGTAATTTCATAAAAACTAATGATAGCGCCGTCGGCCCTTTTGCTGCCTTTTTTCAGATAAGGCATCGTCATCACCTGGTATACTTTGCCGTCTAATGCTTCCGCTTCTTTCGTAATAACAGCTTCATCAAGAATTACTTTTTTGATATCTTCAATTAAGGTCTCTAATTTAATATTGGTTGTAATATTACTTAATGGACGACCTATATCGCTTTCCCTGATATTAATATGCTTAACCGCTGCGGGGGAATACCTTTTTAGTAAGAGATTCCTATCTACGAAGAGTTGACCATTGGTATTGCTACGGAAATAATTATTGAGGTCATCGTTCATATCCGTCAACTCATCAATTGTCATTTGATGTTCCTTGTTGATCGTTTGCAGTTCCTCATTGACAGATTGTAGTTCTTCGTTCGTGCTCTGCATCTCTTCATTGGCAGATTGCATCTCCTCATTAGCTGATTGCAGTTCTTCGTTAAAGGACTGCATATTCTCATTAGAGTTTTCGATTTTACCGTTCGCAACTGATAAGTTCTGCTTTAATTCAGCAACTTCCTGTTCCAAACTGATCACATGTTCTCTGGATACTTCATTAGTATCCTCAACATTGATTATATTTTTTTCAGTTACTTTCACATTTTCGTCTGTAAACAGAACCAGCAATAACCGTTCTTCTGACTTATCTAAATAGAACGGGCTAAGAACAATATTTATAACCCTGATTTTACTATCATCGGTCTTACTCAGTTTAAGTTCATTAAGTACAACCCGCTCGTTCAACTTTAGCGCTTTGTGAGCGGCTGCTTTAAAGATCGTCGAAATTTTATCAGGCAAAAGGTCATTAAGATTATGATTGAAATTGATATTTTTGAGGTACCGTGTGGTATTGCCAAAAGATTTTACCACGACCAAATTTTCATCCGTACAAACGCCAATGAATTTAGATTCATTTAGAAGTGCATTAGTGATCTGATCGCCGATCTCCGCACCCGAACCAGACGTGAAGCTGTTTTTACTCACTTCCATTTGGGTCGTCTTCACACTTTCAATAACCTGCGATGCAAAAGTGTCAAATTTTACTGCACGTCCATTTTTGTTACTTTGCAGTATATTCCATTTCCCGCTAATTTCCTCAAAGTCGTCTTTGAGGACAGCAGCATTTTCACTTGGGCCCAAAAAGAGATAGCCGCCTTTTTTCAATCCAAAGTGCATCATTGCAAAAACCTTTTGCTGCAATGCTACATTAAGATATATCAGCAAGTTACGACAGCTAAGCAAATCAATATTACAATAAGGGGGATTCTTAACTAAGTCATGCTGTGCAAATATCAGCATCTTCCTGATCTCGTGTTTAATTTTATAGGCTGTACCTTCTTTCGTGAAAAATTGTTGAAGTCTTTCCGTAGAAACCGAATTTTCAATGCTATTTTGGTAAATGCCCTTAGATGCGGTATCGAGTGCGGCCCTACTGATATCCGAAGCAAATATTTTTACATCTATATTTTGGGGATTTTCATTCAGGTATTCTTTAACCAGGATAGCCATAGAATAAGCTTCCTCTCCGGTAGCGCAACCGGCTACCCATATCTTAATAATTCCATCTTTATTTTTTTCAAAGATCGCAGGAATGACGGTTTCCTGAATAATTTTAAAGGCTTGCGGGTCTCTGAAAAAGGAGGTTACGCTTATCAAAAAATCATTTGCCAGCAAAACAACCTCGGCATTATTGCTTTTTAAAAACTTAAAATATTTATCAATCGTATTAAAATTATGCTCAACCATGCGCCTTTTAATTCTCCTGACAATGGTCGGACGTTTATAATCTGAGAAATCCAGCGGCAGGTTTCCTTTGATCAGGTCAAAAATTTTAGCGAGTTCATCCTCATTTATCTGAACATCTTTCTGTTCTGTGAGTGCATCTAATGTTCCATCTTTAACATAATCCTCAATCGCTTGGGGCATAGCTTCCGGCGAAAGGATCATATCTGCGCATTCTGTAGAGATGGCAGCAAGGGGCATTCCATTAAAACCGGCAGTTTGCGGGTCTTGAATAATAACTATTCCACCGGCTTGTTTGATTGCATTGATACCTGCTGATCCGTCATTACCTGTACC
>NZ_JBDSCA010000064.1:0-3106 GCF_039921305.1 Mucilaginibacter sp.
TGATGAGTTGAAAATTAAATATACATATAGTGAGTATCGTGGTGGTCATACCTGGCCGGTATGGCGTAACAACCTGTATAATTTTGCACCATTACTTTTTAAATAGAACCTACATGAAACGTTTTTCAAATTATATAGCTTTAGCAACTATTTTAGCTGCTCCGCTTACATCAGTTGCACAGAGCTATCAAAAAACCGCTACCGGTGCTAAAACCACTGTAAACGGAACATTAGTTGAAGTTCAATTTTTTAGCCCGGAAATCGTTCGTGTTGTTAAAGGACCTGATGGAAAAATATTTAATAAGGAAAGCTTATCGGTAATAAAAAAGCCCGATGCTACGCCGATCACCCTAAAACAACAGGGCGACGTATTAAACCTGAAAAGCACTAAGCTAAATGTAATGCTTAACCTCAAAACAGGCAGCGTTGATTTTGCAGGTACTGGTGGTAATTCGTTGTTAAAAGAAAAACAAAGCAGCGGTACATTTACGCCATTTAACGATGCCGGTAATAGTACCTATACAGTTTCGCAATCTTTTATTTTGGATGCGGACGAGCCTATTTATGGTTTAGGTCAGCATCAGCGTGGTAATTTAAACCAGCGTAATCAGGAGTATAAAAACATGATCCAAGGCAATACAGAGGATGTAATACCATTTATACAATCTGTAAAAGGTTATGGTCTTTTTTGGGACAACTATTCGCCAACTACTTTTAGTGACAAACCGGGAGAGACTCTATTTAAATCTGACGTTGGCGAGGGTATAGATTATTACTTTATGTATGGTGGTAATGCCGATGGTGTTATTGCCAAAATGCGTGATCTTACCGGGCAAGCACCTATGATGCCGTTATGGACATTTGGTTTCTGGCAAAGTAAAGAACGCTACAAAACACAGGACGAAACAATTGATGTGGTGAAAAAATACCGCGAATTGGGGGTTCCACTTGACGGTATTGTACAAGATTGGCAGTACTGGGGAAATAACTATTTATGGAATTCAATGGAGTTTTTAAATGTCGATTTTCCTAACCCACAAAAGATGATGAACGATGTGCATAAACTGAATGCACACCTGATGATATCGATATGGGCGTCTTTTGGGCCGGAAACGAAACCGTATAAGGAGATGAAGGCAAAAAATATGCTATTGGATTTTCATACCTGGCCCGAATCAGGATCGGAGATATGGCCACCTAAGCAGGATTATCCTTCTGGCGTGCGCCCTTATGATGTTTACAATCCCGAGGCACGTGACATCTATTGGAAATACATGAACAAAGGCCTGCTTCCTTATGGTATAGACGGATGGTGGATGGATTCGACAGAGCCTGATCACCTGAGTGCTAAAGCAACCGATCTCGACATAAAAACTTATATGGGTTCTTTCCGTAAAGTGCGCAACGCGTATCCTTTAATGGCAGTAGGTGGGGTGTATACCCACCAGCGCGAGGTGAAATCTGATAAGCGTGTATTCATTCTTACCCGCTCGGCATTTGCAGGGCAGCAGCGCTATGGAGCCAATACATGGTCAGGTGATATAACTTCCTCATGGGCGACTTTACAAAAGCAAATACCTACCGGCCTTAACTTCTCATTAAGTGCTATTCCTTACTGGAATGCGGATATAGGTGGTTTCTTCCTTACAAATTTCAGGAAAAAACTGGCCGATCCTGAATACCGTGAATTATACGCCCGATGGATGGAATTTGGTGCCTTTACGCCGCTGATGCGCTCGCATGGTGCTGATGCGCCAAGAGAGATATACCAGTTTGGTAAGGCGGGCGACAAGGTGTACGATGCTGCCGCCAAGTTTGTTAACCTTAGATACAGCCTGCTTCCTTACATATACAGCGCTTCATGGGATATAACCGCTCACCAATCGAGCATGATGCGTGCGTTGTTTATGGATTTTGCCGCCGATAAAAACGTTTGGAACTCAACAGACGAATATATGTTTGGCAAATCGATATTAGTGAATCCCGTTACCAAGGCTATGTATGTAAAAGCAGGGGCAGACGGAATGGTAGAGGATTTCGGCACTGTAAAGTCGCAGGAAACCTATTTGCCGGCAGGCACAGCTTGGTTTGATTTCTGGACAGGCGAAAAAATTGCAGGCGGACAAAAAACTACAAAGCAAACCCCACTTGATATTATACCTATTTACGTTAAAGCCGGTTCTATTTTACCAATAGGTCCAAAGGTGCAGTATACCACAGAAAAGAAATGGGATAACCTGGAAATAAAAGTTTATCCCGGCGCCAATGGCGATTTCACCCTTTATGAGGATGAGAACGATAACTACAATTATGAGAAGGGTAAATACACCGAGATCAAATTCCATTGGGATGATAAAAGCAACACATTAACTATTGCCGATCGTACAGGCGGTTTTGATGGTATGCTTGCTCAACGTAAATTCAATATTTCTGTAATTGGCAAATCCGGTGGAGATGTAAAAGAAATTCCTTACACAGGTAAAAAGGTTTCCATAAAAATGTAATGGGTAAATTGGATTAAAGGGTATATGATAGTTAAAAAGTTTACCGTTTTCGTATTAGGAATAATCGCAGTTGCCTGTCAAATAGTTTCTGCGCAAAAACTTACGGTGCAATCTCCCAATAAAAAGGTTAGTGTCGATTTGATAAATCAGGAAAATACTAATATTGGTGAATGGAGTTTAAAAGTATCGCATAACGCGAAAGATAAACCTTCTGAAATTATACCTAAAATAAGTTTGGGTTTATCGCGCAGCGATCAGGATTTTACCAACCTTACCTTTTTGAGTGCAGGCAAACCGGTTGTTATCAACGAAAAATATAACCTGGTGCATGGCAAAAAAGCGGTTGCTACCAACTCAGCAAATGAAGTAACGGTTTATTTTCAAACGGCAACCAAAGCTAAATTGAATGTAATCATTCGGGCTTATAATGATGGGCTATCGTTTCGCTATGAGTTTCCTGATAAGCAAGGCTCGTACGTGTTAAAAGACGAATACACAGCTTATACCATTCCGGCTACAACTACACGCTGGCTGGAAAAATTTAACACAGCTAACGAAGGTTTATATGCCGCCACAAGTGATGATAAAATTGTGCAGCAGGA
>NZ_JBDSCA010000065.1:0-78389 GCF_039921305.1 Mucilaginibacter sp.
CGATGTTGCAGATTTAACAGGCTCTGGTGTTTGACTATCTTCGTCATATCTACTAGATTGCATCCCATCCGGGTCAATATTGGTAATGGGGTTGTCGAAGCCATAATTGTACGGGCTCCATGCTCTGCTCTTTTCGGCCAATGGGTCAATACTTTTCCACCTCGCTAACACCGGGTCATAGTACCTTGCGCCATAATCGTATTCGTCGAATGTAGTCTGTTTTTCTTTTCCGTTGTAAAGATAGTGTGTACCATTTCCTGATGTGAAAACAATTTGGCTTTTGCCAAATGGGTAATAATCAGCCTCCATTATTTCGCGAGCTGTGCCAGGATTTGACGGGTCGTTATCAAAACAAACTCTTGTATTGCCGAGATGGTCTTTTAAGGTGTATTCATATTTAAATCCATTTCCTAAAGGAACGGCCCTTCCTTCCTCAGTTTGGATATAATCAACAGCTAAAAGATATGGTGAACTTGGACTGGAATAAACTATTCCCTTTACATACTCTCTATCTATTCCGGTATTATAATCATAGTCTGAAATTTTCTCACCGGTAGCCATATAATTAATGGGACCTTCTCTGTCACCAAAAGTATAATATGGCAAATCAAGGAGGTTATGATCTTCCTCTATATTTTTATCATCCCTTACGTCCATTTCCAGGTTTCCTCTTGCATCGTAAACCATTGCATAACTGTTGACCATGCCGGAAACAGATGCAATTTGATTGCTTTTTCCCGAATTTAAATAAGTATAAACTATAGGCACATTATTGCCACGGGTAAGTTGTTTTATATTTCCTGCCTGGTCATATTGGATACCTGTTTCACTCAAGTTCATAAGCATTCCGGTGTAGCTTGTTGTAGAGTTTGCACTAATTAGCCTATTTAACTTATCATAAGTATATGTTGTCCAGTTAGTTGAACTGGTGTAAGGAGTAGTATATTCCTGTTCTGAAACGTTACCGTTAAAATTAGAATTGGCCCCCCGCGTAGTGACATCATACCGGAGCTGTTGATCATATAACGTTGAGTGAGTATGATTTAGCCAGCCACGTTCGTTGTAAGTATAGGCCACATTTTGCAGGAAACTTGCTCCACCATCGTCACTATGCAAATGTTTGGTAATTGGTTGCCCAATATCATTATAATCTATCTGACTTAAAACTACGTTTGCTCCGGTCACTAATGGGGTATTAATCTGTTCCCATGTTTGCTTCTTTCGCCCTAAATGATCATAAACGTACGTGTTTAAAATAGTCAACGCAGGTGTTGTTGGGCCATTCATGGTGGTATAATGATAACGTGTGGTTGTCTGGACTTGGTTGTTAAAGTTATATGTGTTGGAAAAATGATCGTAATTGGCAGAAGGATCAAAAGATCCTTGTCCTCCCAAATAATGTTGTGAGTAAATATTGGTTACTCTCCCTAAATCGTCATAATAGTTTACAGTCCATTTTGCATCTCCGTCATAAAGGTCAAGAACGCGACTTGCCGTTAATGATCCCTTTGTCATTTGGCTATTCCCTGGATGAAAATCGATGCCTACCCCCGGAATATTGTAATCATCGTAATAATTTACAATTAGTTCTTGTATATTTCCACCAGTTCCTGAAAGGGTTGAAATAGTAGGCCAGCATAAATTACTATATGCTCCTGTGGTCGACCGCGTTTCGTAGAGATTGAGGTTTTGATTTACCAGACCTTGTAAATATTCACGACTAAAAGCACCCGGACTACCCGGATTATATCCAATATATAAGTTTCCACTGATAATTACTCTTCCAAATTCGTCATACTTGGTATATTTCCATCCCGCCTGAGCATAACTTGTTCCAATCAACTGGTCATTAGCGTTATAAAGCATATATTCCCATGCTCTCCCCGGTAGTTTTTTTTCGATCTGCCTTCCAAGTCCGTCGTAAAGATATTGATAACAGAGGTTATCAAGCGCTGCCTGATTGATTGATCCGGCATCAGGGTCTGTACCTGGTGTTAGTACAAAAGAAAGTTTATTTTGAAAATCGTAAACGTAATAAGTAGATAATGCCAAACCTGCCGAATCAAATTTGCGTTTTAAAATAACCTTTCCTTCTTTATCCTTGTATTCTTCCGTCGTCCCTTTTTTCAGATCAGCACTAGCCCAATTCTCATCCTTATAAATCGTGAGATACAGATCGCCAGTGTCGTAATATCCTGAGGTAGATAATGTCCTGTGATAATCGTTTGCTGAGGTAAGTATTGCATCATATTTGCGCACATCGTTAGAAACATTCACCCCATATTCCGTTCTTTTTGTATGTCCTGCCGAAAGTTGCCAGGCATTCCCCGGTGCACCTTGCTCTCTGGTTCTATCTAAAGGTGAATCGTCAAACTTGGTTTCAGTAAAAGGAGTAGGAATGGGAGTTACTCCCAATGGAGCATTGTTGTAAAAATAGCTTTGACCGGCCCCTGATTGCAGGGCATTTGACCGGTAGGAGCCAGATGTACCCGTGTAATCGACATATGGTAGATAGCTTTTGGCTTCTCTTCCTAATTCGTCATACTCAACAGGTTTGATCAAATCACCCGAGGCATCCTGATTTCCTTTAACCTGAACGGTTTGCAACGGACGACCGATACCATCCAAATATTGGATACTTTCCATCATCTCACATGTTGTATAAGGAGCGAAAGAGCTTACATCGGTGACAGGTACCGTTGGAGTCATGGTGAGCACATAATTCTGATCAGAACTGGGGCTTGTTCCTAATGCTACACAAGCAGGCGTAAATGGTGTGGTATAAACCAAGGTTCGCTTCGAAGATACCTTTAACTTATGGGTAATGCTAAATGCGCCAATGACCGTTTGTCGGTTTTCTCGTACGCTAAAACTAACTACGCTAGGTTGTTTTGCTGGTATATACGATGAAGGAGCAGAAACTTTCGCTACGGCTGATACGGCAAAAACGCCCGTACAAATCGCTTTAAGTTTTAGACCAGACCAAAAATTATTGTACTGATGAAGCATGGATTTCAGGTTTGACGATGTTTGATAATGAAGATAGGCTCCTAGTGCTGTAAAGACGGATTCATGACCGGATTAGAATAAACCCTTTTGTTTTTTCGTCCAAGAATCGAATCTATTTTAGCCGTCCGGATTAGTATCAATTGTCTGTAGCGAGCCATTCGCTGTGCCGGTGCTATGGATGTGTCTGTCATAAGCTTCTTAACGTCCACATTGCCCGTACTAATAATATCCCTTATTTGTGACATTTTGATCGGATCAATAGTTTTTGCTTTTTTGGAAGTATCAGCATGTATTTTGTTTGTCGTTTGTGCATGACCGGCTTTGGCCAATATCAACAGTATGATGATTAATGAGAATATATTTTTTTTCATGTTCTTATGTTTATTGGATTGATGAATTTATTATTGACCGCTGTAATGATATTCCGTGTGTTTAGTCACATTTCCATTATTGTCGCGAACATTCAGCAATCTGCTAAAAGTGTCATATTCGTAGCTCTCCATTTTACCGTTAGGTTGAATGATCCGCTGTAGGCGATGAAGCGCGTCATATAAGTATTGAGTCCTCATGCCGGTTTCGTTGGATATAGACACATTGTCAACGAAGCTTGTGCCGGTAAGGTAAACGTTGGCACCGGCACCGGCCCAGTTTGCACCTACTGTCGGAATCGTAATCGTATAATACTTCCAAGTGGACGTGGGGGTAATTGTATTGGTGTAGTTTGTAGTAAAGCCATAGGCAGATATAGTAAAGCTGCCACCCTTTGCCCATAATGAAACTACTGTATTGCTGACACCGTCAAGGTAAAACGGAAATGGAAGGTCGGAGCCAGGTGCATAAGATTCATAGTGAATCCCACTTGGTGAACTAGAATCTTCAACAGGATACCAACTTTGAGGAGGTAGCGAAAACGTTTGGCTGGTAACGCTTGTCGTCGTGGTGCTGGATAGAAGTTCATTAACGGATGACCAATCCATGACCTGATATGGGCCTGAATTCTTCCTTATCATTGTAGGCATGCCGTCTGGGGTATATGACACAAACTGTACGCGGCTCACATATTGAGATCCGGGAACCCTTGGGTCGGCTACGTCCACAACATTATCATTCACGCCTTGCAGCAATGGCGTAGCAGTTTTTAATTCAAAAATTTCAGAAGGTACAATCATACCACTTGATCCAAAGTAATTATTGTAATTGGTTATTTTAGAGCCGGCATAATATGTAGTGGAACCGGGTGCGCCAGGTACTTTGGTGGTTATTTCGGCAATTTTGGCATCCAGGTAATGCATGTTGACCATGTTAGTCATGTAGCCAAATGATGCAGAAGATGAATAGTCGAAAGGGTACTTATAGGTAGTTTGGGTTGATCTTCCCGCAAGAAAATGAATGTTGTCCATATAATTGGGGTCTTGGTTAGGTATCCCATCATAGTGGGTTATCGACCGTAAAAACTGGCCCAGATATGGCGCTTCGGTGTAAGTATACGAAGTGGCGTTCGTGATAATAGGTTGCGCCGTATTACCGAGCAGGTTTCCCGTATTCATGGTTTCTGTTCGCAAAGTAAGCAGCATCTTTTCCGCGTTTAGATACCTCGTTCCATGAAGGGCTCCTGTTTGTTGCACGGGGTGGTCGTCGTGAGGGGTATCATAAGTAAAGAAGAATGAATGAATTAGGGCTATAGGATTAGAAAGAAGCTGATAACTATAATTTATACTTTTGATGGAATTACCGTTGGCATCAGTATATTCCTCATGCAAGATATGCCCCCTGCGCTCCTCTCTTGATTCCATTTCAAAGAAAGGAAAATAGCTTTTTGAACGGATGTCGGCAAGTGAGGTTGCGTCGATACATCCGCCAATACCATAATTTGACACAAATGTTCCTTCTACATCTTTGTCACCGGTATACTGATACCTAACGCTACCGTTGTGAGCGGATGTGCCGCTTTGGGTAACGGTAACATACTCATATCCTACGTTACTGCCGTTGGAGCTACCAAGCAGTGCCTGATTGTCGGAGAAGCGTGCCGTCCCCCCGGTTGGCAAGCTACTGTAATAGTTGAACCCCGCCTGTGGATACGGGCCGCCAAGAAATCCATTCTGGTACGTGTACTTTTTAGCCGTCAATAATGCGCCCGAGGCGGAGTAATCGTCTATTTCGTTTATTCGCACCCCGCCGCCGGTGTAGATGTCAAAATTATGGGCTTCGTAAGTGTAAGTTGTATAACCTTTTGTGGGATAAACCACCTTGCTCAAAATGCCGTAGTCAACAGTTGTCGGGTTGCATGAGCGATCTACGCCATCGCTGGTTAATTGTATGGATGTCCCTGAATTGTTGGGAAAGGGCAAATAGGTTTTCTTGCCGCCGTTTTGGGTAATATACAAGTTTGCGAACTGTGGATTCGTCGATGGGGTAGCGCCGTTGGCATTATAAAAGCCCCAAATGTCTTGTTGCGGCGAGTGCCTGGCTGGCAATGCTTCCTTGTTTTTGTAAGTGAAAACGTAAGGCGTCAAGAATGCGCCGTTTGAACCTTTTTCTTTGACCTGATCCAAAAAAAGACGTTGGCTGTACTGATCTGTTCCCGGCCCTGTGGTTGTGTAACTCAAATTAAATCCCTTTTTCAATGTGGGCACATTTGCCACATACTCATACTGGTTAATTTCGGTGAAGGCTCTGTCGTTAGTCAAGTCTGTTCTGGTGTAATCTGCAACAAAATCAATATAACCACTATTGTATTCAATTCTCTGCAACACTTTGGGCTGGCTCAGAACATATGCAGTTATATTTGTCCCACCTTGCACACCACATACCGAGGAGCTCGCCGTTTTGTTCAAATTATATTGATAACTACCGGACATGTCTGTCCTGTAGACGAAAGTTATACCCTGTAATGTGGTAGGGTCGTAAATACTGGTAAGATACCAAGATGAGTCAAAGCTGGATAGAATCGAGCTAAAAGTTGATGCACTCGTACTGTGTTCCACGGCTGCGAACGTGTATATGATCCCTCTTTCGTCCGTTATAATAAATCTGTTATTGCCATTATATGGACCGTCAATTTTTATCGGGTCCATATTGGTGGTATAGGAATGCGTGGCATCGGTAAAGTATATTTTCCCGCTTTTGCCGTTAAAGTTATAATAATGAGGATCGGGTTCAAGGTCTTCGCGCGTTTTGAAGCCATCGTAAAGACCACCATTGGCATCGCCGGGCCCCGCTCCTGTAAAATAACCGTAATATCCGGGATTGGCATTGGGTAAATTTACCCAGTCGCTCATTCCTTTCTCTGACTTCGTCACTACACCTCCCGCATTAAGTATCCATCCAGTACCTACTCGCGAAGCGATCTCGTCTACTTTTATTCCCGAACCGTGATAGCTTAAGGTTATGGGTAAGGAAATGCGTCCCTGCGTGATGTTAAATAATGGGATTGATACCTCTGGCGTCCCTGTAAAATTACCTACCGGGTGTTCGACGTATTTTGCCAGGGCGGAAGATTCAGGGGAAGGCGGGTTGTAGTTAGTAGCTATTCCGCTGACGTCAGTTTGCCCGTAAGCTGAGAAGGCTAGTAGGAGTGCAAGGGATGTAAGCAAGCTTCTTTTATCTCGCAATAGAAGCGGCATCAATTTGGAAATCATAATTGTAATAATAAGTATTTCGGCAGCCGAATATGGTCAAATATTGTCATATATAAAAGGAGTTATTAATATAATTAACGTTTTTATAAAAATAACATCTTTGATGGTGCAACAAAGTAAACATTGAGATTCTTTAAAATCCATTACTCATCTGCAACATCGGCAAATACATTGAGATCAGTATCACGCCAACGACCAGGCCGAGGAAGACGACGATCAAAGGCTCCATCAGGCTGCTTAGGGAAGCGGTTTTGTATTCTACTTCCTCAATGTACTGGTTCGATATGATTTCGAAGAAGTGATCCAACTGATTGGTCTCTTCTCCTACCTTAACCAACAGTTAGAACCGGCGCGCAAGACCTAGTATTTTTATGACAGGGGCGCGAGCAGCTCCGAAACGGTAATTCCCAACCCGTTCGCGATCTCCCGGAGATAATAATAGGTGGGATTGACATTGCCCGCCTCAAGCCGCTGTATCGACTGCCGATCCTTGCCGACGCTGTGCGCGAGCTTCATCTGGGTGATACCCTTTCCCTTTCTGACTTCCTGAATGTGCCTGCCGAGCTTTTTGAGCGATGCTTCCTTTTCCATTGGAAGTATAAAAGAATAAGAAACAATCCGAATTAAAAGCAACGCATCGGTTGCTTTTTTCGTTTTACTTTTTTACATTTGGCTTGAAAGTCGTCCGCAAAAACGCAATGTATAGTCACTTAAAACCAAACCATAATGAAGAAAATCCTACTCGCCGCCCTTATCGCGGCCATTTCCTGCCTCTCAGCCAGGGCGCAGATGCAGGGGGACACCGCCTACGTTTCCAACAACGGGACGAGGTTCCGCGTCGGGCAGAAGTTGACGCTCGGCATCGGAACCGGCACCGACGGCAGGTTCGCCTATGTCCTGAGCATTGACCTGCTGGGCCTGGTGGAATCCTCAAAGCGCCTTTCCGCGGAATATGCCGCAAAGACGGTGACCATCACCAAGATCCGCAAGTCGAAAAAGACCTGGCTCAGCAAGGACTACACGGTATACCTCGTGTTCAAGTCGGACGAGAACCAGTTTCAGGGGTACGGCATCAACATCGAGCCCGCGCTGCTCACGAAGGAGGTCATCGTTGACGGGCCCAAGTCATGAGGCCGGTACGAAGAGCTTTGCTGCTTGCCGCGCTGTGCTCAGCCGCTGCCCTGTCCTGCAAGAAAAAGGCGGATGATGCCGATTCGGGCAGGGCCGTGCTCACCGGATATTACAGCATCGTAGGCCTCTACTCCATCAATGCCAACGGCACGTATAAAGCGGTAAGCCGCCAGCCCTGCCAGGTGAACTTCCTGCTGTACCTCAAGCCAGGCGGCCAGATGGAATTGCAGCGCGCGTGCGGGAACGTCAGCGGTGCGTGGTCATACGCCAGCGGCAACCTGACCGTCTCCGCTGGTTCCGCCATCATAAGCGGCCCGGTGGAGTTCGAGCCCGACGGCATCATCATCGACGTCAATAACTCGGTTGACAACGTCAGGTACCAGCTGTTCCGGAACTGAAAGGGGGCCGGGGGCATTCCCCCGCAAGATCGTGTGTCACCGACCAAGACAGCAGTCAACGGAGGGACACACTATCTTGCTATCTTGCTATCTTGCTATCTTGCTATCTTGCATAACTTAGAACGGAGATAAATGACCTTAGCAAACTTAAAGATGGTCTAAAAAGTATTCAATTCTGGACTTACAAAATGGAGGTTTTCGGCGTTATCTGCGTATTAAATTTGTCGCTCTAGGTCGCCCCTTTCTCGTGCCCGCCCCCTTATGGCTCTGATTTCGTCCAGTACCTTGTCCTCCTCTTTCGTTTCCACGGGCAAGTCGCTAAACTTTGCACCTTCAAGTAGTTGCGAAAAGCGAAATTTTCTACCCCCATGCTCTATTCCCGTTGGCTTTCCGCCGCGCTTGTAGTGGTGAAGGCCAGTGCCCCGTAGCAGTTCAAGAAAGTGCTGTTGGGATGTCGCCTTTACAAAGCATTCCGTCACGGGGCTTATTACTTGTTCACGATGCCGGGCTTGCCATTCCCTAGGGCTCACGTACCGCCCGCCCTTGCCGTGAGCCGGGAAGCTTTTTGATAATTCCGGATACCTGTTCCTGTGGTATTCCTGAAACCTTGATTTCAGCCTGAACAGTTGCGGCTTGGAAAGCCCGAACGACTTGCCCGTGCGAAAATGAAGGGCTGACACGCAGAAGTGGATGTGGACGTGGTCCCTATCACGGTGTACCGCACCCAGCGTCACCCCCGTATCTCCCCGCAGCCGCATGTATTCGCTGGCCAGGTCGGCCGTTACTTCCCTTGTCAACGAGGCATCATTCTCACTGGAATTAAAGCTAACGATCTCATGAAAGAGGTATACCTGGTCTGAGCGGCCCTGCAATCGGAAGGCCACGTTTTCCATAAACTCCCGCGCGTAACCCTCCTCGTCATTGGAGCGGATGTTTTGGGTGAAGACCTCCGGCACATCCTTGTCCGCACCGCGCAGTATGTACCGTATGAGCGAAGCGTAGGATGGACTGTGTCGGGAAAGTACCTTTACAATAGCCATTCCTAAAGTTACAGAATAGCGGAATAAAAATACATACCCGTTGGCGGAGTTATAAAATAAATTCATTTAAAATCAAGATAACATAGTACCAATAACAGCAGGAAACGAAAAGTCGTCAGGGCATCAACCTATATTTTAAATTTCTTTCAACAATGACCCGCAGTCGAATACTAAATATATTAGTTTAAGTTATCTTTGTAATATGAAGGAAGATTTAAAAAAACAGGTTTGGGTAAAAAGAACATTTGCCATTGGTGATACATCAAAACCGTACAGAGAGACAAAAGGAAAAATAAAAGCTGCTCTTAATGGGCAGCAATTTAACACAGACAAGGGTTATCCACCAATGTTTTATCTTGATATAATGCCTTGGTGGTATTCAGTTTTGAGATATATTCAGGATAATTATAAACAATTTATCTGGGGATTAATTGTAGTTGTATTTACATCTATATTGGGAGCAATCGCAAGTAAATATATAAAGTAGCTATTCCTTAGCCCCAAATGGAATACGGTTATCGTTAGTTTAGGTGCAATTCCCCAACTGAATATCCGGGGTATGCATAGGTCATTATCGGAATTGGCATAAAAAAAACCAATGCCGCAGCATTGGTTGTGTGTCGTTACCTTTTCAGGAGCGGTAACAGTTCCTCAGGAAATTTCGTTTGAGGCCAGCCTTGTTGAAGAGTTTTTACAGTTAGCAAATATGCTTCTTTCCAAGAACCTGAGAAATTAAATAAAGTCGGGAAATTTTGCGCATCATCGGGATTGTTGAAAGCAAATGCTGCCGTCCCATCAACACGCAAATGAATGTTTATTATTTTTTCCAAGCCGTCCTTCTCGTTATGGAAGATCGTAGGAATAAACGCGACGAGTCCTATATTTCCATTTAAATATTCAGTATCGGATAGGTCATAAAGGCTTGCATAAGGAAAAAATTCGTCACCGTTATTCGGCAGACTGTTAAACAGTTTTATCCATGTTTCTAAATGCAACCGCATTTCGTTAATATCAAAGATTATAATCTCAAGTCCTTCTTCAATCGCATTATCTTGAAAGGATAAACTTGAAAGCAAAGTGTTTAATGCAGCACGTTCACGGGATGAAAGTTTGCTTCGATTTAGAAATTTTGATTGGGCAGCATTTAGGATTTTGGCGTTACGAAGGGCCAGTGTTATTGTTGTCATTTGGTATGGTTGTTTGGTAAACTCCACATTCCATAACCGGAAAGACAATCAGCTAAAATTGCCCCAGAAATACCGAGTTCACCAAGCAACACTACTCAAGGAACTCTTTTGATATTTGAAAAGAACTATAAATTATTTCACCGTCTTCGGCAAGTTCTACGAACTTTTTGGGTCGGTTTCCACTTTTATCATCCAAGCTCATTCTTATGACTGGCCACCAGATATGATAAGGCTCAGTATCAAAAAAATCCATCGTTTCAACGACCTTGCTTATCCTGTTTTTCAATACTAGTTCGTATATCCTTTTTACGCACTCTGACGAGCAGCCGAGATCTATTATCCTTTTTAATATCGTTGTGAGTGTTTTTTTACTAAAACCCAGCACGTATATCATTGAATTTAAAGGCCCTACCCACTCTTTATCGGTAGTGTTTTCGGTAGCGTATTTGTAATAGGAATTCAAACAGTGATCGTAATAGATCAGTTCGTTTACGCCAATGTATTGAAATTTTTCCGGGAACAACCGTAAGTGATTTTGAATAAACAGATATCGCTGCTTGTCTCCAAACATCTTTTTGTTAAAATAACCATTATCCAATAAACTAGAACCTAGATCGTATGCCGAATTGGTCATGCCCCTGTTTATCAGTATTTCTACTATTTCAAACGCAGGAGGTGTCTTAAATTTTGTAAAGCCTTTTAAGTTTAGTGAGGAACCGGAAAGCACCTTAACCAGCAAATCATCATGAAAGAATATAAAATGAACATTATCCAAATCAGGATTAATAAAACCAAGACGTCCGATATAGTGCGATAATACTGTAATTATCGACGCGCCGTTATCAAACTGAAAAAGATGTGTACTGACCAAGTTGTCGCCATTATAGTAATTAGCTAGCTCTAAAAATGCTTTCCACGTTATGGGATAGCGATAACTTTCGTATACCTGTGCCCAATAAACCAATGCGATCGCGAGGCCCTCATATACATCACCAAGTAATTTCAAATCATATTCTATGATTTCCTTGAATCTGACTAAAATATCGTCGGCTTCCAACATTTCTACGTCGCCCTCCTCATATCTGTCAATCATAAAAATAGTCATGTAAAGGGGTACAATGATTTGCTTTTGAATGTCCAACATTTTGACTATTGCGCGCCATTCTCTGTTAGTTTTAGCTATCCTTTTAATTATATCTGGATTATCATTTGAAGAAATTTCAAATAAATTGTTGCCTGAATACTTTCTATATTTTCTCCATTGCGGATTACGATCTGTAATTATCAGCCTAATATTATCGGTTGACTGAATAAAATCTATGATTCTTCTAACAAGTTCCTGATTATCATCTATCAAACTCCATTCATCAAAGAACAGAAGATATTTAGCTGCACTTTTACTAATTGATCCATAGCAAGATGTAATAAAAGCATCAAAATTTATTATCCAGAGAACAATAAACCCCTCGTTCATACAGTTAAAAGCAAGATATCTCAATCCCAACGATTTGCCATATCCTGCATGCGAATGGATTACAGCGGGAATTTTGAACGGATACAAAAACGAGTCAATTATGTTTGCCCTTATTCGGGTATATATTTCTCTTGGGTAACACCAATCATGAATAATACCGTACCATTGGCTATAATCATCGCTATTAAGATAGAAATCTCTTGGCTTAATTTCTTTGTCTTGACGATTAATATCTTTAATAAAATCATTATTTATAGTTTCGGCCCCACCATAAATCAACGGAATTGTATCCCCAATACTAAATTCAGACGGCTGTGGATCTTTCTCTAATTCCTTAATCCAATATTCAATATTTTTGCTTGACTTCTCGAAATGCTGTACAAAAAAATTATATATAATTAACAGTAAGTCCATCTCTTTTGGGGGTGTTAGGGCAGTTTTGCTTGGGAAACAAATATTTCTTAAATAAGAGCCCTTAATATTATCAGTAATGTCTATCCATTTATTGATTTTTTTCGCCAAGGATTTATAAGAGTCAGCTCCTTGAGTAAGGCTATTCGGCAACCCGTCTTGGTATTCCAACCCTAAAAATTCTGCGATAAAATGTTTTAGAATAAACTTAAGTGATGGTGTGTATTTCACCTTACCATTTCCTACCTCTACTATATATTTTTTTAGCAACTCGGGTATTTCCCTGTTCATTGTGGTTCAGTTTATAATTTCAATTGAAAAATCATGTTTTCAATTTTGATATCCAAGAATATTATAACTAATAAAATTGCATTATAAATTTCAATTGTGCAATTATGAAAAAGCTCCAATCCACTATTAATAATTCGGTTATCATCCAAAGATACCTATACTTAAAATCCAATTCCGAACGTCTCACGTCAACCAGCTTGGAAGTTATCTGGTTCCACGAATGGCAACATTTCAGAATAGTGAAGATTGATAAAATGTACTTGCTTTTGGAGTATGAGGCGATTGTATATCACAATAGCTCAATCGAAACGGTAAAAACGGAGTTGGTAGAACGCTTCCATTTTTTTCAAAAGGAACAGCGCAGTAAGGAGAATATAAAAATCATGCGAAAGACTCAACGACGCTCCGATTAGACATCAGCATCCATACCGTTGAACTGGCCACCTAATACGGCCAGTTTTTACAAAGACATTTTCACAATCAAACTTAAATATCAATCAAAATGAAAACGACCAAGACCCGCTATTTCCTCCCCGAACTGGACAGAGACCTGGCATTCGAAATCGAAGCCATTGACAAGGAAATTCTGTCAGCGGCAGAGACCGATGCGGTACTGATGCTACCCAGGCAGGATGATGCCAGTATCAACCCTTATTTTGAAGTGTTTGCCCACAAGTTCAACGGCCTGTGCCTTGAGGTGGGGCACAGGTTGCAGCTTGAAACCCGCATCCATGAGCTTGACGGGCACAAGACGATTACCGAAGACCGCCTGCGAGAGGTACGGCTCCAGCAGCCCATCGCAAGGAAAAAGGGCAACGCGATCGCGGCCAAATTGCAGCAACTGGCCGGGACCTGTAACCCAAAAGCCCTTCGGTTGGCGTATGCCGCGATCGGCATCCTGTGCCTGTTCGACGGGATCTACAACATAAGGGTATTCTCCATATGGGGCTCAGGCTATGCCGAGGCCCTAGTGCTTGGGCTATTTTTTGCCTTTCTCATCGGCGCCATCGCCCACAATTTCAAGTGGATGCTGTCAAAGGCAAGATTCCCTTGGCAACGCAGGATAATCATCATGGCACTTTTTGCCGCGATGACATGCCTGTTCGCCTACATGGCCATCCACCGCGCCGCGAGCCTTGAGCGGCAGGCGAAGGAGGCGACCGAAACAACCGTCCATTATTCCCCGCTGCCATTTGTCATTCTCTCGCTCCTAATCTTCGCCATAACGATAGTGATCAGCTACAAGTACCTACCCACCAAAGAGGAACTCGCGCTGATGAAGGTCTACCAGAAGCTTTTGCTGGAAAAGAGAGACAGTGACGCGGAGCAGCGCGGCTTGAAAACGCTGGAAGAAACGATAATTGCCGAGGACATCGAGTTTCGGCACATGCACACTTCCATTATTGAATACGGGAGAACCATTGAACAGCAGATCATCGCCAAGGCACGGGAGGGTCTGGCCAAATACAAGCGGCAAAACATGCTTAGCAGAAGAGACGGGGTTCGCCCGAAATGCTTTGACGATGAAAGCTTCCCCTTTGAGATAAGCACCAGTTTCCAAAACTTTTAAACAGAAAACCATGAAAACGAAAACAATGTATGCCTGGGCAATGCTGTTATGCACCCTTGGCTGTTCTCCGTCAGAAAGCGCCCAAAATATAGAGGTAGCAATCGTTATTGACAAGACCAACCAAATGCCCGCATTCCCGGATGCCAAAGAAATCGTAAGCCAGTTGGGGCTAACCGCCAATCCGTGGCCGGGCATCAAAATAACCGCGACGTACGCCTCCGACCGTGACATAAACGACGTAATGGAAGTAACTCTGGACGCTGAAAATCAATGGAGCGGCAATCTGGACCTCCGGAAGGCCCAAATCAAGCTCCTTACGCGGCAGTTGCAACAATGCCTGGATTCCATGAGGTATGCCGGAGCTTGTCCCCACTCAATCGTCTATCGCGCGATTGCCAGGCAGGCAAATCGGCTCGCGGATTCCAATACCGCGCAACGGTACCTGCTAGTTTATAGCGACCTGGTTGAAAACGACATTAATCTTAACTTTTACAACCCCCAAACGCTTGCCCGGCTCAAGGCAAGCCCCGGAAGCATTGAAAAACAGTTAACTGCAGAACTATTACTAAAATCATTAAAAGGCTTGCAGGTATGGTTTATCTACAGTCCCGCATCATTTGCCCAAAACAATTCCTATATGCTGATCGCCGACTATTACAGCCGATTGTTTTCCGTGCATGGCGCGATACCGCACGTTGCCAGCAAATTCATGTCGCTATGAGAGTAATTGTCCAAATCCTAAAGTTCCTCTGTTACTGCGTGATCGTGGTGGCGGAGTTCGCGCTCAGGCTGCTGCTTGAGATCGTATTACAGGCAAAGAAACCGTTTATCTAATTTTTAACATCATGGCAACAGTAACCTCATTTATACTATTTTTCATACAGGGCATTGTAATGCTCTTAGTAGAATCGTTTCAAGGGCTCATATTGCTGCTAAGCAGGCAAGGCGGCGAAAACGCTTCGTTCAGCAGCACACTCAGAATTGCCACACCGTGGGGAAAAGGATTATACATCGGGCGGGGTCGCAGGATCTCCCGCAGGCGTTCGATGGCTAATGCCGCAATTTTCGGCCCGTCAGGATCAGGGAAGACGTCCACTTTAATTTTGCAAAATTTGTTCTCACTAAAGCGTTGCAGCATTCTAATTACGGACATAAGCGGAGAATTGATAAGCAAGGCTTCCGGATACCAGTCAGGCCACTTCAAGATACGGGCGATACACCTGTCAGACCCCGCTATCGGCACCGGATACAATCCCATCATAAACGCCGAAAGTCCCAACGAGATATATCAAATAGTCGATATTTTGGTCGCGTCAACGCTCGATGCGGGTTCAAAGGGCGATAAGTTCTGGTCGCTTTCCGTCAAGACCATTCTGGCATTGATGGCGCAGCTCACGCTGTACCAGCCCGATGAATACCGCAACTTTGCCAACGTCCTGCACCTTGTCCATTGCCTGTGCTCGCCGGTAGCATCGAAAAAGGTTGACGAGATGATCGCAAAAACTGGCGACAAAAAGCTTGTTACCGAGTACCTCTCATTCATCGGTAATAGTGAAAAAACGTTGATGAATATTTTGGCATCGGCCAAGGCCGCTTTGGCCATTTTCTCCGACCCGCAGATCGCAAAGGCAACGTCGACTACCGTAAAAATCGATTTTAGCGAGTTGAGGCGTTCACCCACGGCTATCTACCTTTTGGGAAGCGTGGGAACGGCAGAATACAGTCAAATTTTGACGGGAATGTTTTTCCAGCAGTTCTACTGCCACGCACTGTCGCGAATACCGAGTAAAAACGAGCTCCCGATACACATAGTCTTAGAGGAATGCGCCGCATACTATATCAAGATTTTGCCGCTTGCGCTTAGCAACGGCAGAAAACATTTAATATCAACCCTCTTATGCCTCCAAAGCGTTACGCAATTGAAATCCCGCTATGGTGACGAGGCCGAAAACATTACGGTGAACTGTGCCATTAAAGTTTTTCTCGGGGGCAACACTTCTTTGGACGTTTTGCGGGACATTGAAGCACTTAGTGGCAAATGCACGTATCTGGATCAGAATGGTCGTGAGAAGACGAAAAGCCTTGTTACCGTCAGCGAGGCGCGTTTGTTACCCAAATGGCGCTCACTGATAATTGCTTCCAATGTGCCCATAATTAAAGGTTTTTTAACTCCATACTGGCGTAATCTAAATTTTAGGCAATACGCCAACATGCCACCAGTTCAATTGCAATCCAATTCCTCAGATACAGAAATCCCATTATTGGTATAAATGAAAACCCGTAGCAAAGCATTGTACCAATACCTTTCCCAAGCCAACGTCCTTTCGGGCACCAAAGAGGACATAATCCTCGCCAAGCAAGCGTACAGGAAAGAATACAAGCGTCAATGGAAGCGAGCAAAGAAGCCGACCAAGGAAATCCGCATCGGGGTCACGCTCAGGCAATACGGCATCATCAGGCTGAAGTCATGCGAATATCAGGAACGGCCCACGGTCTATTGCCGGAACGTGATCCTTGCGGCCGCGGGCATAAGGCCGCACATCGCGCACAGGGATGCATTGCTAAGTGCCCTGCAACTCGTCAGCATGGCGGCCATAGGGGCATCGGGGAATCGCGCGCGACTATGCGAAATATCCGACCTCTTGGCTCGGGCGGAAACCATCCTGTTGAACTATTTGGAAAACCCAACTTAAAAGCACGAACATGGAAAAGGAAAAGATGAACAGTACCGACCGGGCATCGAAAAGCGAACCGGAAACCGTCAGCCGGAAGCGGCAGAAAAGGCCTGGCCGGCTGGCGGCGTACCACCATAACGTGGTCATAACCGCCCTTCACCCGGACGGGATGACGAGCGTCAACATCAGGAATGACGCCGATTTGGTTAATGCCCTCGTCGCCCTGTATTCGGACGGGCATGGCGATTTCGGCCAATTGGCGAATCCCGCGCCCGGAAAGGAAAGCGAAAAACCGCTGGCGGAAGCACGGGCCGCATCCGAGATCGAATCCGCCGGGAACCGGGATCGGGACGGCGACCGCCTTGGAAGGTTCGCCGACCCTGATCGGGCCGATGAGCCGAGCTACCACGATGACTGCATGAAGGAATGGGCGCAATGGAGGGACGGACAAGACGGGAGCAAGACGCCCGAAAAAAACGACCCCGAAAGGTAGCATAACCCATGAACTCGCCCGGAAGTCCCGATCATGCCCGCCGGCAAGACCTCACGATTGCAGAGGTCAGGGCCTGCCCTATGTTCGCGCACCTTAGCGACCGGGAGACCGAGGAGGTCATTAGAACGCTCAAGGAGTTCACGCTGATAGTCCATAACTATTGCAAAATATCCCGGAAAATACTTGATAAATAGCCGGTTAATCCGTAAATTGTATATGAATAAAAACAACGAAAAGCATGACAGTTACGGATGAAAACTCCCCCTTTGCCGCATTCGCCAAGGGGAAAAAATCGCGCCGAACGAACGGTTCCAGCGCGGTCATATACACTCGCGTCAGTACGAAGGAGCAGGCGGACACGAACCTTAGCCTGGAAACCCAGCGCAAGGCCTGCCATCTGTACGCGCAAAGGTATTCCTATTCGATACTGGCGAGCTTTGGCGGCACATTCGAGTCGGCCCTGACCGACGAGCGCAAGGAGTTCAACGCGATGCTGTCCTACGTGAAGAAGTGCCGGGAGCGCATATCCTACATCATAGTCTATTCGCTCGACCGCTTTTCACGGAATCAAAATTCGATATGGCTGGCCAGTCAACTGCGAACGCTCGGCATCGAGATTGTGTCCGTGACACAACCGATCGACACGTCCAGCCCTTCCGGCCAGATGCAGCAGAAAATGATGTTTGTCTTTAACGAGTTCGAGAACCAGCTCCGCCGTGACAAGACAATGGCGGGCACGAGGGAGATGCTGCTCCGCGGGGACTGGCCGACGCATCCTCCGCTTGGCTATGACATCGTGCGGGTCAACGGCAAGCGCAGCATAGTCATCAACGAGAAAGGCCGGCTCGTGCGCCATGCCTTGACTTGAAGGAGCAGGGATTGTCTAGCGAGGCGATACGCGCCACCCTGGCACTAAGGGGCTTCAAGGTCACTCATCAGCGCATCTCCGAAATGCTCCGCAACTCGTTTTACTGCGGGCTGCTGTCGCACAACATGCTGGAGGGCGAAATGGTCCTTTGAAACCACGAGCCGCTGGTTTCAAAGGAACTGTTCCTGAGCGTAAACGGCGTCCTTCAGCAGAATGTTCAGGGATACTCAATCAACGAGGAAAACGAGGCGATCCCGCTCAAGCGGTTTGTCCATTGCGACCAGTGCGGAAAGCCCCTGCGCGGTTATGCGGTCTTGAAAAAGGGCCTGTTTTATTACAAGTGCAATACCGTAGGCTGCGGGGTAAACAAGAGCGCAAAGTCTCTCAATGGAACCTTCGCCGCCATACTGGACAGGCTCAGGATAGACGGATCAACGGAAGTGACAGGCCTGATCAAGACGCAGATGAAGGCCACGTTCAACCAGCTGAATAGCGGACGTGAGGATGAGTACCGGGAGTTGGAAAACAAGCATCAGCAAATGGTAAGGAAGATAGAGCGGCTGGAAGAGCGTTTCATGGAAGAGGAGGTGACGGCCGACCTTTACAACAGGTACCTTGACAGGTACACCGCCGAGAGGCGGGAGATCGAAAAGGGCATGGAACAGTCCGGGAGGGTGTCGAACCTTGAAAAATGCGTGGAAACCGCGGTTCAATTTGCCGCAGAACTGCCCCTAAGGTGGCAAAAAGCGGATTATTGCACCAAGCAGCGAATCCAATTCCTCCTATTCCCCGAGGGCATACGATTTAGCAAGAAAACCGACACATGTCGAACCACGCGCATCAACTCCGTTTTCGCCCTTTTGGCGCTATTGGCGCAGGATTTGGCCCAACAAAAAAGCGGCATACCCGAGCTGAATCTCGACTATGCCGCTTTGGTAGCCCGTAGGGGAATTGAACCTACGAGCTAACTATTATATTTTCAGCATCTTACAAGCTTCAGCTTTCCGAACTCCACGAATAGCTCACTGTACTTGAATACGTTTTAACTGCATTTGCTATGCTATAAATATACACATTGAGTTTTAATTCAATAAAAATATATTTTTATTGAAACAGCTTTTACTTTTTTGCGAATGACCATGAATTTTTGGTACTTCAATGGACTGGCGGTATCTATAACGTACAATCACCATCCGCGAGCAGAGTGACTACCACTTATGTGATGTAACAGGTGCGTTGACAAGACATGTACCGGATGCGATTATAATGCAGGTAATCTGATCGTAATTGTGATATACCCGCCGGATAAAATTTTTCCGGGAATGGTTTTCGCTGTTGGATGTCATCCAGCTGACCGCTTCCAGTGTAACAGCTTTTGCTCGCATTCGGGAAGGACGACATTTTGGTAAAAATGGCGAAGGGTGATCAATACCGGGCGGCGCTTCCGGTCAGTACCTAAGGCCTTAAGTGCATTGCCGACATCTTCGCCAAATAGTGTCCTCCAAAACCAATCATTCCACTAAAATCAAACCCTTCGGAACATCCAGCGCAACAACGGCTCCCCTTCCCTTACAAGTGGTATAAACTTTAATGGGCAGGGAATCGACAAGTGGATATCCTTCAGGTAATGATATTTTTTCTCTAAAAAGCTCGTACCAATTCCAACACTCTACCGGTCAAGTTCGGCGGCTTCTTTTTCTTCCATCCTCAAAATCGGCTCCCATTTCTCGTACTGGCGATAACATAAGCGACATGAATATTTGTTGTAACGATAACATTGTATTCTGCATAATTAATTAACAAATGGACACTCTGTTAATAAAATTTGTCCAGTGTTTTAAATCGGGCATTATATTGTTTAAGAGTATTAATCATCTTTGAAAGTTTTTCTCTCTCATTGTCGAAGTATTTTATAGATATTTCTGGACTTATATTAGTGTTGTTTTTTTTATATCCAGTTCTAAAAGCTCTATCATGCATTAAAATAATTAGCTTCTCCGAATTACGTTTCGTCATCATTCTGTCAATTAAATCTTGATAATCCTCGGTTAGCCTGTCTTTTTTAAAGTTTTCCATAGAATGCAAATCCCAATTTGGGCTGTTATATTCGCCTACTATAGTTTCAATATTTTGTTTAAAGAAAGACCTAGTATCTGAAGATAACTCGAATTTCATTTTCCATTCTTCGTGCCATCCAAAAATTTGATAGCCATCCTGGAAGAGCATGTCTGCTTCTTGTTTTGTATCAACATCATCAATACTTATGAGGAAGTTAGCCTGGTTAGAATTGAATATAGCCGGATTTATTCTCCAGGCATTACGACCAGGCAAGCGACCTAACTGTATTACTTGGTTTGCTGCAAGGAGAGTACTTTCATTTATTTTCTTTTCACCGAAAATCCGTGCGAGATATGTGTTTATCCAGTTCTTATTTAATTTAAAATCGTCGGTCACACTCCTTCTTAGATCCGAATTATCAATTTTTAACCCTTTATGATAATAATCGCTATAAAATTCATTAGCGTGAGAAAAACTGTGATTCCCAATGCTATGATTCTCATAAATATCCTTTAAACAGCATAAGAAATTAGTCTCATCTTGCGAGATGTAATGATTCGAGAATGAACCGGTAAGAAAAAAAGTTGCCTTAACAGAATTCGCTTTAAGCGTTTCCAACACCTGTTTTGTGCCCGATTGTATCCCATCGTCGAAACTAAGGTAGACATCCATATTATATTGCCTTATGCTGATTTTTATTATAAAAATAAATTTGGCTTCTCATGAATAAATCTACTAATATTTTTTAATCCTAATAGTTCTAACCTTAAATGTCGTTATGAACGTGATATATGCATCCTTTATCAAAAGGAATTTACTAATTCATCGATATCTCGGCCCACTATATTGCAAAAGTCACTCACTTATCCATTTCAGTAAAACAATAAATTGTTTGTTAAAATAATAGTAATTTTAATATGTATTCACGATCTTTAATTCAACTTAAGCTTATCAAATTTTGAACAACTTGAAAAGTACATCAATCTTATTATACTTCTTACAAAACAACACATTGGTCTACATTCTGAAAGAGAATAGCTATACTCCCCCATTGGGCCTTTCAGTTAAGCTCATCAATCGAATTTCTGTTTTAACAATGTATTACGACAAAACTTTTAGGCTTTATGATGACAATATAAGTCAAGGATTTATTTTATAGTGAATATATGTTCTACAAATCAAAAAGAGGCAGAATAGTAGGACAATTAATATTTATTATGTTATTATCTATTTTCAGGGGATTGAAATGGATAAATAAGATATATCATAGAAAAATTGAGCAACTCGCAAGAGCCAATAATATAAAGTTATCGATAAAAGAATTCAAGTTTAATCAGTACAATCAACTCGAAATCCAAGAATTGGAAATAGAAAAGGGCTCCTTCCTTGTCCGACTAAGTAAAATTAGTATTCAATTCTCTCTAAGTAGTTTTTTAAAAAAAACATTTAGGCAATCATTGGAGGTTGCAATTGGGACGATTCACCTTACGAAGAAACAAACAAGTAACAACCCAAATTTTAAACAATTTGATACTTCTGAGATTGCTTCGGAACTTTACAACTGGGAAAAATTATATTATGAAATTTTTGAAAAAGGTTCTAATTATTTATTTCAAATAAATCCAGATATATCGATAGAATTACTTTCCATAAATATCCACAATAGCTATATCCAATTAAAAGAATTAAGCTATGTAAATGATTCAATTAGATCTTCGATTGATACGGCTTCTGCTGTCTACAAGATGGAAGGAACTGTTTGTAGATCGCCCCGATCTATTGTATTTACAGCTGTAAAATCTGAATTGGCAATTAAGCATGATTCAGTATCTCATTTTGACTTTTTTGACTTTAAATATACGCAATCGACGGATAAGGATTTTAGAACAGCTTTCATAAATATCGCTGTTAAAGTTGAGAAATTAACTCTTAAAAATACACATATTAATCATGATTTGTCATTAATTGATAATTTAGAACTTGATATGCAAATAGAACTTAATGATCACAATTTTAGCATAACAGAACAATCTGGCGGTTCAATTAATCAATTGCCTTTTGCCTTTGAATTCATGCATGATGCTGAAGAAAATGATGTTATTAGAACTATCTTTTACATTGAGATCGATGGTGATCTTTTATTGAAATCGTTTCCTCAATTCTGTAATGAAGATATTAGGACGCTTGGTGTTCAAGGAAAGATAATTCTTAAATTCAGCTTGATGTTCCTGATTACCGACCCTTACAATCATCTTTTCGAAATACTAATATTGGAGAATAATATTAGTATTTCTGAAAATGGAAATTTTGATTTATCTTATTTGCATGGTTATCATAAAGATAAAACCAATAATTCCTTAGACAACTTTTCAACATTGAATGGGATAAAAAACATAAAATTATCTGATGTCAATCCCATGCTTTTAAGCATTTTTGTTTTAACAGAAGATCCAAATTTTTACAGTCATAAGGGTGTTGATGCTTTTTTTGTAGGCCGAGCCATAGTTGATAACATTGCTAAACGTAAATTCGCCCGTGGTGCAAGTACTATCACAATGCAAATGGTAAGAAATTTGTTTTTGTTTCATAATAAAACCATATTTAGAAAATTAGAGGAGACACTTATTTCTCTATTAATTGAGAACCACTTTAAAATCCCTAAAACAAGGATATTGGAAATCTATTTAAATATTATAGAGTTTGGACCTGGCGTATATGGCATTAATGCTGCGAGTGAATTTTATTTTTCTAAAAAACCTATTGATCTCACCCTACTTGAATCCATCGTCCTATCTTATATAATACCCAGACCAAAGCATTTTTACGATGCATTACAGCTAATGACCCCTCAACTAATGACTAACCTTCCAACTCATGTGAGGCGGATATCAAGGGGAATGCTAAAAATGAATTTGATAACGCAAAGCGAGTATGCTAATCTTGGAACAGAAATACAATTCGGAAATCAGTTTGGAGAAATTTCTCTTAATTAATTACTTACAAAGGTTACAAACTAATCAAAGTTTTTAATTACAATAATATTACAACGTAATTGTTAGTGATATTACTATTCTTTTAAGTTATATTGTGTTAATTTTATAGTTGACAATATTTTGATTTTTTTTCTAATCTACTTTTTGTAATAGCCATTCTTGTGACATTATTAAATTGACTGACAAACGAATTCCTTTGTTGACAACTTAAGAGTGATCGTACGGATACATGTTGGTTACTTTAATCATCATTTCTATACTTGCTGAAGTTGATTGAAAAAGTTTATCAATGTGGTCTGCCGTATTAGCTTTATTTGACTCTTCCAGTACTCTTCGTACAGATATGAAGGGAAATACAAGTAATTTATTACTCGTGATTTTAGAAAAAACACCATTTGCTGTAGTTTTTTCGTCGTATGGAGCATCGAGAATACTGGTAAATAAGGACTCGTAAATCACCATAAATGGGGCGTTGAAATAGCTATCTATCCAAAATTTATTTTCCGTTACTAAAGTGACGTTGCCAAAACGATCTGTTCCACCTATGAGAATTCCCGCACCCAACATATTTGCTTCAATTATATTTTCAATAAAATCATGTTTTGAATAGTGATTAGTAAATTCGTGGTCATCGTCACAAATAATAATCATGTTATCTTCATTTTTTATTGCCTGTTCAACTATTTTACGAATAGTGAGCCAGCGCCCTAAATTGCTTTTTTTATGTTCAATCGCATCGATGACCTTAACCGCAAATTCAGCTTTCCCTTCGAATTGCTTTGTGATATATGCTAAGTGATCAGTTCTGCCCGGCAGGTTGACAATGTATGTTGGAATATAAATATTTTCATAATTTATTGCATCATGCACTGTAAATATTTCTTTTTTCTGATGCTTATAAAAAATTGAAACATCATTAACGTATTTAATAGTATGAGACGCCCAGTCAAAAAATTTGTCAACTCTTCCTTGATTGTTATTTAATGGGGTGACATCTGAGTATCCGAATTCTTTTTGAGTAGAAATAAATGGGTGTATTAAAAATTTTCTTTCGCTAAGTTTGGAGATTTTTACGTCCGCAATATCTGTATCTGCAAAGACCGCATTAGTAATTATCTTAAAAAAGCGTCTATAGATAATTGTAAATTGCAATCCGGTAAAATTGCCCATCCAAAATATATCAGGTCTTACCTGAACGAAATGTGAAACACCACTGACACCCCCCGATAAAATATCTGCATTTAAGTCGTTTGCTTGGTTTATGCACTCAAATAACAATTCCTTTTTGTAACATTCAGTAAATTGATGATCGTCTTCACAAAGGATAAAATAATCATCGTTTGGATTCACCATATTTTCAATTATATGATTTATGGTTTTCCACAAACTTACCCGAGATATGTCATGTTTTTTCGGCTCAATTATGTTTAGCTTAAATTCGTCCCGACCTGAAAATTCTTTTAAGAAATTCTTTTTTCGATCAGTTCGGGCTTTCAGGTTAATTATAAATGTAGGAATGGGGGACTTGCACATAACAGGTTAATTTAAGGAGGTGTTTTTATGAAATATATTTGTCGATAGCTTCAAAATGGAATTTTATTGCCTATTTGATGAAATTTTTAAAGGCGTTTTCCGTAATTCTTTTCAATAAACTCCGCCTTTGAATAATAACTTCAGCATCAGCATCCAGCCCTTGTTTTAGCGCTATTACTTTCTTCATATCCGTGACGTTGTTTGTATTAAATTCCACCTCGCCTAAATATCCACTGTTTTTAAATGGATCCTCAATAATATATCTAATCTTTCCATGGAGCAATCCATATTCTTGAAAGGGGAAGTTTCTCACCTTTAAAAGCACATCCTGCCCGGGTTTGATCTTCGCGATAGAGGATTGAGGTATTGATAGTTCGCCAAAAAAATCTTTCTGAATATTACTGATTTGGAATATTGTCTGGTCAGATCGCAGTTCCTGACCTTCATGAATTACCTCATGATAATTAACTTTCCCATCTCGGGGCGATTTCAAGACAGTTTTCCCATTTTTAGTTTCGATAATGGCCAATGACTGCCCCCTTTGAACGATTTGGTCATTATACACTAAAAGCGTATATAAAAGGCCCGACGTTTTGATGTTTACTGGGGTATCTAAATTTAAGGACCTGATTTTTAATTGAGTTTTTATTACATCAGGATATTGTATCACTTCTGTTGAGGAAAGTATTAATATCAAAATGCCAAAAAATATAGTGATCCCCCAATTAAGAAGCCATGATGGTGGTTTCCCAATGATACTTTGAATTTCTTCAGTGTGCCTTTGTTGCAATGCTATTTGATTTGACATATCTTGTTTATTGATGAATTTACACGCCTAATTCTAATTGATTTTTCACTAGCATGTAATAACTTCCTCGTAAATTAACTAACTCTTTGTGTGTCCCTTGTTCAATTATCCTCCCGTTATCCAAGACGATTATATTATCGGCATTACTCACTGTACTCAATCTATGTGCTATTATAACCACGGTTCTTCCATTGAAAAACTCCTTCATATTATCCATAATTACCCGTTCGTTATTAGCATCCAAACAATTTGTGGCTTCATCAAAAAACAAGTATTGAGGATCTTTATAAACTGCCCGGGCGATAAAAAGACGTTGCCTTTGTCCCTGACTAATACCATTTCCTCCAGACCCGATCTTGGTCTGAAGGCCAAATGGCAAACCGTCTATAAATTCACTTAAGTTTGCAATATTAATTGCATGTTCAAGTTTCTCTTTATCTGGAAATTCATCGCCCATTGAAATGTTTGATGCTACGGTGTCGGCGAATATAAATCCATCTTGGGTTACTATTCCACATTCTTCCCGCCAGGACTTAAAACTGATTTGATTCAATTTGGTTCCGCCGATCCATATTTCCCCGGCTTCCGGTTCAAAATAACGTAAAAGCATTTTTAGTATGGTCGTCTTCCCACTTCCACTCATTCCCACAATTGCAGTTGTTTTTCCTTGCGGAATCTTTATATTTATCCTGTGTAAAACGGGATCATTACCGGCACCAGGGTAGCGAAAAGTGAGGTTGGAAATTCTAATACTTTTATTTGCCGGCAACTCTTTTATCCAGTGTTTATGGGCTGGCTCTTCATCATCTAATCCATGCACTTCATTTAAACGCTCCAAACTTATTTTTGCATCCTGATAAGTTTGAATAAAACCCAACATTTGATCAATTGGATTGCTGACTTGTCCGACTATATATTGTATTGCCATCATGCCTCCTATGGTAATTTGGCCGTCTATCACAGCCTTTACGCTTAAAAATGTTATCAAGATATTTTTAGCTTGATTGATAAACATGGAACCAGCTTGCTGATATTGATTAAGCGAAAGACTCTTAACTCTAAACTTAAAGATGTCGGCCTGTACGTGTTCCCAGCCCCAACGTTTTTTCTGTTCGCAGTTATTCAACTTAATCTCGTGCATTCCATTGACAAGTTCAACAACAGTACTCTGGTTGTTGGAGGCAAAGTCAAATTGTTTATAATTTAATTCACGCCTTCTTTTTAAAAAAGCAACTATCCAAATTGTATATAGCATTGTGCTCACGAATGAAACCAGAAAAATAACAATGTTGTAATAAATGAGGATAATCGTAAAAATGACCAGGTTGAGCATAGAAAACAGGGTGTTTAGGGTAGTTCCTGTCAAAAAGCTTTCTATTTTTTGTTGATCACTCATTCTTTGAAGAATATCGCCCGTTGTTTTGGTTTCAAAATAACTGATAGGCAGATTCATAAGCTTCAATAAAAAATCCGTTAATATCGAGATGTTGATCCGTGTACTTATATGCAATAAGATCCAGGAGCGTATAAAATTTACGGTGGTGCTTCCCGCAAAAAGCATTACCTGGGCTATAAGGACAAGGTATACAAAATTAATGTCGCGCGAATTGATACCAATGTCGACTAATGCCTGAGTAAGAAATGGTGTTATTAATGAAAGTATTGTGCCTATTGAAAGGCCAATAATTAACTGGATAAATAACTTCTTGTAAACAAAAAAGTATCGAAGTATAGACCGCCAATTTAATGTATTCTTATCGCCTTCTTTCTCAAAAAAGGCAGGTGTAGTACCTAAAAATAATGAGACTCCATCATGCAGTTCTTTATGGGCAAACCAATTTTTCTTGAATTCCTTGTCTGTTAGTGTAACTAACCCTGCGGAGGGGTCAGCAATATAGTAGTTGCCCTTTTTTATTTTATATAATATAACAAAATGATTCTGGCGCCAATGTAAAATACAAGGTAATTGGGCGTCTTTTAACTGCTCAAGTGTGAGCCGAACCCCTAATGTCCGGAAGCCGATTTTTTCGGCAGCCTCACTTATTCCTAACAAATTAACACCGCCCCGATTAACCTGGCAAGTTTCTCTGAGTTTTTGTATAGAGTAATTCCGGCCACAATATTTTGCTATCATGCGCAAACAAGTCGGGCCGCAATCCTTAATGTCCTGTTGTTTATAAAATGGGAATTTCAAATTGATAGTTATGTTTAAGGATTACATTAATAAATAAAGCTGCCATCTCCTTTACGCTTTAGTGTTTTACCATTGCGTTTTGGCGTGCCTCCCCATTTTTGAACATTAAGCCGAAAGCCAACAAGAAAATATCTGCTCAAAATATTTGATAATGTATTGGTCACACCCTGTGCTGTAACTACCTGCTGAGTGAAATTATTTTGATGTAGCAAGTCATAAATATTAAAGGTTAAAACCAAATTCTTTCTTTGTGAAAATTCTTTTTGAAAACCCGCATTCAAAACCAACGGGTTAGTATTGAGGTCGCCTAATCCGTTAATAAAGCTTTTGGTAATACTATAATTAACTTGCCAGTTTTTGAAGAAATACATTTTGCTATCCACAGCTAATGATATTGTTTGTAGCAAGGTTGGAGTGGCACCCGCCAATGTTGTGAACGTTCTGATTACGTCATAAGCAATATATGGGTTTACCTCGAAATCACCTGTCGGGTTTATTCTGGGGCCAAAACGTTCATTAAGTCTCCAGTTTGTATTATGGTATATCACATCATTACTCATGGCCAGGGTATAACCATAAGAAGCATTCCCATTTAATGACAGATTATATCTCCGGTCGGCCAGCTGTTTGGAGATGGTATAATTCGCACTTATAAATCTTGACCCGCTCAGATTAGCATAAAAGATTTCATTTATCGTTTTATATTTGTTAGGACTTGTTGAGATTAATTCCGGAACTTGTACGATATTGTTAACTGTTTGATCCCGAAAATCAGACGCATTGATATTAAATCCATAGCTAAATCTTGAGTTGGCTAAATAATTATTATACGAAGCATAAATTGTGTTTGTAAATGCGGGTTTAAGATCAGGATTTCCCATGATAATGTTATTCGGATCCGATCTGTCGGTAAATGGTTGGAGTTGCTGAAAATCTGGTATTGAATTGGTCCCTGAATATGCTAAACTAAATCTTTGTGTATTTGACCATGCATATTGTAAACGAATTACGGGTATCACTCTTAAATTAGTTAATGATGTAGATACATTTTCATTCGTATTCTGATTAATCTTGTCGCCAGCTAAAACTGTCGGTATGGCTGAGGCACCTATCGAAAAACTTAATTTATTTCGGTTATACGCGTAATTAAAGGCTACGCGAGTTTCGGTGAATGAATATTTGTATATGTTTGCGAGCCTGGTAAGTTCAACTACCTGCATACTGGCCAGCACGGTATCTGCTATGGCATTATTGTTGTAAACATTGTGATTTACTTTTCCTTCAAATTGAAATTGGGAGAATGAGTTTATTGGCTCAACATAAGTTATGACGGTATTGTAGTTTGTACTAAGGTTTGTTCTTTTGGTTAACAAGTGCGCGGTCGAGTCTTTTATTAATGTATTCCTCGTACTATCTGCGTAGTAACTGTAGTTTGTAAACTTATCGCCGTTTGCTATATTATTGCTGGTATTGATACCAATCAGTATGGAGAAATTTCTTTTAGGTTTTTTAAATATGTGTTGATAAAGGACTGTAATACCTGCACCCCTATTGTTGTTTTGATTACCAATGACACTTTTTAACATCCGATGTTCAAATCCGGTGGTAAAGTTGCTAATATTGTCTGTTGATCCGTCACTTGCACTGTTGCTGTTAGTATAATTAAATGTAGGCGTTACCTGTAAATAATTAAACTTATCAATATTGTATTCAATTTCTACGGATGCATTATGACCTTCATTTTTATTATCGGTAGTGCTTTGGCTGTTAAAACTGCTTGTGTTTTTGATTAAGCCGTTTTGACCATACGAGTAGATTTCGCCAAAACTATTATTTACAGCTAAATTGTCGATGAAATTGTAAACATAGCTGGCGTTAACCTGTATGTTTTTATCCCATTGGTCACGGTAACCTAATGATGGTGTCGCTGTTTTGGCAGTACCAGCGCTGCCTACTCTATTTCCGTTGGCATTTGCTATACCTGTTACAATATTATTGAATTTACCAATAAGTGTCAGTTGCTGGTTCGCATCAAGGTGAATTACGTTAAGGAGGGTATTATATCTGTCATCATTGCCCACTTGTGTAGTTAAAGATCCGTACGTGCCAATTGATTTATCGGCTTTGGTAGTTAGATTCAATGTTTTTGTTGAAGGACCATCTTTTATACCTGTTCTGGCGGCCTGTTCACCATAATCATCTATTATCTGGGCCCTGTCAACAATGTCCGCTGGTAAGGTTTGGATAGCCTGGGCTACATTGCCACCAGCGAAGGGCTTTCCGTTCAGATTTGCTTTTTTTATCTGCTGACCCATATAGGTCAATGAGCCGTCTGCACCTACTTCCATACCTTCCATTTTTTTCAGCAACTCATCAACCGTAGCATTTGCATGTACTTTGTAATCGCTTGATCGGTATTCAACAGTGTCGATTTTATAAACTATAGAGGGCGTGCCATTAATATTCACTGGCTTAAGCTCATTATATTGATTTCTCAATGTAATAGGTTGTAACACTATTTTACTGGCCTGATCATTATTTAAATATTTTCGTACCACAGTTTTATATCCGAGTTCAGATATGGTAAGAACAAATGTTGCTACTTTAACATTTTCTAATACAAAAATCCCATTCTTATCTGTGGTAATTAGGATAGAATCTTGAGCTGATATTAGTTTTATAGTAGCCATTTCCACGCCGTAGCCTACGCTATCCTGCACTACGCCACTAACCTGTCGAAAAGGCAACGGAGGCGGCGAATTGACTTTAGCTCGCGCCGTGGCCGCCTGTTGAGCAAATAGCCTGACAGAAAAGAACAAAATTGAAAATATTATCAAGACTCTTAAAGAGTAACTAATTCTCATTCTTTAGCGAGTTATTTCTTCGCTAAAATATACTCTCCCCAGAAGTCTGTAGTAGAGCCTACTGCATCAAGGTGGTCTTTTTTGGGAACTGCTGCGCTTGCACCGGGTGCGACAGCCATGTGAAGCCGTCCGTTGGCATCTTTTGTTGCTGTAAAACCAAAGTCATTCATAGTAAGGCCTTGCAAAACAACATGGTAGGAAAATGTTGTTTTGTTCTTTACATCTAATTTCAACAGTTTTAAGTTTATAGACATCTCAAAAGTATAAGTCATTTTGCTATCAAAGGCTTCCGCAGCGTTAATGCCGTCCCTATTGTATATGGAAAGTAGGGTATCAACGTCCGGAAAACCTTTAGTGCGGATAAATTTTTCGTTGTCATGCAATTTTTTATTTGCCACTCTACTGACGGAATCGGGGTTTTGTTCCATAGCGACACGTGTAGAATGTAGCATTGCCCCATTCTGAAAACTAATATATGGTTTGTTACCATATTTGAGATCAAAAAAAGGGTAATTAATTAAAACTGCATTTTCATCTTTTTTAGCACCTGAAGTATTGATGTACAGAACCACGCCACGGTTGGTTATTTTTGTCAACACATCAGGGTCGCTTGCTTGTATAACTAAATATAGATTTATATCATCATTACAAATGGTATAAAAAATTCCGGTAGCATTATTGTAAGCACTAAATTTATTATTCCATTCGATTGTTTTACCGTCGATCCTTATATTACTAGGAACACGCAAACTTTCCTTTTGAATATTTGGAAGCTTTTGACCATAAAGAACAAAAGGTAAAATGTAGTATAAAGTAGTGCAAAGTAGGCGACTAAATGTTTTTGAATTAGTTAAACTCATGTTTATAAATTTAATAGCAGGCAGATTATTAATCTCCGCCTGCCTAATAATGATAATTAATTAACAAACCATGTCACACGGACAATCCATGCCATAAGGATATTGATTGCTGACGGAACTTCCCCATGCATAAGCATCAGCTAATCCCTGCGCTTCGCAACAATTATCTCCTGGCCAACAACTTTCTTCACCTGTGTGATGACCACTTGCGTCAAGTGCGAAACAGGACCAAGGATCATCACCACCGTTGATCTTTTTCATTTGCTCTTTTGTTAGCATTTCTTTAATGCCACCAAATTGTAAATTTAATTTCTTCATTTTTAGTTTACATTTACGCCTCTGTTATTGGGTTACGGCTTCCCTATCCTGTTTTACCGAAGGCAGGCATCTTCTTACTATTTTACAGACATATTCTACAACTTCATTTACAAGCTTAAAATCTCTGGTCTTAGAGTCATGTTAACTTATTAATCCTAAGTATCTATTATCTATGCCTTTCAAGGATGAATGCAGGTAAACTCTTGATCGCCTGGAGCACAAAATATCACCTGCAAAGCCTAATTAAGGTTTCTTTGTCAACTACCCGTAGTCTTAATACGAAATTCTGCTTTACTCCCATATTCAATACTTTTTAGCAAGTAAACAATCGTAATATTTTACGTATTTGTATCACTTTCCGGTAGTCAATTCATTTTTCTAATTATGATTGTAATCTGAGCATGCGTCTGCTTATTTAAAAGGAAATTTATCAACAAACTATATCACACGGGCAGTTAATACCATAGGGAGTCTGGTCTCCGACCATACTTCCCCATGCAGCCGCATCTGCAAGCCCCTGAGCTTGACAACAATTGTCTCCGGGTGAGAGAAACAATGATTCGCCTATATCATTACCACTGGCGTCAAGTAAATAACAGGGCCATTCATTTTCATCACCACCGTTAATTTTTTTCATTTGTTCTTTCGTCAGCATTTCTTTGATGCCACCAAATTGCAACTTTAATTTTTTCATTTTTTAATTGTATTTTTACGCCTCTATTATCGGGTTGCGGCTTTCCCTATCCTGTTTTGCCGAAGGCAGGCATCTTCTATTGTTTCCGAGACAATATTTTGCAATACTTTATATTAAGTATTTAAGGTCTTCTGGTTTATATAGTGATGGGAGCTTGCGCCCGTTAATAAATATGATAGGTGTTGCTGTAGCACCCACTAACTTGAACCATGACCTTTGATTTTCAAGTTTTCCCTGATTATTAGATATTTCTTTGAGCGGATATTTCTTTACCAATCCTTCGTAGTTCTTGTCTTTATACCATTCATTAAGGGCGTGCTTAATAGAAGTTTCAGTGTACTCGTTTTGTAATGCCATTAAATAATTGGCTACAATTGTTTTTTTATCATTATCTTTTTTTGTAGTGTAAAAAATTGTTTGGAGTTTAATGTTTTCCCGATCGGTTATCCATTCATCCAATGATTTATGAGTTTTAGCGCATGGCTGACAATAAGGATTTGAGATAATTGTGATTACATTTTCCGCTTCCCGATCACCAATTAAAAGTGTATCATCATCATTTGGCAATGTGTATTTTACCTCATCACTTAATAGCTTTTGAAATAGCTCTGTATTGTATTTAAAGGTACGTAGCTGTTGTTTGAGCGGCTGCACTTGCTTGGCCATCAGAAGGTGCGGTTTAATGAACACCCAAATTATTATTGGTATTAACATTCCAACAAAAAGTGTCGTCAAATCTCTTATTTCTAATATTTGAATTGGTTTGGATAAATATGGTAAGTAAGCAAAGAATTGCAACCACAATAAGGCTTGAACTGTGCAGCAAAAAAGGCACCAGTTCTTAGCGATCTTCCACTGGTAATAAATGGAATAGAAAGTGTAAGGTAGGCTTATTAAATTAAGCCAGGCTAGGATATGAGTAACGTTGCTATGTGAGCTTCCAAATAATAAAATCACGCAAGTACCTGCAAAATAAAAGAAACCAACCTCAGACCAACTAAGACCCTCAACTATTATAGCTGCCTTTGAGGAAAGTATAGCTTCACAATTTCCATTTTTTCCATTGTCGCACATTTTTTTAATTAAAGGATTATTAGCATCAATACTTTGTAGCAGCAACAGGACGGAGGAAATTAATCCAAGAGCTGTAAACAATGTTAATAGTGCAAAAGGCCAAGGAAATAAATTATCGTAAGGGTTGTTTATAATTAAAAAAGCGAAAAAAAACAACCACTGTACCTATTATAACGAAAGGAACACGTATACTCTCTAAAATTTCTTTTCTTCGTTTAGATCGATAATTCGACTCTTCCGAAATTTCATCTTTTTCGACGGCCAGAACACTCCCGCTAAATACTTTTTTAAAATCGTCTATACTGAATAACTTCCTGTGCCAAACCTCATTTGATACAATCACCTCATTATCACTCATAGTGCTTATTAGAACAAATTTTCCACTTTTTAAGTATGCGATAAAGGGAACAGGAAGCATTGTTAGCTCATTAACAGATAGTTCATAAGGGGCATTGGGAATCCCCCAGTTAGCAAGAACATCACTTATTGCCAGCATGCTATTAGGATGAGGGTGTCTTTGTAGCTCATCGTTTATACTTTGCCGGGTAATAGCGATCTTTAAATCGTCAACAAGTAATTTCGTTACTCGCGCAATGTTGCTGTTTATCATGATTGTGAGTATGGCATTATGGTTGTTCAATAATACTAATTATTATCCTATTTAAATAATTTAGTTAAATTATTATCGCTGAAAATTAGAGCTATAAAACATATAATTATATATTAGCGGACACGTTGTTCTAAAGCTTAATTAACTTAAAAAAATGCTAATTCTTTTTTAATGAGTAAGGATTTCACTGTTCATATGCAGCCCATTAATGGTCATGTACATTCACGAAACCGATCAAATCGAGCTTATCCATTGAATGAGTCTGGAATACCGAAACTTGATTTAAGATCAATAACTAGCATAGAAGATAAGCATATAGCGATATATGAAATCATTCGGTGGTTAGATGTTGAAAATAGTAAAAGGTACGAACCATCTGATGGAAAAACCTACTGTAATATTTATGCTTATGATTTTGCATACTGTTTAGGATTATTTATTCCTCGCATTTGGTGGACGCCAAAGGCCAAATTGTAAATAGCAGGGTCTGTATTCGGGATGCGTGAAAACGTTACCATTTTACTGATACGTCCCTTTGGTCCCTCGCTCCAAAATTCGTAATCGTGATAATCGTTGCTGTTAAGATATTGATACCGTTCTAAATTCATGGCATTGTATTTAAAAGTGAGTCAGACTTCAAAATTAGTGATTTCAGTTTTAGGCATATTACTGCTGACTGGTACGGTACTACCATCCGTGTGTAATTAGATATTTATCTTTTATGTTTACTTGTAGCAGTCGTTTTGCCTCGAAGCTTCCTAAGCTTCTCATTAGCCGCCTTACTCTGTTCAGCGGCTTGTTTCGCTTCGATGGCTGCCTGGGTCATTGTTTGTCTTTCTTCTATTTTAGCCTGTGCTATTTTAAGTAGGCTGTCAGGATTATTACTATAAGCACTATCGATCTGCCGAAATACATCAGGGTAAAATCCTTGTACTAAAAGAAATTTATTGGTTGCATCGCTTCTGCGGTTGTTCACTAAGTACTGATTTATCGAGATGGCGAGTAAACTACAAAAGCCAAGTATAAGCCCTAAAACAGTTTTAATAACAAATTTTGATTTAGGGTCAAACTCATGCTTAACAGGTATTGCTTTTGGTATGGCATCAAGTTTTGTATCAAACCTGTTCAGCTGACTACCAAATTGTTGCAACTGCTTAGTATTCTCCAACGTTTTCATATCTGCTGTTTTTTTAACCATTGTCTCCAACTCCTCTAATTTCGTGGGTAAGCCGGTTAAATTAAGTTCCTCAATTTTGGATTGTCGCTTTACGAGATCAGACATTTGCTTAGCCAAACTGTCTATGATCTCTTGCTGTATGTTATTTTCTTCGTGATTTTCCATTGTATTAAATGTTAATGTTACCTGCTAATTTTATAGCGCTCACTTGGTTTTTTACGCTTTTTCTTTCGCTCGTCCGTGTCGTGGATGTATGGCAGAGGCTCTATATAATCTGGTTCAAGCAAAACTTCAAGCAGGGATTTACCTCCCGTACTTTGCTGTTGAGGGAATAAAGGTGTTTGTGATTGTGAGGCGGCTTTCAGGTCACTAACAAACTGTTTATGTTGCATCTGTTCGGATTCGCGTTGCTGTACATTTTGTTGTATTGACTGTGTTAATCTGGATATTCCGCGGGGCTTGACCATGCGATTCCGTAGAATGTGGAGCACCGATTTGTATATTCGTTGTAGGAAATGGCAATTAATAGTCAATGAATTGATATGGTCAAAGTGTTGCGGAACCAATAGTTTAATATTCCGGAACGAGGTGATGAATGGTTCCAGAATATCCAGTTTAATCTCCATTATTTAAAGGAATAACTAATAGGCGCTACAACGTCGAACTTAGTTTCTGGAGTGAACGCAACGCCATCCATAGGTTGTCACTTTTCAAAACACGTTTCAGTCTCAAACTGGATTTTCTCCCATTTAACATTAAACAGATTATTGACTGTTATACCGATCATATTTAGGCTTGGTATTGTTTCCATAAAAGGCAGTCCGGCTGTTTGGCCGCCTGTATTTCAAAAACCACAACCTCCGGCCGCAATTGCTTTTTTCAAATACAGCATATTTAATTTAAGAGATGGTTTAAAGGCCTACGTTAACGACAACCCTGAAAAAACATGAATTTGACAGCGCCCGATGCTAAAGCCTTGGTCAAAAAAGAATTCTGACGTTAAAAGTCATAGAATCACTTTAGGGGGTAGCCTAAAGTGTTTTTGGATGTCTTCACTAAGAATGGGTTTTACATTGGCACTATCGCTTCCTTGTCCAGATGGTTAATCTGCCCCTAAAATTATTATTTAAATTTAATTACTAGTAGTTTTAATTTAATAATAAAAATATTATATTTAGGCTTGCAAGCCACCTGCAACCCTCCAACATTTAAATAGTGGATTTGAAAATAAGACATAAAATTGTTCCGAAAAACTAATTTTCGATGCCTATCTTGAATATATGTCGCAATTTTTCGAGACAATAGCGATTCGGATAGATATAATCACACCATAGTTTTGATCAGGAATGTGTGGCATAGTAAGTTCAAAGAGGTCTATTTTTACCTATTATCCGAAGAAAAAACAAGGAGCACAATCTTATTAACACTGATATATTTAAACCAATAATTAAAATAAATAATGACGCGAATATTAGTGACGGGTGGAGCTGGTTTTATCGGAAACCATTTGATTTCAGAATTACTTTCCGATAAAGAAAATGAAATAATCTGCATGGACAATCTTGATCCATTTTATTCAATAAAGCAGAAAGATATTAATATAAAATCATTTTTCAACAATCCAAATTTTAAGTTTATTAACGGAGACATAAGGAATAATGCAGACTTAAATCAAATTGGCAGTATTGACAAAATTGTTCATTTAGCGGCTAAGGCTGGTATAAGACCGAGTATTGATAATGCTTATCTTTACTATGAGGTGAATGTTTTGGGTACTCAAAGATTAATAGATTATGCTATAAAATACAATGTAAAACAATTTGTGTTTGCATCTTCCAGCAGTGTCTACGGTATTAATAAAAATCTCCCATGGGAAGAAGAGGATATCACGCAACCAATTAGCCCTTACGCCTCCTCTAAACTATCGGCGGAAAGTATTGGGTATGTCGCCAGTCATTTATATGGAATCAGGTTTATTGCGTTACGCTTATTTACTGTATACGGTCCAGGCCAACGCCCCGATCTTGCTATATATAAATTTGTCCAAGCCTCCCTGAAAAAGAAAAAGATCCGGATATATGGTGACGGTAGCAGTAGCCGGGATTATACGTATGTAAAAGATGTTGTAAATGGCATTATCCAAGCAATGAATTATGATCTTTCTCTCTTTGAGATAATTAACATTGGAAACAGCAAGCAAGTCACGCTTCTAGAATTAGTTAAAGCTATAGAATGTTTAACAGATTCGTCCATTAAGGTTGAGTTTTTACCTGAGCAGCCGGGTGACGCCCCGCATACTTGCGGAAATATTATAAAGGCACAACACTTGTTAAATTATTATCCTGCTACGAAGTTATCGGAAGGCCTTAAATTATTTTATAGTTGGTTTAAGGGTAATATTCCGATAAATGATTCTGAACATTAAGCATGTTAAGCTATTGCCCTTCCATAACAAGGATTATTATATTAAAAAATAAACGCGTACCCGGAGTAAACGCGTTTATAGTGAGATACATATAATAAAATACTCCAGATCAGTTATCCTATCTGTAAAATATATAATTGCATAAATTCTATATTGTTATAAATTAACCTGAAAATGGTATTTTTATATTGGGTTGTTGCCTAATCATCATTATAAATGCAGATAGTGTTTTCACCCCAAATGTAGTCGGTCAAAGCTGTCACTTTGTGCAATGACGTTACAAATATTATCTAGAACATCGACAGCTTACAATGTTAGGTATAGAATGTCACACCCCATCAAATTATTTAATAAGTGATTATCTAATTAGAACTTATCTCTATTAGCATATAATGTCCCAGTCCTCGCCAGGTAAATTGCCCCTTCGTTTTCAGCTATTTTTCTTATTCTTTTTGTGTCTTCTAAAAGGACGTGGCAATTATATCTTTTTAAATGTTCCACCCAATATTCAGTCGGCTGATTATTCACATGGTGAAATCCTTTCTGACCTGGTAAGCCATTTGTTAGCAAAATTATTTTCCCACACGTGAGTGACCGCAGTGTGTTCTCTATAAATTGCTCTTCAACATGCTCTACGACTTCTTGACAATGAACTAAGTCAACTTTACAAGTTACGAACCCTTGAGTAAGATCACATTGAACAACAGGATAAATCGCTCTGGCTATATTTTCATCCATGCCATCTATACCCACAACTTTCATTCCTTTATCAAAAAAATAATTGGCAGCGTAACCAATCCCACACCCCAAGTCTAACACTGACTTAACAGCGAAACGATTAATTACGTAATTCCAAACATTCGGGGCGTAGGTCTTTGGATCGCCTTCAATAATATTTCCTCCAAGATGGGAATTTATAGTGTTAGTCATTTTTTGATAGCCTATATATGTCATATCGGTATGGTTTTGCAATATAAATATATTAAAACAATTCAAATAATTCAGCTCTAAATTTAACCTAAGATATCACAAATATATTAGCCCCCGAAACGCAGAATTTCATTCCTTCTTATTAATAAAATCGAATTCGCGCCCTAGCATGTGGACGAAATTAGTAAGACAAAATCCCCCCGCTGTGATCTTAATAACTTCTACATTCAGTTGTGATTAGCATGAGTTTTGCCCTATTTTACTGTGTTAATATTAAACGCATAGCTGTTAGTTTATAACCAAATAGAATTCAAGATATCAGACATGACTTTATTTTACACCAATAGTCAAGCAAGGATTATAGTTGTACATTTGCCATTTTTACCCTTGCCAACTTTTATGATGAATTTTATCTTTCTATATTAACTATTACTTAATAATTTATTAAAGATCTGATCATACTCGACTACAGATTGTTTAATGTTATACTCTTGCTCTACTAAAATTTTTTTTACTAAAATTTCTTTTCTTCTTTCTAATGGGTCCAAAAATCTTGTCAAATCTTCTAGAGTTTCGGCAACCGGTATTCCGAGATTCCAGCCTATAATAGTTTTATTATTAGATTTATATTTAAAAAAAGCTTTTGACGCCTTAGGATTTAATATTATATCGGCATCACAAAGCTGTTGGTATATTAAAGACTGTTCGTATTTGGTCCATAAATATTCAATGCCAACAAGTTCGCTTTGGTTGTTATAGTCCTTATCCGATATAATTTCTAAAGTTAGATTAAGTGATTTTATCACCGTTAACCAAGGTTTTAGAGCGACGTGAGCATTATGAATATATCCAAACCAAATTACTTTCTTTGCGGGATGGGTATGTCGTTTTATATAGTTAGGAAACAGATTGAAATCCAATCTATCTGGAACATGAAAAACAGGCTTACGTGATAGGACATTGGTTACGAATTCGGTAAGCGCCGGACTGGAGCATGTTATTGCGTCCGCCATATTAGCAAATTTAAAGAAATCGCTGGCATTTTTAACCCAATCCGGATCGCTAACGTCTAGAATTTTAGGACCATTAAATAGTTTCATCATTTCTGTCCAGTAATTCTTCTGGAAAATCAATCCATCATATTTTCTAGCGTGCTTCCATATCTCATAATTTTCAGAATTATTTACGAGTCCCACAGCTCTTAGAAAAGTAGAGCCCGGCATCTTATAATTTCCTGCCGGTTTAAAAGGAATAATACCAATTTTTAAATTTGTAGGCATCACTATTTTCTTGCAATTGTATTTTTCAATAACGCTAACCACTCATTTCTATAACGCTCTGGACCAAACATTTCCATAGCGGTTTCCTTTCCTTTTTGTCCAATACGCAATGCTTCCTGGTATCCGTTTTCAAGAAGCGATATAATCATTTTGGTGATCTGCTCTGTATTATTTGGCACTAAAATTATATTTTCGTTAGGCTTAGCCCACCGCTCAAGATCGTGAGCACCCTCTACTTGTATCACACAGCATCCTGACAACATTGCCTCTGTTCTAGCCCTGTTCATAGGGGTTCTGAATGATGTATCAAGATATAACAAAGAACTTCCGAGAAATTTCCTATAGTATTTTTTTGACTTCCCAGTATCAATGTTGTCTTTAGCATGCCAAAGAGTATATCCTTTAACCAACAATTTCCTTTTGACTTCGTTTAAACAATATCTATTGTAATACTGATCGAATCCTCCGGCCGATAGTGCGGTAAACACGCGTGGCTCCTTTAATAAATCTTTCCAGTAAACAGGATTTATCCCGTGCACAATAGGCATTCCAAAACCCCATTCTTTTTCGCTTGCAGCGGTATGTGAATTTACAACCATTTGATTTTGTCCAACTAATTCTTTTACTGATTGAATACAAATTTCTTTTAACTCTTTCTGATTGTACGAATTAGAATCTATATCTGGATAGACCGGAGAGCCGTGATTGATTACAATCTTAGGAATATCCAAAATAAATTCATTAAACTCAAGATAAATCTGCCTTTTATAACTATCATTAAGAACAGCCTGTTGATCTATATGAAGAATCGCTATGTCATATATTCCAGGTTCGTAAGACGTAACGAAAGTAAGATTTGCCGGGTAAGAATCGAAGTCAGCGTGCGGCCATTGTGTTTTGGTTGTCAAACAAAAGAAGAAATCGCAATATTCATTCAATGCCTCCATCCAGTCAAACTGATGCGCAGTATGCCAGCAATAATCAAAAATTTGATAACGGTTGTTTTTCACAATTAACGGTGGTCATTTATAACCTACGCAAGGTTAGTAATATTTATTCAATATCTTTATATTACAAAAATGAGTGTACGTGCGTAAGAAGAACATATTGTCTTATGAATACAATACCAAATAAAATATATCAAGTCTGCTTCGCTACCCTGGAATATCCACCGGATATTGGTGGTATTGGCAAATCGGCAAAAAGAATAACCAAATTCCTGTCTCAAGAAAACTTCGATGTACATATATTCACTCCAATCATTGAAAAGGAAAAGGCCGTTGGTGAATATACAAGTAAGTTTGAGGACTCAAAAACAATTTACAGAATAAACACTTACGGGTCAAGCGATGTAGACAAAGTTTTTAAACACGTGATCCAAGAAATTGACGCACAAATACATTTCGATATATTTCACGGTTTTTATTTATTTAAAGCGTTTCCTTGTATTGAAATAGCAGACGGGAAACGACCGGTAATCGCAAGTTTCAGAGGCATTGATGCTTATTGGATGCGACAACCTGACCTGTTTTCAAAAACGATGCGTATATTAAATGAGGCAACATGGATTACCTCAGTCAGTAAGGATATTCTCAAACTAGCTTGCTCTTTAAAAGACATCTCCTCCAACTCCTCTTTTTTACCCAACTCCATCAATCAAGTTACTGAAGAGTCATGGAAACTCAATTGCTTCAACCGGGGTGTTGTAGGCACAGTGGCGACATTTAGACCCAAAAAAAACATTCCGCTTCTATTAGACGCTTATGCGCATATAGATGTCAATATACGAAAAAAAGTGCTTCTAGTAGGAGATTTTATGCTAAATAGGAAGAAAGATTGGCAAAGAGAACGAAGTTTTAAAAAGATGCTTGAATATTATGATATCACCAAAGAAGTCGAAGTTACAGGAATTGTAGATAACGATGCAGTAAACGATTATTTGAGGCGGATGAATGTTTTTGTTTTAAGTTCAATACATGAAGGCCTACCTAATTCTATATTAGAAGCGGCCGCAATTGGCTTACCTATTGTCTCAACAGCGATCGACGGCATAAAAGATGTTTTTGAACATAAAAAGAACGCGTTATTGGTACCCGAAGGCGACATGATAGCGCTCCGAAATGCCGTTTCGGAGCTTTTAAGAAATGATGATTTGGCATATGAATTGTCAATGGGTGCTATAGAATTAAGTTTACAATTGAGTCCTAACAAAGAAGGTAGTGAGTGGTTGAATTTATACCATTCATTATTAAAATAATCTATTTACCAAAATAAACTATGCAGGAACGACCTTTCGTATCATTCGTTCAAAGTTATGTTAAGAACTCTATTGAAAAGTTAGTAGAATATGACTTTGCTAATCGCTGCTCACAATTACTAACCGACAGGCTTGCTTTTTATATTTTATTATGTAATTATAATAGGAGTTCTAGTACGACTGGAAGTGAATCGTTAGCGAAGGAAATATTACAAAGTTGTTTGCTGAATTTCAGAACAGACCTTAACCGATATAAACCGTCCGAACAACAAGATATCGCCGTGATGTTGATGTGCATCCGGAACAGACATAGATATCTCGACAATGATATTTTCCTGATTCTAAATAATGCGATGAAGCTTAATACTATAATTTATTCAACGCATCAAACAATCGATGTCAATAGCGCTGTCAAATCAGCCTGGTATTTATATTATAGGATAAGTTATTATAGAAATATTGACAAAAAACATCTTTGGGCTGACATTTACTTATTGTGTGATCTGCTTGAGAAAATGGCAACACAAGATTGTCGAAGTTATCACACTCTTAACTCGATCATCAAGTTATTGAGCCGTTTAAATACTTTAAGTTATTTTTCGGTGATGCTTGCAAGTCAAGTGGAAAAACGCATTAAAAGTCTTAAAGTTTTGATTGAGGAAGATAAATATTTTCTTAATAAAACAAGGCATTTTGATCCCTGGCTCACCGCAGAAAGTTTAGCCATTGCATATTTAACATTCAAAAACACTGATTACCAACGATTTTTAGATCAGGTCTTAAAAAAAAACCGACAAGATTTCGACGCAGATTATGTTCAAAATTGTCCGCCATCAAATTGGCAACTTTCTTATTGGATATATCTGTACAAATTAACACCTCGTGATCAAAAAGGCCTGCATCTTGAAAGTAAACGTGCTGATTTTTTGCGTGATTCCATTAAAAAAAACATAGTATATAAATCCACGTATACAACATGTGGGCCGGAATTGATATGTAATCAAATATATTTTTTATTAAGCCTGGTGTTAACTATGCGAGAAAATAAAAATGAAGCTACAACCAGCATTGTCGATTATCTCGGTTTACATTATTATGTTTACTAGATATTAGCAAAAATGAAACCTGTTATTTGTAGTTTATGTTTATATTCTGAATTATTAGATATTGAGATCTGCTCAATAAATTCGTTTATAAATAGTGGATTTGAATATCACCTTTATGCTTACAACAATGTTTGTGGCATGCCTGGTGGAGTATTGTTAAAGGATGCCACAGTAATATTAGGAATCAACGAAGTTAGTTATAGTACTTCGGGGGATCCAAGCTTTTTTATTCATTTATTTAAATTATCTCTATTATATAGGAATGGTGGTTGGTGGGCAGATATGAATGTTATTTGTTTGAAGCCAGTTAATGAAAATGCACCTTACATGATTGCTTCTGTTTTTGATAAACAAAACAAGAGAGCGTTCATCTATACAGGGCTGTTAAAATGCAAAAAGGAATCTATTTTTTTAATGGAGCAGATAGAACTATTAACGAAAGAAAAATCCCTACTGGCAGAGTGGGAATGCCGGGACATTTTTTCGTTGGGAGTCTTCAAACATAAGCTTGAGAGATTTATATTAGATCATAAAAATTTTGGGCCTTCGAACACTCCGCATAGCATTTCGTCCATTGTATCCACCCCATTCAAAAACGATAAAAGTTATTTCATCATCCTATTCAGCAAGGCAAAAATTGAAAAATACATTAAGAACAAGAAGCCCGAAAAAGGTTCTTTTTTAGATTATATATTAAATACTTTCAGAGCAAACTCCAATTCAAAATTTACTCCTCTTAATGAAAACCAACAGCTGACTATTAAGTCTAACTTCATAGTTCTCCTTAAATTCGAAATTGTATCTCCAGAAGACACCACAGTTATTAAAACTTTAATTGAATATATTAAAATAATTGCTCCTAAGAAAATTATAGTACTCGAAATAGGATCGGAATCTTTAGTAGTCATCGAAAACCAGAAAGATGTTCAACATGTTTTTCTTCAGAAAAAAGTTGGAAATTTAAAAAATAAAAACTTGATTAGCAATGTAATCAAAGATCATATCGATACGCCCTTTTTTTGCTGGTGGCATCAGTCAGCATGGATTTCAAAAGAACAATTGCTCCGAGGTGTAAATCGATTGGCATCTGGACTTGTCGATGTATGCTATCCCTACGAGTCAATTTATTTTATGGATGACATTATATTTTATATTTTTAAGGAAAGGTATGAATTTGAATATGTCGATTATAATGCTAGCCCCTCTCAACGGTTGCAATACCCTCTTTTTGAAGGTGGGGTATTTATTGTTAAAACTCAAACTTTCATAGACAATAATTGGGGGCGAATTTCAACGGACGTTAAAGCGTTTATCGAACGAGAACGCTTCCTTAGGATAATAAGACACAGTAAAAAGGTAGCCTTTGAACAAGGAAGATTATACCTTTTAAAAAAAAACACTGGAATCAATTCAGAAAAAAACGAGAGGAAGGTAGCCCAAGAAGGAGAAAAAATTTTTAATTTTTTTTATGCTGACAGTTCAAATGAGATATAGAAGATTCACCATTTCTACCGGGTTACAAACAGGATGTAGATCGAAAAGATAAGTTCTAACCCCGGTATCCGAAAAGTCAGTTTATCAATTTTAATAAAACCTTATTCACCATCTAGGTTTGAAACGAAATTATATCTTTCTTAATAGGCGTAAAATGAATTTCTTTTTTTTTATTATATACTTCTTATATGATACACAGAATTGTTGCATTATCAATATTTATGTCGACCCGCGACTTTAATATCTTTCAGCATTGGTTGAAGCTATTGAACTCCACCTGACATTACGCTTTTATAATTATTTTTCAAATTGCATTTTTAAAATAATTATTTATTAAATTGACATTATATTTATAAGTAAGTCCCAATGATTATGGTTTCGAATCCAATTCTGCTTTTTACAGTCTGTAAAGAAAAAATAGGTCAAATTGAACTAAAAAAAGAACATCACGCGATAATTTATATTTCCGATTCAATTTCCGATTCGATCTCGAGTCAAATGTTATCTTTTAGCGACGTAAGGAAATATTCAAAAAAAACCTGTGCAGATAATGAGATCACGCATGTCATTTTTCTATCAAGCTTCGATGATTACGTCCCAGACATAATTATCAAAACGCTAACTTCTATATTAGAAAAATCAAGTATTAATCCACTTTCTTTATTGATACCTTATATAACACCACCGGGAGTAAAATTCAGAGTCGATGGAACTATACAATCTTTTCTCATATCGTCGGAATTATTTGCATTATTATCAAAACACAAAAGACTGATTTCATTTGAGCGGCTAGCCTATGATCTCACTTATGATTATCTAAACAATTCGTTAAGCAAAAATCTTGATGTTAGACAAATAGGCGCTCAGGAAAATGTTATCAATGCATCTAAACGCAATCAAAAATGTTTGAATGAAGCCTTATTGGTTATTCCCCACAAAGGATCACTCAAACTGCTTAATCGCACACTTCATCATCTAAATGTAAGTAATTCGCTTCCAAAAACAATCAACATATGTTTTGATGAAAAAAAAAGTTGTAACAATTTCTGTGTTAATCGTCACACCGTGCTCGAAAATAAACTATCGTGCTATATAAATGATCCGACACAGGTTGGTCCCTACTTGGCCAGACACTACTCTATAATTGAAAGTGACTCTCGATACATTTTTTTTCAAGACTCCGATGATATATCTATTAATTCTAGATTTGAAAAACAAATTGAAGAGTTGACCAAACGTAAACTCGACCTAATAGGGTCGCATGAAATACGTATTGATCAGTTCTCAAAATCGATAAAAATCATTCGATATCCGACTAACCTGGCTAAAGATTGGATAGAACATTCTTTTCATCCTCTTTTTCATCCAACTAGTCTGATTACCAAAGCCGCTTATGTAAAATCCGGTGGCTTTTCTACTGATAGGAAATTTGGCAATGACACCCAATTTCTTTTGCGTGCCTATTTTTCGTTAAGAATAGGAAATGTAGATGATTTCCTTTACATCCGTTTCAAAAGGCCAAACTCATTGACTACGAGCAAAAAGACAGGTTTGGGGAGTCGAACAAGGCTGTTTTTAAATTGGATATGGCGGAATGAAATACCATTGATTATTAAAGGACATTTAAAATTACAGGACTCTTCTCTCGGTTTAAAAACACATAACTATAGTTATAAACTGACAAAGATTATAAATCATGAAACTAAGCGTCATGTGGTTTAAGATTGGGGTACTCGATTGATTTATTCACACATTAGCATTTTTATAAATACTGTGATCCTGTTCAATTTAAATCCGCAGTATAAATTTTAAGTTGTACTATATGATTTCAAAAATTACTAGTGGCATTTGTTTAGTCGGCATCGCGAAAGATGAAGAAAAATTCCTCGACGAGTGGTTAGTCTATCATAAGATGCTTGGGATTGACCATTTTGTATTATACGACAATTCACCTGAGTTACCTTTAAAAAAATTGTTAAAATTTCATTCTGAATACGTAACGGTTATACCATGGACCGGGGATCTGACCTCTCATAATCAATTGGATGCATATAGACACGCTGCCGCAAACTATATATTGGCTTTTGAATGGGTTATCTTCTTAGATGTGGATGAATTTATTGTTTTGCGCCAACATTCTAATTTAAGTAGTTTTCTGAGTGAGTTTCAAACTGCTTCAGCCATATCATTGAATTGGCATGTCTTTGGCCACAATGGTTACTATGATGACCCCGAAATATTAATAACAAGTGCGTTGACCAGAAGAATGTTTATGCCGAGTATTCGAGTGAAAACTTTTACTAAGGTAAAAGATATTTTAGAGATCACGAGCCCACACCATTGCAAACTGAAAAGCGGCATTCGTGTCGACGCAAACAATCACAGTTTCAAAAATGAAATTTATCTAAATAAAACGGTCAAAGCACATATCAATCATTATCAATGCAGGTCCTTCAGCAGGTGGGTAGGGCGTGCAACGCGTGGAGATGCAAACTTTAATCAGTATAATTGCCCCCCTGAGCAGCTATGGCGGTTATCATACGAAAGTTGTCTTAAACAATTCGTTACTACGGTTGCACTCAATAAAAATGAATATGTTGATGAATTTCTGCAGGGGTATTAGGCACAAATTGAGTCAGGGATAAAAAAAATATACGCTACGAGCATTTGAAGTTGAAATTGTTGACAGGCGATACAACTGTACATATCTATTACATTTTTAATCACCATGTTATAGATATTTAAAAAAACTTTCATAGATGGACCTTCCACAAGTCATTATATTAAGTACTCAACGCTCAGGCACTCACCTTTTGGAATCTTTTTTAAAGCACCACCCCAATCTACACGGCCGAGGCGAAATGTTTTTGCGATATTCCCGGGAGGGTTTTGCTGGTGAAAATGTACGAGAAAAAATAAATGTGGCCATTTTAATGTATAATCAATTGAAAATATTCAAAAACGTTGGCGGCGAATTAGCCGCTTGTAAAATAATCCACCTTCTCAGAGATCCAAAGAACGTCGCCTTAAGTAGATGTCAGGCAAGAAGTGATAAAGCCTATTATGGCGACAAATATAGAGCTCACTTGTCAGTAGGGGAAATGTCACTTGAAAAAAGAATAAAATCCGATCTAAGAATTCCACCTGATTTACATGACTTTGAACAACAAGCAATTAAGATATTGCAAGAGCAAAAATGTATCTCCGAATTACTTTTCGCCATCCCACATTTAGAACTGCATTACGAAGATTTCGTTTCAGGTGAAGTTAGCATAGACGTATTAAACGTAAAAACCGCAACAATGTTAGGTGATTATTTAAGTCTAGATGCAGCTTATTTTCAAAAGAAAACTTCGTATGTAAAAACAGGAATAATTAAACCTCATGTATGAGGTACCAAATGTTCACTATGTCAAGATATGATCGCCAGTTTCTCGATTTTTTTAAATCGAGCTTTCCTTTTAATCTCTGCTTCAAGGATATTAAGGATGACTAATGACTACAGAGTCATTTATTAATGAACAATTATAGAATCCAAATTATGGCAGAAAGTATACAATATTATTTGATAAAAAACTAAACAGCCGAGTTAGTGTGCACCGCAATATCGAATCTTAAATATGTATACAGTTTAAGAAGATTAATAATATAAAGTAATTAATTTCATCAGTATTAATTGTATTCTTGTACATACAAAGATATGGGACAACTAATACACACTTCTAAGAAGAGTAGTCAAGAATTATCTTTTCTGGTCAATTCATAAGATCTTTGAATGTAACTAATTATTAATACAGAGTTCGCCAAATTAGCCTCGTCATAGCCGAAATGTACATTTAACATTTTAAGATACATTATACAATCTGATTCTAAGGTATGTTCATCGACAAACAGAATGTCGCACTCTTTTTTCCATAGGGTCCAAAAGGTCAATTTATCTGTGCTATCATTTCTCCAAATATGCTCAAAAATATTTAAAAGCAAAATGTAATTCTCTTTTAAATAGTTATGCATTTTGGGATCGAGTCGATCCTTATTATAATGAATTACCTTTTCAAATGTTATCGAATTAACTATACTGTGTAAGAAATCGGTGAACCAGGCATTTTTGTCTTTTAATTTTTTTAGAATAATCAACTCCCAAATAAGAAATACCGTAAACACAGTGTCAAACTCAAAGCCTCCATGTTTTAATAGGTATGACAAAGTCTTTGATATGGATTGATGGAACTGTTGTGGATTTGGGTTGATCATTTGTAAAATTGAGTGGTAAAGCTATCCAAGAAATATTATTATTTGAATAATTATAAAGCGAATATTTATAGTTACAATCCGATTGAAATAGCTTACCGAAATTTAATACTATTGTATGGATCTAAAAAGTTAGAGTCCCGATGGGTTTTGCTAATTATTAATAACAATAAAGACTATGAATAATTAGTGATTTATAATAGATTTTCAAAACATTATATTACAGTTGCAATCTGCCGTTTTTATTTCGATGCTACTCCAGTTAGCAAAATATTATTTTATGTGACAATGACATATTTTTAGAAATTGAAAGAGATTGAAGAAATTTGGATTAGCAATATTTCAGTAAGTTAGTTATTTTGTTAAAAAAAAAAGAAAAACAGTTGAGGTTATTCTAGTAACTCATCATTACAGTTTATTTTTTTACAATAATAATTCATGTCACAGGGAGACTAAAGGTCTGCATAATTATATCGTTTTCCCTAATGAAATTTAATAGTGCAGTATTGCACATCAATGCAAGTTCTAGCTCACGACGATTGCAATAATCAGGAGCTAACTTTTGCAACTTATTATCTGCGTATCCTGGATGTACTACCCATTCAGTTATGATGTCTTTGTTACCCAAGAGATCATTCATAGCCTTTTCTAAAAAAAAATGAAAATTTGCCGAGTTAGCCGTTGATGGAAAAACATTAACAAAACGGTCTGCTATTAATCTTTTATTAATTGACAGAATATCTTTCATAAGAACATTTACAAACCTTACCGGAGTGTTCTTTAAATCATCCATCGCAAGAAATTCCTGCATAATTTTTATATCATTATGTATGTCCTGATGAAAATTGATATGATCGACGTCAAAAAAGATATCTTTAAAAAGCCGATATTGCTCTCGTATTTCGCAGTTGATAAAACTTAAATCCTGTATTTCTTCTTCTTTAAAGGGTTTTTTTGTAATCAAAGAATTCCCCTGGGTCAGGTTTAAATGCAAACCTATTCCACATTTAGTCTTTTTTTTTAGATTAACAAGTAAATTAATATCTTTATAACAGACAAAATTCACCATCACAGAAGTGCAAGTTACAGCGCCAAATTCTATTGAATCTCGAATGCCTTTAGAGACTTTTCCCGTTATCCCATAATCGTCTGCTGTAATTATTAACATGTGTTGAGTTTAACTATATAAAGGCAAATAATAGCACAATTTAAATTAAGTACAAGTCTGTAGATTATAAAATTGTATATACCCCACAAAATAAATTGTGATTGTGAGGTGGATTACGTAACATTAATTTAGGTGCTAAATTAATGTTATGTAATTATCTTGATAGCAATTAATCTCCCAGTTACACTTTCGAGTTATATCACAAAACCAATAGTAATGTCCATACCGTTGAAAGCTCATAAACATAGGCAGAAATACCTACAAATACATCGTGTCGCCGGTAACGTTATAATCTTTGATAATTTAAATAAATAAATCGAGAAATAGTGATAATGAGATTCATTATTATATTTGTTACGTGCCGAATAGTTAATAATTATCAACTCTGCTTGTTAAATGTGACTTCTTCCTAAATTATTAATAATCAATTTTTTATTAATTGGCCATATTTAAAATAATCGAAATTATAACTCATATTGTAACTAAAAATGCCAATATTATATGACATGTGAATTTATCTTAATCAAGATGTAATAAACTTCGGCTGTAACGGTATGGCAAATATGATTATGACGGACAAGAATATTAGGACTTTCCACAAAATTATTTCTAAAACTCTACTTTATCTTAGAGAAATCGAAGATGTTGAGATTAACAATATTTCTACAATTCTTTTGTTTTGGGAATTGATTATCATTAAGAAACTAACAGAAAACAATCATGACTTGACTGCTTCTTTACAAACCATCCTTTCAGATTGCACGAATTACTCAAGTATCAATTTAATTGATGATACTTTGAACTCACAAGAAACAATGTTTTTCAAAAAAAACCAAAAAGAATTTTTAGAAATATTTGAAATAATTTGGGTGGACGTCGAAAAATTGAATGTTAACTCCATTTTAATCTGGGAGAAAGCATTTCAACAATATTCAAATAATTGTGGCCTTTCTAAAAACGAGTGTTGGCAATTTCTAAATATGTTGAATGAACACTTCGGATTTGATCAACAATATCTTATTGCGTTGATTAGAATCATTCATAAGGTTTATATCATCTATTTAGATACTAACAAGTTACGTGAAATAGGTATAAATAAAGCTTAAAACGACAATAAATATTTAACAACAGCTGGCGAATGCCTCCTTAAATGATAACGTAGGTGACTAATATTTCCTAAAACCTATTGAGATAAGCGCAAATCTTGTCATGAAATTAAAGCATAACCCATTTACCCCTAAAGTGAATAAAGTAATTTCTTATTCATCTTAAATTACTCTGTGGTTCTTAGTATTGGGAGAATACGTATTTGAAAATTGTCTACATTGATTGATATTTCCACGCTAAAAAAACAGTTAATTATAGTTTCTCTGGTTAGTTATGCATTACACTTAATGTAAAATATACGGTTTTGTGTATAAATAATCAGTGTGTTCGAAAGCATTTTCTCCTGAAATACCTCGCCTATAAAGATGTATAGGCATGGTTAATGGCATTATCTCTAAAATATATAGTAACGACGTGTTTGCAGTATGTATCTCGGTTGCGCGTTCTATAACACTGCACCAATCTATTAATGAATATTCTGGTATTGTTTCCATTTCAATTATTGGCAAAGTTGATTTAATCTCCGGTACAATTGACATACTCCTTTTCGCTTCGGCGAAATGCCTATTCAATAAAATAAATTTAGTCGGAAGCCTTAAAAAATCACACAGTCTTTGTTCTTTATCAGGAAATCTTTTCCAGGTTAAGTTTCGCCACATTAAATATGAATGTCCATACAGTTCATATTTGCTACGCATACAGTCTACCATCTTACGTTTCATTATTTCCATAGCATATCGATAGGGTAAAACTACACCGTATCGGGTCATCATCTGTACGTTAGTTCTATAATCAATATCAATTGTCTGCATATCAACCATATTTATATCAGGAAAGTGTTTTGCAATAGAAATATATTCCGGGTGAATAGGCCATGTGACTTCTATACCATTGTTAATTATTGCGCGGACTAGTGGTACCAAAAAAAGTATATCTCCCAACCCCCGAAATTGATTAATAACACACATCTTTTTTGAGTTATACTTTTCAACATTCAAATATCTCTTACCATGAAAACCAAATTGACCATCAAATTTATTCCCTTTTTGCTTATATCCTTCATAACTGAAGATGCTAGCAACATTTTCAGGAGCAAATGATATCATATAAGTTTCCTCTAAATATTTCCGATAGGTTCTGCAAATATGATGATCTTCAGGATGAGTTAGATTTATCACAGGGTCTCCAGCACAAATCTCCAGTAACCGTTTACTTCTCAGGCTGAAACCGCCATTCCCAACATTATACTCGTCCTTGTACCACCAGGGCGCTCCGATATAGTCGTATTGCAACCAACTATCTTGCCATGCTTCTGGGTTAACTACATATCCGTCTGATTGTACAATTAAACAGTGAGTAGTGGTTATATACTTGTATGATTCTTTTAACACGAATCTACTATACTGTTCCACATTGTTAATAGGTGGTGTCAGTTTCACAACGGCAGCGAATTTAATTCTTTTAGCTGATTTTAAAATAGGGAAGTTAATATAGTCGCCCCCTCTACCATCAACGCAAAGTAATGTTACATTGTCTATATGATGAAAATAAAAATCATCTGCTACGTCAGGTCTTTCGGTATGATTCATTGAGCTCTTAAAGCCGATATGATCGATAACTGACTCTTTTAAACAATATGCTCCACCCGAGGAAAGGCAAGCATTGTGATCCCAGTTCCCGGGCATTAATAAAGCTGGCTTAACCGCTTTTATATATACCTCTTTATCTATACATATATTTATACCACCGACAGATCGTTTAAGATATGTTAACTCGTCCCTATCAATAATTAGATGTCGTTCTGAGCCATTCGCATTCTTTGTTGTAGAATGAAAGCCAGTGATAATTTTTGACTTATGTGAATATTTCGCATAAGCTTCCAACAGTTTGGCTACAAAGTCCTTTCTCACGATAGCGTCGCTATCTAAATTTATAACGATATCGCATGCAAATTTACGTCTGTCGCAAATATTATTATCATAATCGATCCCGAATAATAATTCATAGCCAAGTAATAAAGATTTTTTTATACCCTCATTTTCTGCTGATTTTATAACATTTATATTATCAAATCCTAACGTTTCAGCGAAACTATCTATTATAATTAGTGTTTCAGTATCTGTACTACCATCATCAATTATCAAGATTACACTTAATTGGCTTAAATCTGCATATTTCAACGACGATAAACACTTTTGCAAATAGCCAGGCCTGTTGAAAGTAGTGATTAATAATGCTATTGTCATGGTTGATGTATTGTTGATTTAAATTTAGTCATTATGAAACAACTACAAATTGAATATCATTAGTTGCGATGTGTTCCGGTAAGATCTTCTATAATTATGATGATATCTTGCTTAAACTATTGATTTTTGTGAATTTTTTGTTGACGAGTAAATAGCACAGTTCCTGTAGGATTGCTATATAATTCAAACAAAGGCAGTACTTTATATTAAGGTATAATTAAGTAAGAAATCTGGCTACATTTTAAGGCGAATTATGATTTCTGGTAATATCCGTTTGATTTAACAACAACACTCCATGTCCTGGGATTTTATCACACTTTTTTAAATACCAGTTATAATCCTTAATCTTAGTGTTAACTTTATGAGTTATCGTATAACGTAGTTTTTTTACCAAAAGTGATGGATTAATCATTGTACGGTAATCCCATATGGCAATAATATTTTTTGATGATTCTTTTAAAGCACGATCAATAGCAGTTTTTTCGCAATAACTTTCTGTGCCAAGCCAAATATAGCGAGTGTTTTTTTTTGTACTTAAATATTTACAATTTCTCGTTTCACCTTCAACTATTATTACTTCATAATTTCTGAAATACTGTTCGAAATAATAAATTAATAAAGTTAAATAGCCCAAATTCTTGATTTCCGGCATATAAACAGGAATAATGATCAATAAATCTAGTAAGTCGATTTTTGTTGAAGTTTTACTTTCGATAAGAAACGCGCGTTCTGTATTTATCAAATTTGTTTCTAAATTATTGTCGAAAATAATTTTCCTAAAACCATTTAAAGCATATTTAAGAAGATTGGTTGTATTCATAGATTTAACATTTAACCATTCTGCTTCATTCATCCGATAGAAATTATTGTAATAACTCTCATATGATCTCGAATGTTCCAAATGATAAATATTGTATTCTTCATATCGCACTAATTCATAACCTAACTTATGAATCCTATACACAAATTCCATATCTTCATAGCCGTAAGATATAAAATTTGTATTCCATCCTCCTATCGAATAAAATGCCTCTTTTGTATAAATGATGTAGCCCCCTGTATTATTATAATTCATATTTCCAAACATTGGCTTAATCATACTGTAATCATAAGACTTGAGATCATTCTGAAAATTTTTAGGGAAGTATGCAAGATTACTGACAATTTCTTCAATCCTCATAACAGACATACCTTTACTGATTTCCGCTACAATACCATTATATGGGGCGATGAATGAAGAGCCATTTTGAATCGACTGAATAGCTTTCTTTATACTAGAAGGATTGCAAATCACATCTACATCTGTCATAATAACAATCTGGCGCGTTGCCAGGCTAGTCGCCAGATTAAGATTGTGTGCCTTATAATGACAACTTAAAGTAGGGATAAAAAAATGTCGAATTTTGCGATCGAAGTTAATTTCACCCAAGCTGCTAACCTCACCCTGTTCTACAATAATAATTTCATAATCCTCAAAGTAAGATTTATAAAAATCAAGATTAATCTTGAGATTTCTCAATCGATCTTCAGATTCGATTTTTACAGACATTATGATACTGATCAACGAAGCTTGAATCTTACTCATTTCTATTTAAATAATATTCGTATTGATAATTTATAGTTTGAAAACAATTAATAGAAATCAAAAATGCCTTATACATTTTGCTTTCGGGCTTCCACCAAGTGAAGTGACAGATGTGAATATCTGAGATGATTTCTTCGAAATCAGAAATTCCCCGGAAAAAACTTAGATTGTTAAAAAAGCACATTTGAAAATTAAATCTAAGATTTTCAGAAAAGTCAATTAGATTGTAGTGACACCATAACGATATTATAGTTTGATCGGCAAAGTTCGCATAGAAGCTATATTTCTTCGACAATTCGAGTAGCTTTTCGAAATGGGCTTTGGTACGATATTTTTTAGGGATTACGAAAACTCCGGCGTTTAGCATCGAACACTCACTTGGTGAAAAGGGAAAATTGTCTGCGGCCAACATTTTCTGAAGTACTTTGTTACTACTAAATTCCTTTTTAAAACCAGAAAATCCAAAAGGAGTATAGTCTTTAACTGCAAAAAAATCCGTATTGGAAAATATCTCGTCGAGCGGTTTGCAAATAATGGTATCGGCATCTATATGTAAAATATTATCATACTCATCAAACTGTGGCGTCCATAATATATACCTAATAAGAACTTTACTAGTAGTCCAATCAGTTAACTTAATATTGTATTCCTTTAAAAATTCAAGGTTAAATTGAATTATGTTGCAGTTAGGAATGGCATCTATCGATTTAAGTACAAAAGCGTCTTGACCTTCGTAGAAAATCAATATCTCTGGATGATTTGGATAATTCTCTTTAATACTATTTAAACACACAAATGCATATTTAAGATAGTGATCGTCGAATGTTAAAAAGATGGCGTTACGCATAAAGTTTGGGCGGCTTAAAAAGTTATTATCACGAGAAAAATAATAAAAATCTCAATTCACATATGTCTCTTTCATAGTATCCATTTTGTACGGGTTATTAACAATATTAAATTTAATGATGTTTTAAGACTTAATTTAAGAAAGCCTTTTTAAGAATTTACCTAGCTAATAACACAATGCAGGATCAGTAATGATTAGACATGAGTAAAATAATATCATGATTTAGCAAGTTTGACCAATGCATTTTCATTGAATTAGCCTAATAATTAAAACGGGTTTGTAAAGTTCAGTGAATATTTTTAGGTCAATTAAACGATAGACATAAATTACACTATTATTTATAGATCGAGCAATAGCAACAGTGATTCAGGAACGTAACTTTCTAAAGTTATATCCAAATGCTCACAACACACAGCCATAATAAGTATAAACGTATCTACAAAAGGTTTGTCACCTTCTAAAAATGAATTACAATTGGTTTCCCATTCCTTTAACCAACCATGCTGATTTACATTTCGATCATTCCAAATTTCGTCAACGATTTCTTTCAGGGTTTCGACATTACCTTCAAATAAATGAGCAACATGGATTATATTTTCTTTTTTGTATTCAATATTTTTATTAAAATTAATGCGCTTTACAATTTCGTTCATTGCAGGCTTTGCATCATAAAAGTTGTTGAAATTGAGTCTTAATATAGTAAGCTGAATGTAGATAAGAAAAGTGAACAATACTTCAAGACTGAACACTTCCTCACACAAGGCTTGTACTAAAATCTCTGATATTCTACAGCGAAATGAGCTTAAATCATTGGTTACATTGGACACAAGTTGAGTATATTTGATTATGCTGTTGTTAGGGAAATTCTTAAAAAGGGCTTCTAACGGATATCTTGTAGTCTTATTAACTGAGGGATATGCTTTTATAAATTTTTCTAATCTGTCATATACAGATTCAAGCGAGTGTGAGTCGCAATCCTCTACGACAATTTTAATATGATCGCCTTTTCGTTTGCCAAAGAATAAATAATACCTATTTAAAACTTTGTCATTTTGAAGATCAAAGAAAATTGGTCTTATAACATTGTTTATTAAAATATGCCATTCCGCCTGATTGTAGAAAATGAAGACTCCAGTCATTTGTTACTAGTTGATAATAATCGGTTTGGAAAATTCACCGTTTTTATAAACAATCCCTGTTCCAAAAAAATCAGTATTGACTACTGCTTCACCCAAGGTTACATTGCCAGTCAGAATTAGTCTGTTATAAAGTTGGCTTATGCACAAGATTATACTTTGAATATTTTGAGGGTTTGTAATGATGAAGAACTCCTTCTCATTATTTGTTATAAAATAGGAACTATTGTTTAAATCGATTTGCTTCGCAAGGAGCGTAGACTGGTTATTGATATTCAGAACAATATTCGCTTCTGAGAATGAGTATCCTCCTTCGTAAGTTAATTCTTTTGCCAAAGAAAGGACATAACCTTGTTCATCATAAGTGCGTGTTGAATTGATGATATCAAAAGCTTTATTATCAATCAAAGTAAATATTTTAAATTTTTCGTTTTTATTAATAAACAAAAATTCTGTACAGGCTGGGCTAATATAGCTCACTAAAAGAATATTCAGATTTTTTAATAAATTTTCATTCTTAATCCTTAATCCATCATCATGTTTGATGGCGTGAAGAAATCCTTTGTCGGCAGGAATAACGAATGATTTTAAACCGCTTAGTATTAAACGGTTTACAAAATCAGTGTCTTCAAAACCATGATTTTCCATTCGCTCATCGTACCCTCTTAGTTTATGAAAATGTTCCTTTTTTAAACATATCCTTCCTAGTACATCGCCAGAATTACTTTTGTTTTTCTCAAATGCTGATAAAAATATGTCTGAATCTATTTTAAATTGTTGGGCTATAAAAGAGGCAAAGCCATCCCCAGTAAAGTTGTCAGCATCAATATTGCATATTATCTCACCTGTAGCGAGTTTGAAACTTAAATTTCGTGAGTGACTTCTATTAAATACGTCAGGCGTCAGCGTCTTATAGTATACAAGTTTTCCGTTTTCAATTTCCGAAGGAAAGCTTTTAATAACAAAATCCTGAACGTCGTCTTCCGAATTATAATCCAAGATTAAGAATTCTATGTTTTTGTAATCTTTATTGCTTTCAATATTCGCTGGTAATGTTAGTTTTAAATGCTCAGCTCTATTCATGCACACAGTGCAGAAAGATATCTTACTATCTCTAATGCTCATAAAATGTAAAATCTGCTATTAAATAATTTAATAACACCATGTTGTACCTAAACCCATAGAGAATTAGTCCAATTGATCATAAAATATATCTTAATCGAAGAATATTGTTAAAATAATATTTGATAAATTTTCTTTTAACATTTATAGTAACTAGTTAAAGGTGTACAATAGATGTCGGGAAAGGTACACAAATCAAAAGAAACACAGGTCGCAGGATAGTCACAAGAGACGGTACAAGCTTCCTCGCTTGCACAAAGATCGTAAGTTGCTTCACAACCGGGCCCACAGCATATAAACTTTGTACATTCGCTCAAAGAAGTTGTAACGGCATCTCCACCAATTATCGCACTTTGCTCAGCATCAGATAATTTAGCAATTACTCTCTTATTTAACTGAAGTTTTTTCATGATTATTTTGGTTAATATGGTTTATAAGTAAATCTAATTATTATTAAATAAAATAACAAAAAATATTTTGAAAAAATGATTTATTTTATTTTATTTATACGATAATAGTATATTTAGATGAGAAGAAAATTTTTATTAGGTGACGAGTGGATATATTACAAGATATACTCAGGGCCAAATAAACTAGAGGAATTTCTAATCGATATTATACTGCCCATGGCTAATTCGCTATACGGCAGCAAGAAAATCAAAAAATTTTTTTTCACTCGTTATATAGATGAAAGCCATCATTTGAGGATTAGATTCTTAGTTACTGATTTGAAATTTATTGGTGATGTTATTATTTTAATGAATGAATCGTTCGGCAAATTCATTGAGGCAAGGGTGATCTCAAAAATTTGTGTTGATACATATAATAGGGAGTTGGAGAGATATGGTGAATTGACGATTGAAAGTGTTGAAACAATCTTTAGCAAACATAGCTGGGATTGCCTTCAAGCTATTACAATGTCCGGTGATGATTCGTTAAGATGGTTACTTTGCGCTCAGTATATCAATACTGTAGTTGATGACTTTGGTTTTTCTTTAAATGCAAAAATTACATTCTTCGAGTTTTGCTTAAACAACTCAATAATCAATCGCACATTCACAAAAAGTGAAATCGTAAATTTGGACAAGATATTTAGAGAAAACCGAAAGCCGTTAAAAGAGTATTTGGAGCAAAAACATATTTTACAAAATGAAATATACCCAGAATTAAACGACTTTCAATTTGCATTACGAAATATAATTTCCATAACTGAATCTTCAGTATCATTGTCATTTTTATTGAATAGTGTCTTGCATATGGTTGTAAATAGGTTTTTCAGGACCAAGCAACCTATAAATGAGCATATAATTTATTATTTTTTAAAGAAATATTACAAATCGCAGGAGGCCCAATTAACACGCCAACTTTAAGGCCTTTGCCGCTTAAGGAATAGATTGTGATTTAAGTTTACTTAGTTGAAAATAATTATATGTTTAAAATACGTGATCAAAATATACTATCATGGACGATTTTAAGAACGAAGAAGTAATAGCAAAAATTGAACAGATAAATCTTGTTCTCTTAGAGAAGTCTATCGTATCTGAAAAAAATAAAAGTGGTGGAATATCTTTGCTAGCTGGAAAAAGTGGAATTACGCTATATTACGCTTTAAATTATCAGATATTCGGAAAAGAAATTTTTAAAAAACACCTTTTGAGTAGCTTAAACGAGACTGTTGAGTCAATTACAAGTTCAAACTCGTTACTTTTATCTCATTGTTCAGGTATTTCAGGTTGGGGATGGCTTTTAGATTATCTTACCAAAAATCACTTAATCGGTAATGATTTTGAAGACTATATTGCAGAAGTTGAAGATGTATTAGAAGAGAAGCTCACAGACCTTCTGCTGGCCAGTAATTTTGATTTATTACATGGTGCACTGGGTATCGGACTTTTTTTGATAAAACGACAAAAAAATGCCGCTATATGTAAGATATTGTATTCTCTTGATCAGTGCGCGAAAAAAACTGAGAAAGAGATTAAATGGACAAGGTATGATAAATACATAATGCATGACACTATATATGACTTTGGTTTGGCTCATGGTAATGCTGGAATCCTGTACTTTTTGACTAAATGTTACCAGGCTGGTATTTTAAAGGATTTGTGCAAGTCTCTTATAGAAGGTTTGTTAAGATTTTACATAAACAACATTCAAGATATTGAAAAATTTAAATCATATTATCCGGCTTCTGTAAGAATTGGCGATTACACGATTCCTGATGAACATGGCTATACCTCGAGATTAGCATGGTGTTACGGAGATCTAGGCATTTTGTATACACTTTATAATGTAGCAAGTATATTAAATAATGAGGCTTATGCTGAGATGTTTTTGAATATGCTTCATAACACTGTTACAAGAAAGGATTTCAAAGAGACCAATATAACTGATGCCGCTTTTTGTCATGGAAGTAGTGGTGTGGGGTTTATGTATCTTAAATTGTACAAATTGACTGGGAGTGAACTCTTAAAACAAGCTTATTTGTTTTGGCTAGATGCTACGTTGGCGTTTGGAGGGAGTAAAAAGGCCGGTTCAGCAGGATACTTATTTGACTTAGGATCCCAAGGTGGGATTGCTATAAATTATGATTTCTTATCAGGCTTAGAGGGTGTTGGTGCATTTTTGCTATCCTCGACAAAAAATGGTACAGAAATAATGAGTAAATGGGAGGAGATCCTATTCTTGTGTTAATGTTTCTAATGTCTCCACACCAATCATTTAATTGCAATTGACGGAGTTGTTTTATCTATAAAGAAGAGACCGTCAAACTGTTGATACAAAGATTGTTCTAAGTAATATCTGCGATCATTATTCTTAAAAAAAACAGCTCCAATGCTTAGTTGAGAGATACTTTTATTGAAAAATCTGCTTGTCGCACCATCTGCATTTTCCGCCTTGTCAAGATCAATAAAGAAATTGCCAATTTTTATATTTGAAAAAAAGTTACCACTTGAACCACTTTTGCTGTTTTTAATATAAAAAGTAACTAATTGATGCGTTATAGGATCAATAGCACGAAATCGCCCTCCATTGAAGTCAAAGCCAATAGCATAATAACTAGTACCAAACGTCTCTTTTAAATAAAAGCCCATGTGGGGCTCAACTTTACTAATATGTCCGTTGTGTGCCCAAATGACAATCTTACTATTCGGAGTACTTTCTACAATTGACCTAATATTCTCACACATAAATTTATCTCTCAAATGGCTCGCCTCCAAAGCATTACCTTTAGCCAATAGCATATTAACTTCTAAACACTCTTCTATCAGTCGAATATCCGCGAATAAAGAAGTGATTTGGTCACTATTGAAAGTTTCAGACAGATCAATTCGCTTTGTACTTATATAGCCCTTCAAACTATCCAATAAAGAATGACATTTAATATATCTGTTAAAGAAAGATGTGTCGCTTTTAGACGTTTTAAAATCAATTTTTAACAACATTTTAAAATGCGCATAGAAATAAGCACTATCCAAGATTTTTATTTTTTTGCAAATTGAATCTCTTGCCATTTCATCATATTGGAGATCGAATCCATAAAATTTAAGTTTCTTATTTGGAAGCATTTGACGGTTATAATCGTGCATCCATTTTACCATAGTCAATACTTCCTTTGTATCCCAAGTCCAAAAATGTAAGCCTGAAATGGCATTTTCTATGTTTCCTTTACTATACAAAATATAGTCGTTTACAACTCGACATTCCGTATAATTTGCCTCTATCCCAAAGTTTTTTACCTGACACATTTCAACCAAATATCTCAGTAAGTAATATTTATATTGAAAAAACTCATGCGTACCGTGGGTGGCTTCGCCTAAACCAATAACTTTTTTGGATTTTAATATGTCACTAAATTTTTCAAAATTCCTAAGATAATTATCATCAGTCAATGTGTCAATCCTTATAGAATTTTCCTTTATATATTGCTTGATCTCAGAATCTTGGCAATAGGCAATACTTGTGATGAAAAAAAGCATGAATTGGAGATATATTCTCATTTTTATTAATATTTTCATCGCTAATTGAATCTAGTTTTGTGTTTTGTGAACTTTAAGGCAGGTCTAATCTTCTAATGCATATATCAATTAATGAGTATTAAAAGCTTAATCATAAAAGCAACCAGCGCAATTTAAAAAATGGCCATTGTTCGGTTTATGGAAATTGTTCTCATGTCAAATAATTCTTTATTATTTAAAGTCTTATTATTTAAAAAAATCTATGTTAGAATGATTTTTTTTTATTATTTTCACTTTATCATGTTAATTACATTGCCTATGCTGACAGTGGCGCAAATCAAACGCTCTTTTTGCTTTTTTACTTATGAAAGATATAACAATCTAGCGAATTTAAACTGTCACTGTTTATTCCGGCAACTTTTTCAAAAAACTTCAATCTAAATAAAGCAGGCAAATAGAAACTCATTTTTAATAAATCCAGTTACTTATCAATATAAAAACTACCGCATTTAAAGCTACAATTTTTATTTTACACATTGGTAAAAATATATAATTTGTCACTCCTTAAATTATTAAGTAATAAATCGAACCCTGTTAAAAAGGGCGGCAATTTTTTAATATCCATTAATTTAGTCAGTATGAAATTTGTTTCAATGCATTATGAAATCTCACAGAAATATACAATATAAATTCTTTCAACAGGTCGTTTATAGGAGTCCAATATTCCCAATTAATTTTATTGGCGATCGTTCCATATTCACAAGTGATATTTTTAGGGATGCTCTTTATATTGCTTCACCTGACTTATATAAAGAGTCGAGTAAACATATTTACTCGAACGTTGATCAAATGCCAATTACTATCCAAATAAGTCTTTATAAATATTTAACAAGAATGAGTAGCCGCTGTACGCCGTTTGGCTTATTTGCGGGCTGTGGACTAGCCAACTTTGGTAATAAATCTATAATTGACTTTAATTCGCGAGTTTTAATGACTCAAACAAGATTTGATATGAATTTTATAGCATTAGTCGCACAAAAACTCAGTCAAGATAAAGCTATAATAAAAAAAATAAAATATAAAGCTAATAATAGTCTCTATAAAGTAGGGACAGAACACAGGTATATTGAGCGTATTTATACAAAAAACAAACTTAAATATTATCTTTCTTCCGTTGGGGAAGATGATTATATAAATAAAATTCTCAATGAATTCGATAAACCTAAATCAATAGATGACGTGCTGGATAATTTGCAAGATAAGGAATTGATCAGACAGGATTTTGAGGATTTTATAGAGACTTTGGTGGAAAATCAAATTTTAATTAGTGAGCTAGAACCTACCGTTATCGGTCGTGATGCTCTAAATGATATATTTCAAATTGCTAATTTATCACCGAAAGATTCAAGCGTCTTAAAAATATTAGAAATGGCTAAAACAAGTCTAAGGGAAATAGATTTTACAGAGATTGGGAAAAGAAAGGATGCTTTAGAAAACATAGAAAATATTATTGAATCACTTGATTTAGATTATGATAAAAAATATTTATTTCAAACAGATTTATACTTAAATGTTCCAGAAGCAACCATAAGTAGTCTAATTTTTGAAGAAGTAAAAAGTACTCTTGCTCTTTTAAATAAGTTATCCCCATATAAAGAAAATGAAATATTAAAGAAATTCAAGGATGACTTTTATCTTCGGTATGAAAATGAAGAGATTCCACTTGTAGAAGCTTTAGATTCAGATATTGGAATTGGATTTCATAATTTGCGACAAGGCGACGGTGATATAAACCCTCTTATCAACAGGTTTAAATTTCAAAATTTTGAAAGTCAGGGGAATTTTCTAGTCGATCCCATTGGCGAACTATTTCTTAGAAAGTATTATGAATTTATAAAAGATAAGCAAGATGAGGTTGTGTTAACAGACGAAGATGTTAGTCATTTCTCTGAAGATTGGTCCAACTTACCCCCTACGCTTAGTTCTATGGTAGAAGTACTCCGCCTAAACGAGGATAGTAACGAAGTTTTGATAAGAATGAGTTCCGCTAATGGTCCGTCGGCTGCGAAATTATTGTCTCGCTTCTGTTATAATCAAGAAATAGAAACACATGTACGAAAGATTATAAAAATAGAAGATCAGATAATAGGTGATGATAAAATAATAGCAGAAATTGTTCATTTACCTGAATCGAGAACAGGGAATATCTTATACAGGCCACAATTAAGACGGTATGAAATACCGTTTCTAGCTAAAGAGTCAGTTGACAAGGAATTTACAATATCTATTCGTGATTTAATGGTGTCAGCAAAAAATGGTAAACAACTAATAATCAGGTCAAAGACCCTAGACAAAGAGATAATTCCTAGGCTAACAAATGCACACAACTATAGTTACAACGCTTTGCCACTTTATCATTTTCTTTGTGCTATTCAATGCCCAACTGGACGCACTTCTATTGGCTTTACTTGGGGGCCATACCTAAGCAGCAAACCCTTTCTTCCGAGGATTCGTTATAAAAATTCAATTATTTGTCCAGCCCTTTGGAACATTTCCCGTAATGATATGTTAAAATGTCCGAAAATAGAGGAACCCGGATTTATTAATTTTTTTGCTGATTTTAAATTATCAAAGAACATCCCTGATAAAGTTTATTTGGTTCAAAACGATAACAAATTGATCATTAATTTCAAAGATGAATTGAGCATCAAGCTGCTATTTTCCACAATCAAAAACAAAAACTTCCAACTTGAAGAATTTTTGTTTGATTCTCAAAATGTTCTTATAAAAGATCGCAGAGGTGGATATACAAATGAGTTAATTTTCTCTTTTTATAAAGATGAGGATTTCAATTCCTAAGTTTGAGTAAATATTGGGGATTGACTCCGACATATATTATAATAGGCGACTTATTCCGATTAATATCAATTTACTTGCTTTCCATTCACTTTATGACAATCGAATGTTTTGTGGAATATTTTTACAGAAAGAATGTAAAACTTTGGCTGAAGTTACGCCAAGCCAAAAATAAATTGAATGTTCATAAATACTAATATCTGAAGTCTTTATTTCCTAAATCAAATGAATTTAAAAAAGGCTCATTTTATTCAAGTGGAAAAAGGAGGTTGTGGCCCCACGTGTTTAAGGACCATTTCTAAATATTATAATGTCACCTATGATTATAATTTTTTAAAAGTTTTATGTAAAAAGACGGACAATGGCACTACTTTGCTGAATCTTAATCGTGCAGCATCAGTAATAGGGTTTAAATGTGTTGCTCTAAAATTGAGTTTTACACAACTAAAGGTTATCGCCAAATTCCCTTGCATTTGTCATTTAAAAGGACATTTTATTGTAATATTCAAAATAACAGACAAGTACGTTTACGTTTCTGATCCATCAGATTCGATTTTTAAATACACAACCCAAGCATTTTATCAAAAATGGACTGGTGCCAATATTAGTAGCCAACTACAGAGTGTATTATTATGTGAGCCCGTCAATATTTTGAATCCTACGCACGATCGGATCCTAATTATTATAAATAAAATGTTTCGGAAAAAGATCGTTAAATGGTATTCAGCAATCATGAAGCAAGAGAGTCTTGCTCTTCTGCTTAGATTAAACAAAAAAAGGGTTATTTCGCAGACTGAAGGTTTTTATTTAATGCTTAATGAAAATTTTTGTTCTAGGATACAGAAAATAAATATAAGTCATTATAATCTACTGAATTATTTGACCTCACCAAAAACGGTTGGCGAGGTTTCCCATTTTTTAGAACAATTATCTGGTAAAATGGATATTGCTAATTCATGTGAAAATATACTTGTTGATTATTTAAATAAAGATTATATCGAAATAATACCAAATAGCAACGAACGGGTGCAAAAAATTTCACATTCCAGTTTTATAAACAATCTCATCTGTGTTCATGGATATACTACTTATTTAGAGATCATTTCAGATACGTCGATTTCACATGTTGACAAAATAAATTGTAATACGAAAGGAGGTATAACTATAAAATCATTCATACAGGAAGGAGTGACATTTATTACGGCTAAAAATCCAGAAGATATGATTGGGAATGTCAAATTTGATATCATCTTTATTAATACCCCGATGCAGCATAGACAATTTTTAAAGGTGATAAAAAAAGCTTTAAATAATTTGAATGATGACGGAGTAATAATGTGTGACAACATTATCCCTGAATATCAAAATTCACTAGAAATTTCTGGGGAATTGACAAACGATTGTTGGAAAGCTTGGGCGCATTTAAGAATGTTTGACAAACGATTGTACATGAAAGTAATTAATGTGAGTAGTGGTATCGGAATAATTAGATTCGGAACACAACATATCTTCAATTTAAAGCTGAAAATTAAAGATATGGATTACAGCTTTTTTAGGCAACATTGTCAAAAATTGATGAATATTATTGATCTTTGATTTGAAGGCCGGGCTTTTTTACGTCTTTTCTGTTGATGTTTTTGTATGAAAATTCTGAGATTGCTAACTTCTTTATAATTTTTATTATTCTAATATTTTTTTATGTTGTAGATAAGATTCGTTATAACAAAGGTTTATAAAAACTAAAATGTCAAGTGAAATTAAGTAAATCTTAATTTGGAACTATGCAGGGTTCACTGATACTGATGAAACAATACCTCACTTTTGAGGACCAGATATTCAAAATAGGCCAAAATGATTAAGCTTTTCAAAATTACAGATCTTAAACATACAGTATTTGCTCAAGAAAGCTTCCAAGCATATTTGTTTGATTGTCAGATAGTTTTTACCAATAATATAGCCGAAGCCGATATTTTGATGGCGCACAAAATGAAAGAAAATATTTTCGGTGCCATTTACAAGACTTTGCAAGACAATAATATACCTTTAAAACCAATTTTGCTTTGGACGCACGAACCTCGATTTTCTCCAACGAAAGAAAGCAAATTTGTAGATACCAATGGCTTTACCATTCACAATATGAATTTGTATACAGGTGACGTTTATTTTTCAAATTATTCCATCTATGGACATTTATTGAAAGGGCATGTGAAAGCTTTAAACACCATAGAATTTTCTAAGATCCCGGTAGTCGGTTTATCAACGTATATAGAGCAAGAAAACAAAGAGTTTATTTTGAATGGAAAAAATATTGATCTGACCGAACGAAGGCAAAGATTGTTAGTTAAGGGCCGCGAATTAGGAATTGTTGACATTTATGGTAAGTCTTGGCCAAGTGGTTTAAGCATCTCTGAATCGCGGGGCGCCGGTTGGCGACAAATAAAAGAAGGTATATTAAGAAATTACCAATTTAATATTTGTCTAGAAAACACGGGGTACCCTTACTATTGCACTGAAAAGATTTGGGATAGCATTAAGTGGGGCTGTCTTCCAATTTATTCGAGTTTCAATAATAACATATATGAAATTTTCGCCGAAAAAAGCTTCATCGACACCGTCGACTTCACGGATGATAACGAACTTTACAATTATATACGCTCAATGTCACCGCAGGAATATTTAGACTGTATGAATTCTTGTATTTCAACATTTAATCACATTTCTTCTCATATCAACTTTAAAAGTGAGAGAAAGCCAACACTTGATGCCATCATAAAAAAAATTATGGAGATATATTCTCAAGATGTAATTAAGTAGCATAACAAAAGCGGAGAATAAGGGAGGCAGTGTCAGTTTCGACGATTTGCAAATATCGATTGTTGACATTAGCAGCATTACTGCTTTACTATAATGGATATTGGCTACTGTTACCATTATGGCAACTAAAAAAACATTTTTATCTATGATGACATGAAGTTTGATCCCTTTTACTTTCTTGTTGCCATCAAAGCCCTTCAGGGCTTTGTTGTTTCCCCATCGCATATTCTGAAATGCAAAAACGTAGAATCGTAGATTTGAAGCAAACTCAAATTCGTTTAACTAATCAATCATTCGCCTATGTTCTTCCACCACCTTCAAAACTTCAGCCCTTATTCCGGCCATATTTATGATGATATGCATGTGCCATTCGTTCAAAAGAGAGAAGGCCATTTGAGTAAGAAGGATAGCCGCTTTGAACTGATGGACAGGTTAGGTTATTTCCCATTTAAGGAACTCGTTACAGATGGCAGGGCATATTTTATCAGCGATAACGACCTTTACGAGTTTTTGAAAGCCAAAGAAAAAGATCTAGATAATTACACATTTGGATATGGACAATGGGACATGGCTCAAAAAGAAAGTTTTGGTAAATGTTTCTTTAATGGATATGATTTAGGGTTGATAGAATTTGAAAGCAATACAGGCACGGCATACCACAGCTATCCAATTGAGGGACAGACGCGCTACCTGCATGTTTTTTGTTTATACTGTCTTAATTTTCTGTTTTTTGATGGCGATCTTGACCAAAGCCTATTTTACAATTTAGGCTATTTGCAAGCCAGCCTTTACCGCGGCTTTATCGAGATCAATAATTTGAACAGCTCCTTACCCGGCGGCAATCCCGGTTTGCGTTTGCATTTTGAAAGTTACAATAGAGTGCTGGATATAGCCAAGGCAGCCGATGAGAAGGAAAAAAAGGAGCAAAAGGCGGAGGAAAGTAAAAAACAAGTAGAGCCGTTTATACCAACGGTTAACGAAGGCATCACTGATCAAACCCATGAAACAGTTCTTACCCGCATTGAACTACTTTGCAATATCGACGAAATAAAAGCAATTTGGCAGATACTAACAGCACCGTTAAATACAAAGAACGGAATAGAAGAAGCTGTATTTGATGCCAAACAATTAGCGCAGTTCTTAAGTACTGCTTTTAGTTCCGGCGCATTTCCTGATGCTTTTCAATCCGGTAGTATGACCCCAATGGTCAAAGTTACCTCTAAAGGTGATATGCGCAATGTGTTGATCGCCCTAATGTATGCCACCTATAACATCAACCGCGAATACAACCGCAGCGTTACGCAGATAGAATATGTCTCCATCTTAAAACAGCACTTTACAGTATTTTCCGGCTCTGGAGCCATGAGCATCAAAAACACAATGGCGACCTTTAATCCCAAAGGAATGGAGGTCATTAAAAATAGCCAAAGCATTAATCCTCATGTGAATGAAATGTTAAGCATCCTTAAAAAACATAAATTATTACATTAATGTCATTACGGCTTTAGCTGTTTTTTCGCTATTCCTTTGTATCCATCAACGCAAATGTTATGGATAACAATCAAAAGATTTTATTTACCGCACTATCAGCAGATGAGCTATCCGCCCTGATGGAAAGATCAGTCAAAAATGCTATTGGTAACCATGGTGATCCGATGCCGTATGACGACGAACTGCTTAATACCAAACAGGCGGCTAAGCTGATTAACTACAAAGCCTCTACCCTTTACGGTCTGGCCAAAGCAAACAAGATCCCTTACTCCAAGACAGCAGGAAAACTGCTGTTTTCCCGCATAGCTTTACTGGCATGGGTACATGCGCAGGCCGATGAAAAGCCACCGCCAATTTCTAGCGATGCGGCTGCATAGCTGTCTGAGTGCTTGGCTACCTGGCGGTGTAGCTGTATAAAACCGATTTCGGGTTTAACCTAGCGAAATTGCGGTCATTCCAAAAATTTGGAATGAGCAAGCGGAAGTTGGGCAGAGCCCTACTTTGCTTGCCCTACGCTTCGCTACGGGGGCTTTACGTATCCTCCGGGGATACTTTGACTGCCTGAAATAGCCGTAATCATCATAAAAAGGATACCCAGCAGTATCCTGTATAACTACCGATCTGTATATCGGGATATATAAGATCTGTAAAATAGGAAGACTAAAAGATTGCATTATGAATTTAAACATCATCACGTTAGAAGATCTGTTACAGTTCAAAACAGAGCTATTTACAGAAATGAACTGCCTGCTGAAAGGCAGTAAAGAAGGCCAGACCTCGCAATGGTTAAGGAGCGCCGAGGTCAGGAAAATGTTGAACATATCACCCGGCACCTTGCAAAATCTGCGTATCAGTGGAGTGCTACCCTACCGTAAGATCGGCGGTAGTATGTTTTATAACAAAGAAGAAATTGAGAAAATCATGAGAGGGAAAGAAAATGAATAATGAAAAAAATAGCATCAATAGGGATCAGCTGAATATACCGAGGCACGCTTTAAGTCACTACTTTGAGCGGGCGGCGCTTGACGAACGCTTGTTCCCATCCCATATCAGCCTGTTTATGGCTTTGTTTTATTTCAGCGGCACTGATATACCTGGTGATATCTTTCAGGTCAGCAGGGCAAAGTTAATGCGCTTTTCACGTATCCGTTCGGTAGCTACCTATCACAAGAATGTGAAAGAATTAACAGCCTACGGCTATATCGAATATACACCATCCTGGCATCCGCATCGGGGCAGCAGTGTTAGGCTGCTCTGCGGAACGGTAGCAAACAATTGATCCCATGGAAGATATTAATGTTAAATCTATCCGTTATCCGCAGGCGGTTGACGTAAAAATGGAAAAGCTTGCCCTTAAGTTAGGCAGGACAAAGCGGGCTTTGTTTATACAAATGGTGGATTATTTCTATAAGAGCAAGAAAGACCCGGCCGACCTCAACGACGAAATGCTCAAAAAGGAACTCTCCAACGGGATAAACCGCATTATTTCCTTTTTCAAGACGCAGGAACAGGACTTATTGCAACCCACGTTTACCCAGGCCAATACCTTAGTTACTATAGCTAACCGGCGCACGGAATGGATCAACAAATTAAACGACTGGCTGAACGCGCATAAAAAGACCGTAGACCATGTTGATGAACGGATCGGCGTCCTTGAAAAAGCGATGGAAAAGACACAAAAGAATTTGGATGATAAGGCCTTGTTAAAATCTCGGTTTAATAAAATACTCGAATATTATATTTCTCAGCGGGAATCATTGGGATGGCCGGTATCAGCTGCCAAAAAAGAAGAACTGCAAGCACAGGTCAGACAATCATTGCAAAATCTATAGTTTATGCACATCAATATCACGGCATCAGAAACGGGCAACAACAAAGGCAGTAGCGGGGCACTGGTTCATTATCTTGAAAAGGAGAACCGCTTGCAGCCGGAGAACGGTCAAGCTATAAACCCCGAACATTGGTTTAACGGCAAGCATGATGACATTTTACGGCAGGAGGTGAGGATGAAGATCGATAACAATATTGCTAAATTGAGTAAGGATGATGCTAAGTTCTTTTTGGTCAATATCAGTCCAAGCGGGAAAGAACTGGCGCATCTGGTGGCACTATACGGCGAGCAGGGGGCCAAAGAAAAACTAAAGGAATTTTCCGTTAACGTGATGGATGAGTATGCCAAGAATTTTAAAAGGCCGGGTATTGAGAGCCATAAAGACTTGCTATGGTTTGGTAAGCTGGAAAATTACCGTTACTACACCCATAAGGACGAGGCGGTTAAACAGGGCTTTAAAAAAGTTGGTGACCGTAAAGGGGGCAGGCAAATGCACATTCAGGTTATCGTCAGCCGTAAGGACATGACCAACAAAGTCAAGTTAAGTCCTCAGAACAATTCTAAAGGTACAAATAAGGCCCATTCCGCTAAGTTGGGCCAATTTGACCGGATGGCGTTCAAGCAGTCAGGGGAACGCCAGTTTGATCAGGTGTTTGATTTTGACCGGGGATTAAAAGATACATTGACCTATGCCAATACGATGAAGAACGGAACAGCTATGCAAAAAGCGCAGATGCAGGTTTTAAATACTTTATCCGGCCATCCCGTACAGGGCTTACCCGATATGATCGAGCACCTGAGCCACGGTGTAGCGGAGAATTTATTTCAGGATATTGGGCAAATGATCGGGGCCACGGGGAAAGCAGCGGCTACTTTGTTCGAATTGTTAATGACAGAAGTACCGGAAGCCGCTCAACCGGTCAGCCCGGCAGATGAATTGAAAAAGCGTAAGAAGAAAAAGAAAAAACAAAGCCAGTCAGTGCAGATCAGCAGATAATTAAATGTATAGACATACAGAGCTCCGAATGTACATTTGGTCTACGTAAGACGTGATGTGTGGTTTTAATTGCAACCTCTATTTTGATCCATCATTTATCCAAGACAGAACCATCCCTTTAATTGTTCTGCTAACCTTTATATCTTCTTTAACGGCCGGTTTTAGCAGTAATAGGATGCCCCGGTTCGGCCGGTTTGTATAACCATCGTAAGCCTTTCGGGTGATGATATATGACCTGTTAACTTTGATAAAGTAAACGGGATTCAATTTAGGCAATATATCGTCCAGCGAAACATGTGTTAAAATAAGCGGGTCGCCCTCATGAAACTGTATGGCCGTATGTTTCCCATGACTGCATAAATAAGCGATATCATTTACCTTAATTTTGATTTGGCCACCGTTATGGGCAAAAATCAGATCATCACCGTGTTGCTGACCCGGATTCGCTTTTGGAGCCAGGGTTCTCCCTATACGAAAATACCAGTCAAGATAATAACACATATATGCGACGTCAAGGATTAAGGCTAAGGCCAGCACAAATGGCAATTTGTACCGGGAATAAAGGGTAGTCATCATATTTACGCCCAGGAATTGAAGGTAGGCCCAGGTATACAACACGGAAAAGGTCACCGGCACGAGCCACCCCAATAACAACTGGTATAGGAGTCGTTTTAAGAACTTTTCTTCCCATCGATCTTTTTTATCGAGCCAGATGGATGCCCAATGCACGATACAAACCATGAAAAAGTTGATCGCGAAAACTGAAAAAAACGGGTAAAAAAACCAACTGCTTAAGATGGTTTTGAAAAATCCTTTCCTATAGGGAAAAAGCGTAGCCAGGCTCATGACAAGTGCCATCAGTGTCTGTATTCCCAAATTGAAATAGGTTAATTCCTTTTCAGGGAACAACTTATTGTCTTCGTTAGCTTTCATAGAAATGTATTAACCCTAAATTAAGGAAAATCAGTTTTAAGGCATATAGGTATTTCCCCTGAATTTCATCCAAACCTGTACATTTCATTCCGTTTTTTGGCCTATTTGGCAGTTGGTAGCTATATTTTGGTAGGAAAAGTAATAACATGGAGTTAATTTTATATCAGCAAAGGACAAAATCATGGAAACAGAACCTAATGGAATTAATCCAAATGAACAGGCTACTAAGGATGGCGTATGGATGAAAGTTGCGCGCTGGTATATGCGTACCCCGGTGTTGAAACATCTTAGTCCGGGTGGAATACTCATTGCTGTATTAGCCGTTCTATTGGTCACTATTTTCCCGCAGGGCCATTGTACCTGCGAAGACCAGATCGACGACCCCAAGCTGAAGAAAATGGCTCTTGCTGGCGATACTAATGTTCGCAACTATCAGCAACAAATGGATGACGTTTATATCTGTGCCGCTAAAAGGGCGGAACTGCTTAAAAAACTGGAATTGCAGAAAAAGAGACAACAAGACAGTTTAAAACGTAAATCATCACCGCCTAAAGCCTGATCTCAATTTATCAAATCAACCTGTATCATGATCCGCAAACATCACACCAGCACTGCCAGTTATCAAATGTTCTTTGACTATCTGACCAGCTTTCATATAATTGAAGATCAAGATTTTAACCCGAAAATCGCCGGTATCCTAACCGGCTACTGGTGTAACGAGGGCGAGGAGAAGCTACATCACGAGCGTGAGGTTTGTACGAAGACCTGGTTCATTACCAAAGGAATGATCTACCTGACCTTTACAGATCAAGATAAAGGCGAAGTAGTCCTGACACTGTTCCGTGCCGGTGAGCTCGCCATCATACCCGACAGCTTTATGAACGGCAAGCCAGCTACGTGTAATATCATGGCCTGTGCCGATACTGAATTATTGGAAATCACCAAAGCAGGAAGAAACCGAATACATCAGCTTTTTCCGCAAAGCCTGACACTGGAAAACGCGATACTGGCGCAAATACCTGAAAAAGGCAGGGAACGCGAATCCTTACTTTGTTTAGACGCAGAAGACCGCATGGTCAGATTCTTTGAACTCTATCCCGAACTACACCCCTATCACAAAACAGTCCGGATGCTGGATAAGCATATTGCCAGTTACCTGCATATTGATAAATCACACTATAGTAAATATAAAAATCAGCATTACCCAAAAAAAGTCGAGAAAAGTTGGCATACGCCATTTTTTAAGGCAAAACTACCCTGTACCTTAGTTTTATAATTCAAAGGAAGGATTACAAGTTACAAAAAAATAAAAATATGGCGTGGGGAATACCGTATTCATGCCGCCCTTTCCGGGCGTAAAGTACAAAGAGCTAAGATGGCCATCCCCAGTATTTGAAGCGGACATCCATGCAAAAACCGGCGGTATTGGCAAGTTAAACCCGGATCAGGTACAAGGAACGTGCGCACGACGATAAGTGCATATTTCATATACAAGGGCAGGCCATAGCCAGGCTCTATGGCGAGTGAAGTACAGTAAAAGAAAATGTAAAGCAGATGAAAACATTCAACGCAGCGACAATCAGGAACATGGCAGAGGCAATCGCCTCAATGACCATGCTGGCTACTATGGCAACGCTTTGCCTCCTTTTCATCAGCAGCTACATAACAGCACCAACGTGGTTTCAAATCATACCTGTTGTTTTAATCCTTACCTGTATTTATGCCCGAAAGAGAATCGTAAACAGAATTATCCACCATCGTAAATTTGCTTTGTTCCAGCGTTGCTGCGGGCAGGGATATCTAAAATGAAAAAGACCCATCAGAAGCTGACAGGTCTATTTCGGGCAGCTGTGGCTGGCTGACCTTAAAAATTAAATTAACTAATTTTTCAAATTAAAGGTACGCATTTACTATATAAATGCATAATACGCTTATGGCAACTTCACAAAAAAAATGGCTACGTGCCGTTTCATTTTTAGCATTGTTTTTTGCAATTGTAGGTCTTGGCTTTGTTGTTAAAGCCGAGGTAAATAAAAACGCGAATTTGAAAGTGGTGAAAAAAAACACAACGGTTAAAAAGCGCGTTGATAATCCCGTAACCTATTATTATACAGCCTCTTCAAACAGCGATCCAAGTATACAAAACGCCAGCAATTGGTCAACAAATGCTCCCGAAGGTGGCTGCGATGGAGAAACCTACCTGTGTCAGGTTGTTTACGATGGTGCCACTTATTCAAGCCTTGCAAATTTCCTTTCTGCGACCGGCAGCAAGGCGGCTATTCAAAGTGCAGCAATCAGCACATCTGAAAAAGACTAACCTCAAAAAACCGGACAGGGGTCTCCTGTCCGGTTTTTCACCTTGAGTTTTGGATCATCCCTGTTAAGTCAATTATAGGTTGTGGTATTGGAAGTGCAAATCTTGGGTCATTCGGTAAAAGGATATAGTCAGTGCCATTGATTGTTCTTTTTAGTGAGATTAATTCTCCCCCGTTATTTAGTCTTTTCACATCCGGCCAGCGGATTCCCCGCAACAGTAGTTCCTTTCTTCGCTCGATCAGTATTAAATTTAAAGCAGCTTTAGCATCCGTGGCAGTATAAGGTACAAATGCACTTTTGTCCGACCTGCTTTTCATCAATGTATTCAAATCTGCAAGTGCAGCAGTTATGTCCCCTTTCCGGGCATAACATTCGGCCCGCATCAGGTAAACTTCATCAACAGCCAGCCCGGCAAATAACTTAGAAGCGCCCCAATAGCTGCCTTTAAATGAATAAGTCCCGTTGCCATTATCTTTGAAAAAGATTTTCTTCCGAAGATCGCTAGTGCCAAACATTTTGTAGAGATCCAAGTTGATGCGAGAATTAGGTAACGCAGTAGAGAAATTCGAATGGTAAATGACTTCTTTGTTAAAAGCTGGAATTGGGAAAGCCGCAGTTGTTGTGAGGGTGTTGTAATCCAGCAGGTCGTTTTTTAATTGTAAACAAGCATCTGCATATTTAATGCACTCATCATAGTTTCGCATGAATAGATTGACCCTGGACAATAAACCCAGCGCGGCAGGTCTTGATGGACGCACGACATGAGAAGGAATCACAGGGAGCAGATCGATAGATGTAGTTAGATCTTTAATGATCTGGCCATAAGTTTCTGCCAGTGTGCCGCGAACGGAGACCTCGTTAAAATCCGTATTTAGCCTTAAAGGGATTCCGGGATCTGTTTGAGCAGTAGCGGCATCATAACCTCTCGCCCAGATATTGACGATCGAAAGGTGACACTTGGCCCTGAAAAACAAAGCTTCTCCTTTTATCCTATCCCATTGCGCTTGATTTGATGCGGTTCTTTCTACTTTTTCAAGTCCCTCTAAAACTGTATTGGTATGATAAACAAACCTGTAATCATAGAACCATTCCATATCTACGTCAGTTCCAAACACATTACCTTTATCCCATTGATAAGCATTTCTTTCGACCTGTTCCTTTGCAGCCAATATAGCATCTTCATAATAAAAATCATCGGTACTGACTTCTCCCCATTTAGGATCTTGCTCTGATTCCAGTTCCTTTTCCAGCAAAGCTTGAAAATCTGTAAGGGTTTCAGGTACCGTAAGACTTTGGCGGGGTTTTTCATCGAGAAATTTTTTGCAACCTAAACAGGTCAATCCAATAATTAATAGCAGCGTGATATATTTTTTCATTTGAGTAATATTTAAAGGGTGAGTTTAAAACCAAGTGTCCAGCTTTTTGATGGCGGAATAGTAGTTTGAGGAAAATCGGGGTCAATCCCTTTATTATTGGCCCGCCAGATAATACCTAAATTGGTCACATTTAAATAGATATTAATTTGCTTAACAGGTAAGGAGGGTATGACATTCTTATCCAGTTGGTAATTTAGATTAATATACTGTAAGCGTATATTGTCTCCTTTTTCCACCGTCTGATCAGAGTACACATAAATATCCTCCCGGTTATTGACAATGGGGTATACAAATGAGGGTATGTTAGTGATCTGCTCATCACCCGGTTTTTTCCATCGCAGCAAATAGTCCGGGTTCGCAGCATTAGGACGAACCAGCATATTGCTATAATCAATGGTTTGCCTTCGGAAATAATAACTCAGTTTATACATTAACTGCGTTGTAAACGAAATCCGTTTGTAGGATAAGGTATTACCTATTGATCCATATAATGTCGGTATAGCTGAACCACTGTAAACGATGTCATCATTACTTTTGGAGCTATAGATATTGTTATAGTCCTGGCTGGGCACTCCGTTAAGATAGCCGATAGGACTGCCGGTAGTATGGTCTAAGCCCGCGTAACGATAAGAATACATAGCGTACAACGGCTTCCCGATGATGTGGTTAAAGACCGGGGAACTGGTTGTTACCGTAGAACCGGCTTTTATCGAATTGTCGTAATAATTTTCAACCTGGTCATGATATATACTCAGGTTTAGTTTACTATACCACTTAAATTTTGAGTTGATATTCAAACTGTTCAATTCAATATCAACCCCGCTACCTTTTAAGGATGCAATGTTTTTGGTAATGGAAGAACCTGCCCCGGTTGTATAATCCAATTCTGACGGACCATAAAGGTCGGTAGCATGCTTGAAAAACACATCGATACTGCCAAAAATACGGTTGTTCTTTAACTGAAAATCAACGGCAAGGTTGATCATGCGCACCTTTTCCCATCGCAACTCCGGGTTAGCGTATTGCGAAATCGTAGCCTGCGGGGCAGCTGTATAGGTCGTTTGCAAGCCGTATACAATTGTTGTAACAGCACTTTTAGTCGGGTCAATATTGCCGCTAAAACCGTAAGTAGCTCTCAATTTGAGGTAGGGTAAAAGATCAGAGTGGTAAAATTTCTCGTTACTGAGGTTCCAGCCTGCACCGGCAGACCAAAGCAGATTCCATTTGTCGTTCGTGGTCAATCCAAAAAGGTTTGAGGCATCTTTACGGGCACTTAGCGTAAGTACATATCTGCTATCATACGTATATCCTAAATTACCAAATGCAGATAGAAAACGGTTATCGCTATCGCTAAACCCATCATTACCCGGAATAAGTGACCTGGTGCCTGTAACAATATTAGGATAGGTTGTTGTTGGATCGTAATTCGCGTACTTATTTAAATCAGCATTATACCCATATCGCCTGATCGTGCTTCCAAAAGATTTCCTG
>NZ_JBDSCA010000066.1:0-24246 GCF_039921305.1 Mucilaginibacter sp.
ATAAGAAATCCGACCTTCCTGTTTCTAAATCAGCTTTAGCCGATCAGATCAATCTGGCCATATTGAAAGAATCCGGGTTTAGCGGTGTTTGTACCGATGAAAATTTAATGGTTATCCAGTCATTTGGTAATACCTCGATTTATCTGAAAAGTGAAAACTTCAATCATGATTTGATTGAATTACTGCCGGAAGACTTTTCAATCGCTTTTAAGGCGGCGGCACATAAAGCATTGAAGTTGAATGAAAAAGTTTTATTGAGCGATGTAAACTTTGAAGGCATACCCATTTTAAAAGATAGTTCGGTTAATGTCCTGATCTCTCCTTTTTTTATAGAAAGATCAGAAAAACAAATATTGCTGATCTTGTTTTCTGAAAATCTAATTAAGTCAGTAGAAAAGAATATTATTAAGAGCATCGACATAAATGAGCTTACCAAAGAGCATGTTATCAATCTGGAACATGAACTTGCCGAATCAAAATATAATCTCGCTGAGGCTAATGAACGGGTTGAGTCAACTAATGAAAATATGCAATCCTTTAACGAAGAGTTGCAGTCTGCCAACGAGGAAATGCAATCCGCTAATGAAGAAATGCAAAGCACTAATGAGGAATTGCAATCTGTGAACGAGGAATTACAAACCATCAATAAAGAACATCAACTGACTAATGCCGAATTGACCGAATCAAACGATGACCTCAACAATTATTTCCGCAGTAACTTGAATGGTCAGTTGTTTGTTGACCATGACATCATGCTCAAAAAGTATTCACCAGGTGCGGTCAAACATATTAATGTCCGGGATAGCGTGTCTCGTCCTGGTTTTACTTGTCGTTTTTGAGTAGTAATACTGGAATCAGTTTACACTATAATTCTATAGTCCTGATTTTACTTTACAAGGGTACGCTTTTCTTTTTTCTTCCTAGCTGAAAGCTTACCTCTTATTGTTATTATTATCGTGTTAGGATGTGGGAAACTCCTTCAGTTTTCCATATCCTAATGCGTTTTTCTTTTTTTGCTTCTTTTTTTCTTTTTACCAGTACGGTGTCAAATGTTGGTAACCTGATTTTCCTCCTTTCCTTTTTTTGGTCGAGGGTATCCCTTCCAACGCTTTTTGATTTCACCGGACATACCATGTGCTTGATCCGGCGTATGGTAATTTAGGCTCGCATGAGGGCGCCTCCCGTTGTAATGGCCGATGATGACTGCGATACTTTTCTTTGCCTCTTTGTGATTCTGATAGACTTTTTTAGGGAAGAACTCATTCTTGATAATTCCGTTAACTCGCTCGGCAAGTGCATTTTCATAGGGACTGCCGCTTTGGGTCATACTAATGGCAATTCTATCCTGGTTCAGGATGGCCGTATAGTTTTGAGAGCAATATTGGATTCCCCGATCAGAATGGTGGATCAGAATAAATGGTGATATCCGCTTTCTATTCTCTACTGCCATTTCCAGGGCTGCGATGCAACCAACTGCTTCCAGGCTGGGATGCAGGGCATATCCAACGATCTTCCTGGAATAGGCATCCGTAATCAGGCTCAGGTAACTGAAGCCTTCCAGCGTACGGATATAGGTGATGTCGCTCACCCAGAGCTGCTCCGGTCCTGACAATGAAAGATGCGTAATCAGGTTAGGATACTTTCTTAACCAGTGATGGGAATCCGTTGTTTTAACCATTCGCCTTCTCCTGCGGATCAATAATCCATGAAAACGTAACAGATCATACAGCGAGTCACGTCCCATCTTTATATCGTGCTTTTCCATCTCCGGAATGAGCATATGTAATAGTTTTCTGGTTCCAAGCATAGGAACAGCAGCACGGAACTCACCAACCAATGTCAATACAATCATATGTGCAATGCTTGTCCTTGCAGCCTTATGATGAGCTAAATAGTAAGCCTGACGGCTTATACCAAACAGTGCACAAATAGCTACCAGTGTATATTCTGGCCGCTTTTGCCGCATTCTTAAGACTGTTTGGTACCACGCTTTTTTCGAATCTTGATATGTAGGTCACTTTCTGCTACCTCAATCATCGTTTCCAAGGCAACGTTCTTTAATTGAGACAGCTCTAATGCCTTAGTAAGCTCATGTATCTTTTTGATGAGTAATTTTGATTCTTGACTTTGAGTCATCCCTGGAAGCGATGAAGTGTTGTCCGCATTCAGCAAAGTAGTCAAATTAAGCTTACCTGCCCATGCTTTGATGGTATTTCTTGGAACCCGGTATTTCCGGCTTGCCCCAAGGCAACTGATCATCCCCGTTTTTATCTCTTCAACAATCTTTATTTTGGTCTGTTCTTCGACCTTGTCAAATGGCTTACGTCGTATCACCGACGCTACTTTCTTTTTCTTTCCTGCAATTGCTTTCATTTTCTTGTCCTAGTGACAAGCTATACCAGGACGAGACAGCGATATTGGCCGTCCTTTAAGCAATATTACGACCAATATTAAATTTGAAACACTCATAGATGATGTTAAACAGGTGATGATTGACGGGAAAACGATTACCAGGGAGGCCGAGGCATCAGATGGAAAAGTGTACCAGGTCATGACCATGCCTTATATCAGGAAAGAAAGCAAAACGGGGGACGGTGCGATTATTAGTTTTTATGATATTACGGAATTAAAGAAATTACTTCACGACCTGGATATCAGCAATAAAAACTTCGATAAAAGCAACAAAAGTTTGCTACGGATAAACGCCGATCTGAATAATTTTGTCTACGGCGCATCACATGACCTCAATGCTCCGATATTGAATATTGAAATGGTTTTAAAGATACTGAACAAAAAAATTGACAGCCAGGATCCGGACGTGATCAATTTATCAGTGATGATGAATAACGCCATTACAAATTTCAAAACCGTTATCAATGATTTAGGCAAAATTGGATTGATCGATGCAGAAATGCTGGAAGACAGCGAACCGGAAAGTTTTATTGATACTTTTAAAGAAATAACAGAGATCATATCCGAAAGGATAAAATTAGCCGGGGCGAATTTTTCGGTTGATTTCCAGGAAAAAGAAGTTAAGTTTTCTAAAAAGTATTTAAGAAGCATTATATTAAATCTGATCACCAATGCTATCAAATTTTGTCCCACTGACAGGAATCCTGATATTACAATCAGTACAAAAAAAGAAGAAGGCTTTATTCTGCTGACCGTAAAAGATAACGGCATTGGCGTAGAAAAAGACCGGATAGATTTTATTTTTAAAATGTATCAGCGGATCAATAACGATGTGGAGGGCCAGGGTGTGGGCCTTTATCTGGTCAAGAAGATAGTAGATGCTTCAGGGGGCAAAATAGAGGTAGAAAGCGAGGCCGGTAAAGGCAGTACGTTTAAAATATTTTTTAAAATTTAAATTATTCAAAATGACTAAGCGGATACTGGTTTTTGATGACGATAAGGACATTTCCTCGATCATCCGATATATACTGGAAGAAAAGGGATGGGAAGTACTTTGCAGCCTTAACAGTAATGATGCGGTAGAAAAAATAAAAACGATACAGCCTGCTATTATTATGATGGATAATAACATCCCTGATTTAGGTGGTGTAGCCACCACGCAACGGATCAAACTGGAAAAAGAGTTGCAACATATTCCAATCATTTTTTTTACGGCCAGTTCAGATGCACAAACCCTGGCAAAAGAAGCCGGTGCAGACGCTTGCCTTTCTAAGCCATTTGACCTGTTGAACCTGTATAGTGTAATCGAATCGTTGTTACTTCAACCCGTTTAATATTTTCCAGGCACATAAATTAGCTTATGGCCGATATTCATCACCGACTTTTAGGAGATCGTTTCGCTTTGCTGTTATAACAAAGTAATTGTTGTTAGCATCTATTAAAGTGAGAATAGTATATCCCTTTGTCCAATAGCCAATACCAATACCTTTATTGGTTTAGGATGCTGGTTTATTACAGATTCTTCGGTCACGACGGTTTTTGTGGTTGAACAACCTAAAAAAAACAAACAAAAGATCAATATGGTTCTTTTCATGATTATCCAATAGGGAATATCGTAAAAATACCTTAAATAATTTAACCCAGGTAATGTCTAAATTACTTTGTTGTTAATTCTAATACTGCAAGTTCAAAAAGCAATATTTATAATTGAGTAAAATCTAATAAGTCTTTAGGTTCAATTTCAAGCGCTTTTGCCAATTCAGCAAGGGAAAGGAGCGTGATATTAACTTTTCCAGTTTCATAACGTTGGATGTCGGCATATTCTACATTGCATAACAAAGCCATTTTGCGATAGGTCAGATTTTTAGATTGTCTAAAAAACTTAAGTTTCTTTCCAAATTGTATTAATATGCCCTTATCTAAATCGCTAATCATTCTTGTTTTAAATGATTAGGAAAAATGGACTAATATAATATCAAAGATGTTGTGCCATACCACAACAAAACGTAGGTTTGTTAACCTTTGAGTAGAGCATCCTTATTGGCATAAGGAAATTAAAGATCGATTAATGAACAGGATATTGACTATATCCACCGTCTAAGCTAATTAAACGACCGTTTTTCCAATATCTTCAATACCGTTATCAAGTAACCACTTTTTAAATGAAACAACATCTTTCGCGGTATGGTGTATGATACGGCCATCCGTAAGCATGATACTAAAAAGATCACCGGAAGATTTGAATTTTTTTATTGAAGCCAAAGATTCATCAAAACCCGGATATGTAGAGGCTATCATTTTGTCAATCACATAGCTATATAAAACTTAGTCCCTTTGCCCTCGGTGCTTTTAAAATAGATCGCGCCGTTATGCTGCTCGATACATTGCCTGGAAAAACACAAGCCCAGACCTGTTGACGCTTCTCCTCCGGTTCCCGGCCGTTGGGCTTTGGTAAACTTATTAAATACTTCAGGTTGCAGATGTTCCGGTATACCAACGCCCGCATCCACAATTTTTAATATCAATTTTTCGTCTTCAATTTTGCTGCTAATTTTAACTACACTCTGAGGATAGGAAAATTTAACCGCATTAGAAATTACATTTTGTACCGCTCTTTTCAAATGGCTACGGTCTATGCTCCTGATTACCGGTTCGGTCGACAGTTCGGTTATGATCTTAATGTCTTTAAGTAAGGCCAAGCCGATTTGTTCTTTAACGCATTGGCCATAAAAATAATTCAATTCGGTTTGTACAAGGCTTAGGGGCTTATTTTCGTCAATCTCGACATAAAGCAAATCTTCGAGTATATCCCGCCCATGTTTGCAGGACAGGTTACAGAGGTGTAAAAGATCAAGGTTTTCCTGTGTTTCTGTAGTTTCAATCAGTAAATTAACCAATCCTTGTAAGTTAAACAGTGGGTTCCTTAAATCATGAATTGCCCTTTGGTAATTTTGCTTGTTTTCACCAACGATTTTTACCAGCCTGTCCATAATTTTAGATAGGGTAACAATTCCGATGAACTTTTGACCGTCATAAACACGCAAGGAGTCTGTATTGTGGGCTTTCATCAGGTGATAAGCCTCAATAATCGTTTGTTGTGGCTTTACATGCGGTAGGTGCGTTATTTCCGGGGCTTCCTGTGTGAGGGTTGCCGGATTTAAGTTTCGTTCAAGCAGATCATTAATTTTCATCCAATGTGATTAATTATAAAGACTGTTTTTTTTAATTAGTACTAAAAGCATGACCTATAGAAATAAGATTATAAATGAGAATTTGTTTTTGTGAGTACAATCTCTCCGAAATGAATATTGAACTTTTTACCTACAAATTCCAATTCGTCGACAGCTTCAACGACTTGCCGAACTTCAAAAAGATGCTTCGGCCATTCCTGTCCTTTTTTGCTAAGTTTATAATAGTGGTCTTTACCTGCATACCATTCCTCCCGGCGTTCCAACTCGTGCCGCATAACATGGGCTGCTTTTTTCACACTTACGATAGCCTTATGAAACTCGTTCAGGTTTTTGATATGCGCCATTATTATGATAATAAGGATTAGGTGGGCAATATAATATATGTTGTGGAATATTACAACGATTTTGCTTAAAAAGAAAACCGGGAACTAAAAGAAAATCAGCGAACTAAAAGAAAAAGCCAAGCATCGCACCCAGCTTTTTCACCTAAACCTTATCACAAGTAAGCAGGTTGCTTACATTTGTAGCGCAATATAATATTATGTTTTGAAAATATAACATTGCTAAAAATAAATATGGAAAGATAAGCTATCCCTAACAGAATAATCAGCTATTCTTCTGAAGGTAAGTTATCTAATAGGTACTTCGCTCTTTCCTTGCTAACTGCTTTATGCCATTCTCTAATTATTTCACGCGCTGCATCTTCTGCTTTAGCAGAGTCGGTTTCCTTAATATTTTCGACAGAACTTGAAAATTTTTCAAGATAGTACTCGGTAAATTCTCTTTCCTTTTCATCCAAATGATCCTCATCATCTAAATAATCCAATAATATAAGGGTTGCCCATTTACCTTTATCATTTGAATGGGTGTAAAAATGAGGGAAAGAAATTTGATTTACTATTAATTGAACAATAGACTGAGGTTGGATAGAAAATATTTCACACAACATGCGAAAATCTTCGGGCAGGTCGATTTTAATATCTAACTCCATAATATTAATTATTGGGTTTGTTGGTTTGATTGTAATATTCTAAAAAGAACTGATGGTAGGCAGACTTGCGCTTTGCAAAGCTTCTTATGATAAACACCTTTGCATGAAACTGCTGGATTTTATCTATAAATTCTATTTCTAACGGTGTTGCAGGTTTAGTAGGATTATGTACGTTAGCATCAATTGAACCATTCATAAGCATAGCGAAAAAAGCCATTGAACTATTCATGGTAACTTTATTCAAACCTGCACAGGTTGTGTGATCTGCAAGATCGATTTTAGACATGAAGTATTCCAGGTATTCACTGGGGTAGTGATTATGAAGTTCACACAAGAGTTGAAAATCTTCATTCAAATAAATAACCCTATCTTCATCCAAGTACAATTTGTCTGTACTGTAAACCTTTTCCATCGCCTTAAAAAGGGTTTTTATTAATGGTTGACTTTTATTTTGCTTTTTTTTGAAATTGCCTTTTTGAAAGCCAATCTTTAAAATTCCTAAAATGCACTGGGAACAAAGTTCCCTGCTTTTAGCGAAAGCTTTTGATGGCTGCCCTCGTGAGTTAGGTAAAATATATTCGCTTAACGCATCTGTAGCCTCTCTATATCCTTTTGAATAGTCCTTACTTAATTCTGTATAAAATGATATATGGTCAATAAATGTTTGTAAAACCGCTCGCTCGTCAAAACATTGAACTAAGCAAGCTATCTTAAACTCCAATGGAATGTTAATTATGTTGGTTCTATTCGTTTTCATTGTTGAACATTTTATAAATTTTAGCAACTATAAAGTGGGCTGATTTTTCGTTTTAGCTTACGGCATTATAGTCCTCAACTTCAAATTCCGTCAACGTATCCAAATAGAGTTTTTCTGACCGTATAACAAAACTGTAAGACCTTGCATAAACTTCGTTTAAATCGTCCGGCTCAATTGGCTTGCCTATCGTGTAACGGAGTTCTGAATAGCTTTGAGATAATAACGCGAGTAATCTCCTGTCATCGGGTGTTTGCATAGGAAAGAAATCTTCACTATCGGGCCAAAATATCTTACATAAGTTTAGTAAGTGGGGTAAACTATAAAGATTGGGATAGTATCCTAAGAAGTTATATATAAGCCCTAAGCATGCTTGTTCAATACTTTGTGCCAACAAAGACAAGGTTACTTCAAATACATCATCCTTTATAAGCTCTACCGCCTTTAAAATGGCTGTAGCCCGAAATATTCTTCTTGTTGAGTAAGCTATTGTTTGGTTGCGACTAATTTCATCGCAATTTTCGGAGATAGTCACCTTGTTAAAAAGGTTGATTTTTGAATATACGATTTGGCCGTTTCCAATTACAGTAACAAAGAACTTGTTCTGATTCTCGATTTTTTTGATAACCTCTTCCTTTGCGTGGATATATAGATTAACTCTGATACCATCCACCTCGTTCACTATGCTTTGAATATTATTGGAATAAGGATTTGACAGGGAACTAATTGCCAAAAGATCATAATGTAAAGTGTTTTTTTCATCATTTTTCCCGTGGTTAAACAGATGAGATCTGACCGATTGAAAAATAGTGTTCCCGAAAACGTAAATTTGATCCGGTGCTATATTTTCAATGATTAAAAAGATTACCTCTTTGAGTTTACGGGAAGCATTAAAAAATTGACCTGTCTGCTCATTTGTGCATACACCGGGCAGTTGCAAATTTAGATTTGCAACTGCTACATCAGTTTTATCATTTTCAAATGACAGGGCTTCCGCTTCCTTTGCATCAAGCAGCGCACTCAAATCATCAATTATTGTTGCTGACCTCTTTTGCAGCAAATAAGCCCGGTGAAACAATGTTGCTATAAAATTTTCATTCACCTTGTGATTTTGCTCGTATCGTACAGCAGAATAGGCGTTGTTAATCGTTTTAAGAATTTCCTTTTCCTCTATTGTATCAGCAGGAAATAATACACCAAGTTGAGGTATAAACGGAATTATAAACGATTGGTGAATGCTGATACTATGGGTCTTTTTTTCTTTTGCAAGGATAGCTAATTCAATTGCTCTGTAAGTCAACTCGATAAACTGATGAAGCATAAACACTGTTAAGCCCGGTTCGTTCTTCTCACTATAAAAATTCGCACCCTCCAAAAAAGGAGTCGCTTTTCCAACTCCGTCCTTAAACTGAACATTAGCTTCATTTTTCCAAACCAACAACTCATTAGCTTTAGGTAACGGTAAACCTGGGCTATTTTCTTTATTGTAAAGTAGGTTTTGGTCAACACAAGCGATATGAAAGAATAAATTGCCTGATTTTAAAGCTGACCTAACTTCACTTGTTTGATAAAGTGTGAAGCTTATGCCCTTATTTGCGTTCGTTGCCATTTTCACAAACGGCTCTAACTCTGTAAATTTCTTTCCATTACTTGCCGGGAGTAAAATGATCAGGTGATGCGTATCAACATCTGCGTAGTTAAGACAATATATTTTTTCTACCTGTACCTTATCAGCAATCAAGTTAGCTATTTGCTTCAAATCTTCTTTTTCCATGATTATTACTTTTTGATGTGATTAAACCTTAGCCAATACCTTTATATACATACAGCCATCCTTACAATTGATTCGTTTTAACCTCGGATACCCCTTTTGTTTGAGCAAATCCATTAGGGCAGCTTGTACATACCGGGGATCAAGTATATTTGAACCAGATATTCCTCTAAATCGCTTATAAAGCTCTAAGGGTGTGCATGGTTCTAAGAAAAGATAACCATCGAATAGGATTTGTAATATTCCGGCGGCTTCTTTAGCCGTTCGTTCATCTGAACTGCTATATCTTGTATGAGAGAGATTTTCTTCTATCAGACTAAAAAGTAATTCTTCCGATAAATCATCGTTGGCTTGGTACATATCATGGCGTATCAGTTCTGTATAGGTGGTTCTGACAATTCGGTACTCTGCCGGTTCCTGGTTATTAAGTTCATTAAATATTATTCCATTAAAGGACTTTTCTTCAAGTGCATGAACGTAATGGTTTATTTCGATTACGTCATAAATAGACGTTAATTGCTCTTTTAGTTTAATATAGTCGTCGGGATAGCCCATCAAAAAAGACACCTCTGCGGTATTGTATCCTTTAGATATACGTTTGACCATCAAGCTGTATAGAATGCAGATGTCTACACCAGACATCGTAGCTTTAAAAGTGTCTATTATCGGAACATGGGGGTCTGTAGAATTAGTTTCCATACTTTATCTATTAAGTTTCATCACTTGGTTAAATTAATAAGGGGTTTCTTGGTCAACCTCGTAAATTCTTAGTTGCTTTTTTTTCGTTAAGCTGCTCTAATAACTCCTTTTTCTCGTTCTCGCTTTGTAATATACGCCCCTCTAACTCGGCAATCAGGGGATGGTTTTCGTTGTCATTGACGACAATGTGCGGGGTTATATCGCTTAAATCGTCCTCATCCATTTTATTGATAGTGAGGTTATCGTTGTTAGCAAACGTCTTGTTATCATGTACATGATTTATGATAACTACGTTGTTATAAAAGTTGATGGTATTGATCGTTACTTTCATGCTTGATTTGCTTGGTGATTAGCCAAATTTCAGGAAAGGCAATTGCGTATAAAACCCAAATCATGTGTATTTTACTCGTTTACTCGTTATTTTTACCAACAGGAAAACTTTGTATATTTGGAGATATGGAAACAGCAGCTAAACCATCCAATAACCATATAGGGCGAAAAATAAGCCGTATTCGAGAATTGCGCGGGATTAAACAGGAGACAATGGCCGCCGAATTAGGGGTAAGTCAGCAAACAGTATCACGTATGGAGCAAAGCGAAACTATTGAGGATGATGTATTAGCAAAAGTTGCCGGGGTATTAGGCGTTTCAGCCGAAGCTATAAAGAACTACAGCGACGAAGCGGTGATTTATAACATACAGAATAATTACGAGGGTTCACATAATCAAGGGCCTGTTGGTACTCATAATACTTGCAATTTTAATCCTTTGGATAAACTGCTTGAACTTTTTGAAGAAAATAAAAAGCTTTACGAGCGTTTACTTCAGACTGAAAAAGAAAAAAACGCATTGTTAAAGAAATAATTAACGCTCTGCTAACTATACAGATAAGTATTGTTCAATTAACCCTGCTTCTTCTCTATTGTTATAAGAGTTAAATTCATTGGCTTTCCATTTGGTTAAATGGTATCCGCCGCAGTGAATACAATAATAACCCCGCCTTTGGGCAGGTTTGCCCTGACGGTGTTTGATGCGTTTACCATTTATATCTTTGTGTTTTCTATAACCCCATTTGAGATTGAACATGACCAGCCGGGCTTCCAGTAAGGAAGAAAAAATGACTTTTCCCGTAGCTGTGCATTTGGTTACCATAATAGACCTGCCTGTGGTACATTAAGCTAATGTACCAATCTTGTGTTTGTAAATCAATGGTATGTGATGGATTTAGCAGAGAATTTTTAATTTTGAAAGATGGCAAAGCGAAAGCAGAACAATCAAACCAACCAATATGACAAAATTTTCCGGGAGAATATGGAAGCTGCCCTCCCTGGAATTATGGAACATTTACTTGGTTTGCATATCGTAAGTAGTGAAGAATTACCGGACGATGTACAACATACGAAAGAACGCCGCCCTGATCTGTTAAAGAAGGTTACTGATAATACTGGTAAAATTTATGTGCTACACATGGAATATCAGGCCAAAAATGATATGGACATGGCTTACCGGATGGCGGAGTACAGTATCATGCTTCAACGAAAATACCGCCTGGATGTAAAGCAGTATGTTATTTTCATTGGAATGGGAAAATCCAGGATGCCCCAAAGTATCCAATCAGAAGATTTTCACTTCAAATATCACCTAATGGCGTTATCTGCCATAGACTATAAAATCTTTCTAAAATCTGACAGGCCGGAAGAAAAGATATTAGCAATTTTAGCTAACTTTGAGCAAGACGGCGCGGTTTTAGCTATTAAGAGCATATTGCAGGAAGTAAAATCTTTTGCAGGGAGCGATTTGGCAGAAGATCGTTATTTTAACCAGTTGCGGATGTTAGTGCAATTGCGTAACTTAGAAACACAATTTGATGAAGCTATGGAAGCGATAACAAAATTCTTTAAAGAAGAAAAAGACCCGTTTTTCCGCCGGGGTGAGGCTAAAGGCCGGGAAGAAGGAATAAAAGAAACAGCATTGAAAATGAAAAAGAGCGGTTTGGAAATTAGCCTAATAGCTAATATTACTGGCCTTTCTGTTGAAGAAGTTGAGAAATTATAATTTTCCCCCTAATAATTATACTTGAATATTAAAGCCATTGCATACGCAATGGCTTTTTTAATTTAAAACATTGGATTTCACTAAGCTTAATTTGTTATCTCATTTTCGCTGACAAATCCATGTGCTTGCTGATTAGTGTGTAACAAATGATAAGAAAAACTAAACCCAATATTCCCCATATTGCCCTGGTAAGCATGATCCTGTAATATTCCGGGCTTCTAACCTGTTCGGGAAATAAGGTAAGCCGCAATTGCCTGACAACAGGCTTCGGCCCTTTTTCAATAACCCGGCTAATGGTCAATAAACCAGTATTAATCTCGCCTTTAATGCCGGATAGATCGGGTTGCGATGCTTTAACCTCAATCTTGGCATACTTGCTTTCAAAACTATTCACCAGTGTGAGGGTTTGTTTTGACATCTCTGCTAAGGTATTGTCTTTTTCTTCCAGTTTAGCTTCCTGCATTTTCATAAATGCCAGTACCTTTTCTTCCTGCTTAAATATTTCTTCAAGCATTTCTTTAAGGGTCATTTCATCAATTCCAATTTCCTTGCTTTCCATAATCTTAAATTGTTAGTGGTGGTTTATCAATTATATTTTATAATTCTCTCCTTATTACCGTGATATTCCCCCGGAATACCTGTGTTGCTCCGTTTGTTCTTTTGCCAACTCTTCTTGCCGCTTTTGTTCACGTATCTGCTGCTGTTGTTGCTGTTGACTGATTAATTGTTGCGCTTTCAGTGTTTTCTCAATATCTGCTAAACTGTATCCGACCTGGCTGCCCTTAAACCGTACCATTTGTTCATCAATAAAAGCGATGCCCCTGCCCAGCTCGACTTTGTAACCCTGCTTTTCCATTTGGACCTTGACTTCGGCAACACTACCGGATTTGCCGATAGCCCATACTAATGTTTCTTTCAGCCGTTCCTTTCGTTTGTCAATGCGCTGGCTTTGTGCTACCCTTTGTTCGGGCTTTAAAAACTTGTTCGGGCTTAATACCTGGGTTAGCTGATATTGCAGCTCCATCTTTCTGCACCAGGCCGCCATGCGTTTATAACTGTTGCTGTCACTGGCTGTCGGCCCCTCGTATCCGATCCGGTTGGCGACAACATGCATGTGCTCATGCCCCGTATCCGCATGTGTGATGGCTACAAATTGTTTGTCTGCAAAATCAAACTCCTTAGCCAGTGCCTGCGCGATGTCAATTTGATCCTGCCGGGTTAGTCTGCCGTAATCATCGGGGTGAAAACTGATACTGGCATGGAACACAGGCTTGCCCACTTTTTGGTTTAGCTGGCTGACCTCGATGAACTGCCGGATCAGTTCTTTCTTGGTGCCAAAACATTCATTATAGTGAATGACCTCGGCCTGCTTCTTCGCTTCTTCCAGTTTTTGCAATTCTTCAGTTTCCTGCCTACGCCCCTCATGCAGATATTTCAGGCAGCCGCTAAAACTTTTTCCGGTTACGATTTTGCCGATCATTTGACATAAGCTTTAATATCCAATACTAAACCATGTATCTCCCTCACACCCTGGTTAAGTAATGCTCTTTCCAAAGCGTTCAGTTCATCACCACTGTTGCGCTTGCGTGCCAGTTGGTTCATATTGGATGCCACATTATTGAGCCTCCCCGTGAACTGCAAAACCTCTTTAGGCAGTGTCCTGACTTTGACCTGTATCCTGGTTTTCAAACCCAGTTCCCGGAGAAACTCCGATACGGTCATACCCGCTCTTTTAGCATTGACCTCAATGAGCTTTTTCTCCAGTGGGGTACACATCGCGGCGGCGATCTGCCGCCGCTTGTGCTGTTTGGCAGGGCGGCCTGTTTTGACTTCCGGCTTGCCTGTTTGTGTTTCCTTTTCCATATATAGGTATAGCTTTATATGTATTTATTTGTCTTATCCAACTCTTAAAAAATCCCCCCGAATGCGATAGCATGAGTGGGGGCCAGCGAGTTTTGGCATAGCCAAAACATAGCTGGCTCCCCAAAAAGCGTAGAAACCGCTTCGCGGTTCGGAGCTACTGTTATGCGCATCTTCGATGCGCCCTCAGCGGCTCGGCCGCTGCTGCCTTGCAATGCCAAAGGCATTGCAAGGCAGCTAATACAATTGCATTTTCCAGAAATTTATATTGCCTGAAATCAGGACTTACTCCGGCGTTTAGTGATGGAACGGCGCGGCAAAGCAATGCTTTCCCGAAGCTCGTTAGTGGTATGCTTCCGGCCTTGCCTGATCCATTCTTCTAATTCGGATTTGTAGAAATAGAGCCGCTTGCCCTGTTTGTTTACAGGTATCTCTTTGCGGCTGACCTTACTGTAAACAGTGGGTACAGCAAGGTCTAAGAACTTTGCCGCTTTTATAATATTTAGCGGCTCATCCTGTTCCGGTTGTTGTAAGTGCTGTCCGGTTAACAGGGCTTCAATGTTGCTGACTTTTTCAAGTAGCAGGGTTACCGCCTCGGGTAATTTGTCAAATGTTATTATTTCCATTGCACATCATTTTGGTTTGTTGTGCAATAGTAGTGGCTTGTTTTGCTGGGTTACAAGTGGGTAAACAGTAACCCCACTGCTACCCCCTCATTTTTTTGCAATAATGTGTTATTTTTTATTCCTGGGAGCAGGTAGGATGAGAAATTTATCCTCCTTTTGTTCGATTTGCAGGATAGGAGATTTGCAAGGGCGGGAGTGTTCTGACATTAACCCGGACAAATAATCGTCCGATAAGTTCCTAACTTCAGATTGATTATTAATATACTTGAACTTCGGGGCTATCCATTTTTGCAGATCGATCATCCGGCAACTGACGATCATTCTCGCATCAAACAGTTGTTTGAAGGCATCAGCCAGTTGATTAGCCTGGCCCCGGAACACCAACGGGGGGTCTGGCGTTTCATCTTCAAGCAATAGTTTTTCCAACCTGGCATGATCTTCCGGTATGAAATAGTCTTTGAGGATATGGTAGAGTTGGGCGGTTGTACCTGCGATAAAGGTTGGATAGTGGCCGATTGGTTTTGCTACCTCTTGGGCTTCTATCTGTTCTTCTATTGGTTCTCCTGCAACTCCCGCCTCGGCTGGTTTATTCGTCATTGGTTCGGGCATTTTGGAATGGAGAAATTCAGCAAAGGTGGGCTTAGGCGGTGCTAAACGTTTTTCAATATCGCCAATCAGTTCCTTTAAAAACATCTCCCGAAGTTTAAGGGAATCGCCCAAATCTTCTACGAACTGCCCCGAAATCGCAATACCGGAACTGTCGCTTTGTAAATTCTTTACGATAAAAAGTGTGTCGAGCTGAATGGTAAATATATAATGACTTTTATAATCTTGTGTCCATTCCTTGTGATTATCATGCCAATTATTCCAGAGCTGCTTAAACCTTTCTGCTACCTTATGCAATTGTTCCAATTGAAGCCCCATTTGCGTTACATCTAAGGTTAGCAAGTCAATAAAAGCCATGTCTTTCAGTATACGCAGTTCACTTTTGTAGGAAAAGGAATTATAATACTGCGTTTCCTCGGTTATATCATAGGCATCCATCCGCTGTGTCTTACCATGCTCAAAATTTTCATAAAAGTTTATATCCTGTGGAATTATTCGTAGGTTAAACGTTTGCAAACGGATAAGAAATTCTTTTAGGTGCTGCATATTGGTAGATGTAGAATAGCAAATTTAATATATGCTGGCGAAAGAAAAAAAACAGCGGAATGATTTAGGGTGTGTTATATCATATATCACCTAAACATCAAATCTTATTGCTTTAATTTTGCTTCCATACACATAGTGGTGTGAGGGACTGCACGCAATCGTTCCTTGGGGATCAGTTTACCAGTTTCCCTGCAAATGCCATAAGTCTTATTTTCAATCCGAACTAAGGCGGCTTGCAATTGCTCTATAAATTTTTGCTGACGTGCGGCTAATTGATTTGTTTGCTCTTTCTCCATCGTTGCAGAACCGTCCTCCAATGTCTTATAAGTCCCGGAAGTGTCATCCGTCCCGTTAACGTTGGTAGAGCTTAGCGATTGGGTAAGAGTTCCCAATTCCCCCTGGGCTGTTTGCAGTTTATCCAATATGATTGTTTTAAACTCTTGCAAATCTGTTTCAGAATATTTGGTTAATAAATTTTCCAATTTGGCTATGACTAAGTAGAAGATTTAAACATCAAAATTAATGGTTTAGTTTTTAGCATCGGATATTTACTCGTCAAATCATATCAATTGCCCTCATTATCACTTCAAAACTTATTGATTTAAGGGAATTAATGTGTTAATTCATTTTCAGGCAAAATGTATTTTTACTCATTCTTTGCGCTAATTGTGTGAGAAATGTGTGAGAATAAAAAAACCCAACTCGCCAGAGTTGGGTTAATTCATTGATTTTCAAGCTCCTGAGCCTGGACTCGAACCAGGGACCCTCTGATTAACAGTCAGATGCTCTAACCAGCTGAGCTACTCAGGAGTGTTTTCCGGTTTGGAGTGGTGCAAAAGTATGATTATCCATCTAATTTCACAATATTTGTACAAAAAAAATTAAAATATTTCTTAAATGAGTTTATTAGTTATTGGTACTGTGGCATTTGACGCCATTGAAACGCCTTTTGGCAAAACAGATAAAATTGTTGGCGGCGCTGCTACGTACGCAAGTTTAGCCGCTTCATACTTCTATGATCAGGTTAAAATTGTAGCCGTTGTGGGCGATGATTTTCCAGCTTCAGAAATTAAAGACTTTAATAATCACCATATTAGCACAGAAGGTTTACAAGTTAAGCAAGGCGAAAAATCATTCTTCTGGTCGGGAAAGTACCATAACGACATGAACAGCCGTGATACCCTGATAACCGAGCTTAATGTTCTGGCCGATTTTGATCCTATCATTCCTGAAAGTTACCAGGATTGCGAATACCTGATGTTGGGTAACCTAACCCCGCAAATTCAGCAAACGGTAATCAATCGTTTAAATAAGCGTCCTAAACTCATCGTAATGGACACCATGAACTTTTGGATGGATATTGCCATGGACGATCTGCTGAAGACCATCAGCATGGTTGATGTATTAACTATTAACGATGCCGAGGCACGTCAGCTATCCGGCGAATACTCATTGGTTAAGGCCGCCCAAAAAATATTGGCTATGGGCCCTGAATATCTCATCATTAAAAAAGGTGAACACGGTGCATTACTGTTCCATAAGGATCTCATCTTCTCGGCCCCAGCCTTACCGTTGGCCGAAGTATTTGACCCAACCGGCGCTGGCGATACGTTTGCCGGTGGCTTTATTGGCTACATGGCAAAAGCAGGCGAGGTTAACTTCCACAACATGAAGAACGCCATCATCTATGGTTCGGCATTGGCATCGTTTTGTGTTGAAAAATTTGGCACCGAGCGTTTAAAAGGTCTTACCGCCGATGATGTAAAAGCCCGCATACAGCAATTTGTGAGCTTGGCATCATTCATTATCGAGTAATATTCAAATAACACGCAAACCGGATACCGGCTTGCGTGTTGTTCCTTTAAAACATACCGCTATTATGAAATACAGGGAATTAGGCAACACCGGCGAAAAACTATCTGCAATAGGTTTAGGTTGCATGGGCATGACGCACGCTTATGGCGATCGTAACGACGATGAATCTATCAAAGTACTCAACCTCGCGCTCGATTTAGGCATCAACTTTTGGGATACCGCCGATATTTACGGCCCGCATACCAACGAAGAGCTGATCTCGAAAGTGTTGGCCCCAAACCGTTCCAAAGTATTTATAGCAACCAAATTTGGCTTCCTCGAGAATGGAACCTATGATCGCTCTTTTGATGCCTCGCCCGCTTACGCGAAAAAAGCCGTTGAAGCCAGCTTAAAGCGATTAAAGGTAGATGTGATCGACTTATACTACGCTCACCGCGTTGACCCAAACATTCCGCTCGAAGAAATGATTGGCGGCATGGCCCAATTGGTAAAAGAAGGCAAAGTGCGTTACCTGGGCTTATCCGAAGCTTCTGCAGAAACGTTGCACAAGGCTTGCAAGGTTCACCCCATAGCCGCTCTGCAAAGCGAATACTCCTTGCTTACCCGCGATCCCGAAGATAAGATCATCCCAACTTGTAGCGAATTGGGTATTGGCTTTATACCTTTTAGTCCGCTTTCGCGTGGATTGGTAACCGCCACCTTACCAACCGATGCAAATGAGCTAAAGTCAAATGACTTCCGGCATACCATTCCCCGTTTTCAGGGCGAGTATTTAGAGAACAATAACAAACTGGTTGAAGACTTTGCAAAACTTGCCGCCGATAAAGGCTGCACCCCGGCACAACTGGCCTTAGCCTGGGTACTGGCACAAGGCGAGGGTATTATCCCCATTCCTGGCACCAAAAAAACCAAGTACCTCAAAGAGAATGCCGGCGCGGTAGATGTCGAACTAAATCAATCCGACTTTGCAGCCATAGAAGATGTCTTGAAAAAACACCCCAACACCGGCCCCCGCTACACCGAAGCAGGCATGAAACTGGTGGATAAGTAAACGATTATAAAGCGCTGACAGAACTTCACCTCTCTTTTCGGCATTGGCTGGTTCGGGTAGTACCGTCCTAACTTTCACCACACCCTCTCACAGAAGTAGGCGCAGCCGAGAGTTTTTTTGGTTGCTTTTTTTGCGGAAAAAAAAGTAACATTCTATATAAGCGATAGGCGCTTTTCTACGACTAACCCAAATAACTCCAATAACAAAACATGGGTATTTAAATTTATAAAAGCACTAATGACTAATGAACCATTGAATCAATAAACGATAACACAAATATACGCAATATCTTAATTATTAAAAAGTTACCATAATAACTCTAATAACCAAATCCTTACTTCAAATGCCTTGCCTTAAATTGAGCCATGTATAACGATGTTAATTCCAGCCCTTTTTTATTCTGACCTTCCCAATAACCATCCATACGGTCTTTAAAATGCCCGGGGTCTTTACCGCCATGCAGGCCAATAGCATAATTCTGGCCGCTAACCCAGGGTTTTTGCACCGCCGCCTTTGATACCGTGCAGTTCCATAATATCTGCGTTACGCCACTCCAGCCATGTCCGCTGCCCATATTACCACGGTCTTGTATGTTGATCTCGCCATCGCTAACAATATTGTCATACAGCGTACCGCTGGCCCAACGGTGGTGGGGGCCAATATCGGCATGGGTATTTTTAGCCGTGCTGTTGTAAAAAACGTTAGGGCCGCAAACTTTCGCTCCCGTAACATAATCATGCCTGCCATCTTCGGCATGGCAATTCATAAATAAATTTAGCTGTCCGGTATTATTAAATGAATACCGTCTGCCACCCGTAATTTGCGATTTCGCATCCGTGCAAACGCAACCAGTAACCGTAATGTTTTTCGACCCCGTTTCGGTACTCACGCAAGCGTACCCAAAATACCGCGAAGCCACATTGCGCACCCAGCCATTTTCTACATTGCGAACAGCTACAGCTATCCATCCGTGGTTTTCGTCCACGTTATTGGCATATTCCGATTCAAAGCGGATATCCTCAACGCCAACCTCTTTTATCCTTCCGGGGAAATTGTATTTATAAATTGCGCCCCCACCATATTGTGCCTCCATCTGCATCACAACAGGGTTATCCATGTAAATTTTGTTGCCCTCAATCCGGGTTATCACACGTTCGTAATGAAGGTCGTACTCACCGGGTTTCCATTGTTTGGTACCGGGGCGGGCTACTATCTGGTCCATTTTTAAATCGTGGATCCAGCTCTCCGGGCTCGGCCTAAGCAAAATGATCTTATCACCAACCTTGTACCCCGCTGCAGATTGCACATTGAACGATTTTGCGCCCACCGGTACAAATTCATCCGTAATTTGCATCCTGCTGCCGCTAACTTCGTGTATCGCTGTATTACCGGCCACATGCAGCAAAGTGCGTTGTACAGCGCCCGTGGCAATAATAACCGTACCATCTTTACCCGATCCTTCGCCGCGTAACACAATGCCGCTGGTGCTGATACGTAAACTATCGGCAACTTTATAAGTACCTTTCTTTAACAGGATAGCGCCTCTAAAACCATTGGCATCAGGTTTAAGTTTGGCCACTTCGTTTATCGCATCTTGTATTAATTGCTGCCCGCTTCCATCTTTGGGTGCCTCAACTGTTTTCACTATAGACACGGTCGGAATCTCTCTATCACCCTCATGATAACCAACCCTGCTAAAATCGGGCAAGGTGTTACCCTGTTCATCGGGGTGGTAAGTTAGTGTGCCATCCGCGTTTAGCGTAACTAATTTTGATTGCCAGCCTTCGGCATATTTACTAAATGCTAGTGTACTTGCCGCTATGATGCAAAGCAGGCCTATGCGGGTTAACGATTTGATCTTCATGAATATTAATTTAGGGGCTCCTGGTTTATAAACGGAACCTTTGCATTCTGATCTAAATTATCAATAATATCATCGCCCGCCATTATGCTATGTTGGCATGTTATTCAATGAAAATCGCATTATTTGGGCATGTATTTTTATTCATCAGACAGGTTAAAATCCAAGCTTTATTTATAATTTTAATTAGATAAAGGTAAACCGGCAATTGCAATGACAGTACAAGAGATCATGACCTATCTGGAAGCCCACGGCAACGAAGGCATAAAAAAAATACTGGTAAAACACGGCGTAAAAGAGCCCTTTTTTGGTGTGAAGGTAGAGCACCTCAAACCCATCCAAAAAAAGATAAAAAAGGATTACCAACTGGCCAAAGATCTGTACGCTACCGGCAATGCCGATGCCATGTACCTGGCGGGCTTAATAGCCGATGATGAGCAAATGAGTAAAGCCGATCTGCAAAACTGGATAGGTCAGGCTACGTCTCAAAACATCATCGAATACACCGTGCCCTGGGTTGCCACCGGAGGTAAACATGGTTTTGAACTGGCACTGGAGTGGATCGATTCCTCTGATGAGGGTATCGTTGCCGCTGGATGGTCAACGCTGGCTAATTGGGTATCCCATCAGCCGGATAGCGAACTCGATATACCGTCGCTAAAAAGCCTGATGCAAAGGGTAGTTAAAACTATTCATTCATCGCCAAACAGAGTACGCTATACTATGAATACTTTTATCATCTGCGTAGGCTCGTATGTAGCGTCTTTAAATGCAGAAGCCATACAAGCCGCTAAAGATATAGGCCCGGTTATGGTAGATAAAGGTGGCACCGCGTGTAAAACACCCGATGCCGCCGAATACATAGCCAAAGCGATAAGCAAAGGCACACTTGGCAAAAAGAAGAAGGATGTTAAGTGTTAACTTTTTAACTTGATCTCTTTAGCCGGATAATGCTTGCCCCCGATTATTAGGCTTGTTGCTCAGGCATACCGTTTGGGTCCATCCACATAAATTCCCAGTGATGGCCGTCAAGGTCAGCAAAGCTATGTTGATACATAAAGCCGTAGTCGGTTGCCGGGTTAGGTATAGTGGCGCCTGCTGCTTCTGCTTTGTTTACCATTTCGTTAACGGCATCTTTACTATCGCAAGATATGCAGATAGCGCATTCTACAGCTTCGTGGGCATTTACAATTTTCTTTTCGGTGAAAGTCTGAAAAAAAGTTTCTGTCAGCAGCATGATATAAATCGTATCGCTGATGATCATACAGGTTGCTTTCTCGTCGGTAAATTTGGGGTTAAAAGTATAACCAAGTTTGGTGAAAAATTCTATCGACCTGTTCAGGTTTTTAACCGGTAGGTTCACAAAAATTTGAGTTGCCATAAGTTTTCTGTTTTAGTTTATCCAAAAGTACAGTTATGGCATGTACGCTCACATGTGCAAAAGCGACAAGTTTAGGGGGCAATCGCGACTTGTTTCTATCAATCAAATTACAGCTTAGCCAATAATTCCGTAGCCTTCGCCGAATTTGAATTACCGTTAGGAATAACTTTCAACCACTTCTTACAATTCTCCTTATCCTTCTGTTTAATATAGCTTAACGCGATGTAATAAGCCGCGTTATATTAAATGCCGATTCGCCTTTGTATAGTTTTTCTAAAATAAAGCGGGCCCGTGGTTCCTGCTTGTCTTCAATCAGAGTAATGGCGTAATAATAAGCTACCAAACTATTCTCCGGATGGGCCGCATATTCTTTCTCCAACAGCTTCTCGGCATTCACAAACTCCTTTTTGTTATAATACGCTGCCGCGCGATCTCATCGTGCTCGGCGCCTGTGGTACCGGCGACGGCCTGTTCGCGCAGGGCGAACGTATCATCAGCCTGTCACGTGGTTTTAGCGGATAGGCACACCAGCAACCATAGTCAGCCTATGGAACGTGAACGATGATGCCGTATCCGATATAACCGCCAGCTTTTACCACTATCTAACCCTAAACCAAAGCAGCGGCACAGCCCTCCATAATGCCAAACTCAACTGGCTCAACACAAGTCAAACATTCGATGCCATGTACCTGCCCTATTATTGGGATAGCTTAATTTTAATGGGCGCAAATGAACCGGCACATTTACAACCGCCATTTAACTGATCTGGGTTTATGCAGCAGCAGTAATTTTAACCGTTTTAGGAATAGCTATTGCATTAAGGAAGCGAAAATCTAAATTTTAAAAAGCATTAGCCTCGTGCGATTCCCCTCTTGAGAGGGTGGAGGGGTGTGTTCTTTCTAAACGATGCAACTAAACCCCATTCAAATAAGCCAGCCGCATAAACCCGCGCACTTCATCATTAATGTCCTCCTTAAAATAAAGGCGCAGGTGATGGTTATAATCATCGCTGCCCGGTACTAATTTGATCTTATTAAAACACAGATTATCCTCATAAGCCTGCTTAAAGGGCAATACCACATCAATAAAATTTTTACCTAACTGTATCACGTAAGCAAAACGCTTATTGAGCCTAAAACTGATCATGCTTTTGGTAGGGTGGATTACAATATTCTCATCAATATGGTCAAACTCATTTGCAAGGCTATCAAACAACTCCAGCGTATGCAAACTCTTGCCATTCAAAAAATCGGCAAGCTCCCTGTCATGGCACGAGTGCACCTGGTTGCTACGCGTAAATTCAAGCTCGCATAAAGGGCATTTCCACATATTTAGACATTTGAGATATGAGTATTGAGATAATAATCACAATAACTAAGATAACAAATCTTCGGTATTCAATTGGAGTTAGATTTGATAATTTTTTGATTTTGTCAAATCTTTTATGAGGCAAAAAGAGTAATTCGTGTAATTAGCCTTAATTGGAAATAATTAGTGCCAGCCTTTAAAACCCACAATCTGCCGATGGTTTCAAACCCTCTTTATCCTTGGTCAATACAGCTTTACCATTCACAAAGGTTACAATCCAAATACTATCATAATCATCATCGGGCCAAAGCAAACTATCTAATTTTACACCCAATGCCTGGGCTATGTAGGGTATGGCTTTGTGTTCCCAGCATAACAGTATGGTGCCGGTTTTGCTTTTCAAGTCGGTAGCTATTTCCTCAAAATTTCTTGTCAGGTGTTGGCTGTTCACTTTAAGGTTATACTTGCCCACTAAAGGGATCAGCGTTTGGAATGGCCTTGAATGCAGCGTTTGCTCAGCCATAGCAATTTGGGGCACATAAACAAAATCGGGTACTCCAAATTTTCCGGTAATAACGGGCGGTAAAAGCATCGCTCTGTTCAAACCCATGCAATTAAGGTTGTCACCAGGTACAGGCTTCTCGCCATGGCGTATCATCACTATTTTAAGCTTGTTGAGGTTAGGAATGCTTTGCGCCGAAATATGTTGAACTATTCCAGATATCATCAATAAAATAAACGCCAGTTTGTGCATTATGGTAACAGGGTTAATAAACCCCAATGTTACGCTTTACAATATTAATACAAGGTTAATTTATCAGGCCGCTAATTGCATTTCAATTTTATTCAGCAAACTATTAATATCAAAAGGTTTGGCCAAAAAATCATCCGGACCGCCCTTTTGTTTAATGCAATCATCCAAATCATGGGTTGCCGAAATTAATATCACCGGTATATTTCCGGTTTTTTCTTCCTCTTTAATATTTTGGCATATCTCACGCCCGTCCATATCAGCCAGCATTACATCCAGCAATATCAAATCAGGGTGGTATTGTTCTATATTCTCAAATACATGGTCTCCCCTGGGTTGGGTATGCACCTCATAACCGCTAAATTCAAGCACATCACGTATAGCGTTCAATATCGCTAAGTCATCATCCAATACTAATATTCGCTTACACATGGCATATATATTTATTTGTATTATAACCAGTTAAATCAATATGCGTGCCATAAAAACAAACGTGTCGTTTTTGTTATTAATTATAAAAAGGATGATAAAACTTATGCATTACCTTTGTCACGCACATTTAATATTA
>NZ_JBDSCA010000067.1:0-36923 GCF_039921305.1 Mucilaginibacter sp.
TTTACTATAATTGGGAAAGGCCACATCAAGGTATCAATGGAAAAAAACCTATCGAAATGACCACCCTAAACAACAAATAAAAATCCTGATTCTATTACCGAATTAATAAACCCTTACAGCAATGACAAGCGAAAAAAGGGAAACATTCAACATCAAATACTGAAGTAATTTCGATATTCATCATTCAAAATTCGATGTTCGATATTCCTGTTCCCCCTTCAGGGGGTTAGGGGGCCATCCTGCTTGGGCTTATCTTCAAATACACTTGCCCGCTAATCGGTGTGTTCCCGTAAAGGGTACTTAAACCGTTGGGGATGGCATTTACTGTGCCTTGTATACCCAGCGTAAAATCTGTTTTAAACTGCTGGAACAGGCGGTGATTAATGCCGAGCGTAAAGGCATTCACATTATACAGCTCATCCGTTGCCGGGATGAGGCTTAACTCCTCTTCCGATTTTTGGACAAACTCATACCTGCCGTATAGGGCCAGCATTTTTAATTGCAGGTTACTTTCGAGGGTAATTGAATGCTCGCTGGCGTTGGCGTGCCCATCGTGATGGTTTACCGAGTTATGGCCCCATACCAGGGTGTTGCTCAGGTAGCTATCATCATTAAAATTATGTTGTGTGCCGATGGAGGCCGTTGTCCGGAAGATATCTTCGGCAGGGTTCAAGGCTTCGGGGCCATTGATTTGCGCTTGCGAAAACTGTAGGGCCAGATGCTTATCTGGCGCAACCGAAAGCCTGTAGCTATAGCTGTTAAACACCGGTTTATCAAAATCAAAGCGGTTCTCGTCTGGTTCGTGGCCATTAAACGCGGAGGCTTCTATCTTGGCTATTTTGTATCTAAAACCAAGCGTAGCAACGCCAAAAGTAATATGCGTGGCATCCTGCCAATGGTGGCCCAGCGTAGCATCGGGGTTGTTCATGGCCGATATGCGGTGCATAAACGCAACCGGACCAATGGCCGGTTCGCCGGGGTAGCCAATATATCCCGTCAGGTCAATATCCTTAGTGAAAGATTGCGTATAGGCCACGGCCAGTTCGCTGAAGATATCGTGCGGGTGCTGCCTGTCGTGCAGGGCCTTACCGTCCCAGGTTTCGCCGCTTTGGAAGAGCAGCGGGTAGCCGTAGCCGCCCTCGGTAAGCCTATCTAAACTCATCATCAAGTTAAAAGCGAACAGGCCCTTTGTGCCAACCTTGCGCTGCGCCATACCCATAAACCAGTTGGGCGCGTCAAACTTAGCTCCCTGACCGCGTTTGCCATCGTTATTAAAATTGGACGAGGTATAACGTGGATACAGCGCCCCATGAAACATCAGGTTCCACTTACCCGGCATCCACATGTAAGCGTACATTGGCGATTCATCGGGCAACCATCCCGTTCCGCTGCCGTCGCGGTTCATGGGCAGGTTGCGCGAGTAAGCATGGCTCATGCTCATATCGCCCATATCCATGTCCATCATGCCCATGTCGCTGTTTTTCATTTCCTTCCCGTTCATGATGTGGTAGCCCGGGCGGGGTTTAATTTTTTTTGCGGTATCGGCTGTTGCTTTTTTAATAGTATCGTGCCCCATGTGGCTCATATCCATCTGGGCGCTTGCCGCGGATGTGAGCAGGGTGAAGAGTATATATAGAATGTTGGTTTTCATTGTTGGTGTGTTTTGAATTGTAATTAAGCAAAAATCATGTCATTTAGATAGAGGTACGAGAGAAATCTTTTGGGAGCGATGGATATACAGCAGATATATCTTACGGTGACCAAGCACACGCAAAAGATTTCTCTCTCGTACCTCGTTCGAAATGACAAAAGAGAAGAAAGAATTAGTTGATCAGATCCTGAAATTACAATTCAAAACATACACCGGGGTGCCGTTTACCGGCGGTGGCGCATGCGTGTAGTACCATTGCTGTTGCGATATTACACTGGCGCAAACAGGCTCATCGTTAGTGGTTAAATTAAACAGCACCGGGAACAGCTTGGCCAAAACATCCATAGCGCCGCTATACACATGCTTATCGCTCACCTTAAGCAATTGCTTTTTGGTTTTGCAGCAGTTTTTCATCCGGCTGGCCATTTTACATTCGGCCTTAGTGTGAGTAACGGTTGTAGTAGTGGTGGTTACGGTATAGCTGATGCTGGTTTGGCGCAATACCCCCATGCAATACATGCTTTTAGCCGATACCCCAAGGCTGGAGAACAGGTAAATTATGGTAAGCAGTATAAGGGTAGCGCGTTTCATTTGATTACAAAGATAGTGGTTTGATGGAAGATGTGAAAGGTAAGATGGAAGATGTTTTTAACACCGTTCTAATTCCCCTCTTGAGAGGGGGCGCGTTGGAATAGTGCGACTGTAGGGGTGTGTTATACGCGCGACGAACCTTGCACCAGAGTAACACACCCCTCCACCCCCTGTCTGCCGACAGGCAGGCTCTCATTGCACAAAGTCAACGCTTTTTTTGACTTTTGACTACCCTCTCACATCCCCCCCGCCCGTGGCGGATACTTTTTTGCTCTAAACCAGTTGGCTATCGAATTAAATATCCCCCCACGGTATTTAATATCGTTTTCAACTACGGTAATGTTTGCCAGTTCAATTTTTTGGGGCGGCTGGGTGTAGCTGGCTTCCATTTGGTAGGTAATGTTGTTACGCTTATCAAAGTGCCATTCCTGTATGTTGCGGGGTTGCTTATCGTCAAACACTTCGCGCTTGCGGGTGCCGGCAGCTATGGTTTGGATAATGGTTTTATCCTGGCTGTTTTCGGTATAAGTGTAGCCGCCACCCTGCGCATCATATTTAAAGGATGAGTACAGGCGCCTGGTGTTACCGTATATCATATAAATTTGAGCCTTGCGGTCTTTATTATCGTACTCGTAACTGTACTGAATGGGTGGTTCACTGGCATCGCCTATCAGCACCAAATGCATGAGCTTGCCGCTGATGTTATCATAAATGAGTTTGGTTCGCGATACAACATGACCAGCATCAGCTGTTAGTACCTGCACCACATGGCCAGCCTTATCATAATCAAAGGTTGTTTTTTCGATGATATTGCCACCGAAGTTTTTTTCTACACGCTCGGTTAGCTTATGCTCATTATTATAGGTAAAGGTTTGCGTGCGGTTGAGATAGTTGTTTTGGTCGATCTGTTTAAGATCCGTGATCTGGTTTTGATCGTTATATTTAAAGGTGCCGCTCAGGTTGTACAAAAGCGGATCGTGCGGGAGCATAATTAAGTTGCCGCGCTCATCGTAAATAGGCTTGTTAATTACCCTGGTAGAGTCGTTAAAAGCGTGGCGACTAAACTCGGCCTCGGCCGCTTGCTTAACATATTTGATGTCTTTATCCTTATAAACTACAACCCGTTTAACCAGGTTGCCATGCTTATCGTAAAAAAACACCGCCTCGTCGTCTTTTGTGGTTTTAACCAATTTACCGTTTGCCATAATGGCCCTGTAGCGGCAGGTACGCATAGATGCGATGTGCTTGCTGGTATCGCGATAAGGCAGGCCCTGCTGCTGCCCAACATAGATTTGCGCCCGCGATGTTAGGCAGCTTGAGCAGATTAATAGGATAAGCAGGGTGATGCGCATAATTGATGGTGGTAAAAGTAGGGTTTTTGAAATAAGTATTAAGTAACGAGTATCAAGTAGCAAGTAGCAAGTAAGAACCGCATCATTATGGGGTGGTGAGTCAGGCGGCTCTATATAGTTCGCAATTGCTCCATTCCTCAGCAATGACAATAGATGCCGGTTAATTGCTTCCCTGGTCTTGATACCTGATACTCGCTACTTGATACTCACTACTTGATACTAACTACTTGATACTAACTACTTGATACTAACTATTCACCAAATAAAAAAAATTAATACCTTTGCCCTCCCAAAACCAAAGTATGCTTTGGCATGGTTTTTAACAATTAGTGAAACGCTATATATTACCGCATAATGAATATTACTCAAGAAAAAATTGACAACTTAAACGCTGTTTTAACCATTAAACTACAACCCGAAGATTATACTCCGCGTGTTGAAAAAGCTATTAAAGATCAGGCTAAGAAGGCTAAAATAGCCGGTTTCAGGCCCGGAATGGTTCCGCCATCACACATTAAACGCATGTATGGTAAAAGCATTTTGGTTGACGAGGTTAACAATTTGCTGAGCGATTCACTACAAAAATACATTACCGAAAACAACCTCGAGGTTTTGGGCCAGCCGCTACCTAAATTTGACGATAGCACCAATTTTAATTGGGATTTTACCGATAATTTTGAGTTTAACTACGAATTAGGCTTAGCGCCTGAGTTTGCTTTGAACTTAGGTGGTAAGGATAAAGTTACTGAGTACGTAATTAAAGCCGATGATAAAACTTTGGCCGAAAGGATCAAAAACATCCGCCGCAGCTATGGCAAAATGACAAACCCTGACGTATCGGCAGATGATGATGTGATATATGCCGAATTGGTTCAACTTTCTGCAGATGGTTCTGTTTTTGAAGGTGGCATTAGCAACACGGCATCTATCCGTTTAGATCAGGTTAAAAACGATAAGGTTAAAAAATCGTTGATCGGGATCAAAAAGGGTGATGTATTAACTTTCGATATTCAGAAAGCTTTTGATAACGACGCTGCTAAAGTTGCCGGCTTATTGAAAATTGAAGAAGACGAAGCCGCTGATTTGAAAAGCGATTTCCAACTGACAGTTAAAAACGTGAACCGCCTGGAAGAAAGCGATTTGAACCAGGAGTTCTTTGACAAGCTGTTTGGTGAAGGTACAGTTACCACCGAAGAAGAATTTACAAAACGCATTACCGAAGAGGTTGAAAGCATGATGGTGCAAGATAGCGACCGCCGTTTGCAAAACGACCTTTATAACCTGGTAATGGATAAAGTGAGCTTTGAATTGCCCGATGAATTTTTAAAACGCTGGTTGCTTGCAACTAACGAAAAATTAACTCAGGAAGATTTAGACAAAGACTACGAAAACTTTGCTAAAAACCTGCGTTGGACGCTGATCGAAAACAAGATAATGAAAGATAACACCATCGAGATTAAATACGATGAGGTTTTCGCGTTAGCAAAACAACGTTTAGATGCGCAGTTCAGAATGTACAGTCCGCAACCTTTGAGCGATGAGCAATTGGGCCAGTACACCGTACAATACCTGCAAAACAAAGAGAACGGCAACAAGATATTTGAAGAACTGAAAGCCTTAAAAACTTTAGATCATTTAAAAACTGTTGTAGCCCTGGATAAAAAGGATATTGATAGCGCCGCTTTTGCAGCATTACCAGTTAACGAAAAATAAGTAAGGATTTACATATTGCAAATATGGATGCCGGGCTTATTGCCCGGCATTTTTTGTACCGTTGATTTTTTAGAGTGATTAGTTTGATTTCGCTGATTATTATTTGCATAGCGTATTCTCAAATGTCATTGCGAGGCACGAAGACAACCGACCGATAGGAAGCTCATTAATACCTTAAAAAAAACAAACACAAATTAATAATCTCTTTAGGACGGTAAACTTTGCAAGGTGAACTGTATAGCCGCTCTGCTTAAAGAGATTGCTTCGTACCTCGCAATGACGGTAAACATCAAAAACCAGCGAAATCATAGAAATCAATTGAATCAACGGTGACAATTAACCCAACTAAAAAATTTTAATTTGTTATAACAATTAAGCCGTGTATTATATATTAGCACCCGGCCCATAAAAACCACAAACACATGAAGATCGACAAAAACGAATTTCGCAATTACGCTGTAAAACACCACCGTATTAACAGCCTTGCTGTAGATAGCTTTATATCACGCGTAGATAGCTCACGCATACCCACCAGCATGACGCCCTATATCATCGAGGAGCGCCAGTTGAACATCTCTCAGTTAGACGTATTTAGCCGTTTGATGATGGACCGTATCATCTTTTTAGGTGATGCCATTTACGATACCAATGCCAACATCATCCAGGCGCAATTGCTGTTTTTGCAATCTGCCGATGCGCAGCGCGATATCCAAATTTACATTAACTCGCCAGGTGGCTCTGTTTACGCAGGTTTAGGTATTTACGATACCATGCAGTTCATCAGTAACGATGTTGCAACCATTTGTACAGGTATGGCGGCATCAATGGGTGCTGTATTGCTTTGCGCTGGCGCGGCAGGTAAACGTGCTGCGTTGCCACACTCAAGGGTGATGATACACCAGCCATCGGGCGGTGCAAACGGTCAGCAATCTGATATCGAGATCACTTACCACGAGATCACCAAACTGAAAACTGAATTATACCAGATCATTGCCGATCATAGCGGTGCATCGTACGACAAAGTGCATGCAGCCAGCGACCGCGATTACTGGATGATTGCCGAAGAAGCCAAAGAATTTGGTATGGTTGATGAGGTTTTAAAAGGAGCAGGTAAGAAAGGTAAGGTTTAAATAGTGAGTAGCAAGTATCAAGTAGTTAGTAGCAAGTATTTCAAAAAATCGCTAACCTGTCTTGATACTTGATACTATCTGATACTTGATACTAAAATAATTAAAACCATTCCACGTTTACAGAGTTAAACTATTGTAAATATTACATAGATTGCTTAATAACTGTAAATGAGATATTTATGTCGCTGTAAATTGATTTATTCAACTTTACAGTGACATTTTTGTAATAAAATCCTTATTTTTGTATAAACTATATGGTGATGAATAAGAATAGCAAAGAGATCAAGTGTTCGTTCTGTGGTGCCGGGAAGCAGGACTCTTTGATGCTCATAGCTGGATTGGATGCCCACATTTGTGATAAATGTGTGAACCAGGCCAACGAAATATTAGCCGAAGAAATGAAGGTGCGCAAGGTGAAGAACCCTAACCAGGCCACCACAATACTTAAACCTTACGAAATAAAAACCCACCTTGATCAATATGTTATCGGTCAGGATGATGCAAAAAAGGTGTTAGCCGTTGCTGTGTACAATCACTACAAACGCTTAAACCAAAAGGTTGAAAAAGACGAGGTTGAGATAGAAAAATCAAACATAATTATGGTGGGCGAAACCGGTACGGGTAAAACCTTACTGGCCAAAACAATAGCAAAAGTACTGAACGTTCCGTTTTGTATTTGCGATGCCACCGTATTAACCGAAGCCGGTTATGTTGGTGAAGATGTGGAAAGCATTTTAACCCGCCTGTTGCAAGCTGCCGATTACGATGTAGCCACAGCCGAGCGCGGTATTGTTTATATTGACGAGGTGGACAAAATTGCCCGCAAAAGCGATAACCCATCCATCACCCGTGATGTATCCGGAGAGGGCGTACAACAGGCCCTGTTAAAGATACTGGAAGGTACCATGGTTAACGTACCACCGCAAGGCGGCCGTAAACACCCGGACCAGAAGATGATAACCGTGAATACCAGCAACATCCTGTTTATTTGTGGTGGCGCTTTTGATGGTATAGAAAAAAAGATAGCTAACCGCTTACGCACACAAACCGTAGGTTACAAGTTTAAAGGCGACGACCCGGATGTTGACCTCAAAAACCTGTACAAATACATTACCCCACAGGATTTAAAAGCTTTTGGCTTAATACCCGAACTGATAGGCCGCTTACCGGTGCTAACGTATTTAAACCCGTTGGATCGTGAAGCGCTGGCCAACATATTAACCGAGCCTAAAAACTCGCTGTTAAAGCAATACAAAAAGCTTTTTGAATACGAAGGAATAACCTTAGAATTTGAAAAAGAAACCTTAGAGTTTATTGTTGATAAAGCAATGGAATTTAAGCTTGGCGCACGTGGCCTCCGCTCTATTTGCGAAGCCATTATGATTGATGCCATGTTTGAGTTCCCATCTAAAAAAGATGTGAATGAGCTGGTAGTAACGCTGGATTACGCTTTGGAGAAATTCGATAAATCGGATCTGAAAAAGTTGAAGGTAGCTTAAGATAGCTTGAAAGCTCAGAGCTGAAAGCAGAAAGCTTTTCCTAAATATTATTGAAGCCTCCCGATAGATCGGGGGGCTTTTTTTGTGGTTAATGTTTAATTTTCATCCACTTGCACTCCTCCTCTTTCCCCCCGAGCGTCATTGCAAGGAAACGAAGTAATAACAAGATGGTGACTACTATTATTACTCCAGCTTCCTCAACTTCCAGCCCTTATACTCAACCTTCATGGGCCCGCCAACGTGTACCTGTACGCCTATCAGGCCATCAAAGCGGCGGTTCACCGGGTCGTTATCGGTAACTTCGCTCATAAGTGTATTGTTGATGTAGTGCTTTAAATTATTACCCCGGGCTACAATGCGCAAGGTGTTCCAACCATCGTAGTTAATGTGGCTTAGTAAGCCCGCGCGGGTGCCGGTACTATCAATAAAGGTGGGTTTGCCATCGGCGCCAATAATGGTGCGCTGGCCGCGGGTGGCTAAAAATTGCCGGCCGCGTTCTTCGTAGTTTTGGCCGCTGTGGCGCGGATAGCCTAAGCCGTATTTGTCTTTCCCGTCCAGATCAAGCTGATAGCCTTTAAGGGCATAAGGCAAACTATCAACCCGGCTGCTGCGGTAGTTTACACCGCTGTTGCCTTTGGCGCTGATGCGGTAATCAACCGTGAGTTCAAAATTTTGTGGGGCGTGGCCCTTCCAAATTAAAAAGGTGTTTACTTTAATTACCGTTTCGGGAGTTATTTCGCCTGTCATTATACCATTTTCTACCCGCCAGTATTTGGGGTCGCCTTCCCAGCCGGTTAGGTCTTTGCCGTTAAACATGGCTATATATTGATCTTTAAGCGTTTTGTATCCCGATAAGGTTAAAGCAACTAATGCCGCTAAGGCAATGTATTTTCTATATAACATAGGGCTTGTATTGGTTACTAAAGGTAGTATTTATAGTTGATTGTTATTTACAGCACTAACAATGGAGGTAACCCATTTTCATCCACCGCGCGTAATTGCGCGGTGGATGAAAATGAATAAACAAGGACAGTTCATTTATTCTAAAGGTGTTGCATTCCTACTTCCATTTAACTACCAATCAAAAAAATTTACTACCCTGTATTACAAATACTTAATTTAAACTGTAGATTTGAAATGCTGAAATTTAAATCCCCTGTGTACATGCTTAGGCGGGCCATTTACATCGTTACATTTTTATTGCTGATGATTGGCAACAGGTCCCTGGCCCAATGCCCCGTTAACATGGGCTTTGATATGGGCACGTTTCAGGGTTGGGAAGGTTATACGGGCACTATTCATGATCCGGATGGTACAATTACTTTAAACAACCAGGGCATAGTTAATGGTATCCACACTATAATTGCCCGCAAATCAAAACAGACCGATCCGTATGCCCATTTCCCTGTTGCCAGCCCCAATGGCAGTAACTATGTTGCCATGCTGGGTAACGACTCGCGCGGTGGCGGGCAAAACAAAGCGCAAAAACTAACCTATACCTTTACCGTACCGCAAAACAACAACAATTTTAGTTTAATATACTATTATGCCGTTGTTATTGAAGACCCTGTTGACGCGCGCCACACCGACCTGAACAAACCCAAATTTGCAGCCGCCGTATACAACTTAAGTGATAATAAACCAACAGATTGCGCCAACTTTGATTTTGTATCCATTGGCACGTTGCCGGGTTTTGGGGCAGCCACTACGCAAACTTCCAACAACGATGTTTATTTTAAACCCTGGAGCCCGGTAACTATTGATTTACGGGGCTATGCCGGCAAAACCATGCGGCTGGAGTTTACTACCAATAACTGTGGCCCCGGCGGGCACTTTGCCTATGCCTATATTGATGTTAACCAAAATTGCACATCGCCGCTATCTGGCAATATTATTTGCTCTGGCAATAACACCATGACGTTAAAGGCGCCATCGGGCTTTAAGGCTTATGCGTGGTACAATGGCCGTAATTTCACTCAGGTAATTGGCACCGATAGTACTTATAAATTATCGCCATTACCACCCGTGGGCACCCAATACTCGGTAGTGGTAACACCTTATGATGGTTTAGGGTGCCAGGATACCCTTACCACCACCATACAATCATCAGAAAACCTGATCCTTAACGTAAAAAGCAGTATAGCCGTATGCCGCAACGTAGGCGCCGATATTACTACCCCCGATATTACCAGTGGCAGCGACACTGCCTTTGTGTACACCTATTATAAAGATGCCGCCTGCACCACCCTGATTGACGACCCTACCAACATTACCGATGTGGGCACCTATTACATTAAAGCCACCCCGCCATCAGAGTGCTTTTTTGTAAAACCTATACGGGTAAGCTTTTTACCCACGCCCGTGCTAAAAATAACCAGCCCGCCCGAGGTTTGTGAACCCCTTACGGTAGATATTACCAAAGCCTACGTTACCGCGGGCAGCGCTTTGATTGGTAATAGTCCGCTAACTTATTATACCGATGCCGCCGCCAGCCAACCATTAAGCAACCCCGATAAAATAGGCAAAAGCGGAACTTACTATATTAAGGCCATTAATACCGCTAACGGTTGTGCCGATATTGAGCCAGTTACGGTGTTAATTAATAATTTACCCATCATAAAAACAAGCAATATAGTGGCCTGCGAAACCGCCGATATTACCAGCCCGGCAGCTAACGCTGGTAACGAGAACATAGCCAGGTACACCTATTGGCTTAACGCCCAATGTACCGATACCTTAAAACACCCCGAAGCTATTACCACAACGGGCAGGTATTACATTAGAGCTTACTCGGCAGCGGGGTGTTATGTAAGCACGGCTATTGATGTAGCCGTATACCCTTACCCGGTAACTACCGTTACCGATCCGCCTGCGGTTATTTTCCCGCAAACTATTGATATTACGCATGCTTTCACCACCCAGGTAGGTACTCAGTTTGCCTTTTATATTGATAGCCTGGCCACCCGCCTGTTGCCCGATCCATCTAAAATATCAGTACGCGGAACGTATTACATACAAGCCTATAACCTAAACAACTGCGCTAAAATATTCCCGGTACATGTAAAAATTTTACCGCCTGTTATTGTTGATTATGGCATTAACACCTTTACTCCTAATGGGGATGGCAATAACGATGTTTTCCGCCTTAAGATAACCAAAGCGGTAAGGCTGAACCACTTTAGGGTATACAACAGCTGGGGCGCCCTGCTATTTGAAACCACCGATTACCTTAAAGGCTGGGATGGCGCCAGCAACGGCAAAAAAATGCCCGTGGGTACTTATTATTGGATAATGGACGCTTACGATCTGTATCTCAATAAACCCATCCAGCAATCGGGCAGTGTTACTATTGTGTTGTGATGTTTTGCTTTGGGATGTGGGATGTCGGATGTGCGATCCGATGGCTATCGGATTGTAATTTGCTTTGATGGAGATGTTGGATGCGCGATTTAATATTTGCTTCTTTACCCTATGCGTTAGGGATAGGAGCGGATACCGGCCCGTGACTAAGGCCTGTGCAGTATGAGCGCATAGCCCGGGCCAAAGGCAACGCCCATATTGATTTCGGAATTACGAATTACGATCTGATTGCTATCTGATTGCTTTGCTTATATCTTAGAAATTTTATCCATAAAATAAAAAATCATAGAGCATTAATGATAAAGCAGCCGAAATTGAACCTATAAAGGCAACCTCAACCAGCCCTTTCCCGTAATAACAACAATCCGAATCCGATAGCTATCGGATCTGACAGTTAATATCCTCGATAAATAATTCCCCGGTTTAAACAGTTAAACATCCGTTATCCCAAATTAAAAATCACAAATCTTTGACAATTACATGTTGTAACATATAATTATAGTTTGTAAATTTGGAGTCAAATTAGGGTGTTAAATAATGCCCTGTAAACAGATAAGTATATATTAGTTCAATAAAAATAAATCAAACACAAAAATCAAATTATGAAAAAGTTATCAATGATCGCCGCTGTAGCTATGTCGGCATTTCTATCGTTCAACGTAAACGCGCAATCAACCTGGGGAGTAGATAAAGCTCACTCAAAATTAGGTTTCACTATTGTACACATGGGTGTATCTGATGTTGACGGTTCGTTCAAAATAACCGATGCTACCATCACATCAAAAGGCGATGATTTTAACGGCGCAACACTAACCCTTACTGCCGATCCAAACACTTTAAACACCGATAATGAAGCCCGCGATAAACACGTAAAAGGCGATGCCATGTTAGATGTTGCCAAATTTAACACCATCACTTTCAAAAGCACATCATTCAAAAAAACAGGCGCTAACACTTATACCATTGCTGGCGATTTAACCTTACACGGTGTTACCAAAGCAGTTACTTTAACCGCTACAGTACGCCAGGGCCTAAGCATGAAAAAAACTCCGGTTGCTGGTTTTAAAGTAACAGGTACACTTAACCGTAAAGATTTTGGTGTTGGTACAGGCTTCGGTTCGGCTATGTTGAGCGACGAGATCACTATTGTTGCTAACGGCGAATTCGACAAAAACTAATTTAAGCTTAAAGCCAAAACCTGCCTGCCGACAGGCAGAGGTTAAAATTTAAAGCTAAAACCCTCTTGCTTATTGGCAAGGGGGTTTTGTTTTTTCTCCCATTTTGTCATTGCGAGGCACGAAGCAATCGCACGGAGGCAGAGCGGCTATGCGTATTCGCCCTGTACAGTTCGCGATTGCTTCGTACCTTACAGCAATGACAGGGTGTTGAGTTGGAATTTATATCTTCTATTTTCCCTACCTTTGCCCAAAATACCACCCATGCAACCCCGTATAAAAATTATATTATTCTGCCTGCTGTCTGTCGCGTTTATTGGTTGCGATAGGTACACCAAGCAACTGGCCAAGGACCATTTAATGAACGCGCCCGAAATATCATACTTCCACAACACCTTTATTTTGGAGTATGCCGAAAATACCGGCGCGGCCTTGAGCCTTGGTGATAACCTGCCCAAAGCGGCCAGCTTTATATTATTGAGCCTGTTACCATTAGGGCTAATGGTTTGGCTGTTTATCTATTTTATACAGAAACGCCAACAAATAACCCCAACCAAAACCGTTGCGCTCGCGCTCATATTTTCGGGAGGGTTAGGCAACCTGGTAGATCGGATCTTCTTCGACCGCCACGTTACCGATTTTATGAACGTAGGCATAGGCAACCTGCGCACCGGCATTTTTAACGTTGCCGATATGTGCGTTACCGGAGGCGTTATCGTTCTGTTTTTCAGCTTGCGCAAAGAAGGCAAAGAAGAGGAAAAACTGGAGGCCGAAAGGTTGGCAACGGCCCAGCCGGAAGCGGGTAGTGAGGCTGAGTAACCAAACTCTTGTCAAGAAAAACCGCAATCATTCACGTGTCATTTCCAGATAATACCACCAGCCCGCGTTAGGGATAGCAGTGGAAAGCCCACAGCCACGTCTATCAGTGGCGAGGACTTGTAACGGATAGCCCGGCCCGAAGGCAACGCCCATATTTGTTTATTAGTTGATTAGTTTATTTGTTTTATAGCTTGTACAATAGCTCTGGAAGGTAGTTTAGTTATATATAATCAACTATTAATTTTTCACTGATCAACTTAATAATCCCATTAACTCCATAACAAATAACCATCCCCCACTTGCAAATGCCACAAATTTTGATTATCTTTAAGTAGAGCCGCTATACCGCGGCCAGAATAAACTATAAAAATGAACGAAGAAAAAGACGTTAAGAAAGAGGCATTAGAAGGAAAAACTCAGACTGTTAAAGAAGTAAGTACCCCGATAAAATCGGGTTTGAAAACAAAAGACGCTATTGTGGCCAACTGGCTGCCAAGGTACACGGGCCGTCCGCTCGAAGATTTTACGGGATACATTATCCTCACCAACTTTTCAAAATACCTGTCCATGTTTTCGGAATGGCATGAAAATGCGCCGATAATGGGTTTGGATAAACCGATGCAAAGCGTTACCGCCGATGGTATCACCATCATCAACTTTGGTATGGGCAGCGCCCTTGCCGCAACCGTGATGGATCTGCTTACCGCGATACACCCTAAAGCGGTGATATTTTTAGGTAAATGCGGTGGTTTAAAAAAGAAGAACAACGTAGGCGATTTGATACTACCGATAGCGGCCATCCGCGGCGAAGGTACATCAAACGATTACATGCCTGCCGAAGTGCCCGCACTGCCGAGTTTCGCGCTGCAAAAGGCGATATCAACTACCATACGTGATCACAGCCGCGATTACTGGACCGGTACCTGCTACACTACCAACCGACGCGTGTGGGAGCATGATAAGGTGTTCAAAAAATATCTTAAAACACTTCGCGCCATGGCCATTGATATGGAAACGGCAACAATATTCACCACCGGTTTCGCTAACAAGATACCTACGGGGGCAATTCTGCTGGTATCAGACCAGCCAATGATACCCGAAGGTGTTAAAACCGCCGAAAGCGACAGCAAAGTAACCGAACAATACGTAGAAACACACCTGCGTGTTGGGATAGACAGCTTAAAGCAATTGATAAATAATGGATTAACGGTTAAACACTTGAAGTTTTAGGTAAGAAGACTCAAGAGGCAAGACTCAGGAATCAAGATAAGAGGCGTTATGCGATGAGCATGCGCCTTTTTTTTGGCTATATTGAAGTGCGCCGGGTGTCGTACTGAGGCGCTCTCGGATGCTCCTTTAATCTTTACTTTTGAAGTTCCATCCTTCCCCTCATCTCTTCAAAAGCTTTTTCATAACTGCGCATGCGGGCGTGCAGCAGTTCTATTTCGGTGCGGAGGATCTGGATCTCGGTAACCAGTTTGGTACTGTCTTTTTTACCGTCGGCTTGCTTATCGCCTTTGCCGGTTATTACCCACTCGGGGGCGTAACCCAAATCATGACACACGGCGCGGATCACTGTAAAATTCACATCGCGCTCGCCAGATAACATCAAGCTCACCAACGATTGCGATACCCCGCAGGCTTTGGCAAATTTACTTTGGCCGCCACAGGTTTTAATAACTATGCGCAGGCGTTTTAATAATTGGTTATCAGTGGTTGTGGTCATGTACGTATGTTGATCGGCAGGCTATATGGCTATTATCAGGTAGCTCAAATTACTCTTTGTAAGTTTCCAGTATGTTTTTAAAGTCGTTATCAATAATAAAAACCGTTGTTGAGCGCACCAAAGGGCCACCATTATTTTTTTGGTTATAATCATGTACAATAGCCCAGCCTTTACGCTCGGGCTTGTAGTTTTCTTTGTATTGCGCCATTACCTTATTCAGCGTATCTATTTCATCGGAAACCGAATCGGCCTCTAAAAGGTACTCCGGCTTGTTTTGTGTTACAATTAAACGATGCAAACTATCGTGCCGGCGCTTTAGCTTTTGCTGACGGCTGACGTATTTAATAGTTTGCGCGCTGCGTTCGTAAGGTACATAATAAGGTTTCGCGGGAGCAAATGCAATAGGCTGATAATGCTTGAAGTTTACATCGCAATAATGCAATATCAAATCGCGGGCACGCTCATTAGTATTAGGCTTGCAAGCCGATAATGACACGATCAACAATAGAAATATGTATTTTAACTTAAACATTAATTATGAGTTAGTTAAGCAATAAATAAATATCACCACTTAAGCCTTTCTTTATTAATTAAACAACGCAGATAAATAACGCGTTAATAATGAAATAAATTTACACCTTAGTTTGGGATATAAAGTACACTATTGTTTCGATATTGATAAAAATTCAGTTCCAGGCAAAGTGTTTTTTACCATTTTGATAACAAAAACACCAATGTTACTTATTTAAGGAAGAAAACGAGTGAAGGATCTATCAGATAAATTTAACGTAGCTACAGGGGATATAGTACTAATGGCAGGCAAATTAAAAAAACAGCAAACACATCTTCTCCCTGATCCATCTTTCATCTCTTCGCTACATATCCTCAAGCAAAGCGGCTATTTCCGATTTTTTGGGTGCCCAGAGCTTGGCGTAAATGATCCACTTTTTATAGGCCTCTTTATTACCCTTATTACCATAGGCAACGGCGGTGTACATGGCCATCTCGCTTTTATCATCGCCCGGGCCAGCATCGCAGAGTTTAATGCCCGATGTATAGGTTGATATGGCCTCGTCTAACCGGCCCTTGCTTAGTTGCGCATTGCCTAACTCTTTGTACAGGGCGGCGTTGCCTACATTGTTAAGCAAGGCTGCTTCGGCAACTTTGATGGATTCGTCAAAGCGTTTCAGTTCGTAATAGGCATGGCAAAGCTCAACTTCAAGGCCGGGGGTATGGGGTGCAGTGCGGTAGGGCTCAAGCAAAACAGATACTGCCATTTCCGGGTCTTTAATACCATTGTAGGCTTTGGCCCATTCTACGCAATGGGCGGCGGTATCGGTATAATCGTTATAGTTGGCATACCAATCTGGCCGGGGGTCAATATCAAGCTCTACGTTATGATCTTGCTCAATAATGGCAACTAATGGTTTAGGGCCCGGCTTAAGGTTATATTGCAGGCGGGTGGTTTCGTCTATTTTACGTTTAACGCGGGTAAATGTGCCGTTGCCGTTTGATGTAAAAAAGCCTTCGAGGTTAAATAGAAAGCCCTGGCTGGGGTCGATATACAAATATCCGAAAGGGTAAATACCGGTTGCGTTATCTTTGGGGAAAGCTATCCAATGGTTAACCGAGCGCGACAGGCGGTGCGTAAACTTAAAAGCCGTATCGGCCTCGGCATTGGCAAACTGAGCGTGTGCCGCGGATACCGCAACCATCAGCAATAAAAACAGCAACCATTTTTTCACCGGTGTTTATTTTTTTCCCGACTAAATATATTAAAATAATTTATTAGTATCAAATAGTGAGTATCAGGTATCAAGTACTTAGGTTATGATGAGCGCCGGGATACATTGTAAAAAGCAACACCACAAAAAAAGGCCGCTCATTTAAAGCGGCCTTTCAAAATTAATATCTGTGCGGGTGCCTTACCACAACCGTGCGGTGATGCACATAGTGATGCCTGTATGGGCGGTGATATGACCTTGTTACCACAACCCTGCGTTGTACAGGGTGTTGCACTACCACTACCCTATGGCGTGGCGGCGGCGTACCTATACGTGCCCTCACTACAACCTGGGCATTGGCGGTTTCAAAAAAACATACAGCCGCTACGGCTACTGCTAATATTTTTAAACTTTTCATTTTTTTGTTTGTGTTAGTTTGATGGGTTTTTATATGATCCATCGGTTTAATTGTTTAAATAAAAATCCCCTTAACGGGTTTGGTAATAGTTACGGTTATTATTATCATGGTCGTGATCACGATCCCGATCATGCTGTTTTTGATTATCCCTTTTATACCTGTTTTCGCGGTAAGCTACCGAGCAGCTTTGCAGCCCGATAGCGGCAAATAAGGCGAGGGTTAATAGTTTTAAAAAAGGCTTTTTCATAGCTTTTATTTGTTGGTATATATCTTCAACTCCTCAAAAGTTAAATAGTTTAATCTGTACGATAAAACAAGGCCATTGTCACACCCATTTTACAGGAAGCTTTGACCCCTAAAGTTCGGATATTGAACACTCTATTGATGATGTAAAGAAACTATTGTGTTAAAAATCAGACAAATGAGTTGTGGAACTCTGACAATAAAAAGGTGACTTTCCGAAAATTGAATTTTTTATGGCTGGCAATGCCCGCATGCAAGCTTTAACTTTAAAGCTGCCATATCAAACCATAAACCTCCACAAATAAACCTGTTTATGCTGATAACAAGCTTTAAACACATAAAAGGTTAACAGCCAGAGCGGCTGTCAACCTTTACACTACACGAAATCCGAGGTTCACCCACAATTGGGGATATTACTTTTATCCATGTAAACAATCTCCCACTGGTGGCCGTCAAGGTCGGCAAAGCTGTGCTGGTACATCCAGCCGTGGTCTTGCGCTTCGGCGTATAGGGTGCCGCCCAGCTCTTGCGCTTTGGCTATGGTATGCTGCACATCTTCTTTTGATGCCGCATCCAGCGCTAATAAAACTTCGGTACTCTTATGCGCATCGCTTACTTCCTTTTTGGTGAAAGTTTTAAAATAAGCTTCGGTGAGCATCATCACAAAAATGTGTTCGCTCACTACCATACAGGCGGCTTTTTCGTCGGTAAACTGGGGATTGAAGCTGTAGCCGAGTCCGCTAAAAAATGCCTTCGACCTTTCCAGGTCCTTAACGGGCAGATTGATGAAAATTTTTGTTGCCATGATTTAAATTTTTTATTGTTATCGATGACACAAAGTTGCGGCATCCGTTTTTCTAAAAAATTTACCTATGTTGAGAAAAGCGGAAAAAATTATTTATTCGCAAAAAATATCCTGCTCAACTGCGTAGGGGTAACGCCAAGGTAGGCTGCGATATGCTGTTTCTTTAACCGTTTAACCAATCCGGGGTACTTCTGCAAAAAAATATCGTAGTTGGTTTTGGCCGACTCATACCGCAGCGATACTTCGTACGGCTCCTTTTCAATGATCCAGTGCTGCTCCATATAGCGGATATAAAACGCGGCGATATCGGGATAAATGCCAACCAGTTTTTTAAATTCAATGAAATTATATTCCAGCACCTGGGTATCCTCGAGCGCCTTTATGGTGAAGTTGCCGGGCGTTTGTGTAAGCGTAGCCGCCATTGAGCCGGCAATGCGGTTTTCGGGGAAGAAATATTTTACCACCATATCGCCATTATCGGCGGTGTAGTATTGGTAAAGCAGGCCCTTCACTATAAAAGCTACTTTTTTTGGTGTCTGGCCTTCGGTGACAAAATAATCGCCTTTGTGGTAAGTTTTTTCGCGCAGCAACGCCGCCCACGCAGTTTCCGCCTGCGGCGAGAGATCAACATAGGTTTTAATCTTTTGAAAAAACACGTCAAAACGCATAAGGTAAAAATAGGAATATTCGGCATTCCGGTAAACCGATATTGATAAATTAAAAATTCACCGATCTGCGCAATTCTTAAAAATCTGATTCACATAAAGCTAATCTTGAGTAACTGCTAAACTTTTCGTGGTGAACTCTTTTGAAGATCGATAATGAATGTTTAATAATGAAAAATGATCAGGCTTCTACACCAGTAAGTTCCTCATTAAACCTTTTACCTCCTTCATCATTCGATATTCAACAATCATTGTCACACGCATTTTACATGCACCAACACTTGACAAAGCTATGTTAGCATAGTTTAATAGAGTATAAAAGGCAGAGCAAGTTTGCCGCTAAACAATTAAAACAATAACAGCTATTGTGAGTTGTTACACACAACCAAAACTCATGACAAGCCTCATGAAACATTAAAAATAGAAAAGATGAAAAAGTTACTATTTGCCGCATTATTTTTGAGCGCTTTTGCGTTTAAACCTGCCCAGGCGCAGATCAGCATTAGCTTAGGCCTTAACATTGGTAGCCAGCCCGATTGGGGACCGGTTGGTTACGACCACGCCGAATACTATTACATGCCCGATATTGACATGTATTACGATGTGCCCAACCGCCAGTACATTTACCTTAACGGCCGCACCTGGACCCGCACCAGCGTATTACCGGCCCGCTATGCCAATTACGATTTGTACCACGGTTACAAAGTTGTAGTGAACGAGCCAAAACCATACCTGCGCGCCGCTACCTACCGCGCTAAATACGCCCGTTATAAAAACGTACGTACACAAACCGTTATACGCGATAGCCGCGATGTAAAATACACCCGTTACCAAAAAACACGCCCGGTGTACCGCCCGCAACCAGGTCGCCCACAACCGGGTCGCCCGCAGAATAACGGACACGATAATGGACATGGTAACGGACATGACAATGGTCACGGACGTGATGATCACCGTCCGGGTCGTAACTAAGTAAAAACGATAATTGATATAGAGCCGCCTTCATTTGAGGGCGGTTTTTTTTATGTGGAATATGGTCATATTCCCCCCGTTCAAACACCCACATGGGCTACCCCGGATCTGGAATACTTAACTTTCTAATTTTCCTTTGCGGCGAATACTATTATGCCATTGCCGAGGTACGATGCGATAAATTTAATTACTCACCACTCGCATACGCTACAATATCGCGTATCTTTCTATCCAGCAAGGTAATGGTATCATCCATCATAGCCAGAAACCGCGAATCGCCGCCAAGGCCCTCTAATTTGATCAGCTCCATTAAACCCATTAGCGTGCATAAAGGGCCACGGATATCATGCGAGTGCACCAGCGATATATCTTTCAATTTTTGGTTCTGCGATTCTATTTTGGCTTCGCGTGCTTTGCGCGCGGTTATATCAACCGCGTTAAAAACAATACCGGCTATGTGTTGGTGCTCGTTATAAGCCGGCGAATAATTGGCCTGCCACCAGCTTATCCCGGTAGCGCAAAAGGTTATTTTACGCTCCACAGTAAAGGTTTCGCCGCTAAGGGCCCGGGTACAATTGGCAAGTACAGAGTCGCTCAGTTCGTCGTTAAGGTATTTGCCGATGTGCTCGCCGATAATGAGCGTTTTGCCAAAAACGTTTTTGATCAACCGTAACGACGCATAATTATAATCAACAATATTTAAATGCTTATCCAGTATAATATAATAACTATCGGCACTGTTAAACACCGCGTTGTATTTAAAATTGATGCCATTTAAATCGCTTTGCAGCTTATTAATAACTTGTTTATTATTTAGTAAACTGGCAGCGGCTTCTTTATTGCTAAAACTTAAGCATAAAGCATTATTGAACGTTTGGGCTTTACATAATTCCATGATGGCAAGTTGTACCCTTTTAATAGCAATTAATTTATGTACGCACGATGTAATAAATACAACTATAACTTATAATGAAACAACCGGGCCAAAAAATAATAAGTAGCCTGATGTTGCCTTAAGCCACTTATTCCTATTAATTAAAATACTATCGTAGCAGTTACAGGTCGGTAATTAGTGCTGAGGGGAACGTTGTGGTTTCATCTTCGATTCCTGGCTCCTGATTCTGAACCACTACCCTCTCAGCAACCTGCTCACCATGTATGCCGGGTCCATAAAAAACTCGGCATAAGTTTGGAACAAACCGGTTTGCTCATAGGTGCGCACCTGTACCCCATCGGCAGTAAATTCGTAAATGAGCGAATCGGGATAAGCAATCAATATAGGTGAGTGTGTGGCTATCACAAATTGCGAACCTTCGTTTATCAACTCATTCATTCGCAGTAGCATAGCCATTTGCTTTGCCGGCGATAGCGCAGCTTCGGGCTCATCCAATACATAAAAACCCCGGCCCCTAAAACGTTTGATGAACAGCGCCCAAAACGATTCGCCGTGCGACTGCTCGTGTAGCGATTTACCGCCGTAGGCATTAATAACCTTAGGGCCACCACCCAGCGGAAAGCCATCATCATCAAAGGGCCTGTCCAGGTTCTCTATCTCTGTGGCAACGTTAAAAAAGCTTTCGCTGCGCAAAAAGTAGCCATCGGTACGGCGGTGTACCCCGCGCGATGTAACCAGGTGCTTGTACAGCATTGAGTGCGATGCCCGCGTATTAAAGTTAAAATTAAACGAGCCGCCCTCGGGGTTAAAGCCCGATGTTACGGCAATGGCTTCTAACAAAGTTGATTTGCCCGTGCCGTTTTCGCCAACAAAGTAAGTTACTTTGGGGTGCATTTTAAGGCCGTCGCGCTGTGTAAAAAAAGGCAGGTTAAAAGGATAACTGTTTAGGTTTGCTTCTTCCTTTTTAAAATAGATCTCTATCAGTTCTCCTTTTGATATCATGAATCAGCCCAGCTTAAACCATTGAGCCGGAATGGCTACCAGCTCAAATATAGATAAATAAACAAATTGCTGCCGGCGCTTTATTAGCCTTCGCTTGCCGCAATGCGCATCAGTTTACCATCGGTAAAGTAAAAATACTGGTAAGTTTGGTAACCGTTAGCATCCTGACTGGTGAGGCGTTTGTATATAGCCCTATGGGTGGTTTTTTCAACCAAAGTAGTGAGCACTTTTTGATGCTGGGTAAACTCGGCCTCCGTCATCCCGATAGTGTAAGTTGGCGTTTTGCAGCTTGCCATTGCCAGGGGTAGCAATAATATTAAAAATAGCTTTTTCATGGTGATATGCAGTTTAGTTTGAATAATAGGTTGCTATGCAACGCTATATAATAGACATTGCATAGCGTACTGGGGTTTAGTATGGGTATGATATTTTATTGAATTGAGGATGAGCGGATTGAGATTAGCATGGCAATTATTTATGTATCTTGATAAGTGATACTCATTACTTGATACCAGATACTTTATATGATTACTTGATACTCACTACTTGATACCTGATACTCACTACTTGATACTTGATACTCACTACTTGATACTTGATACTCACTACTTGATACTTGATACTCACTACTTGATACTTGATACTCACTACTTGATACTCACTACTCACTACTTAATACTCACTACTCACTACTCACTACTTGATACTCCCCTACCTTATCTGCGTTACATTCACAATATTAAACATCTGCTGGCAATCATCTAAATTGAGTTCAAAATCGGGGTAGGCATCCTTATCGGGATTGAGTGATTGGCAGGTGATGATGCCCGTATCCACATCGTGCTTGCTGATACGTTTGATCAGGATACCTTCTTTATGAACGATCACATAATCTTTAAAGCGGTGAATATGGAAGCGGCTGTTCCACAAATGGCGTTGTATTTCGCGGCCGGTTACGGTGCTGCCTTCGGTAATACTTTCGTCGGTGCCGTTGCTCATGCTATCGCCAATCACCTGGAAAGCCATGTAATGCCCCCGGTGTTGTTTATTAACGGCAAAACTATGTTTGGGCAGCTCCTCTAAGTATTCATCATCCTGGTAACCGCTCAGGTATCCCGCGTAAGCGTAATCCTGCACCAGCGGAACGATCATGATATACTGCCCGTTACCCAGATCAATAAAAGGAGAATCGCCCCCGTCGGCCTGTTGCAGCTGACCAATACTATACGCGTTGCTCTGGTCGCGCACAACACTTTCATTTTCAAAATTGAAAACATCCGGAAATTTAGCCTGGAGCAAACGTTTAAAACCATCTTCGAGCACATCCTTACGGAGATGATAATTGAGCCCTTGCCTTGTTAAACCCAATAAATCGGCAATATCGCCCATTTGTTTGCCCGAACCTTTGAGTATATTCCTGATATTTTCGCCTTGATGCATTCTTTAAAAATCTAAATTATTTTCAATTTTACTTTCATTATTGAAAGCAAATCCTTACCTTTGCAATACAATAATAACCAAAGTAACAAATAAACTTTCAATAATGCAAGTAGAAAATCACATCCCACCTCCCCCAGTTCGAAACTGGAAAGCCAATCTGGATAAAATGCAGGTTGGTCAAAGCGCGCGCATCAGTGTGCAGTTTTATAATTCGGTAAAAGCGGCTATCAGTCAGCACTTTCACTCTGGCTTGCTAAAAACGTTTACTACAGCTAAAGAGCCCGATGGTTTTTTTAGGGTGTGGAGGGTAAAATGAGAAAGAAGAATCAAGATGCAAGACTCAGGAATCAAGAAGATTAGCAATTAAAAATCTTGATTCCTGCATCTTAATTCTTGAGTCTATCTATAAAAAAAAGCCCCACTTAACAGCAGAGCTTCTCTAATTTTTCAATCCCTTAAAAAATTACATTCTTAGTATGACAAATATAGCACTTTCAATTAAACAACCGAATACTATAGATGCTACATCTGTAGACAAACTACTGGCACATTTATTTGCTGATAAAAAAGCCATTTATATTGACGATATCAACTTTAGCAGCGATGGCGGCTACGATGTATCGTGGTGCCTGGAGTTTACCCTAAAAATGACCAACCCACAATGGATGGATACACATTTAGAACGCGCCCCGCTCATCCAGTTCATCAGCACCCAAAACTTAAACCAATGGGAAGCCTATAAGTACTGCGAGCATACCGGCAACGTACAGGCCTACACCGAAACCACTACAGATATTGAAAGCTTTTTAGACGAGAATTACCAGGAGGTGATACAGCGATATATGGAAGATGAGCTTGAAGCTACAAGCCGAAAGCTACAAGCATCAAGCTAACTATTTCAGCTACTTTATAATAGCTAAAAGCTTGATGCTTGGAGCTAAAGGCTAACTGTTCAAAATACCAAATCATATGACCCAACTCAAAACCATCACCACCCAAATAAGCGAAGCCCTAAGCTCAAGTATTGACCCGCTGAATACGGCGCAGGTAACCTTTAAAATAAACCGGCTAACCTTAATGCTGGCAGCCAGTTGCCATGCAGTAGCCTGGGCCGAGCGTATTTACAGCCGCCGCATGCAGCAACTAACCGAAGATAAAACCTGGGCCAACCTTAGCGCCACAGATAAAAAAGCAATTTTTGCCGGCTACTGCCGCGACGAAGCCTACTACCTAACCCTAACCGAACGCCAAAACAAAGCCATTATACACGCGCTGGAAGCCCTAAAGGCCATGATGTGGAATAGTGAAGCATGAGCACGCCTTTATTGGCATTGCGGGCGATAGTGTGTGCAATAAGCCAAAAGCATACAGCAATGCAGGGCGAAGCGCCTCCGTGCGATTGCTTCGTTCCCTGTCTGCCGACAGGCAGGCCCGCAATAACAAAGTTTGATAATTAACCAATAAACCAACATGAATAAAACCGAAGATCTGATATTAATGATATTTAAAACCCACAGCGGCGAGTGGATGAGCCCGGCAAAAATACGGGCCATAACGAGCGCCATTACCGGTGATGATGTGCTGCTAACAACCGTTAAGCGTACCATAACCAAGCTAACCAAACAATGCAAACTGGTACGATCAAAAACGGCAAGCGCCTGGATGGTGTTTGAGGGGTGATATATCGGTTGATTTGTTGTTTGGTTGATTTGTTTATTGGTCTTAGCACATTGGTAATGGCATGGCTATCATCACATCAATGGCAAACAAACCAATCAACTAACAAACTATTCAACCAATCAACTAATCCTCCTTAGGCTTAATATGCTCAGGATCAACCTTAACATAATAACTTTTAATGCACGTGCTACAAAAAAACCTGCGGATGGGATAATTGGGGGCAAACAGTTTGAGCCACTTATTGCGTGGCGATTGGTAATGAAAAAACACATTACACTTGGGGCATTTGTATAGATCTTCGAGTGTAGTCAATTTAATATCAATTAAACGATCAATTTAAAGAAAAAAAACACAAAAATAAAATACTATTTAGCGCCGTGTACGTAGTATTCGTTAAGGCAATTCATACAAACGTATTTACGTAAAGGCAAAAAGAAAAATATGTTTTTGAGAATCCAGGGCCTGTGTACCTGCTGCTTGAGCTCAAGGTTACACGCTTTGCAAAAATGAGTCTTTTTTACTGGCTTTGCGTGTGTTTCCGCATTCGCTTGGTTAGTCATCTTTAATTATTAGGGACTGCAATCTAGCTAAAAAAAGCTATATATCACATATAAATTAATATTTTTATCCAAAAAGAACAAAATTTAACTATAATTTACTTACTATGACCTTATCTGAATAGTATTATGAAACCACTCAGCAATTTTATTCCCATAAACCGCAACCTGTTTAAACATGAATTATGGGCCGAAAAGCGCGCCTATTCGCGGTTTGAGGCCTGGTTAGATTTGATAACTACCGCCCGCTTTGATACCACCGAAGGCCGCATGATGATAGGTAGCACTATTGTGCGATGGAACCGGGGTGAGTTAGTGGCTTCGCTTAGGTATTTAGGCGAACGGTGGGGATGGGGCAAAACCAAGGTTGATAATTTTTTAAAGCTGCTTAAAGCCGAAGAAATGATAAAAACAGAGACAGCCGCAGGGACAGCAAACACCCTTATAACCATCTGTAATTATGATACTTACAACACCGTAAAACAAACCGAAGGACAACCACAAGGACAAGCCGAAGACAGCACGAGGACAACAGAAGGACAGCACGAAGACAAAACTAATAAAGAAAATAAAGAACAAATAAATAAACAAAGAGAAATATACAGGGGCTTTGCCCACCTCACTCTGTTTACCGACGAATATTTAAAATTGATTGATATGGGCCACACCCAAAAACAAATAGACAAAATTTTAGATGAGGTTGAAAACTACAAAAACAACAAAAAATACACCTCGCTTTTTTTAACGGCCAAAAAATGGCTCGAAAAAGAAGAGCAGCTTGCCGCCGTAGCCAACACCGGCGGCCGCATCCTAAAAATAGCCAACGCCTTTCAGGATGCGCTGCAGTATGGATGATGGGGGATTTCGGATTTCGGAATCCCTCACCATCGTGTTATTGCGAGGTACGAAGCAATCGCACGGAGAACGGTGGACTTGAAGAACGGTCTTGCACTGTTCGCGATTGCTTCGTACCTCGCAATGACAACCCTTTTAATACTTGCAAAGATTTATCGTCAGCCCTATCGCCGTTTCCCTTTTGAGAGGGAATTGGAAACACCAATAAACCAACCACAATGAATCAACAATCCGTAGCAACAGCAACAAACAAAACTGCAACTCCTACCCCTGCAACTACCCCTTTCGCACTCGCCCTCCAATCCCCCCGCGCTTGCGATGCCGAACCTAAACAACTGGAAATGGTACTGGCCCAGGCCATGGCCAAAGCCTTTGCCGACATGGGCATCAACACCGCCGACCGCCGCGACGAGATAGCCTACTTAGTACAAAATATGCCCGCCGAACTTACCCGCAACCTGCCCGCCATTAGGTTAAACGAAATACCCGTAGCCATTAATCGTGGTATACTGCAACAGTTTGGCCCGTTTTACGGTTTAAACGTGGCCACCTTTATGCATTTTTTAATGGCCCATTACCAAAGCGAACAGCGCCTGGCCGCCATCAAAGCCAACCTGGCCGCCGCAACAACCATCCCCCAAAGGGCAATTCCCACACCCCACGAGCTACACCAAAACCGCCTTAACCGCATAGCAACCGCCTTTAACCAATACAAAACCGAAGGCCATTACAACGATTATGGCAGCCTGGTATTTGATACCATTAACGCCATGGGCAAAATACCCTTCGGCACCGCGCGCGAAGCGCAGATACTGGAGCGGGCCAAACAAAACCTTGTTGACAGGTACAGCCGCGTATCCCTCTACCCCGACGAGCGTGCCAACCTGCGCGCCACCCTCAGCAAAATCATACACGGCGAAGCCCCCAATCTCATCCTCACCGAAGCCAAACGCATAGCGCTGTTTGAATTGTTTGACGGGTTGATTGAAAAGGGTGTTGGGGTGTTAGATTGGGTTGGGGAGCCCTTTGAATATCGAACACTGAACACAGAATGATGAATAATGATTAAAAGAAAATTTTGAACAGTAAAAGTTGGTATACTTTTTACTTCATCATTCGATATTCAATCTCCCCTCCCCCCTCTGTCCAACAATCCATACACCCTTGTAGTAAAAATTAACTATCAGTTAAGTACAAAAGCACTTAAAAGGCTCTTAATAGATGTTTTGATATCTGGCACGGCAATTGAAAACACCTTAGCATCTACTACAAAAACATCAACATTATGACAACTTACAAAGAGCACGACAGCGTGGTGTATACCGATGCCGCTGGCAACCAGATAGACACATTTGTTATTTACGGTACCGATGTTAAAACCGGCCTTACACATATTAACCATATGGACCTGCTGGTACCTTTGAAAGATTTACAAATTCACCCTAAAACACTGAAAGGCAGCCATATACCAATGAGCGACACCTTTAGCTTTGAGATACTTAAAAAACTAAAAGCCAAATACACCGATCACGATACCGAGATCAAAACAAAAACTATGGCCCAACCCGCCATGCGTGCCGTTTACTCGCAAGCATCGTAATTTTGATTTCGGATTTATCTGGATGTAAGATGTATCAGGCAAACAGGGAAAACATGTTTCTATTTCTGAGCAGGTAAACATCAATAGCTATAACTTCTCTTATACCACATACCCCCAAAAAAGCAAAACGCCCGGTTAAAATAACCGGGCGTTTTGTGTTATAATAGTTTTGTGTTATAATATTAAAGTTAACAATATGCCCATCAAAAGCTGCCCCTTTAGGGGGCTGGGGGGCAAAACTGCGCAATCACCTTTTGTAGTTCGCTGGCTTGCATAACGCCGCTTTGGCGCCATTTGCTCACACCGTTTTTAAACAGCATCAGTGTGGGTACGCTTTGCACCTTGTAGGCATCGGCAACAGCCGGGTTTTTATCAATATCTATCTTTAAAATAGTGATGCCATCGCCCAGGCTATCCTTAAGCTGCTTCAAAATTGGTGGCATAGCCTTGCAAGGCCCGCACCACTCTGCCGAAAAATCAATCAGCACCGGTTTATCGCTTTGTATCAGATCATTAAAAGTTGCCATGGGGTAGGGTTATGAGGTTATATTGTACTATTAACGTTCGGATATGGTTTTGGTTTGAGGTACTTGGTTGGTTGATTGGGTTGATTGGGTTGATTGGGTTGATTGGGTTGATTGGGTTGATTGGGTTGATTGGGTTGACTCCTGGCAATTCACTAATCAACTAAAAACAATCAGGGCGTTGCCTTTGGCCCGGGCTATACGCTTATACTGCACAGGCATTAATCACAGGCCGGTATCCGCTCCTATCCCTAACGCGGACACAGGTAAATCCATTTACTTCCGTACATGTAAATACTTCTACTTCCTTTCCGGCGCAATTTCTTCGTATCCGGTAAACGCCCAAACGCCTTGCTTTTTGGTGTAACTTACACGGTAGGTTTTGTTGGGCACCATAGTAAACTGAAAGCTCAGCTGCGTAGCGGCAGGGTCTTTCGGGATAAATTGCGGCAGCAACTGCTCCGCCAAAAAGCTAATATGATCGGCCATAGGTGTGTTTTTATTGTGCGATACAAAGCAATTAAAAATATAGGGTATTTTGGAGATGTATGGTAAGAAATCTTTTTTGTGATGATATAATCATCTATATTAAAAGTATTTGCCAGCCCTTGCCTTCGCGTTAGGGCTATCCCTGCCTGCCGGCTGGCAGGGATAGCCCGGGCCGAAGGCAACGCCCAATGTTATAGTTGATTTGGTTGATCAGGTGTTTGGCTGATTGGTGAATGTTGGATAATCATTCCATCTAAAACTACTCAAATACACTAAAAACCAATTAACCAACATACTAATTACAAATCAACCAACCCTACTACCTTATTTTATATATAACGATGACTGCTACAACAAGAGCTATAAAGCCGATGATGGCCCATTTTAGTATGTTTTTCCAGGCGAGAGGATTTGGTTTGCTTTTCTCGTCCTCGGTATCCAGGTTTATTTTGCCGAGGACGTTAAACGGATTATTTTCGGTATCAAACCTAATGGCGGCATAGTTTGATGATGACGGTGGCTGATTGTACACCTCGTTTTGGGACGGGGCATCCTGGCGTGCGGGCGCGGGGTCCTGATAGGCCGCTACCGATGAGCGCAGGTTTACTACGGCCGGGGTTTGTTTAACGGGTTGCTGCTGCCGTTCCAGGTCGGTTAGGTCGGCAAGGTATTGCTGCTCGGCGGCGGGGCGTTTTGATGTGCGGGCAGTTATGATGGGCGCTTCCTCATCATCGGCTGCTTTGCGTTTTACGGTGGCTGGTATGCGTGCCGGTTTTTCGGCGTTAGCCGCATTAGTTGCAGGCGTAAACGGTTTTACGGTTACGGCAATATCTTTTTGGGCTTCGCTTTTTGGCGGCGAGTAGGTGGTTTTCCCGATAGAAAAATCGGGTTGGGTACCGGCCGGTTTTGGCTCATCCGTTTTGGGTACCGTGTAGGTGGTTTGGCTTCCCGAAAAGGGCTGAATATCGGGCTTCTTTTCTGGCTCGGGCGCAGGTGGTGTATATGGCGCTTGCGCTGTAAAAAAGGGCTCTTCGGCAGGCGCTTTTAACGGTTCGGGCTTTGAGGCCGGGTTGGGGTTTGTTGATATCAGTATAGGCTCACCCTGCGGGATGCCGGCATCAACTACCTTGGCTTTGTTTGCGTTGCGGGTTTTAAAAGGCAAAAAATCCTCTTCCTTTAAAAATATAGCCGCATCGGGGTGGGCCTTTGGGTTTTTTACTTTAAAGGGTTCAAAATCATCTTCATCTGCCTTTAGCGCGCTTGGCTTTGGCAAAGCTGGCGATTTTGGTTTATCTATATTAACGCCCGGGTACGGCAACACGGTTGCGGGGGCATCATACAAGCCCAGTTTAACCTCGGGTGCTGGCGGCGGTACAGGCAGTATTTTAGCCGGGTCGGGCTTGCCGCCTCCCCGTTTGGCCAGGTAGCTTTGCCAGTTGCCGGTTAGGCGCGCTTCTATTTTTTTATTATCAATGGGGTATAAGCCGGTAAGCAGTTCCCAGGTTAAAAATTCAAACTTGCCGCTGGTTTCTATCAGGTTTTCGGTAACCAGATAATCCAATTGAGTTTTAAAGTTTTTGCGCCCTTCCTGCGTATTCAGCTCATCGGTAAAGGCGGGTTTAATATCCACCATGTTGCCAATAGCATTATTTTGCTGCAAAACATCAAGTATGTGAATATGTAAATGCTTATCCATGGTGAATTATAACAGGCAACAATTTTGCCAAAACAGTGCAAAAGTAATGATTATAATTTTAGACTATACCTAATGTGCACAGCCACAAGCCTAATTAAAAAGAATAAACGTTTTTATGACACACGCTATACAGGTTTCAAACCCCGCGCCGCCAAAATACCTTATCGCGATGGATCAACCAATACAAACCTTTTAACTGGCATGTTGTAACCTTGCGCGTTTAATTGAGCTACGGGCATATTATCTGTGCCGGCTAAATGCTTTACTGGCATAGTGCTGCTAAATATTACGTTGTTTAGCACCGGTAAAAGCTGTTGTTTAAAGTAATTGCCAGGCGTTAAGGTTGGCAGGGTTAACTTGCTTTGCAAGCAATATACTAATTTAAAAAATACATATGGGAAAAATTTACCCAAATATCCTCAATTTTAACAGCTTATATCTCAATATACTTTCTAAATAAATCTATCAGCACACCCAGCTTTGCTTTAAGTTTTCGGCCTTGAGCTTTTCAGCTTAAAAAAAACTACAGTCTCCCCGTCAATTCCAGCTTGCGCAAAATGGGGGCATAATCTAATATTTCTTTCTTTTTGCGGGGGCGGCGCACTTCTATCAGCAGTTTCCCTTTTTGTTTGATCAGCGTATCGCCGGTATTAATATCATACACCCAGGGTTCGTAAATAGAGTAGCGGGTGCCATCGCTCAGTATGGCAATTTTGGTGTGCTGCCTGTCATCATCGTACTTAAAATCGGTTACCACACCGTTAAAATCCATGTTGCTAATGGCCGAAACCGTATACTTACCTGCCGCGCCTTTAATGCTAAAACCGCCATCCCATATCTTAAAAGCAATAAAACCTATAACAGCGAGCAGCAAAAGAGTAATGAGCCATGTTGATGTGGTTGAAGGCTGCCTTTTACGACGGTATTTTACCTCAACATCGGGCAGCGGCGTGTACGGGCGATCGCTGGTATCGGGCTGGCTGTTATAATCGTCGTGATGCTTGTTATCCATGCAATAAAATGTAACAGGTGTTTAAACACTAAATATACAAATATTGCACTCAATTACAATTGAGTGCCTGCTACTGTAATAAATTATAAAAAACTTTGTTGCCGCTCTTCTCTACTTTCACTTTAAATACGGCTTCCTGCGGCTTGTATAGTTTACACCCCAGCGCAAATTGGTAATTATAAATTATCTGGCCCTTGGTATCTTTAGTAAGGCCATCGGGATTGTTTTCAAAGTGAACTATTTTATTTTGATAAATGAATATCAGCGGGCGTGTCCCTTCCTGATAATCCGGATAAGGCATATCTATCTCTTTTTCTATCACCTGCTTTGGTTGAGGGTGGTTAAATGCATACATCTCATCCCACTTAAACGAAGTGATATCGGCCACCTTAATGGTACAATCTGCCGCTTTACAAGCATCTGCTTTTTTTTCAATCAGTTGCTCAACGTTATCGTTATTGCTTGCACAACCTGCAAATATTAAAGCAAGTAAAAGGTATTTTAGGGTGTGTTTCATGTATAATATAATTACAATTTGGGCAGCTAAAGTAATTGTTTTTTGATCAAAAAACACGTTAAGTAAGTGTTTTGATGGAAGATGTATGAGGTAAGATGCCTACCTGTCGGCAGACAGGGAAAATGTGTGTTGGAAACGGAAGATGGTTTGATATAGATTGTGTTTAGTTAGTTTAACTTTTTAATTAATCAGGGCGTTGCCTTCGGCCGGGCTATCCGCTCATACTGCACAGGCCTTAGCCACGGGCCGGTATCCGCTCCTATCCCTAACGCAAAGCCCAACAATCACATAATAAAAGCATAAAGTGCAAATAATAATAAATCCAAAATCGAACATCCTAAATCCCAATAAAATCAAAAACAATTTCCCTCAAATTTTTATTTAATACAGCAGGCAACAATAACCCGTAGCACCTACGTATAAGTAATTGTAAACCTCACAAATTATTACCATTTTGCATAACCAATTATAAAGTATTGAAAAAAGTATTAACCGCTTGCCTGCTATTCGTCAGCAGCCTAACATTTGCCCAGCAAACCGTGCAGCGCAGCGCTAAACTGCCTAATAGCGATATTACGGAGACTTTTTCGGTTTTAAGAAGTGATAAAAAAATTAAACAAGGCGAGTACACCGCCACGGCAGGCAATAACACCACCCTGGCACAAGGCACCTATTTAAACGGCGAACGCGCCGGCATATGGAGTTTTTACAACATCAGCGGCAAGCTCATACAAACCTATAACTACACCGATAACCAGCTCACCTTTGCCGATAGCACCGATACCAAAGGTCTGCAATACGTAATGGCCGGCGTAAAAACCGACGATGATGTAACCGTTCCGGTTAAGATAGGCGGCAGCTACAGCTTTAGGCCCACGTTTTTATCCAAAGTTTTAACCCAAGCCATTAATAAAGATTTTGGCCCCGTTGCCAACGCTACTTTTATACATACATTCAGTTTGAATAGCAAAGGCGAAGTAACCAACCATCAGGTTAAGGTATGCATTAACGGCCAAAACAAACTATACCAGGTTGACGACTCTGAACTGGACCACGACCTTACCCGCTTTGCCCCGGCCATGGTAAACAACAACCCTATACCCTGCAAAGTAATAACAACCAACACCGTAGCCATGAGCAACGGCAACCTTCCAGATTATGCTAACAGTACTTATTTAGGGCAATAATTTAGCCACACAGTATTCATTTTGCATTCTCTGTGCTTCTTCTCTTCGCGCCCTCTGTGGTAAATTAAAACACAAAGAACACAGAGATTTTTCGCAACATATCCACAGAGTTGCACAGAGGTAATACATAGTTTTATATTGAAACAGGAGATTTATCTTTTGATCAGCCTCTTTTGCTTATCTTAGCATAACCAAATTACAACCCATTTGAAACGTATATTATTTATAGCACTGGTTTTGAGCAGCAGTTTCGGCTACGCGCAGCAAACCGTAAAACGCTCATCAGATATCAACGGCATCGTGTTCGAAAAATTCACTGTGCTTAAAACCGATAAAAAAATAAGACAGGGCGAGTACACGGCTACCTTTCATGGCAATGTGATAGCGCATGGCAACTACACCAACGGCCAGCGCAGCGGCGAATGGACCTTTTATGCTCCGCGCGGCAAAAAACCAATCCAGATTTTCAATTACGATCAAAACAAATTCACGCTGTTAGATAGCGCCGATATGCGTGGCCCCAGCTACATTATAGAAACCACCAACCCAGCCGATATCATTAGCGCCCCGGTAAAAATTGGCGGCAGCAGCGGCATTTTCGCCCTCACCACATCGCGGACAGAACTAAGAGGCTTAACCCGCGGCGAATTACCCGGCGCAATAAAACTCATCCTAAAGCATACCCTGGTAATTAGCCAAACCGGCCAGATAGTTGATCACATTGTAGAAGTAACGGGCGATAACCACATGACCAAAACCCTCCACCTCAACGATGCTACCTTTGATCCGGAAATTACCCGCTTTATCCCCGCCATGGTAAACAGCCAGCCCGTAATGAGCAAGGTGGTTATTGTAACCCAATCGGTTACTACCGGGGTGATTACGAAGACGTATTAAAGCTTTTTGATACGAATACCGAACACTGAATATCACATAATGGGTGTATTTATTGTTCTCCCTCGCGTAATTATTTAATACAATTTTAACAACAATATCAACTAATTAATTTTCAATAAATTAAAACATATTAAATACATGATAATATCATACAAAAACATGTAAAACCAGCATAACCAAAGTTTTTTTGCATGAACTACCTTTAATAATAAACCAAAAAACATTTATTATTATGAAAAACACAAAATTAATGCTGATGTTGGCAATTGTATTTGCCTCACTTGCCTTTAACCTTAAGGCCAACGCCCAAAACCCCGAGTTTAACACCGTTCCGTGCGAGGTGCATTTAATTTCAATAAGCGGCCTGCACCCATCCTATCCCATTAGCGAGTGGTGGGTAAAGCTGCACAACAATACTACCAATGAAGATTATATTTCGGATACCTGGGGGCGTACCTATGATAGCGGTACCGGCTTTCGTATGGCCGATGTGCCCGAGGGTTATTACTCTGTAACAATTAGTTTCACAAGCACACAATATTTCGCGTTTTTTGATTGGAACGTGAAGGGAGTTGGCGGATATAGTTCTGAATTAGGTGAGTGGGTACCCGATTCTTATACCGAAGGTTATTCGCAGCAAATGAGTAGCGGTTGGAATTGGAACATAGCCACTAACGTTTACGTTAATTATACCGGAGGCCTATACATTAACCTTCACGAGTTTTAATATATAACAAACCGGCTCCGGTCAAAAAAAAGGAGCCGGTTTACTTATTTATACGCTCAATTAAGGCTTCATAATTAACAGAATAGAAACTATGAGAAAATCTTGATACTTGCTACTTGATACCTGCTACTAAACCTACTTCCCTTCCCGCATTTTATCGGCAACAACTTTATACATCCCAATATAAGGGCGGTTTTCTATTTCCTCATTCTTCCAAATGGATTTGCCGTATTTGGCCCATTCGGGGTCTTTGGTTAGGTCGGGCACTTTTTCAAATAGCTTGGTTTCCCAAAACTGGGGGTTAAAATCGGTGCTGTTCGCTTTAAAAAAGTTAAAACTTTGCAGGCTGTTAAAGTATTGCGCCCTTGCTTCCTGCAAATTATCGGCCTCAAAATAAGTAGCATTATCTTTAACAAAGTACCATTTACCCTGGTATTTCACCCCCGTAACCGTATAAGCATACTTTTGCGGACTTTGATCAAGATACCCCTTATCACCAATCTTTTTATTCGTAAGCACCTTTACATTGTTATCATTGCTGCCATTGGCAACACCCAACAAACCACCCTTGCCCGCTTTAACCTGCTTTAAAAAAAAGGCCACAAACTTGGTTTTATCGCTATTATAAAGGCATTGGTAAACAGCGCCTTGCTCAATGGTACTATCTGCACCGGTAACTTGTTTAAGCAGGGTAGCATCGTATGGGTAGGTTAAATAAGTGCGCAAGGTATTGGCCCGCAAGCCAGATAGTTGCCTTTCGCGGATGATGGCCGGGTTATTTTCGGCCACAATTTTAACTACCTCGGCATACCCCTGCGATAGCGCGTTAATCAGGTTACAATTCAGCGTACCATCCTCGCAGGTAGTTTCAAAACCGTGATTTCGGGCATCGCCGGTGTAGGCCTTGTTCAGCAGCAGTGTGCCGGTGTTTTTATTAAACAGTTGCACCGTAATTTTGGCCACGTTAACACCCTTATCTTTATAAAACTCCACCGAAGGGAAGTTCATCACATATTGCAAATTATCGCCCGCGGCAATAGCTTTCAGACTGGCCAGGCTGCCATCGCTCTGCACATCCTTAATGCGCACCATCAGGTTAGGGAAACGCTCATAAAAGCGGTAGCTCAGGTAGCTGGCTGTCATCAAAGGCATTTGCTTAAAAAAATCAACCTTCAGGGCATAGTCAAGCTGGTTGAGCGTCATAATGCGCAGGTTTTCGGCTTGCTCCTTAAACCGTGGCGATTGCAGCACCTTCTCCCTGTCGCCGGGCTTAATATCCTTTTTCAGTTTGGCGGTAATATCGGCAATCTGTTTTTCAAAAGCGCCATCAAACTTAGTAGCCCCTGGCGAGAGGATCAATATCTGCGGCTCATACACCACCTGCCCCAAAACAGGCGCGGCGCTCAGCATCAGCAATAAAACTATAAGACGGGTTTTAGCGATATAATGTAGCATAATCAGGCTAAAGATATAAAAATGAAAATTGCTATTTAAGCTGTAAATATTTTTCCGTATCTTTACATTAAATTATTACAATTGTAATAACCGGAATAACTTTTAGTGTTCATTTCGGAATTCGGATCTTTGATTTCGGATTTGCTTTATTGTCGATTGATTTAAGATATTATTTCGGTTTTTGGGTTCGCGTTATTGATTAAGATTAGAACTATATTTTAATGCATTAATTATAAGATCATAATTATCAAGCGTACCAAATCCGAAATCGTAAATCATCAGGGCGTTACCTACGGCCCGGGCTATCCGCTCATACTGCACAGGCCTTAGTCACGGGCCGGTATCCGCTACTATCCCTAACGCGAAATGTTTACTACCCTTGTCAATGACCTAAGAGTAAGCAAACACCCAACCCTTCTACCCGTCAGCAGGCAGCTTCGGCCAAAAGCGGAGAGAACGTGCAAGCCTGTGCGGCCGGGAAGGGCCTCCTGATTGTGCATAGCGAGGGCCTGTGTAGCTTAAGCCGCACAAGCATTCAGCCCGTGTA
>NZ_JBDSCA010000068.1:0-5417 GCF_039921305.1 Mucilaginibacter sp.
GTGAAAAGCATATTCATAGTAGGCTCGTCAATTTTGATAACGGCTAATTGTTCCGGGTTTTCAAAATCAGCAATGGTATCGCCAATATCAAAACCTTCAATACCAACTACGGCGCAAATATCGCCCGAGCTTACTGAGGTGGTTTTTACTTTACCCAATCCTTCAAAAGTGTAAAGCTCTTTAATTCTTGATTTCTGGATGGTGCCATCACGTTTTACCAACGATACCGGCATGTTTTCCTTAATAGTACCACGGGCCACACGGCCAATAGCGATACGACCTACAAAAGACGAATAATCCAATGAAGTGATCTGCATCTGCAAAGTACCTTCGCTAACCGGTGCCGGTGGAATGTTTGCCAAAATAGCATCCATCAACGGGAAAATATCTTCTGTCGGTTTCTTCCAATCAGTGCTCATCCAGCCTTGTTTAGACGAACCGTAGATCACCGGGAAATCCAGTTGATCTTCAGTAGCTTCCAAATTGAAGAATAATTCAAATATCTGCTCATAAACTTCTTCGGGGCGGCAGTTTTCTTTATCTACCTTGTTTACAACCACAATTGGTTTTAAGCCTAAAGCTAAAGCCTTTTGGGTTACGAAACGGGTTTGAGGCATGGCGCCTTCAAAGGCATCACAAAGTAATAACACACCATCAGCCATTTTTAATACACGCTCAACCTCACCGCCAAAATCGGCGTGACCAGGGGTATCAATAATGTTGATCTTAACATCTTTATACATAACCGAAACGTTTTTCGATACGATGGTAATACCTCGCTCGCGTTCCAGATCATTATTATCGAGTATCAACTCGCCTGTTTCCTGGTTGTCGCGGAAAATTGAGCAGGCGTGTAAAATTTTATCAACCAATGTAGTTTTACCGTGGTCAACGTGAGCTATGATAGCTATGTTTCTGATTTTTTGCATTGAAATGCGTACTTTAATTTTGGCGCAAAGGTAGTGATAATATATTGAAATTTAACTATGGTGCAAGAATGTTAATGAGCGGATTAAGTGGATTTAATGATGATTGATGTTAGGGGAATGTAAAAATGTGGAGGTGAGTGATGGGATTAAAGTTTTAGGAGAGTGGGGATAAGGAATATAATTAGTATGATGTGAGTAGGTTTTGCTGCTATTTGATAGTAGTAGGATAAGGTAAAATTAATTTATCAATTATTATGGCGTTGCCTTCGGCCCGGGCTATACGCTCATACTGCACGGGCCTTAGTCACGAGCCGGTATCCGCTTCTATCCCTAACGCGGAATGGGCAACGTTGGAAGGGATTAAAGTAGCGGTTATTGTTCAGGATCGGCGAGAAGATCGGTAATGTTTTTGATCACCTGGTCTAATTCGGTTGCGGAAGTGATGATGTAGTTTAATACGTTTCTTTGTTCGAGATCACTTAAGTTTAAATCTTTTAACATAGGTACAAGGCCCATGATGCGGGCCAGAGGCGCCCTGATAACATGGGATTGCATCCACGATACTTCGCGTAGTTTTTGGTATTGCAGCTCAATGGCATTGATATAGTTTAACCTTTCGGTTATATCATTAGCTATGATAACTTTCGCTTTTTTGCCTTTGTATTGGACGGGGTTGCTTAAGATATCAACCTGAATTAAATCTCCGTTTTTCTTTTGGTGTGTAAATACGCCTTGAGAAACGGAGTTTTTTGAATTACTGGAGCGGGTAACAGCATCCTGGAGATCGGGCAGCGTTCCGGAAGGCCTGATATCTTTTATCGTCATGGATAAAAACTCGTTACGACTGTAGCCGTAATGTTTAATGGCCGCGGCATTGACATCTAAAAAACTGAATGTATCTGTATCATACACCCATTGGGGTATAGGACTGAGGTGAAACAATTCGCTGTATTTAACTTCGGATTCTTTTAAAAGGATCTCTGACAGTTTGCGTTCGGTAATATCTTTAAAATAAACCGAGAGGCCGTTTGCCGATGGGTAAGCAGTGATATCATACCATTGATTTAACGGTGGATAATAATCTTCGAAGTGAACGGCCTGGTTGGTATTAATGGCTTGATTATACTTGTTATAAGATACCGAACCGATAGATGTTGGATATATTTCCCACAAATTGTGGTTGAGCATTTCGCCCTTGGTTTTGAGCAATACCTTTTCGGCCATTTTGTTCCAGTAGGTTACCGTCCAGTATTTATCTACTGCAAAAAAGGCGTCGCCGATGCTTTCTAATATTACGTTTCGCTCTTCGAGCATTTTAGCCGACGAAATTTGCGCCTGCTTTAAAGCATTTATATCCTGAAAACTGCCATAAATGCGATTGCATGTACCGTTTAAAAACTCAGCTTCGCCAATCACACGCACCCATTTGGTGTTGCCTTTGGCGGTTACAATTTGCACCTCGATATCAAAGGCTGCTCCGGTTTGGATAGCCTGGGTTATTTTATCAACAACAAGTAAACTGCTTTTTTTATCATGATAAAAGGCGATTATTGATTGTTGGGTAGGTATAAAAGCGGCATCAGCCTCGTGTATCTGGCGTGTGATATCAGACCAATAAATAACATCCTGGGTTAAATTAATCTCCCAGCCACCTATACAAGCCAGTTTGTGAACTTTATTTAAAAGCTGTTCGAGTTCTTTTTTATCGGTAACATCTTTACCTACGCAAAACAGTAAGCCTTCTTCGGTGGCGGGTGTTGAGCGCCAGTTTATCCATTTAACCTTACCTGATTTTGAAATGCTGCGGGTTTCAAAATCGAAAGTTTCACGGCTTATGCTAAGTTTATTAAATTCAACAAACATGGTTTCCTGATCGTCGGGATGAATGAAGGCGATGAGGGGTTTTTGTAACAACTCCTGTTCGGTAAACTCGAGCAGGTTGCATAAGGCGGGATTGATCTTTTTAAAATATCCATCGGTGCCTGCAACACAAACAATATCTGGAGCGAAATTGAAGATCTGGTTTAGCTCCTGCTCCAATTGTTTCCGTTTTATTTCGGAACCTAAATGGTTGCTGATGCTTTGAAGCAAGGGATCGTATTGTGCATTGTGGTTTTTGCGCGTATCTAAACCTAATATCAAAACACCTATAACCTGTTGGTTATTTAATAGTGGAACGCCACATAATGATTGCAAACCGGCATTTTGAGCAGCCTGACAACGGAGAAAATGGGAATCGGCAAGATCGCTCACAAAGGTTATAGTGCCGGTTTGCCAGGTTACCCCTGGCAAGCCTTCGCCTTTGGAGAAAGTTTTAATGTTAGCGCTTTCGGTATAAAACGCCTCCATTTTACTTGTTCCGAAATATTTGGAAGCGATATTGATGGTGTTGTTATCGGGGCTTACCAGCCAAATTTCGGCCATCACAAAATCATCAAACTCAATTAATAGTTGTAATGCATTGTTAAGAATTTGTTTTAGCTCCAGGCCGGTATTAAAAACAGTACTAATGCCAGATAACAATTCGCTCTTGATCTGCTCGTTTTTTATCTGGGTGATATCTTTATTAATAGAGATCCAATGGGTGTACCAACCTTTATCGTCGGCCACGGGGCTAACCGAAATATTGATCCAAAACTCATCTCCATTTTTTTTATAGTTGATGAGGGAAACCTCACAGGGCCGCCATTTACGTAAAGACTCACTTAGGCGCTTTAACTCCTGCTTATCAGATTTTGGGCCTTGCAATAAGCGTGGGGTTTTACCAATAACCTCGTGCGGTAAGTAGCCGGTTAGCTTAGTAAAGGCATCGTTTACATAAACTATGCGCGGGCCGGGTTCATCAAATGGCTCGGCCTCGGTAATTAGTACGGCATCGGTTGTATTGGTAATTACAGACTCTAACAATTTTAGATGGTGCTCACGTTCCCTTTGTTCGGTTATATCTCTGAAATTACATACGATGGCGTTAACGTCGGGGTCGGTAAGGAGATTGGTAAAAGTACAATCGAGCCACATATAGAGCCCGTTAAAATGTTTTGCCCTAAAAGTACTGGTTATTGGTACCCTACTATTGGCCATAAGCTGTTGTGACAATTGTTTCACCAATTGTTTATCCTGCGGATGCAGCAAGTCTTGCAGCGTTCTTCCATCCCTGTTTGCCTTGTTCCATCCTGTTATGCGCTCTGCTGATGGGCTACGATAAATAATATTCATATCGGCATCCATCAACGCAATACCAGAGTGGCTGTTTTCGACCAGTTTACGGAAACGAATATCTCTATCAATTACCCTTTTCATAGGCAGGTAAAGGCTTAAATTGAGTTTTAGTTGCTTGTTTATAATGCCGATCTATATGGTATTATAGGATTATGACAAATATTTTACCATAAGCTATTGTTATATAGGGGTTGTGATACAACCCCGGAAAGGCGATTAAAATTACAAAGGTTTATGAGCATAACAAAATATTTATTTAACTATTATTTAATTTTGGAAAAAACAATAAAAGGTTTGGAATGTAGATTTGCCATATTGGTGCTTTTTTTACGTAAAAAATATTTTTATAAATATATTTTGCGTTTGAAGCATAAGGTAATTGTGGTTGTTTTGGTTATTAATTTGCTAATAATAAGATAGTTACGTATATTTGTATTGGATACCGGAGCCAGTTCGGTACTTATTTAAAGCAGACTTTATTACCGCTCTTCTCCGTGCGGTTGCTTAGTTCCTTGTGTGCCGACAGGCAGGCTCGCGATGACAGGGTTTGAGATCTTTCGCTTTTAGGAACATTGCGGTTAGGGCCTTCGCGCTCATACTTCGAGTGCCTCAGTATGACATCCTTACGCGCTTTGTTTTTACTTATTTGCCATTCGGCTTTTTCTTTTCGTGAATTTTTTTTTTTAAATCAATTATATAAAACCATAAACAATATGATACGTGTTACCCCAAATTTGAGCGAGCAACAGATTTGCTTTTGTGATGAATACCTGGTTAGTTTTAATGCTTACCGCAGCGCTATTAACAGCGGCTATAGTGAAAACACCGCCCGCAAGGGTGAACTTTTGCACTACCCTAAGATACAGGAGTATTTGCGGATGAGGATGCAGGAGCGGAGCGACCGGATGGAAATTACGCATGATATGATTTTACGGGAGTATGCTAAAATCGCTTTTAGCAATATGGCTAATTATTATGATGAGCGTGGCGATTTGAAACCGGCTTGCGAACTGACCGAGACTGAAATGGCGGCTATTAGTTTTTTAGAGACGAGGAACATTGCGGAGCCGGATGGATATATTGTTGGCGCGGTTACTAAAATTAAGCTGCATAATAAGATGGCTGCGCTGGATAAGATTGCGAGGCACCTGGGTTTCTTTGAGACTCAAGAATCAAGAGCCAAGAATCAAGACAAAAAAGAGCAGGAAGCGGGAAGCTTGAAGCCGGAAGCTTTGGTTGTTGACGCGGATGGTGATTTAGGATTTGTTG
>NZ_JBDSCA010000069.1:0-35806 GCF_039921305.1 Mucilaginibacter sp.
CTGGGTTTCTTTGAGACTCAAGAATCAAGAGCCAAGAATCAAGACAAAAAAGAGCAGGAAGCGGGAAGCTTGAAGCCGGAAGCTTTGGTTGTTGACGCGGATGGTGATTTAGGATTTGTTGCCGGGACCGGAACTAAAAAAGACGAAAATATTCCTACTTTATCCCCCCTTGCTGGTGAGGTAGGAACGGACTATACCCACGGATCGCTCCGCAACTATAGCACAGGAGGCTCTCACGGTAACCCGATCAGTTTAAATGGTATTACTTCCCAACCTCAAAGCAACCCAAGTCCGGTGCTTTCCCTTTAAACGGGAAACCAATATCCATACCCTTATCTACAAATTGACTTCCGGGTTTTAAGTGCATAAAAGTAATATCAGGCAAACTGCCATCAGCTTTGCGTGGCGCGGTTAACTGGGTTTCGTCCAAACTCACAAAATCATCATCGGTAGCATTCAGGCTCATATCAAAATAGTTATGACTCAGGTCGCATTTGGCAGCATCTAAATTGGCTACCTCTTTGCCACCCTTATAACCTAAGTTATTACGCATTTTATGGTCAAATCCCGGCACGTCTGTCACATTATCTTTTAACCGGTTCAGCATATTAAAGTTAGTACCATTTCTATATGCCGAATTATTGAACCAATTGCTACCCGTTGGATGGTGGTTTCCGTAAAAACCACTGGCCTTGTTATGTACCGCCAAACAGAATTGGATCGTCATTCTTGGTATTGGGTTAGGCAATTCATCAGCCGCGCGCTTGCCATAGCCGCCACCTTTAAAGCCATTACCGTCACCGGCGCTTTTAAAATTACTGTCAAAACCATTATAAAATGCCCAGCAATTATCAAAGGTGGTGCCCTCGCTGCTGCTGATCACATCGTACCCATCATCGCTATTAAACCAGGCGCGGCAGCCTCTAAATACATTACCCTTGCTTCCCGGCCGTGGGTGGCAGCCAAAACCATCTGTATTGCCGCCCCTGCCATTCTCCGAAAAATTATCAAAGTTGCGGTACGCGTCACAATTCAATATCAGGTTATTTGACCCCGAAAGCAGGTAAAAACCAATAGCCATACCGTCGTGCATGTTCAACATCTCAAAAATATTGTTGCTCCCATGGTTCTCAAAGCACTCAGATTGGGTATGCGTTTTAATGGTAACCTGTACGCCCACCACTTCCAATCCACGCAAGTGTATCCACGAACCTTCAACCCGGAAGGCGATCACCCTCTGGTTAGCTGGCTTAACATCGCTATAATCAAATACAGGTTTCTCTTTGGGGTAGGCAAAGTAGTTGATCAGCTTACCCGGTACACCGCTCTTATCCAGATAGGTAACATTGGCAAAAAGTCGGTCGCTTTTGGCTATCATCTCTTCGCTCATGCGGTAATTGCCACCTCGTATATAAACTGTATCGCCAGGTTTTATCGCATCTTGCGCTCTTTGTATAGTTGCAAAAGGCTTATTTAAAGTACCTGCATTGGCATTATTACCATTAACTGCCACGTAATAAACAGCGGCATAGGTGTTTGATAGTGACAATATAAAAAGCAATAAAAGGGTAACTCTTTTCATGGGGAACGCAATAATTGGAGAGGTAAATATGCAGGATAGAATTTGATCCTGCATCCTGTTTTACAAACATGATACCCTGAACGGTATCCAGTAGTTTACTTTGTTTTAGGCTTTTCCGGTTTCCTGAATTTTATCCTGATCTTCACTTCCTGTGGTTTCCTGTCGCTTTCGGCTATCCATCCCGAACCCGTCTGAATAAGTTCAAGAGCCTTTTTGTTCATATCCTCAGTTAAGCCCTTTACTACTTTGATGTTACTTATCGTGCCGCCAACCTCAATCGTAAACGACACCTTTACAACACCTGTTTTACCATCGGGCATAACAGCCTTGTCTTTCAAATATTGATTATAGGCTTTCCAGCCAATAGATGGATGGGCATCTACAATTTCAACCTCTCTTTTTTCGCCTCCATAGCCAACAACCACAACTTCGCTTAACGAGTTACTATTGGACGATAAGGTAATATCCAGCTTGTCTTTATCCTTAACCTTTACCTGCTGACCCGTATAACCAACATAAGCTATATACAACGTTGCATTTTGCCCCGGAACTGCAATTTTGAATGCTCCAAAAGCATCAGTAGTAGTTGCTGTTCCTGTTCCTTCAAGCCTTATCGAAACACCGGGCAAAGGCGTATGATTATCCTTATCCACTACCTTACCCGTAATTGTTTTGGCAACGCCTTTTTGAGCCGATACACCCACAACCTGCACACCTGATCCCCTGCCCGCCAAAGCTTCAGTAATGTTGGTATCGGGTCCCTTAATATCTTTTATACCGCCAATTGTACTCACGGCTCCGGTTACATCCTTTTTCATTACCGTACCATAGCCTATCACGCTAACTTCTTTAAGCATACCGGCAGGCTTTTTGGTGTTCACAACCACCACACCCTGCGCCGCCCGCGATCCGTATATAGCAAAAGCGGCGGTATCTTTCAAAATATCAATACTTTTAATATCCTCTTGTTTAATCGAGTTAAGGTCAAACTTTGTAACCGGAACCCCATCTACAACATACATAGGGCTCTTTGCACCAATCGAGGCCATTCCTCTTATTCTTATCTTATCAGCAGCGCCAGGCTGCGGCGCATTAACCGATTTATACTCCATATAGCCAGAGTTGGCCGAGGCATCACTTGCTTTCTTTTTATACAGATCGGTTACATTGTTAGTGGCTATCAGGTTTCTCGCTGTATCCGCTTTATCCATCTGTGCACTAACATCTGCGGAAGAAACCGTGGTTTTATATCGCTTAGGCTTAATTTGAGCAACCTGCTCCGCATCTGTTTGCGGCAATACCGGTTTAGCGGCAGGTGCAGGTAGCTCAACTTTTACCTTATCGGGAAGTTCAACCTTAGGCCTGTTGGCCACGATAGGTGCTTGCACAGGCTCACGCTTCAGCCACCAGCCACCAATACCCAAAGCGATCAGTAACGAAGCCGCAACCGATAAATATTTCCACATCGGCACTATACGCCTCTTATCCTGCTCAATACGTACCTTTATCAATTCATCAATAGCATTCAGGTTAGGTTCATGGTTTTCATTGCTGCTCTCCATTCCCCTAATCACATCCCACAAAAACGGATCCTGCTCGGCCTGGCGCTCCAGTTCAAACATAGCACGGGCATCAAGCTCCCCCTTAAGGTACTTCCGTATTTGCTCTATGTTAGGTTTGTTTGCGCTCACCGTTTTTTCTCCATGCAAATTTTAAGGTTGCGTTTACCGTTTTGTATATAACTCTTAACGTCGTTTAAGCTGTAACCTGTTATCTCGGTAATTTCTTTATAGCATTTCTCATTCATAAAAAACAGATCGATACTTTGTTTTTGCGCTACAGGCAGCTTTTCCATACACAACTCCAAAGCAGTCAGCTGCTTTTCCTTATCTCCGGCATCAGGATGCAATTCCATAGGTAATTCCATAAAATCATCTATGGCCGTGTACTGCATCTTTTTACCAGCCCGTAGTTGCATCAAACAATAATTACGACTCAGCACATACAACCAGCTACCAAACTGTTTAATCTCCTGTTTATTAACCTTGCTAATCAGTTCCTCAAATATCTGCATCACAGCATCCTTACTGTGCTCGCCATCCTGCAAATATTTAAAACACAAAAAATAAACCATGGATGAATAACTCTGGAACAACTCCGCAAGCACAGCCAGATCACCACTTTGGCGGTATTGCCACAGCAGCTTCTCGTCGTTAGCCGGATCAGATTTTTTTGAGTTGTTAAACCAGTTCATTTACCGCCTGTAAATTAATTTATTAAACTGGTTTTTGGAAATTTGCTTTAGACTGCCTGCGAGGAGGTTCCGGTAACTAATTAGCTAATAAAAAGATAAGGAATCATAACTATATCATTGACACATCTTTTATTGGGTTACAAAAACACTCACACCCGCACCTATCTCAACCACTTCCTCAAACACACCAACAGATATCAACTTACCGCTAACATTAGCTATATGCACCCCACCAGCAACGATCTTCACATTCAAAGTATTGGCCCTAAAACCAATATTGAACGAGAACGACTGCCACTTACCCGGCAAAAACGGTTCAAATCGCAATAAATCGTTTTTAACATGCATCCCCGCAAAACCTTCAACAACACTCATCCAGGTACCCGCCATTGAGGTGATGTGCAAGCCGTCTTCCGTATCGTTATTATAATCGTCCAGGTCAAGCCTTGATGTACGCAGGTAAAAGTTATAAGCATCCTGCTCCAAACCTAACCTTGAGGCCAAAATAGCATGTATACAAGGCGATAATGAACTTTCGTGAACGGTCAACGGCTCATAAAAGTTATAATTACGGCGCAGGGTATCCACATCATATTTATCCCTAAAAAAGTAAAAGCCTTGCAACACATCAGCCTGCTTAATAAAGCAACTGCGCAATATCCTGTCCCAGCTCCATTTTTGGTTCAAAGGCCTGTCGGCAGCGGGCAGGTCTTTCACATGGATGATCTCTTTATCCAAAAAGTTATCCTGTTGCAGATAAATGCCCAACTCCTTATCCTCACCATAATACATATTATCGATGATATGCTGCCAATCCTTAGTTTCTTCAGCCCCATCAAAACTTAGCTTACTTAACAGCGATTGATATTTATCTGCCGCATGAGCCTTAACATACGCCAAAGCCTCAATCGTATATTCCATACACCAGGTAGCCATATTGCAGGTATACCAGTTGTTGTTGATGTTGTTCTCGTACTCATTGGGTCCTGTTACACCCAGCATCACATACTGCTTTTTAGCCCCGCTCCAGTTAACCCGCTGCTTCCAAAAACGGCTTATCCCTATCAGCACCTCCAAACCAAAATCATTCAAATAATCCTGATCGCCAGTGTACCGTATGTAGTTAAATATCGCATAAGCGATGGCCCCGTTCCGGTGTATCTCCTCAAAAGTGATCTCCCACTCATTATGGCATTCCTCACCATTCATGGTTACCATTGGGTACAAAGCGGCGCCTTTATTAAAGCCCAGTTTGGCTGCATTTTCAATGGCCTTATCAAGTTGTTTATATCGGTAGATCAGCAAGTTCTTGGTCACCTCCTGCGGTGCGGTAGCCAAATAAAACGGCACGCAATAAGCCTCCGTATCCCAATAAGTTGAGCCGCCGTACTTCTCACCGGTAAAGCCTTTCGGGCCAATATTTAACCGCGCGTCTTTACCGCTGTAAGTCTGACTAAGTTGAAAGATATTAAACCTTATCCCCTGCTGTGCCGAAGCATCGCCTTCAATCACAATATCACTCTCCGCCCACTTTTTCAACCAGGCATCGGCTTGCTCTTCCAGCATGATATCAAAACCCTTATCAGCAATTCGATGGATCACCGTTTTGCAAGCGCCTAATAATTGCTCAGGAGCATAGTTTTGTGATGATACATTACACACATATTTATAAATGATGGTCCCCTCGCCCTGCTTTAAATTCACTGTAAATACCGAAGCTGAATATTTATCCTTCAATATCGGCTGGGCATCAATCCGGATAAACTGCCCACTTTGTTGAACCGCAAATCTGCTTCCGGTACAAACCTCAAAATTGGTCTTCCGTGTTCTTAGTGTTACATAATTATCAGATCCCCCAGCCTCATGACATACATGATCCCAAAATTTCTCATCATAGTTCGAGTCCGCATTCGATACATCGCCATCAATAAACGGCGTAACCTTAACCTCGCCGCTAAAGTTCAAAGGTGTTATGGCATAACGGATAGCCGCCGCCTCTTCATCAACAATACTGCAAAAGCGCTTGGCATTAATGCTGATTTGGTTACCATTACTTAGTTCCGCGGTAAACGAACGCTCTAAATAACCGTGCTGCATGTTCAGCACACGCTTAAAGTTGCTCACTTTACACTTAGCCAAATCATGCTGCTCACCATTAACCACAACATCAATCCCAACCCAATTGGCAGCATTCAACACCTTGGCAAAATATTCGGGGTAGCCATTTTTCCACCAGCCAACACGGGTTTTATCCGGATAGTAAACACCGGCCACATAATTGCCTTGCAGGGTATCACCGCTGTAAGCCTCCTCAAAGTTGGCACGCTGGCCCATGTGCCCGTTACCCAAACTAAAAATACTCTCAGATATCTTATTCAGATGCGGATCAAAACCTTCTTCAATAATGTTCCACTCGTCTGTCTTAATGTAATTTTTCATGCTTGCCGTAAAACTGGAATTTTAAATTGAACATTACAATAAATATCCATCAACATTTTGGTGAAATTCAGGCAAAAATAAACCAACAAACAAAGCATCTATAGCCCCAAACAAACGATAATTTCATTCAATCCTTCAATCACTCACACCTTCAATCATTCTATTTAAAGGGGGGATAAAGGGGGTATTATTTCAATCCTATTTTTTAAATCTCAAAATCAAGTCTTGATTCTCGCATCCTGATTCTTGACTCTCTCCCGGAAGGGGGGATAAAGTAAGATTTTTTTAAGTCTATCGCTGGCGTGAGCGTCCCGCTCGTAACTTATATTCCAAGGCCTCCGGCCTCAACCACTCCTGGGTAAAAGTGTTATTTTCAAAGAAAATTTCAGCCAAAAATGAATTGTCTCTTAGCTATACAAAAATACGAAATTTAAAGCAAATTGGTGTAACCAACCACAAAAATTAGCGCAATCAAAATACTAATACCAGGTCAGCTCGCCCCGCAGATCCTGCTCCAGCAAACGGTTAATCTTCTGCTGATCCTGCTCTTGCCCTAACACAAACATCATCTTGGTAATAGCCGCCTCATAGGTCATGTCAAAGCCACTCGCAACGCCCATATCTTTAAGCTGACTGCTCGTTTCGTACTTACCCAACTCCACAGCGCCAACCTTACATTGCGATATATCCAATATCACTTTGCCGCCATCAATGGCACCTTTCAGTATATCAATAAACCAGGCATCGGTAGTAGTATTACCCGCGCCAAAAGTTTCCATCACAATACCACGTACGTCCGAATGCAAAATATTCTCGGCAACCTTAGCGCTCATACCGGGGTATAACTTAAGCACTGCAATATCGTTCACCAAATTTTTATGAACCTTAAACGGCTCGTTGTTTGGTTTACGGATGTAGTTTTCGCTAAAGCGGAGATGCACGCCCGACTCTACCAAAACCGGGTAGTTTGGCGACCGGAACGCTTCAAATTTTGAAGAATTATATTTAAAGGCCCTATTCCCGCGGAACAGCTTATAATCAAAGTAAATACCAACCTCGGGTACTAAAGCACGCCCATCTTTCATCGATGAGGTGATCTCGATCGCCGTCATCAAGTTTTCTTTCGCATCTGTGCGGATAGCGCTGATAGGCAATTGCGAACCGGTAAATATCACCGGCTTAGCCAAATTTTCCAGCATAAAGCTCAACGCCGACGAAGTAAACGCCATCGTATCCGAACCATGCAATATCACAAAACCATCAACACGGTCGTAATAGCTTTCAATAATGGTAGCCAGTTCGCCCCATATATCAGGGTTCATGTTCGATGAATCGATGATCTTATCGAATGATCGTACCTCTATCTGACAGTTCAACCGCTCTAACTCAGGCACATTATCCATGATCTGCTCAAAGTTGATGGGCTTTAAGGCTTTCGTTTTCGGATCAGTCATCATACCAATTGTACCGCCGGTATAGATGATCAATATCTTAGTCATGGATAGGTTTTTTGTTATTTAATTATCAATTTATTAAACACCGAATATCTTAAACGAATTTTCGGTTGTTATTGTTGCCAGCTCCTCCAAACTTACCTGGTGCAGATCGGCAATTTTTTGCGCCACATAAACCAGGTACGACGATTCATTAGGCTTACCGCGATACGGAACGGGCGTAAGATAAGGAGAATCTGTTTCTAATACGATATGATTTAGTGCAATTTGTTCTACAATTTTATCCAACCCTGCATTTTTATAGGTCACCACGCCACCTATCCCTAAATAAAACCTTAATGCAATCAATTTTTCTGCCTGCTCAAGCGTTCCGCCAAAACAATGGAAAATACCGCGAAGCTTTTCGTCATTTTCTTCTAATAATATGGCATACACCTCATCAAAAGCATCCCGGCAATGGATATTAATAGGCAAATCCAAATCTTTGGCCCATTGTATCTGTTTCTTAAATGCTTTTTGCTGTTCGGGCAGCGTGGTTTTATCCCAGTAAAGGTCAATCCCTATTTCGCCAATGGCATATATTTTATGGTCAGCTTTGGCAGCCATAATCAAACCAAGCTCCGTTTCCCAATCGGCCTTAACATCACAAGGGTGCAGGCCAAGCATAGCAAAACAGTTATTAGGAAAAGCATCAACCAACGCAAATACCTGTGCTACAGAAGCCGAATCAACATTAGGCAAAAATAAACGGTCAATGTTTTTATCCAGACAGCGTTGTATCAATGCATCGCGCTTCTCAATATCGGTTTCGTAGTATAAATGGGTATGCGTATCTGTTAATACCATGCGGCAAAACTAACAAAAAATGCCTTCTGTTGGTACAGAAGGCATCATCTTAATGTTAATTCTTTATCTCTGGCTTTATTTTTTAACCACAGCTTTCTTTTTAACTACGGCTTTTCCAGTAGTTTTCTTTTTCAAACCGGGTTTAGCTGCAGCATGTTTACCAGTCTTTACTTTAACCAATTCTAATTCAAAAACCAGGGTGCTGTAAGGGCCAATATTCGGTCCGGCAGCATTCTCACCATAGGCTAAAGCCGATGGTATAACAAACTCCGCCTTTGAGCCTTCGTTCAATAATAACAAGCCTTCGTCCCAGCCTTTAATAACCTGGCCCTGACCTAACACCACTTTAATAGGTTCGTAAGCACGCCCGGGTTGGCTCAAGCCAGATGCTTTGGCTACGCTCTCAATGCTCGAATCAAAAACTTTCCCATTAAGCGTATGGCCCACATAGTTCACAAAAACGGTATCACCGTTCAATGGCTTATGTTTTAACGATGGTTTTACTATTTTATATTTTAACCCCGAAGCCGTGGTATTAAGCACCAATTTGTTATCGACAATATACTTTTGCATATCAGCCTTTTCTGCATCTTTCAGTTTAGCAGCCTCGGCTTTCACTTTTTCCATAGCCGCGTTGCGTTCAGCCATAGCCTCGTCCAGGCTTTGAACCTTTATTATCTTGATAGTAAAAACTAAATTTTTCACCTTAGCCAAAAAAGGTGGCCTTTGCTCTTCGTGTCCTTTAAATATCGAGTCGGTTGGTAGCAAAACCATCGCGCTATCGTTAACGGCTAACAGCGGAAAAACATCCATCAAATCGCCAATGTTTTGCGATGCCTGCACCTGTAGTTTAACCGGTTTACCAGCGGTATAAGTACTAAACAACACCGAATCTTTATCAGTTTTTTGCACCGCGTTAAAGCTGATCACATCGCTCAGTTTAATTTTAGTGCCGGTACTGTTTGTAAAAATACGGTACTGCAAACCTTTTGGTGTAGTTTGCAAGGTAACATCCTGTGCTTTGGCAGTGTTAAACAAAGCCAACCCTGTCAGCAGGAATAAAAAATATCTCATGTTTGTCATGGTATCAAATAAAAAGCCTCCCTCGTTTCCGGGGGAGGCATAAATTTATGCTTTTATTATTTTTTAGCCTGTGGCTGCGGTTGCTGCGTAGGCATTTGCATTTGCGGTATTACCGGTTTTGGTGCATTAGGGTTTGGATGGATGATATCAACCACCTCAACATCAAACACCAAAGGAGTGAACGGAGGTATCGGACCACCACCTTGCTCACCATAGCCTAAGCTTGATGGTATAACAAAAGTAGCTTTAGCGCCTTTGTTCAACAATAACAAACCTTCGTCCCAACCTGGTATAACCTGGTGAACACCTACTGCAATATGTGCAGGTTTGTAAGGGTTCATTGGTTGATAAAGCTTCTTATCTTTCATCGCCTCTTCTTTAATGTTGGTATCAAATATCTTATCATTGGTAAATTTACCTACGTAAGATATTACAACAGTATCGCCTACAGCTAAATTAGCTCCGCTACCTGGTTTAGTGATCACATAGTTAAGGCCGCTTGCTGTTTTTGTAACATTTAACTTCTTGTCGTCAATGTATTTTTTCAATTTAACAGGCTCTTCAGCTTTAGTTTTATCGGTTATGCCTTTAAAGTAAGCTTTGATCTTGTCTTGAAATTCAGTTTCACTTAGTTTTCCTTTTTGGATAACTTTTTCAACCTTAATGTAGTAAACAATATACTGGCCTTTAAACGGCGGGCGTTGTTGTCCCGGCGCTTTTTTCAGCATAGTATCAATGTTTGTTTTGATGATAGCGCTATCACCTTCGGCTAATAACAATAAACCACTTGGCAAATCACCTTTGTAATTTGGCTTAGGCATCATCAGAGCCGATGGGCGGCCCATATCATAAGTGCTTGATAAAAGCGAATCGCCTTCAGTTTTGATCACACCTTGTAAACTCACAAAATCACCTTCTTTAATAGGTGTAGCGCTTGATGAATGCTCTACTATGTTATATAACATACCACCATCACCTTTTTTTAATCCACCTTTGCAGCCTGCTAAACCTAACGCAACTACTGCTAAAAACTTCCAGTTTTTCTTCATTTTTTCTTTTATTGTATTAATAGCTTTTTATATTCGGGTAAAATTGATTTAAATTTTTCTACAGTCTCTGCCAGCGTATCTGTCGAGCTTCCTCCGGCCGCGTTCCTATGTCCGCCGCCACTAAAAAACCGTTTACAAATTTCGTTTGCCGGAAACTCTCCTCTCGACCGCAATGATAGCTTTATTTTATCGGTACGCTCAACTATAAACGCCGCTAATTTAATGCCTGTTATTGATAATGCAAAATTAACTACACCTTCTGTATCACCCGTAATTATCTCATAGCGTTCAAGTTCCTCATGCGTTACCGCGATGTAGGCTGTATGGTATTCAGGTAAAATAGTAAGTTTCTCGCTCAAACAAAATCCCAAAAAGCGCAAACGGCTTTCCGATGAGTTATCATAAACCAGTTGATGTATCCTGGCATTATCCGCCCCCGCGTCTATTAAAGCCGCGGTTATCCGGTGTACCGATGATGTGGTTGATGGAAACCTGAACGATCCCGAATCCGTCATAATACCCGTATACAGGCACGATGCTACATCTTTGTTAATATATTGCGGCTCTTGCATCACATCTGCAATAAACTCATATACCAGTTGAGCGCTCGCGCAGGCATTAATGTTCCACCAGCGCCAATCGTCAAAATCTTCTGGCTCAAGGTGGTGATCAATCATTATTTTAAAAGCGCTGGTTTGCCTTACCACCTCGCCCATTTCATTAATACGGCCCAACGCGTTAAAGTCGGTACAAATAATAATTTCGGCTTTGTTGATCAGGATGTTGGCTGCTTCGGTATTTTCAGTGTAAATGATCACCTCGCCATTGCCCGGCATCCAATCAAAAAACTGCGGATAATCGGTAGGCGTAATTACGGTAACATGGTGCCCCTTTTGTATCAAATAATTGTACAAACCCAAAGCAGAGCCCATAGCATCCCCATCGGGTTTATGATGCGTGGTTACTACAATTTGTTTAGGTTTGGCTAATAAGTCCTTCAGCGCAGCTGTTTCTACCATTAATTCTTCTAAAAAAAGAGTTGCAAAGCTAAATAAATAAATGAAATACAAAACCCGTATTTTATTCAATTAACTTTATTTAACGTTATTAAAACCTTACTTTTGCGGCGATTTTTAATTTATACAAGATGAAAACGAACAGAACTTTCACCATGATTAAACCCGATGCTGTTGCTGCAGGCCACATCGGTGCTATTTTAGATAAAATAACCAAAAGCGGTTTTAAAATTGTTGCCCTAAAATATACTGCCTTATCTGCCGAAAAAGCAGGTCAGTTTTACGAAGTACACGCCGAGCGCCCTTTCTACAAAGCCTTGGTTAATTTTATGTCTTCGGGTCCAATTGTTGCTGCTATCTTAGAAAAAGATAACGCTGTTGCGGATTTCAGAACATTGATCGGTGCTACCGATCCGTCAAAAGCAGAACCAGGTACAATTCGCCAGCTTTTCGCGAAGTCTATCGATGCGAACGCCGTTCACGGTTCAGACTCTGACGAGAACGCCGAAATAGAAGGAAGCTTCTTTTTCACCGCCTTCGAAAAGTTTTAATTTTAATTTCAATTTAATTGATTTTTAGCTCCCCTTTAGTTATATTTGTATAATTAGAGTGAGTTAAAAATCAATTTTTGATTGAAAACCCATCAAAAGCACGTTATAGCGATATAACAAAGTAAATAACAATGAAAAATTATCAAAAATTTCTTTTTTACGCCGTATCAATAGTATTATTGATTGTGTTTTCATTGTATGCTTTCCACTTTCACCCAGAAGTACAATTGGTATTCTTAATCCCCGGTATCTTTTTGGTTATCTACTCTGCCATCCTGAATGATTTCCCGAGCAAAGCGCGCACCTTGGCACGTAATCGTCACTAATTATCACAACAGGATAACGTCCTCAATTAATACATTTCCAGCTTTCTCGTTCACCTTCTCAATGATCTGAGCCCGCATCTGCACAATCTCGTTTTTCACAACCGATGATTCTATCCGCAGGAATAATTTTTTATCGTAAATATAGATCTGCTTTGTACGGTTGGCTACCATCTTGCCAACCAGCTCCGGCCAGGCGGCAATAATTCCGGTTTCATCAAACTTGCGTTTAATTTTGTACACATTAAGCATTTGCTCAATGGCTTCCTTCATGGTTTTATCGTTATAACGCATTTACCGTTCCTTTATCAACTTTAAAAATATTGATCTTCACCTCAAGCTCATTAAATATCCGGCTTACCCGCTCGCTGCTCGTATCCGTAATAAAAACCTGCCCAAAATCATTGTTCGATACCATCTGCATTAACTTCCGGGTGCGGTTATCATCCAGCTTATCAAAAATATCATCCAGCAGCAACAACGGCTTAAACCCTTTCTGCTCATTCAAAAAAGTATATTGGGCCAGTTTCAAAGCTATCAAAAAGGATTTCTGCTGCCCCTGCGAACCAAACTTTTTCATGGCCATACCATGTATCGTAAAATGCAGATCATCCTTATGTATGCCATAAGTGGTACGCTCCAATGCCCTGTCGCGTTCGGTTGATTTTTTCAGTAAAGCCCCAAAATCCTCATTCAGCAATTGCGAATCATAAACCAGGTCAACCTGTTCGGCATCCTCACTAATATAACTGTAGTGTTTATTAAATATAGCAGTAAACACTTCCATAAACATCTTCCGTTTGCCAAATATTTTATTGCCCGATGCTACCAGTTGCTCATCGTACATATCGAGCAAAATAGGGTCGTACTTTCCAGTATCGGCAATCAACTTTAATAAAGCATTCCTGTTCAGCAGTGTTTTATTATATGCTATAAGCTCATCCAAATAACTGTTATCTGTTTGCGATATCACGTTATCAATAAACTTCCTTCGCTCCTCGCTCCCCTCAATAATAATACTGATATCGTAAGGCGATATCATCACCAACGGGAACAGCCCGATATGATCTGCCAATCGCTGATACTCTTTCTTATTCCGCTTAAACTGTTTTTTTTGGTTACGTTTTAATCCGCAGGCAATAACTTCGCTCTTATTATCGCGGTCAAACACGCCGTTTATCATAAAAAAATCGGCCGCTTGTTTTATCTGTTGGCTATCAATTGGGTTAAAATAACTTTTGCATAAGCTCAGGTAATGTATGGCATCAAGCAGGTTAGTTTTGCCAGCACCATTATTACCCGCAAACGCGTTCACCCCGGGCTCAAAAACGAGCTCGGCCTCGGTATAATTTTTAAAGTTAAGTAACGATAGCTGCTTTAAATACATATTAATAATGCCCTCAAAGTTAATATTTAAGCCCATTTATGGCATTAAAAAGATGCTTATTATTTAAACACGATTAGCTATTGCTTAAAAAATTAAAAACCGTATTTTTGCAAACTTAATTTTAGAATAAAAATGTCAAACACCGAGGTAAAGACACGTAGTGTGCAAGTAAATAATGATTTTGGCCAAACAGGCAAATTTGTAAAAGACAACCAAAAAAGCTTACTATTTATAGTTGGAGCCATAGTGGCCTTAATACTGTTATACTTTGCATACCAAAAATTCTACCTCGCCAAACGCGAAACCGAAGCTGCCGATCAAATGCACGTTGCAGAATCTTTTTGGGCGCAAAAAAATTGGGACAAAGCCATTAAAGGTGATGCCGGTTACCCGGGATTTGAAAAGATCATTAACGATTACAGCAGCACCAAAGCCGCTAACCTGGCTTACTACTACTTAGGTACCGCTTACTTAAATAAAGGCGATTTTAACAAAGCAATTGAAAACCTAAGCAATTTTAGGGGCGATGATAGCTTCGTATCTGCCGAAGCGTTAGGTAGCACAGGTGATGCTTACGTTGAGTTAAAAAACTACGATAAAGCCGAAAGCTATTTCCAAAAAGCTGCTGATAAAGCTAAAAACGATTTCTTATCGCCATTATACCTTAAAAAATTAGCTTTGGTTTACGAAGTTCAAAAGGATTACAAATCAGCTATCGAATCCCTACAGAAAATAAAAACCGATTATCCTAACAGTGCCGAAGCGCAAAATGCCGATGAATACATCGCACGCGACCAAGCACGTCAATAATTAGTGAATAGCTGATTGAGTTTATTAGGTATTCACCAGTATAATAACCTAATAAACTCAATCAACCTAATAAACCAATAACTACCACCCATGGCAAGCCAACTAAAAAATCTATCCGATTTTTCTGATACCACGGTACCTTCAGCTGCGCCATATAAATTTGGTATCGTAGTATCCGAGTGGAACAGCGAAATAACCAACGCCCTGTACGGCGGCGCTTATCAAAGCCTGATTGACCACGGTGCTCTGCCCGATCATATTTACTCGTACCAGGTTCCCGGAAGTTTCGAGCTAACATCAGGTGCTGATCTTTTATTAAAAGACGGTAAGCTCGACGCTGTAATTTGCTTAGGCTGCGTTATCCAGGGCGAAACCAAACACTTCGATTTTATTTGCCAGGCCGTAGCCAATGGCGTAAGCAATGTGTCCATCAAATACAGCAAACCTGTTATCTTTGGTGTGCTTACAACTGATAACCAGCAACAAGCGCTTGACCGTGCCGGAGGCATCCATGGCAATAAAGGTGTAGAAGCCGCCGTTACTGCTATAAAGATGGCCGATCTTGCAAACACATTAAATAATTAATTATATTCGGCTAATAATCCCCGCGGCATGAAAAAATTAATTTACCTCATCGTTTTAGTTGTTGCCTTAGGCAGCGTTACTACATCGTGCTCACATAAATTATGCGCGGCTTACGGCCCTCAGCATAAAAAATAACAGCCTACTGTAAAAATTTTTTCTTAATTCTTTATAGCACGGTTTTTGCCCCACCTTTGTAGCGAAATAAACTTCGCGTTATAACATCATGACTTGGACATTAATAGAATCGGCAGACCAGCTGGACAACATCAAAAAACAATCCGGCAATAGCATAATTTTCAAACACTCTACACGCTGCTCCATCAGCATGATGGCTAAAAGAAGATTTGAATTAGAGTGGGATACGTTGCCACAAGATGTTTCCCTATATTTTCTGGATCTGATCAAACATCGTGAGTTATCTGCTAAAATAGCCGCAGATTTCCAGGTTCACCATGAGTCACCGCAAATGTTGCTTATTAAAGACGGTGAATGCATTTTAGATCAATCGCACGGCGGGATCTCCGTTGAAGAAGCGCTATCGGTATTAAACTAAGTCCGAAAGACGGAAAAGTCCGGAAGTCCGAAAGATTTGAGCATGCTCCTCTTTCGAACTCCCGGACTTATATATTTATAAATCTTTTTTATCTTCCGAACTTTCAGACTAAAAAAAACCTACCACCCAAAATCTACAGTCTTAACCAAACTCTCGTTTAAGCTATAATAAACCGGGCAGGTTAAAGCCGCATCTTCCAATAATTTCTTTTGCTCGGCAGTATATTCTTTCGGGAAAGTAAACGCTACTACTATCTCAGACACTCTGCGTGGATTGGCAGCCATTATTTTAGTAATGGCACACTTGGCACCGTCCATATCAATTCCATCCTTAGCGGTACGGATAGCCATTGTAGTCAACATACAGGTACCTAACGATGTTGCCAACAGGTCAGTTGGTGAAAATGCCTCACCTTTACCCTGATTATCGGTAGGTGCGTCAGTTAATATTTGAGTGCCCGATTGTAAGTGAATATTTTCGGTACGAAAGCCGCCAACGTAGGTAGTTTGAACAGTAGCCATAATATTTTATTTATTAGTTGTTAATGTTGACACAAATCTAACAACTCGGCAACCAATAACTCAATAACCGGTATTTTTTCTAAGCATAATTAACTATTTTTGTCACATGATCGAACTACCGGTTGTTCCTGCAAATCAACAAACACAACGCAAGCCCGATTGGCTGCGTGTTAAGTTACCTGTTGGTAAAGAGTATGCCCATGTACGCGGCTTGGTTGATACCCATAAGCTGCACACTATTTGCGAAAGCGGCAATTGCCCTAACATGGGTGAGTGTTGGGGGGCGGGTACTGCCACCTTTATGATTTTGGGTAATATTTGCACCCGCTCATGCTCGTTTTGCGCTGTAGCTACCGGCCGCCCATTAGCTGTTGATATGGACGAACCCAACCGCGTAGCCAACTCGGTTAAGTTAATGCAGGTTAAACATTGCGTAATTACCTCGGTAGATCGTGATGATCTGAAAGACGGAGGCTCTACCATTTGGGCCGAAACCATTAACGCCATCCGCCGCGAAAGCCCAACTACTACTTTAGAAACATTAATCCCTGATTTCAGGGGCATCTGGGAAAACTTAGACAGGGTGTTAGCTGTTAAACCAGAAGTGGTATCACACAATTTGGAAACTGTACGTCGCTTAACCAAAGAAGTACGTATCCAAGCCAAATACGATAGAAGTTTAGAGTGCCTGAGCCGGATAAATGCATCAGGTGTCAGAACCAAATCTGGCATTATGTTAGGCTTAGGCGAGCACGAAGAAGACGTTTTAGAGGCAATGCAGGATCTTTTAAATGCAGGCGTTCATATTTTAACTTTAGGCCAATACTTACAACCAACCAAAAGCCATCACCCGGTAATTGATTGGATAACACCAGATCAGTTTGCTTCTTACAAGCAAAAAGGATTAGATATGGGTTTCAAATATGTGGAAAGCGGCCCACTGGTACGTTCGTCATACCACGCTGAAAAACATTTATTTGATTTGTAAGAAAATCCTGCTACTTTCACCCTGTTGACCAAGAAACATAAAATATCCCTATCCGAAGAAGAGTTGGTTCTTGCTTTGCGCAATCGCGATAAGATCGCTATTGAAGCATTGTATGATATGTATTCATCTTCACTGCTTGGTGTTATAGCCCGTATTGTTGTTGATACCGCTATTGCGGAAGATGTTTTGCAGGAAACTTTTATCAAAATATGGAACTCATTCCAAAGTTATAATACAGAAAAAGGCCGCCTGTTTACCTGGATGGTTAATATTGCACGTAATTTGGCTATCGATAAGGTTCGGTCTAAAGATTTTAAGAACCAAAATAAAAACCAGGAACTTGAAATTAACGTAACTTTCATAGACGAACAAAGAAATACAGTATACAAACCCGAACTGCTTGGAATTAGAGACTTAGTTGAAAAACTAAAACCAGAGCAAAAAGCAATTCTGGAATTGGTTTACTTTAAGGGCTATACTCATGTTGAGGTATCCGAAGAATTAGATGTACCATTAGGAACAGTAAAAACGCGGCTGCGAATGGCTATTATACAGTTACGTACATATTTTAATTAAGAAGTGGAAGACATTAAAGCATATATTGAATCGGGCATATTGGAACTTTACGTTCTGGGCGACTTAACGCCAGAAGAAAAGTTGCAAGTGCAAGATATGGCCTCGAAGCATCCTGAGATCAAAGCCGAATTAGGCGAGATCGAAAGATCATTGGAAGCCTATGCTTTAGAGAATGCCGTTGAACCATCTGCCCACTTACGCGATAAAGTTTTAAATAGCTTATTAACCAACTTTGCCGACGATAGTAAATTTCCAACCAAACCTTTTAACGAAAGAGACGACGATGGCTATGCCGTTGCCGAATATGATAACGTTAGGGCACTGCCAACTTCAAATACAAATAGCTTTTATAAATACGCCTTTGCTGCATCGTTAGCCGCGCTAATTATAAGCCTGGGAGCGTTATACAATACCAACAGCAAGTTAAACGAATCACAAGGTCAGATCGCTTTATTACAAAGCCGCAACCAAAGTTTTGCCAATCAGGTTAACTATTTGGAAAATGATATTACCGTAGCTCATGATGCATCTTTCAAAATCATTGAATTACAAGGCACAAAAAAAACTCCCGAAGCAAAATTAACCATGGCCTGGAGCCCGGTAAAAAAGAAGGTAATGATTAACTTACCCGATATGAAACTGGCCCAAAACGACAAAGACCACCAATACCAGCTATGGGCAATTGTTGATGGTAAACCGGTTGACTTGGGTGTATTTGACGCAAAATCAGACACAACATCAAACGGCATGATAGAAATGAGATCGGTAGCCAACGCCGTAATGTTTGCCGTAACCTTAGAGAAACGTGGCGGCGTACCAAGCCCTACTATGGATCAAATGGTTGTAGCGGCACCTATTAAGGGATAAGCCACTGCCCTTTCCAACTATTATATATCAATTTAAATTCGGCCCTGCGATGGCCGTTACCCTTTAAACTAAGCCATTCTATAAAATTCACTTCGGTTACTATTACCGCGAAGTTATTGTAGCCTGCTTCAAGGTCGCTATCAGCATTTAAATATTCAAGTCCATCTGCCGGCTCACTTATACCTGTTGATGGGCCGGGTTTAGCCAGGTACGACCGCTTACTACCATCATGTACCTTAGCCCAATGGTAAGCCGCAACATCGTCCTGATTATGGATGATACCAGCGCCGGCCAACCTTAACTGTACCCCCTCTTTATGATCATAAAACAACCAACTTAAATCCGGATTCGTTCTGATCTCTTCAATTTTATCAGAACGTACGTCGGTATAAAATATCACCTGTTTATTATCCGGTTCAATACCCCGTAAAACTACGGTACGCAAACTAACCAGTCCATTCAGTTGCGTACCCACAACCCCGGTATGAAACGGGTTATCAGCCATGATACTTCCGTACAATAACCGCGACCAGCATTCTGTAAATATCTCACTTAAAGTATCTTCCAATGTATTAAAAAAAAGTATAAAAAACCTGTAACTAATGCACACCTGCCTACGTCTTATATATAAATCGGGAAGCAAATATCTGCAAAGATGGCTAACGATTTTTAAAGGATAACCAAATTTTATTTTAAAAAAATTAAATATCCTTCTTCAAACTTGAGTATTTCGTTCTTTATAAGGTCAGTTAATAGATAAGCGGTTGCGATACACAACCGCTTTTTTTATGCTCTTAATTTTGCCAGCGTAACCGGGATATTTTTAGCCAGTTCGCCCGCCAATACTGTCGAAAGTTTATCCGGAAAAGCCATATCATCACCCGTTTTACCATGCAGGTAAACACCAACAATACAAGCCTCTTCCGGCGAATAACCTTGTGCCAGTAGTGATGTAATGATACCCGTAAGCACATCTCCCATACCGCCACTTGCCATAGCCGGGTTACCCGTTGGGTTAAAATAAACTTTACCGGCAGGAGTAGCAATAATGGTATATCGGTTTTTCAATACAATGTTCAGGTTATGCTCTTTAGCTTTATTACGCATCGTTTCTATCCTATTCCACCAGCTGGTATGCTCTCCAAATATCCGGTCAAACTCCTTCATGTGCGGAGTAATGATGCTATTGACAGGCACCTTTTTTATCAGATAGTAATTATCAGCTAATATATTTAATGCATCGGCATCAATAACCAGCGGATGCAGATATGCTTTAAAAGCAGTATCCAGCAAAGCAAAGCTGAATCCATCAGTACCTAAACCCGGGCCAATAGCAACGGCATTAAACTTATCCCATTTAATAACCGGCTTGTCTTTACCAGCATGTATTAAAGCCATCACCTCGGGTAAAGCGCTATTCAAAGCGCTCAATCCGCTCTCAGGTACACAGGCCGTTGTTAGCCCTGCACCCGTATGCGCACACGCCGACGAACACAATAAAGCCGCACCCATAGTTTGCGCCTGCCCCGCGATAATTAAAGCATGCCCATAAGTACCTTTGTGATCAAATGGCTTGCGGGGTTTTAGCATACCCTTAACATCACCCTCCTCAATCATTTGGTAAATACCGTTTAGCGATTCTATAAAAGTTTTATCCAAACCAATATCAGCTACCACAAACCGATCCATATAGGCGGCTGATTCTGGCAATAAAAAGTTAAGCTTAGCCTGTTGAAACGTAATAACCAAATTAGCTTTTAAAACCAGTGCCTTTTTCGCAATCTCGCCTTCGGTGTAAAAGCCTGTTGGTACATCAACCGCTACTACCACCCTATTTAAAGTATTCAGATATTCAACCAAACGAGCATAATCATCAGCCAAAGGTTTGTTTAAACCGCTGCCCAGTAAAGCGTCAATTATAATATCCGATTGTTCAGCAGGTATCACATCTCCGGGCTTGATCTCAGTAACTTCAATACCTTTCAGGTTTTTAAGATTAGCCGCAAAATCACGAGAGGATTTCTCAGAGAACCGGGTTATCTTAACCGCTACATTATAATGTTCTGCCTTAAGCAAACGGGCTATAGCCAATCCATCGCCACCATTATTACCGGTGCCACAGTAAACGGTTATACCTTTACCCTTATCGGGATACTCTTCAACAAATTGTTTTGTAAAAGCTTTGGAAGCCCTTTTCATCAGATTAACCGATGTAATGGGCTCATGCCCTATAGTATAAGCATCAACCTCACGAATTTGTGCCGAAGTCAACAAGGGAATCATAACAAATATAAGCTATAAAAACTGATTTTGTTTGAGGCTTTCAAACGTCTTTCAATTTACTTCTTTTTTTGGCTGGCTGTCAAGTCCATTTCCTTTTTCAGGAATTTCCCCGTAAAGCTGTCCTTAACCTTACATAAACCTTCGGGTGTACCTTCAAACAATATCCGGCCACCGCCAGAACCACCTTCGGGGCCAAGGTCGATCACATGATCGCAAACCTTAACCACATCCAGGTTATGCTCAATAACTAAAACAGTATTACCCTTATCAACCAATAAATTGATCACGCCAAGTAACACATTAATATCTTCAAAGTGCAAACCTGTTGTAGGCTCATCCAAAATATAGAAAGTATTACCGGTATCTTTTTTGGATAGCTCGGTAGCCAGCTTAACACGTTGTGCCTCACCGCCTGATAGCGTAGTTGACGACTGTCCCAAAGTGATATACCCCAAACCAACATCGGCAAGGGTTTGTATTTTACGATGGATAGATGGGATATGCTCAAAAAACGGACAAGCATCCTCAATACTCATATCCAATACATCGCTGATAGATTTACCACGATACCTAACTTCCAAAGTTTCGCGGTTATACCTACGGCCATTGCATTCCTCGCAAGGCACTTGCACATCAGGCAAAAAATTCATTTCTATAACCTTCAAACCAGCGCCCTGACAGGTTTCGCACCTGCCACCTTTTACATTAAACGAGAAACGCCCCGGTTTATAACCCCGGATACGTGATTCCGGCAAGGCCACATACAGGTTACGAATATCCGAGAATACCCCGGTGTACGTTGCCGGATTAGAGCGTGGCGTACGCCCGATAGGCGATTGATCTATCTCGATCACTTTATCAATATGCTCCAGGCCTTCTATCTTATCATAAGGCAGCGGATGTTTCTTCGCCCTAAAAAAGTGATGGTTTAGGATAGGGTATAAAGTCTCGGTTATTAAACTTGATTTACCACTGCCCGATACACCGGTTACACCTATCAATTTCCCTAACGGAAAATCAACGCTAACCTTTTTCAGGTTATGGCCTGTCGCCTTTTTCAAAGTCAATGTTTTACCATTTCCCTCTCTTCTTGTTTCGGGAGTAGCGATGGCACGTTCACCGTTTAGGTATGATGTGGTAAGCGTATGCTCTTTCATTAGTTGTGCTGGCGTACCTTGTGCAACTATCGTTCCACCGTGTACACCGGCTGCCGGGCCCATATCTATTACATGGTCGGCCTCCAAAATCATATCCTTATCGTGCTCAACAACCAAAACGGTATTGCCTAAGTCACGTAAGTTTTTCAATGCCTGTATTAAGCGATCATTATCACGCTGGTGCAAACCAATGCTTGGCTCATCCAGAATGTACATTACATTCATTAATTGTGAACCGATCTGCGTAGCCAAACGGATACGTTGCGCCTCGCCACCCGATAATGTTTTAGCTGTACGGTCCAATGTCAGATAACTCAAACCCACATCCAGCAAAAAGCCGATTCGTGAGCGGATCTCTTTCAGTATCTCTTTACCAATCACATTCTGGCGCTCGTTCAGCCTGTCTTCCAAACCAACAAACCAGGCTTGTAAGCTTATGATATCCATAGTAGCCAGCTCGAATATATTCTTGCCGTCAACCTTAAAATGCAACGATTCCTTTTTCAAACGCGCCCCATCACAAACGGGGCAATTCTTTAAAACACGATACGCTTCCATATCGCCCAAAGCATCCTCGCCACGTTTTTCCTGCTGCTCTTCCAGCATCTTTATGATACCATCAAAGCTGATCTGGTAATTGGTAACATTCCACTTATTATACTCAACCGGAACGGTAACCAATTCGTGCGAACCGTTTAATATAATATCAAGTTTTTCGCGGGGTAGTTTCTCTATCGGCGTAGCCAGAGCGAAATCATATTTCTTGGCTAAAGCCTTCAACACCTGGAATACCCAGGTTTCGCGATATTCGCCCAACGGAGCCAAACCACCATTCATAATACTCAGCTTGGGGTTCGGTATTACCGATGCCTCGTCTATCTCAAAAATATAACCCAAACCATCGCAACGCTCACAAGCGCCATAAGGCGAATTGAAAGAGAAAGTATTAGGCTGCGGTTCATCATAAGATATCCCCGAAACCGGGTCCATCAAATATTTACTAAAATAATACAGATTGTTATCCTTATCGGCGATACGGATAATACCCTTGGCAATTTTCAACGCGCTCTGGATAGAGGTATGCAAACGTTTCAGATCTTTATCAGTAACCACTAACCTATCCACCACAACATCAATATCGTGAATTTTATAACGGTCAACCTGCATTTTGGGTTCAACGTTCAACATCTCGCCATCAACCCAAACTTTGAGGTAACCTTGTTTGCGAATCTGTTCAAATAACTCCCGGTAATGTCCTTTACGGCCTTTTACCGATGGCGCTAAAATATTAATAGGCTGACCATCAAATTTTTCCAGAATGGTTTTCAGGATCTGATCTTCAGACATCCGCTCCATCTTCTCCCCCGATACATAAGAGTAAGCCTCGCCCGCTCTCGCGTAAAGCAAACGCATAAAATCGTATATCTCGGTAATTGTACCTACGGTTGAGCGTGGGTTTTTACTGGTCGTTTTTTGTTCGATTGCGATAACCGGACTCAGACCCGATACCTTATCTACATCCGGCCGTTCCATACCGCCCATAAACTGGCGCGAGTATGCCGAAAACGTTTCCATATAACGGCGTTGCCCCTCGGCGTAAATGGTATCAAACGCTAAGGATGATTTGCCGCTGCCACTCAAACCGGTAATTACTACCAGTTGATTACGCGGAAACGAAACATCTATATTTTTTAAATTATGTACCCGGGCACCATACACTTCAACTTCACTTTGCTCGCCAAGGTCAACAGTTTTTTCGGTCATATTTTTTGTAGAGACAATTGATAAACTTACTTATACTTAACAAGTTTTAAAAAATTGCAAGTATTTAAAAAGCGTGCAAAGATAACGAAAAAAAGGCTGCTATGCTATCAAACTTAGTATTATGAATAGATTATGATTTACACCTGTTTATTATTTAACTTAGATGACAATAGTTGAATATGACAGTAAAAGAAGCATTAATAGGATTCTATAAATTCAATAGTTTGAATTTGACCGACGACTTTGAAGCGCACTGTGTGAGAATTTACATTGGATGCATTCTGGCGCCGGTGCCTAACATTAATGCCCGGAAAAAGTATCTCAAATTTCACGACTTGCATCACATTATGTCGGGCTATGGCATAGATAGAGTTGGCGAGAGTGAAATAAGCGCATGGGAATTAGGTTCAAGAAGTTGCAGAAAACCATTGATCTCAGTTATGAATTTATTTGCCCTATCAACAGGTTTTATATTAAAACCGAAAAAAGTAACAGCAGCGTTTTATAGGGGCTGCAAAAGCAAAAATCTATATTACCTGTCGGATTCAATGACGGAAGAAGATATTGACACCTTGCAGATCGATAATATAAAGATTGAACATTTAGAGATACATGACAAAGTGAGATACAAATGGTTAAGGCAAATAGAGTTTATAGGTTACCTGTTCTTCTCTATGATCATTCACATAACAATGCTGATAGCAGGTAAGTTTTTACTTACTGCCGAATGGGTAAAAAGCCGCATAACCAAAACAAGCCCCGCTTAAATTACCCCACAAAAAAGCCGGCTTGCTTTCGCAAACCGGCTGTGGTAACGTGCTCCTTATTATTGGGTTAGCTTAATTAAAAGCTAATACTTCTCCGTTAATTTCGGTATTAACACCGTAAACCGGCTTCTGGTAAGTATAACCGTATAGCTTCGGATCGTTAATGATCTCTTTCATCGCTATCAGGTTATAAACATAAGCGCCTGTTTCGGTATTCATTTTTATTTTAAAGTAATTACATTGGCACTGCTTGCGCATCAACCGCGCCAAATTTGGCGATCCGGTATTGTAAGCGGCAGCAACCATTGCCCAGCTTTTAAATTCGCTGTGTAACTCGCGCAGGTATTTACATGCGGCGATAGTTGATTTACGCAGATTTAAGCGTTCATCCCGGTTTTTATTAACTTTTAAACCATAAGTACGTGCCGTGCCCGGCATAAACTGCCATGCGCCATAGGCACCTCTGCTTGAACGGCCTTCTCCAAAACCAGATTCAACAAGCGGGATGTACTTAAAATCGTCGGGAATACCATTGGCCTTTAATATCGGCTCAATGATAGGGAACATTTTTTCAGCCTTTTGGTGCAAAATATTGCTTTGCACCTTGCTAAAATTATGTAACCTTAATGATCTTTTCATTTTCCCCCGGCTTTTCTCGTCGTGCTTGGGTAGCTTCTCATCAGCAAAATTCAGACTGTCAATGGAGTTATTTTTGTGGGCTATAAAGCCTACGCGAACGCGTTTTGAATCGTAGTAATTTGATCCATTTAATACGTTAAAACTTCCATGTCCGGCTGTGCTTTCTGCTACTGATACGGGTTTGAACCTGGAGATTTCGGTGACTGCTTCGGGCAAAACTGTCCAAAAAATAAGCAGTCGGGAGATGATCATTGTCACTGCCATAACGGAGCACGTTACTAAGTGTTTTTTAATCATTTTCCTTTTTTCCATGTATAAATTTAATGGTGAATACTGCTGCAAAGATACCCCATATAATACACGATGTCAACCTTTTACTTAAAATCAAGGCTTTTACCAAGAGCGTTTTCGGTTCAAAATCGTACTTGAAAGCATCATAAGCGGTGATTTTTGCAGGGGTAAAAAAAATGAGATTTTGCTAAATTACCCACCCGTTTCGGGGGCTTTTTTGCCATATCGGCAACAGCCAACACCCGTATTCTGCCTAAAATGGCACCCAAACTTTTACTTGCCGTTGTTGTTAAAATGTTATAATTTTGTAGCCCCGCTGTGACAGCGTTAAACTTTAAATAATGGCATTTAAAAAATCAGGAAATAGTCGCGACGACAAATCCAATTCATCCCGCAGGTCTTCAACCGGCGGACCCGACAAATCAAACAGATCAACATCATCTTCACGCCCACGTTCAGCATCAGGCCCTAAAAAGTTTGAAGGCGACGGCGACCGCCCAAAGAAATCTTTCGGAGGCGAATCAACAGGCGAAAAAAAATCCTTTAACAAAAACTTCAGCAAGCCAAGTGGCGAAGGTTTCAAAAAATCTCCTTACGGGACCAAAGATTTTAACCAGAGCGGCAAAAGCGAAGGTGGTTTCAAAAGCGAAGGTGGTTCTAAAAAATCCGGCGAGTCATCAAGAGCTGGTAAAAGGCCATACGGAACACGTGATACAGGCGATAGCCGCCCACCACGCGAAGGTGGTTACAAAAAGCCAGAAGGATCAGGAGATTTTAAACGCAAACCATACGGAACCAGAGATTCATCATCATCAGATACTCGCCCTCCACGCGAAGGCGGTTTCAAAAAAGCAAGCGGCGATGCACCAAGCTTTAGCCGTAAACCTTACGGGACCAGGGAAGGTGGCGATAGCCGCCCACCGCGCGAAGGTGGCTTCAAAAAAGAAGGTAGTGGCTACAAAGGCAAATCTACTACGGCAGCCGGGTCAGATTCACGCCCATTCCGCGCCCGTAAAGAAGACGACAATAAAGACAAAAAAACAGTACCATATAATAGGGAACCAAAAAGAACTGTAAAACCACCGCAACGTTCAACACGCGAAGGTTTTTCCGAAGCTGATGTACAGCCTGATAGAACCATGCGTGGTCGTAAAAAATCGACGCAGGATACTGATAAAGGTAAGATCAGGCTTAACCGTTACATTTCAAACGCGGGCATTTGCTCTCGCCGCAAGGCAGATGAGCTAATTGTTGCCGGTGTTGTAAAAGTAAACGGCGAAGTTATTACTGAACTTGGTTTCAAAGTTGACCCATATAAAGACGAAGTACGTTACAATGGCGAAACCTTGAAACGTGAGAAAATGGTTTACGTTTTATTGAACAAACCAAAAGACTACATCACCACTACCGAAGATCCACAAGAGCGCCGCACCGTTATGCACCTGGTTGAAAAAGCCAGCAAAGAACGTATTTATCCTGTTGGCCGCCTTGACCGTAATACGACAGGTTTATTGCTAATGACCAATGATGGTGACTTAGCCGACAAACTATCGCATCCAAAAAGCAACATCAGCAAATTATACCATGTTGAGTTAGATAAAAGCTTACTACAAGGTGATATGAACAAAATTGGCTACGGTATTGAACTGGAAGATGGTTTAATTAAACCAGATTCGGTAGCTTACGTAACCGGCGCATCAAAACGCGAAATTGGCATACAAATACACAGCGGTAAAAACCGTGTTGTACGCCGCATATTCGAGAGCTTAGGTTATGATGTTGTAAAGCTTGACCGTGCTATTTACGCCGGCCTAACCAAAAAAGATTTACCACGCGGACGCTGGAGATATCTTGAAGAACAAGAAGTTATCCAACTGAAACACTTAATAAAATAACATCGAAACCTCCTGCCAAAAACAGGAGGTTTTTTGTTGGATATAGATTTATTAACTTGCACCACCAAGATAGCTATCCAACTATGAAAAAGATACTCTTATTACTTTTGCTGGCCTTCCCGGCGATAAGCATTGCTCAAGGTAAAGCTTACAACCTGCTTATTGGCACTTACACCACAGGTAAAAGTGAAGGTATTTATGTGTACCGTTTTGATACCACAACCGGCAAGGTAACTTACCAGGATAAGGTAACTGGCATTAACAATCCATCATATATCGCGATATCTAACGATCGTAAGTTTATTTATTCCGTTAACGAGGTAGGCTCTGATCGTACAGGCAGTGTAAGCTCTTTTTCATTCGATGCTAAATCGGGTAAAATAACGCTGATCAATAAACAACCATCAATAGGCGCAGGTCCATGCTATATTTCGGTTGATAAAGCCAATAAGAATGTATTTGTGGCAAATTATGCTGGCGGTAGCTTAACTGTTCTCCCTATTAAAGCAGACGGCTCTTTAGGCGAACCATCACAGAATATACAAGACGAAGGTACGGGCCCGAACAAAAGCCGCCAGGAAAAGCCGCATGTGCATACAGCGGTATTATCGCCCGATGAGAAGTTTTTGCTGTATACCGATTTAGGTACCGATAAACTGAACATCATGAAGTACAACCCATCGGCAGCTAAACCATTAACTCCAGCGCAACCCGCGTTCGTTGCTTCTGTAGGTGGTGATGGCCCAAGGCATATCGCTTTTAGTCCGGATAATAAATTCATGTACCTGATACACGAGATGGGTGGTGATATTTACACTTATGCTTACAACAACGGTCAATTGAAAAAGTTGGCTTCAACCACCATCGTACCCGATGGTTTTTCGGGATCAATAGGCGCGGCCGATATCCATATCTCGCCCGATGGTAAATACCTTTACAGCACCAATCGCGGAAGTGAGAACGAGATAGAAACCTTCAGGATCAACAGAGAAAACGGAGCGTTGGCACTGGTAGACAGAACATCAAGCATGGGTAAAACGCCCCGCAATTTTGTGATAGACCCAACAGGCAATTTTTTACTGGTAGCCAACCAAAACAGCGATGATGTTTATGTTTTCCGGATCAACAAAACTACAGGAAAATTAACTTATACCGATACTAAGATCATTGTTGGAAATCCTTCTTGCTTGAAGTTTGCGGCTGTAGATTAAAATCGCTGAAAGTATAAGTTATGGACGACATATATTGGAAGTTTCAAATACGACGAGCTACAAATTTAAGTTCAAAAGAAATGCTTGGTACTACACATTCTTTACTATTTGAGAACGGGTATAGAATTATCAGAAGGACGGACAATACGATATCGTTTGATAATGGGAGCACAGGTTTGACTTGGGTATCGAAACATGAAGCTTATTTAAGACTTGACAAGGGCACATTCCAATATATCACATACATTAACCAACCAACAATCAAGTTCACCTATTTTATATCTTTTATAACAGAGTTAGTCTTTTTAATATTGATAACATTTTTTGCAATTGTTGCGAATTATTTGATTTTTTTGGGATTTATACCTTTTGCCATTCAGTTTGCTGTTAAAATAAATATTATCAAAAACCGCACTAATACAATGCTACTTCGTCTTGATTCTTGATTCTTACCTCTCGCACTTTTCCTCCCTGTAACTAATTTGTCACGCTTTTAATTTTTACATACCGTTCACATTAAATGTAAATAATGGATTTACCTTCGATTATTAAAACTATGTACGCGGTGCATGGTTAATGCTAAACCCATCATATCAAATGAAGATAGGAATTGTATGTTATCCAACCTTTGGCGGCAGCGGCGTTGTTGCTACCGAATTAGGTAAAGCCTTGGCTGATAATGGCCACCAGGTACATTTTGTTACTTATAACCAGCCCGCAAGGCTTGATCTCTTTTCCGAAAATCTATATTATCACGAAGTATCTATATCCAAATACCCGCTGTTTGATTTTCCACCTTATGAGCTTGCCTTAGCCAGTAAACTGGTTGATGTGGTAAGGTTTGAGCAACTGGATATTTTGCACGTACACTACGCCATTCCGCATGCTTCGGCAGCGTTCATGGCTAAACAAATATTAGAGACTTACGGTATCCATATCCCGGTAGTAACTACCCTGCACGGTACCGATATCACACTGGTTGGTAAAGACCGTACCTACAAACCCGTAGTTACCTTCTCCATCAATAAATCCGATGGTGTTACCGCTGTTTCGCAGGATTTGAAAGATGACACCCTGAAATTTTTTGAAATAACCAACGAGATCCGCGTTATACCCAACTTTATCGATCTTAAACGCTTCAGTATGAAAGCTAAAGATCATTTCAAAAAAGCTATTGCCCCTGCCGGCGAGAAGATATTGGTACATACGTCCAACTTCCGTAAAGTTAAACGTACACAGGATGTGGTGCGGATATTCGCCATCATCAGCAAAATCATCCCATCCAAATTATTGATGGTTGGTGACGGGCCCGAACGCTCAGAATGCGAACAGCTTTGTCGTGATCTGGAAGTTACCGATAACGTTCGGTTTTTAGGTAAGCAGGAAGCTATCGAAGAGATTCTATCTGTGTCCGATTTATTTATGATGCCATCACAATCCGAAAGTTTTGGACTGGCAGCATTAGAAGCGATGGCTTGCCGCGTACCCGTAGTAAGCTCAAACGCGGGTGGTTTGCCCGAGTTAAATATTGACGGCGTAACCGGTTTTATGTGCGACCCGGGCGATATTGACACTATGGCTGCTAAAGCCATCTATATTTTAGAGGATGACAAACGCCTGGAAACCTTTAAAACCAACGCTCTTGCCCGCGCCAAAGAGTTTGACCTAAGCCTGATACTCCCCATTTACGAAAGCTATTACCAGGAAGTAATTGCCCGCAGTAAATCTTTATCTATCTGATCAGTCACCTAAAATTAATAGGTTAGAAGAACCAGATAGAAGTCGGGCTGATAGCTTGCATATTATTGTCCCTTTCAGTTTGTTTGGCTAATTTTTAAGTTGGTTGGCCTCGTTGCAGAATCTATCAAGATAATCACGCACGCCAGGGTCCCTTCGCGGTTAAGTTCATACCTTATTATTTATTACTCCAGTATTGTTTCTTTCGGCACTTTAAGGTATTGGGATACGGGCGGTGGTTGACCGGCAAGCCATTAGTAAAAAAAGTAAAATATATTTGCGTAACCCAGAAGTTACTTATATATTTGAGTAACCTTAAAGTTACCTATATGACAAAAGTTATTCAACACCAGTACTTCTTCGCCCACCCCGTTGAGACGGTATGGGAATACCTCACTAACGCCGAACTCATGGGGCAATGGCTCATGAAAAACAATTTCGAGCCGGTAATGGGGCATGAATTTCAATTTCGTACCGGCGCAAAAGCGAACCTAAATTTCGATGGCATCTTTTACTGCAAGGTACTAAACATTGAACCCTTAAAAACATTAAGCTACTCCTGGAACTGCGGCCCCGGCGCAGGTAGCATCACGCTGGAATCCGTGGTGACCTGGCGACTGGAATCTAAAGACAATGGTACGCAGGTGTTCCTGGATCATCGTGGCTTTGACAGGGCAGAAAACCTGGATATGTACCACGGCCTTATGCATGGCTGGTTGGAGAAGTTCCAGAACATCGACAAACTTTTAAACGCTGGAGCTCATGGCCATACCAACGCTTGATACCTTCCAGGTCATCGGAGATCCCAGCCGCCGCAAGATGTTGATATTGCTCTCGGAGGATAGCCTGACCATTAATAATCTGGCGGACAATTTCGACATGAGCCGTCCGGCCGTTTCCAAACACGTTAAAATATTGGAAACAGCCGGCTTTATTTCCATTCAGGATATAGGCAGGGAACGGTATTGTACACTAAAAAAGGATGGGTTCGAAGAATTACAGGCTTGGTTGAACTATTTCGATGAGTTCTGGACTTTGAAACTTAAAAAATTGGAAGCACTGTTAAACGGCAAATTACCAAACTAAAAACAATATGTATGATCACATCAAACTTTACAACTATCCTGTTGACCGCATTATTATTGTCGAATTGGAACAATAGCCCAAAGCAATTGACCGTAACAAAAGATCCGGTCAAAGCAATCTATTTAAAACAACATCATATGGAAAAACAAAATTATACCGCCTCTATTTTAGTGGAGCAGAATCCAAAAATAGCTTTCGAAGCAATCAAAAACTTTCGCGGCTGGTGGTCTGAAGAAATAGAAGGCCGAACAGATAAATTGGGTGATGTATTTGTTTATCACTACAAAGATGTCCATATCTGTAAAATGAAACTCGTAGAAATGATACCGGATAAAAAACTGGTTTACGAAGTTTTGGACAATCAGTTCAGCTTTACAAAAGATAAGACAGAATGGATAGGCACTAAACTCATCTTCGATATTACTTCGGAAAATGGTAAGACAAAAGTTAAATTCACACACGAAGGCTTGGTACCGGAATATGAGTGTTATAAAGTTTGTAACGATGCCTGGGGGAACTATATTACAAATAGCCTATACAGTTTAATTACCACAGGCAAAGGAAAACCTAACCCCAAAAATGCTGACGGTTTTAATGCCGAGTTAGCAGATAAATGGAAGATCAAACATTAAAACCAAAATCAAGCATGAAAACACACGATTTTACAACAACCTTATCGGTAAATCAAAGCCCGGAAGAAGTATTCAATGCTATTAATAATATCCGCGCCTGGTGGTCTGAGGATTTTAAAGGACACTCGGAAAAACTAAATGATGAATTTGAGGTCCGCTTTGCCGACATGCACTATTCCAAACAACAATTGACCGAAGTAATATTGAACGAAAAGGTAGTTTGGTTGGTTACCGAAAGTCATCTCAGTTTTCTTGAAGATAAAACCGAATGGACCGGTACCCAGGTCCGTTTTGAAATTTCTAAAAAAGACGGCAAAACACAGGTCCATTTTACACATGTTGGTTTAGTTCCGGAAAGTGAATGTTACAAGGACTGCTTCAAAGGCTGGAACTATTTTCTACAGCATAGCTTATTTAACCTAATCACCACCGGTAAGGGACAACCACATTTCAAGGAAGATATCATGGTGAAAACCGAAGTATAGTTGAATTATGGAACGTGATATCAGAATAAAGTATTTTTTTACGTAGCCGCCTGAAAAGGTTGGGCATGCCTGATCAAATCCAGAACGGCACAGTACCTACCGAAAATACAGACGTTTTAGAATTATAATGGTGTCGTTTTTTAGCCATTTTTTTGATAACAAAATACTGAACAGGGAACCAACTACCCTATTCAAATGCCTGAAAACCGGCTAGGGCAAATTTGGCCCTTCAGGAATGATGTACGAAACAGGATTCCTGAAGGAGCCCCTAGCTTCCCAACGGCCTGGATACGGTTGAGCAAATGACCCAAATATCAAAATTGCGCAGTTGTAAAACAGTTGTCATTTAGGCTAAATAATTTTTACTTTTGTCCTTTAAGCTGCCGGCCAATGAAAAAATTACTTTTCACCACTTTTTGGTTATTAGGTTTGTGGTGCGCACAGGCGCAGCAAAAAGCAATTAATCAGCCATTGGCCGACAGCCTGGCAAAATGGGCTGAACTTGACCAAACAGCGGCGGGCCCGCGGTTGGGCAGGGTTAAAGACATGAACGACACAGAACGGGCGAATTATAGCGATAGTGTTTTCGCTTCTAATGAACGTCGGCTTCAAAACGTTTTTGACAGGTATGGGTTTCCCGGCTATGCTCTCGTGGGCAAAATGGGCAGTAACCATTTCTGGCTGATGACACAGCACTGCGACCATGATGTCGCTTTCCAGGAAAAAATATTAGCAGCGATGCAGGTACATGTGGCCCGGCAAAATGCGGATGCGAAGAATTTCGCTTATTTGACAGATCGCGTCAGGATCAATACTGGCAGGAAGCAGCTCTACGGTACACAAGTGACCTATAACCTGAATAGCTGCCAGGCGACCCCCAAGCGGTTGGCCGATAGCTTGACCGTGAATAAAAGGCGGAAGGAAATCGGGCTTGAACCCATTGAAGCCTACCTAAACTGGATGTCGAAAATCCATTTTGAGATGAATAAAGCGGTCTATGAAAAAAAAGGGATCCATCAACCCAAATTGATTCCCGAACCCAATTAAATTATTGAAGGCTTATAGGGCAAAATATGACAAACTTTTCTTGCTTGTACCTTGCTTTTTTTCCTTACTAAGTGGATTTCGACAATTTCATCTTTGAAAAGGCAGATTGTACACATTTAAGGTGAATCAAACACAAGCGAGTTCGATGCCTTAACCTTATGCAGAAAAAGAAATTGTTCAACAACTTAACAAAAAGCCCTTTAAACCCATTAGGAGGCTTTACTGTTTTATAACAATTTGTAAAACTAAATTTGCCCGGAAAAACTTTTTTACTACTTTTGCCATCCCAACCAAAACGGGGGATTAGCTCAGCTGGCTAGAGCGCTTGCATGGCATGCAAGAGGTCATCGGTTCGACTCCGATATTCTCCACTCAGACACTTAATGCACCTGGTAGTCAGCTATTTAGCTACTAACCAGGTGCTTACTCTGACAAAACTCTGCCACAGCATGTGAATTTGCATGCCATGGAAACGGCAGAAATCACCTACACAACACCCAAATTATTCAAGGAAAAAAAGACCAATCTCCTTCCAAGAGGCTCTACAAAAGCCCGCGACGAAGCGAAACAAAGCTGGTACATCGACTTTTCTTTTACAACATAGGTTACCGTTTATAAGAAAACGGCAACCTATTGGCTTTGGCTTGATATTAAAAAATCAACCTTAATCTTGAAATTCCCCCGATTTTAAATCTTGCGGCTCAGCCCCCCATTCGATCATTATAATTATAGCACGTTTGATTATTATGATAATAGCACGAGATTATGCTAACAACATTGATTTGAGGAGTCGGTGATACTACTTATCTTTATAATAAATTGTTGATCACTATAAAGTGAGTAAGATACTTTTAAAAACGAAAGGCTGGCTTCTTTACGCTTTTTTACAAACATCCAGATCATCAGCGTGGCTTTTAACCTGGCCGCTTATTACACAATTGCTTTGTTGTTATTTTTGATCGGGATCAAATGTGATTTTCCAATTGATTCCAAATTTGTCAACCACTATTCCATAATGTGTGCTCCAAAAAGTTTGACTTATAGGCATCGTTATTTTTCCTCCCGCCGATAATTCATCAAATATGCGATAAGCATCCGCTTGACTTTCGGTATTTATATAAAGGAAAAAGTTATTTGTAAAAGTGCCTTTTGATTTCTCATAAGCTTCGACACTATCATTGCCCATTAAAACGGTTTCTGCGTTAATTTGTAAAGTGGCATGCATGATCTGTTCATCAGTGGAACCCGGAAACCATTGCCTGGTTTCTTCAGGTACATCTTTATAGCGTCCCATGAATAAAATTTCACCACCAAAAACTGTTTGATAAAAATGAAATGCAGCTTCACAATTATCTTTAAAAATTAAATACGGACTTAGTTTTATCATCACTTTATTTTTTAATTCGGTTAAATGGAATTTAAGTAATCGATCTTAGCCTTCACTCATTGATGTCCACGGACAGGTATTAAAGATTGTAAAAGATTCTGATGCCAGGCTTTTTCGCCTGATTATAAAGGCTGAAGTCAGCCGCGAAATTAAAAATGGCCCAGGAAAAGCCGTGTACTTGAGAAAAAATTTCAGGTAGTGATGATACATTCAACTAATATAGCGGCTCCGTTATTGAAGTCAAAGTGATCGTCGGTAAAAACCGCCATTAAAACGGTGAATAGTGAATAATAAACGGTAAATGATGTTTGACACGGCTCAACCCTATAAATGCCTCATTCAGAATTTAACGAAACATCCACATTACATAAATCAAACATAAAGTGCCTACAGTGGTTGATTACCACAATAGCATACGCAGAATTTTCATGAGCAAAGTATTTACGATAACCGAAGGATTAGAGAACATGGGTGCAATGCGCACTGGAGGTCAGGGTTCGGTATATAAAGGGCGTCGTATAGGAGCCATCATAACGGCGGT